>JAFVBC010000035.1 GCA_017480185.1 Bacteroidales bacterium
CTGAAGAACAACTGAAGAACGACTGAAGAACGGCCTTACTTGACACTTGGTTGATACACCCGTTGGGCAAAGAAGCGCACTGTTGTGTCAGAAGATTTTTTTCGGTAACTTTGCCCTTTCAAATGCTATGTTAAACCGTTAAAAAATCACAGATATGGAGAAACTTATAATAACGGCCGCCATTTGCGGTGCTGAAGTAACAAAGGAGCAAAACCCCAACGTGCCCTACACTGTAGAGGAAATTGTGCGCGAAGCCAAGTCGGCAGTTGACGCCGGTGCAGCAATTGTGCACTTGCACGTGCGCGAAGACGACGGCACTCCCACTCAAAGCCATGTGCGTTTTCAAGAATGCACCGAGGCCATTCTTAAAGAGTGCCCCGATGTGATACTTATCCCCTCAACCGGTGGTGCCGTTGGCATGACGCCCGACGAGCGTTTGGATAGCACCAACACCACACCGACGCCCGAAATGGCCACCCTCGACTGTGGCACGTGCAACTTTGGCGACGACATTTTTGACAACACCATGCCCACCATGCGCGCTTTTGGCCGCAGAATGATCGAGCGAGGCATCAAACCCGAATATGAGTGCTTTGAGATGGGACATCTTGAGACGATAGTTCACATGGCTCGCAAAGGCCAGGTACCCAGCGCTTTTGGCGTGGCAGGCCCCGATGGTAATCCGCTGCCCATAGTGCCCATGCAGTTCAACTTTGTGCTCGGTGTGCTGGGTTGTGCATCGGCCACGGTCGACAATCTTTGTTGGATGGTCAACCACATACCCACTGGTAGCACTTGGACGGCCACCGGCATTGGCCGTAACGCCTTTACCCTTGCTGCTCCAGCCATAGTGATGGGCGGTAACGTGCGCGTGGGTTTTGAGGACAATCTTTACCTTGAACGTGGTGTGTTGGCCAAGAGCAATGGCGAATTGGTCGACAAAGTGGTGCGCATGGCCCGCTTGCTTGGGCGTCCAGTAGCCAACAGTAGCGAGGCTCGCGAAATACTTGGTTTGAAAAAAAGATAGTATATCATGCGTTTACATGCCCTTTTATTGTCGGGGTTGATGATGGTTGCCACGTCGGCAGTGTGTCAAACCCCGTCAACATCTGCACTGTTGCAACAAGCCAAACGCCAGTTTAAGCAAGAGCATAGCATGCGTCATGCTGTCGGCGAGCGACGCGTTGGCACTACGGTTGTTGCCGACGAACTTGCTGTGGGACGCAAATCGCAGGGCGTTCACCGATTGCCGTCGTCGCGTGTGTGGTTTCCTGGCGAATGGGAAGAGGTGCAAGCCATCGTGGTTACGTGGCCCTACCTCAGTATGCCTGCCGATTGGCAGCAGAAGACCGACCCCGATTATTGGCAAGCCGATCCTGTGTTTTCTGGTTTTGGCGATATTTATCACTACGAGTACAACTCGCGCACACAGCGCTATTCGGCGGTATACAAGGGAATGGGACCGATAGTGCAACTGGCCGATTTGCCAGGACGCACCTACGACGATCAAGACTCTGCCGAGGCTGCCTTTGTCAGTGTGTTTGCCAATCTGATTGATGGCATACAGCAGGGTGGGGCAGAGGCCTGGGTAAGGGTGAGCAATGCATCCGACTCTACGCTGATAAAAAATCACCTGCAAAGTCTTGGTCTACGCACCAATGCCATTCGTTGGCTTGTGGGCGAGGGTAACTCTTTTTGGTTTCGCGACTGTGGCCCCATCTGCTTTTATTATGGCGACAGCGACAGCATTGGTATGCTCGACTTTGTATACTACCCAGGTCGCCCTATCGACGACTCGCTACCCGCGCTTATCGAGCAGCAGATGCACCTGCCCAATTTTGCCACCAGCTTGCAATGGGAGGGTGGCAACTGCTTGGTCGACGGCGCTGGACGTGTGTTTACAAGCGATGCCCTGCTCTCGGCCAACGCCGATACCATAGGTATTTTGACTTGGAATGGTAGCGACACCAACACCATTCACTATGCCCGTCGGCGCGCACTGTCGACAAGCCAAGTGGCCGACAGTCTTGCTGCCTTGCTCGGACCACGAGGTGTACATATTCTGCCACATTTGCGCTATGATGGTGGCACTGGCCATGTCGACCTCTATGCCGATATGTACGACGAAAACCGTATGGTCTTCTCGCGCTATCCCAGTGCTTATAGCAGGTGGACCGACTATGGCATTGCCAATGCTAACATCGATTCGATTTGCTCGCTCAGCAGCCTGCATGGTGTCCCCTACACCCATTCCGACATCCCATTCCCGTGCAAAGACGATGGTTCTAACTTTGCTTCGCAGAACGAGTATGGCGGCACGCAACGCACGTCAGGATATACCCGCACCTACAGCAATCATGTGTTTGTAAACAACGTCATCATTCAACCCTGTTTCTCCGAAGTTGTCGATGGGCAGCCCTCCGCTCAATGGGATAGTTTGCGCATTGATAGTTTGCGCCATGCCTACGAGGGCTACACCGTGTTGCCAATCGATGTACGGTCATTCGATGGGTCTGGAGGTGCAATTCATTGCATCACAAAGCAAATTCCTGCCGAGCACCCCATTCGCATACTGCATCGCCCTATAGGTCCACTGGCCAATAGCATGGGCGGACAAGACATGCCTGTTACGGCCACGGTCGATAGTCGTGAGGGTATTGCTACAGTGGTGTGCCACTACAGGATAAACCAAAATGCCTGGCAGACCGACACTATGCACGCCCATGGATTGAAATATGTTGGACGTATGGCTACCTCTGAGTTGGGCGAGGCATTGCTTCGCACCGATACTGCCGACACGGTGAGCTATTATTTCGAGGCTGTATCGCTGTCTGGCAAACGCATCACTAAACCTTTCGTGGCCAATCAAGGTGCTTATTTCCGCTTTGTGTATACCGCACCGCGAGATAGCAACAGCGTGATTGATAGCCTTTTGTTCAACTTCGATACCACATCGGTTGAGCGCGACGATATAACATTCCTCTTTGGAGTGTCGCGCACGCCCGTCAGTGGCATCACAGAACCTGTGGTCGACACACTTGCCATAGGCCAGTTTTTTCCCAATCCGACCATTGGCATAAGTCGTGTGCGCATTGATGTGGAGCATAGCGTCAGGCTTAATGTTACGATTATTGATCAATCTGGCCGTGTTTGCCACACCGCGCAAGCCACTGTTGACGAGGCTTCGCTATTTGCCATTGATGCTTCAAGGTTGCCCGTGGGTATGTACTATGTGGTATTCGACGATGGCCAAAAACAGACAACTCGTCGACTGGTAGTTAGTCGATAGTTGTGCCCAACAGTTTGCAATAAAGTTGGTGCATATCGTTAGCCACCTTTTGAGGGGCAAATTTGCGGCAGTGAGCTTCGGCTTTCTGCCGCAAATTCTTTTGTAAATCTGTGTCGGAAATGATGCGGAGTAGTTGTGTTGCTATAGCCTCGGGGTCGGAGGGGGAGGCATAAAGGGCGGCTTCGCCACCAGCTTCGGGCATGGAAGAGCAGTTGGAGGTGAGCACTGGTGTGCCACAACACAGCGATTCAAGTACTGGTATGCCAAAGCCTTCGAAATGCGACATGTATATCGAGGCAATTGCCCCCCTGTAGAGAGCAGGGAAATCTGCAAAAGATGCATTGGTGAGCCATACCACTTTGCGGCTGTTTGGTAGCGATGCAATGGCTTGCTCTACCGATTTTCCATATTTGCCCCTCGACCGACCAACCATCACAAGTGCTATGTCGGTGGGTATGTGCTGCAAGGCTTGTATCACCGATAACTGGTTTTTGCGCTCCTCAACCGTACCTACACACACCACATATTGTGCTGGCAATTTGTATTTCTGCAGGGTTTGCTCAACTTGTTGTGCGCTTGTAGGTTGCCAGAAAATGGGGTCGCACGACTGGTAGATTACCTCGATGCGTGAGGGATCGACGTGCATAATCTCGACCAAGTCTTGCTTTGTTTGTTCGCTTATGGCTACAATGGCTGTTGCTTTGTTGCAGGCATAGCGCTGTTTGGCCTTGTGAATCAGACGGTCGGGCAGAGAAAAATAGTGAGGAAAACGCCACACTATAAGGTCGTGCATTGTTACAATGCTTTTCACCTTATGCGGAAGGAATAAAGGCAATTCGTGGCTTAGACCATGAAAAAGTGTTATGTCGTGGCGCTTGATGGATAGGCTCTCGGCTGCTGTGCGCCACAACGATGGGCACAGGGAGTAAGGGAATTGGGGCGTTATGATGCGAGCGTTGGGCAGTGTGGCCGCCCAGGCTTTGTGTTGTGCGGCAACACGTGGGGTGTAGAGCACGATTTGTGCATGAGGTGCAATGGCGCACTGCCCCGATATGAGCATACGACTGTAGTTGCCCAGCCCTGTGTTGTTGTTGAATGCTCGTTTTGCATCGTAGCCAATGTTCATAAGGTGTGTGGCGTGATGATTGTTAAGATGCAAAGTTACACCTTTTTCTTGACAGCCTTTGTGTGTGCTTTCTGTGATTTTGCTAAAAACGCGTAACTTTGCTGACTGAAAATAACTGGTGTGCGCATGAATAAAATCACAGCCGTCATAATCACCCTCAATGAAGAACGCAATATAGTTCGTTGCATAAAGTCGGTAGAAGGCTTGGCCGATGATGTGCTGGTGGTGGATTCGGGATCGACCGATCGGACTGTTTTGCTTGCGCAACAGTGTGGCGCAAAGGTGGTGTTTAATGAATGGAAAGATTATTCTTCGCAGAAAAACTTTGCCAATTCACATGTAGATGAGGGGTGGATTTTGAGCCTTGATGCCGACGAGGCCTTGTCTGAGGCTTTGCGCCAGTCGCTTATTTCATTGAAAAACGACCGATTGAGTGATGGCGTGGTGTATGCATTCAACCGATTGAATGGCATTTGTGGTCAATGGGTGCATCACAGTGGCTGGTACCCAGATAGAAAGGTGCGACTGTGGAAAGTTGGCACGGCTGTGTGGGACGGTATTGTTCATGAGGAACTACGCTTTACGATGGCCGTAAACGTGGTGGTAGTTGACGGAGATTTGTTGCATTACACATACGATTCTATACAGGATTTTGCATCTCGACAAGTGAAGTATGCTGTTTTGGCTGGTAAAAAGGCTTTTGAGAATGGAAAACGTTGCTCGTTACTAACACTGCGACTGAAGCAGTGGTGGAGCTTTGTGAGATGCTATATCTTTCGAGGAGGCTTTCGCGATGGATGGACGGGCTATCAAGTGTGCAGGATGTCGGCTTTCTACACTCATGTTAAATATTCTGTATTGATGCAATTGCAACGTCAAAGCAAAGATGACTAAAAACTATAACCGAACTCTTTATTATGCCTGAAAGAATAATCGGAGAACAATCGATATTTGCTTCACTATCCATAGAAAAGCGGAGGAAACTGTACGACAAAGCCTGCGAACTGATAAGCGAAAATAAGCGCAACTTGATAGATAGGCTGGCATTGAACCGCACAAGGTATGTCAGTGTGGTGCTTGAAGATATTTATCAAAGTCATAATGCTTCGGCAGTGCTTCGCAGTTGCGATTGTTTTGGAGTGCAGGATGTGCACGTAATAGAGAAGAACAATAGTTTCTCGCCAGCAGGAGATGTGGCAGTTGGAAGTAGCAAATGGGTTGACTACTACAAATATGCTACAACCAAGCAAGCTTATGAGGTATTGAAAAAACGGGGCTACCGCATAGTTGCCACTTTGCCTCATGAGAATGATACCATGATTGGTCAACTGGACTTGTCGCAACCAATAGCTCTTGTTTTTGGCACAGAACTGACAGGGCTATCGGATGAGGCAATAGAAGGTGCAGATGGCTATGTCAAAATACCCATGTATGGTTTTACTGAGAGTTTTAACATCAGCGTTTGTGCTGCATTGAGTCTGTTTAGTGTTACCGAAAGGATGCGGGCAAGTAAAGATATTGATTGGCAATTGGGAGTATCGGAATTGCTTGATTTGAAACTGAATTGGGCAATGCAAGTGATTAAAGATGGGCAGAATGTGGTGAAGTGTTTGATGGAAAAGATTTAGTGGGGTGGGGGATGACAGGAAAAAGGTTGCTGTTTTTTTAGTACCTTTGCGCAGGGAAAGTGTATCTAACAATAAATAAACAATAAAAATGAAAAGGATTGTATTGCTTGTGATGGCCACCTTGCTTGTGCATGGATTTGGCTTTGCTCAAAAACCAAAGTCTGTTTTGGAGAAAGATGTGAAAGTGAACTATGTAAGAGATTTCCATACGCAAGTCCAAGGGGCTT
Organism: Bacteroidales bacterium; assembly: GCA_017480185.1. Lineage (GTDB taxonomy): Bacteria > Bacteroidota > Bacteroidia > Bacteroidales > P3 > Colimorpha. The sequence continues at coordinate 6,271 of JAFVBC010000035.1, forward strand.
CTTCTATCAAATGGTGGGCAGTTGACTCAAATACATATAAGGTCACTTTTCTTGACTCTGAAAAGAGTTCTCAAGCAATGATTTTTAGCAATAAAGGGACTGAAACTCATTACTATATTGAGAGCAAGTATTGGCCATCGTCGATAAAGGAGACAGTAAAGAACGATTATGCCGACTATACGATTACTGATACGTGGGTAAGGAAATACCGTGGGAAAATGACCTATCAAGCTCGTATTGCAAAGAAGAGTGGTTTCCTGTGGTGGAAGAAAGAGAAAGATGTAAAAATTTTGAACTTTGAGACGAGTGGTAAGTTTGTGAATGGGCAATAAGAAAAGGTAGGCTTCCCAAAGAGAGAGGGCTCTGGAGCATTGCTCCAGAGCCCACACTCTTTGGGAGTAGATTGACCTATTCTGCGTCTCTGCCATGGCAATTTTTATACTTTTTGCCACTACCACAGGGGCAGGGATCGTTTCTGCCAACTCTTTTTTCAACATGCACGGGCATCTGTTTTGCTCGCTGGGGAGCACTTTGCTCGATGGCTTGCTGCTGTTGTTGCGCCACACGGTCGAGACTATTATCGCGTCCGGCACGGAGTTTGCGCTGGTCTGATTGTGGCTGACGCGCTTCTTGCACATCGTCGGATTGTTGGATGGGCAGTTGGGCGCGACTTAAGAACGATGTTACCTCACGATTGATATTGATGAGCATCTTCTCGAAGAGGTTGAAACTCTCGAACTTGTATATAAGCAGAGGGTCTTTTTGTTCGTAGGCAGCGTTTTGAACACTTTGCCTCAGATCGTCGAGTTCGCGAAGATGTTCTTTCCACAGGTCATCGATGATTGCAAGAGTGATGCTCTTTTCAATGCACAATTGCACCTCACGGCCTTTGTTCTCGTAGGATTTCTTTACAGGAACGACAACGTTAAGAGCCTTTTTGCCATCGGTGATAGGGAAAGCTACGTTGATATAGCGTGTGTTTTCGGCCACATTCTTAATGTAGGGCCAAGCCAGTTCGCCGAGGCGTTGCATGCGTTCTTTGTAGGCTGTGAAGACTTGATTGTACACATGCTCTATAGCATCATGTTTCCGCATGTCGAAGAATTCACGTTCTCCGAGGTTGAGCTCCTGTGCAAAGGTGCGAATAATGTCCATGCGAAAACCTTCATAGTCCTTGCTTTCTATGGCTTCGCTATAAATAAGTTCTACGGTGTCGTAGAACATGTTGCTAATGTCTATTGACAGACGGTCGCCGTAGAGGGCATTGCGACGCTTGTTGTAGATGACAGTGCGTTGGTTGTTCATCACGTCATCGTATTCAAGCAGCCGCTTACGCATACCAAAGTTATTCTCTTCAACTTTTTTCTGAGCACGCTCAATCTGTTTGGTAATCATTGAGTGCTGAATTACCTCGCCCTCTTGAAGCCCCATACGGTCCATGACTTGTGCAATGCGTTCACTGCCGAAGAGTCGCATGAGGTCGTCTTCGAGCGACACGAAGAATAGTGAACTACCTGGGTCGCCTTGACGGCCAGCACGGCCTCGCAGCTGACGGTCGACACGACGACTCTCATGTCGTTCGGTGCCAATTATGGCAAGTCCACCTTTTTCACGCACATCGCCCTTCAGTTTTATGTCGGTTCCACGTCCTGCCATATTGGTGGCAATGGTCACTCGGCCAGGTTCACCGGCTTGTGCCACAATATCGGCTTCTTTTTGGTGCAATTTAGCGTTGAGCACGTTGTGGGGTATACGTTTCATCTTGAGCATTTTGCTCAACAACTCCGATGTCTCAACACTGGTCGTACCTACCAGTACAGGGCGACCATCTGCGGTGAGCCGTTCTATTTCGTCTATTACGGCTTTGAACTTTTCGCGTTTGGTCTTGTACACCATATCGTCCATGTCTTGACGGGCAATTGGACGATTGGTGGGTATAACTACCACATCCAACTTATAGATGTTCCACAATTCTCCAGCTTCTGTCTCGGCAGTACCAGTCATGCCGGCCAGTTTTTTGTACATGCGGAAGTAGTTTTGGAGTGTGATTGTGGCATAGGTTTGGGTGGCAGCCTCCACTTTTGCGTTTTCTTTGGCTTCGACAGCTTGGTGCAACCCATCGCTCCACCGCCTACCTTCCATTATACGGCCTGTTTGTTCGTCAACTATCTTCACTTGATTGTCGGGTGTGAGGATATAGTCGACATCCTTTTCAAACAACGTATAGGCCTTCAACAACTGGTCGACAGTGTGAACGCGCTCGCTTTGTATGGCAAAGTCGGCATATATTTTTTCTTTTTCGGCAGCACGCTCGTCGGCAGTCAGAGCGGTGTTGTGCTCCACCTCAGCAATCAGACTACCGATGTCGGGCAATTGATAGAAGTTTGGATTTTCGCCCAGCGAGGTAAGATAGTCCATACCTTTCTCGGTGAGCTCCACTTGGCGGTTCTTCTCGTCAATGACAAAAAGCAGTTCGTCGTCAATGATGTGCATGTATTTATTCTGCTCCTGCATGTAGAAGTTCTCTGTGTGTTGCAGGATTGAACGTATACCGGTCTCGGAAAGGTATTTGATTAGGGCTTTGTTTTTAGGCAAACCTCGGTAGGCACGAAGCAACTGTTTAGCGCATTCGTCTTCGGGCTTTGGATCGGGTTTCTCGTTGATGCCTTTTTTGGCATCGGCCAAGCATCGAGTTACTATCTCGCGTTGGGCGTTATACAGCTTTTCAATGGTTGGTTTGAAGCGATAAAACTCCTGCTCATCATCGTCTTTCCCAGTGGGGCCACTTATGATCAGAGGGGTACGTGCGTCGTCGATAAGCACTGAGTCTACCTCATCAACTATGGCATAGTTATGACCCCGCTGCACAAGCTCTTCTGGATTGCGACTCATGTTGTCGCGTAGGTAGTCAAAACCAAACTCGTTGTTGGTGCCATAGGTGATGTCGGCGGCATAAGCCTTGCGACGAGCATCGCTGTGGGGTTCGTGTTTGTCAATGCAATCGACCGACAGCCCGTGGAATTCGAACAACATTCCCATCCACTCGCTGTCGCGCTTGGCAAGATAGTCGTTAACGGTAACCACGTGCACACCTTTGCCAGGCAAGGCGTTGAGGTAGACTGGCAACGTTGCAACCAGTGTTTTTCCCTCACCTGTGGCCATTTCGGCAATCTTACCACTATGTAGCACAATGCCACCAATGAGCTGCACGTCATAGTGCACCATGTCCCACGTGATGAGGTTGCCACCAGCCATCCACTGATTCTTGTATAGGGCCTTATCCCCATCAATGGTTATGCTACTGTGGGTAGTGCTCAATTCGCGGTCAAAGTCGGTGGCCGATACCTCCACCACATCGTTCTCGGCAAAGCGGCGAGCCGTCTCTTTCACCACACAAAAAGCCTCGGGCAATATCTCCTCAAGCACTTTCTGTGTCTTGTCGTAACTGGCTTTCTCCAGTTCTTCAATACGTTTGTAGATGTTCTCCTTCTCGTCAACATCCATGTCGTATTCCTCTTCAATCCTTGCTCGCAGTTGTGCAAGCTCGGTCTCCTCAGCCTCAACGGTGTGTTTGATGCGTTGTTTGAACTCCTGTGTTTTAGAACGCAGAGCATCATTGTCGAGAGCGGCAATGACGGGGTAGGCTGCTTGACATGCCTCAAGTGTTGGTCGCACGGCTTTCATGTCGCGCTGACTCTTGTTGCCAAACAGTTTTGTCAGTATGTTTGCCATCGTTTATCTATTGTGGAGATACTGTTTATTAACTACTTACGGTGGCTTTATGCCACCTCTTGGAAACGACAAAGATACATTTCCATGTCGAATTATACAAATTGTGTGCCAAATCGTTGCTATGTCACACCCTGCCCATCACCTTTTTTACACCCTACCAACACCCTCCAATGCAGGACTTGATAGGGACTTGATCAGGACTTGATAGGGAGATGATCAGGACTTGATAGGGAGATAAACTATAAGAAAGGTTAAAACAACAGAGACTATTCTTATTCAAAAAAAACTTTAAGTTCTGAAACCACGATATGTTGTCTTTCCCCATTGTGCAACAAAATTTTACGACCTCCGCAATATATTACGCTTTTGCGCGCTATATGTTTATCTCATTCAAAGAAGCATAATGGATACAGGCGAAATTATACTATACCAACCTGACTCCTCGCTGAAAATCGAGGTGCAGATTAACCACGATACCGTGTGGCTCACCCAACCACAGATTGCTCACCTCTATGGCGTAGACCGCACCGTTATCGTTCGCCACATCCGAAATATCTACAAGACCGCTGAACTACAAGAGAGTGCAACATGTGCAAAAATTGCACAAGTTCAAGTTGAGGGTGGGCGCAATGTTACGCGCGAGATAGCCTACTTCAATCTTGATATGATTATTTCCGTCGGCTACCGTGTTAATTCCATTAACGCCACCAAGTTCCGCCAATGGGCAAACACCGTGCTGAAGGACTATCTCTTGCGCGGTTATTCCATCAACCAACGCCTGTTGAACATCGAGCGCAAGGTGGAGGAACACGACAGCAAAATTGATTTCTTCGTACGCACCTCGCTTCCGCCTGTTGAGGGCATCTTCTTCGATGGTCAGGTGTTCGATGCCTACCGCTTTGTCTCCGACCTCGTCCGCTCGGCAAAGCAGCGCATATCCCTGTTCGACAACTATATTGACGACACCGTGCTTACCCTTCTCGACAAGCGCGAGCCTGCCGTCGAAGCCACCATCTACACCAAGTCCATATCTCCTCAACTCGCCCTCGACCTTAAACGGCACAACTCGCAATATCGCCCCATTACCATAACGCAATTCGACCGCGTCCACGACCGTTTCCTCTGCATCGACGACACCATCTACCATGTCGGCGCATCGTTCAAAGACCTCGGCAAGAAGTGGTTCGCATTCTCACGTCTGGAAATGCCGGCCTCCGAACTGATAAACAAGACCACATGAAGAATACCTCACTCACCTCCGCCACCGAAAAGCCCTGCACAGGTTTTGTCTACATCCTCACCAACCCCAGTTTCCGCGAGGATTGGGTCAAGATTGGCAAAAGCTCGCGTCCTGTAGATGTGCGCAGCAAGGAACTCGACAACACCGCTGTTCCTATGCCATTCGAGATTTACGCCACTATGCAGACCTCCAAGTATGCCGAGATTGAAAAGATAATCCACAAGCAGATCGACCGCCTCTCCGACCTCCGCATTCGCCAAAACCGCGAGTTCTTCAATGTCGAACCCGCGCAGGCTCTCGACATTCTGCTCGATTTGGCTGTCGCTATCGACGACGCAGTGATTATGCGCTATTCCGACGGCAAGCCCTCGCAGATATATCCCGCGCTCGACGACATGCCGAAGCATCAGAAAGATGAGAAGAAAGCCCCACGTCCGCCATTCGATTTCAGCATGGTGGGTCTCATAGTCGGCGACACCGTTATTTTCGACGCGCTGCAACTCCCAGTCAAGGTGGCGGGAAAGAACAAGGTGGAGTACGAAGGACGGCTTTGGAGTCTTTCTGCTTTCTGCGGAACGTTTCTGCCCGACAATATGCGCAACGCCAGTGAGAGCTATCAAGGACCTAAATATTTCTCATTCGGAGGCAAAACGCTTTCCGAAATCCGCCTTGCCAACGAAAACAAAGACTAACATCTCGCCCCATGCCAAAGAAAGAAGCAACTACCGTCCTTTGGCAAGGCCTGCTTTCAGCCAACTACCGCCCCACCCCAAAACTCTTCACCCCTCGCCAAATAGCCCTCGCCTACCACTAACTGGGCGAACCGTATATAAATCGATATATTCTTCGATGTCTCTAAAATCGCCAACCGAGGCCGAGGGTGAGTTTTTGGGGACGCTGGTAGGTGTCGCGAGAATCATGTTCGAAAAGGAGCATGTCGGATATTCCGAAATGGTAGGTGGCATTCAATTGCAGTCCGCAGGGCAGTTCGTATCCGATAAAAGCGGCCAATCCCGAATGACTATCGGCGGTGACGATGGTTTGTTGACCTGTAGCAGCATCGGTAATGACGTGGTGAAAAGGATTAGAACCTTCTAACTCCCCCCATATAATGAATTCCGTGTAGGGGCCACCGCCAATGCTGAACCATCCCAGATGGGCA
>JAFVBC010000016.1 GCA_017480185.1 Bacteroidales bacterium
CTTCAGTTGTTCTTCCGTCAACGACTGAAGAACAACTGAAGAACGACTGAAGAACGGCCTTAGTTGATACCTACATGTCCCCTTGTTATGCGCAGCATGATGGGCGCGTTGTGGTAAAAGTGTGCAGAGGTATGCGAAAAAAGTGTATTTTTGCATACTTCGATACGGTAAAATAATTTCAAATAATAAACCCTAAAACAATGAAAATTCGTACATTAGTTGTCGCCATTGCCGTAGCCGTGTTGCTGCCTGGTGTGGCCAAGGCCGACGAGGGGATGTGGCTTTTGTCGTTGATTGGCAAAAACTATTCCGACATGCAGAAGGCCGGTTTCAAACTCTCGCCCGAGGATATTTACAGCGTTAACCAAAGTTGCATCAAGGATGCCATTGTTGGCTTGGGCAACGAGGGGCGTCCGTTCCGCCATTTCTGCACGGGCGAAATCATTTCGGCAAAAGGCTTGATCAGCACTAATCACCATTGCGGTTATGGCAAATTGCAGGAGCATTCGACCGTTGAGCACGACTACCTGCGCGACGGCTTCTGGGCATACACGCTTGAACAGGAATTGCCAAACCCTGGTCTGACGGCTTCTATATTGGTCAGAATGGAAGATGTTACGGCTCGTGTGAAAGCCAACTTGAGCGACGATATGAGTGAACCCGATCGTCAACGCGCCATCGACAAGGAGTGCGATGTCATTGCTGCCGAAGCTGTTGAGGGTACGGAATACGAGGCAAAGGTGATTCCAATGTTCAATGGCAATCAGTTCTTCCTTTTTGTTCACATCATCTACCGCGATGTGCGCTTGGTTGGTGCTCCGCCGTCGTCAATGGGTAAGTTTGGTGGCGACACCGACAACTGGTCGTGGCCTCGCCACACGTGCGATTTTTCGCTGTTCCGCATCTATACTGCCCCCGATGGCAGCCCTGCTCCCTACTCGGCAGACAATGTGCCGCTGGTCCCCAAACACCACCTGTCGGTCAGTGCTGGTGCTATCAACGATGGCGACTTTGCAATGGTGATGGGTTTCCCTGGCACCACAGATCGTTTCTTGACCTCGTATGGTTTGGAAGAAACAATGAATATTACCAATAAGCTGGTCTACGAACTGCGAACCGTAAAGATTAACATACTGCGTGAAGAAATGGCCAAAAGTCAGGCCACTCGCATCAAATATGCCTCAAAATATGCTTCTTGCTCCAACTATTGGAAGTACAGCCACGAGCAAAACATTGCTCTTAAGGAGCTCAACACTATGCAGTTGAAGAAGAAAACCGAGTCTGAATACACCGATTGGGCTCGTTTTCAAGCACCGAAATATGGTCGTGCATTGGGATTGATTCGCAGCGGTTATGCCGCCCGTCGCAGTAGTGAGGAGGCCGGTCTTTATCTTGCCGAGGGAATGCTCTCGGGTGCCGAGGCTCCGCTGTTTGCTGCCAGACTGGGCAACACCTTTACAAAAATGCTTACCGAAGACAAGAATGCCGATTTGAGCAAGTATCAAAACTATGCCAACAACTTCTATAAGGACTACGACCGTGCGGTAGACGAGCGTCTGCTTGCCGCTATGTTCCAGTATGTGGCCAACCACATCAACCCCGATTTTGCCCCCGCCTTCTTGACTCAAATCGATAAGAAGTACAAAGGCGACTATGCAAAGTACGCTAACGAACTCTACTCGAAGTCTATTTTTGCCGATCCCGAAGCCTTTGGCAAGTTCATGCTTAAACCCGATTTGAAGGTTTTGGAGAAAGATCCCCTCTACCTTGTTGGTAAAGAGACTCTTGATCAGTACATAGCAGTGAATGGTAGCGTGTCGGATGCCGATCAGGACGACCTTAAGCGTGGCATTCGCGACTTCACCGATGGTATACTCAAAATCAACCAGGGAAAGCGCTTGATGGCCCCCGATGCCAACTCAACCATCCGCCTCACCTATGGTAATGTCAAATCATACGCTCCGCGCGACGGTGTTGCCTACAACTACTACACCACCATAAAGGGTGTCATCCAAAAAGAAGACCCCAACAGCAGCGAATTCTACGTGCCCGAGCGCCTGAAACAGCTCTATGCTGAAGGCAACTTTGGTTCCTACACCAACAGCCGTGGCGAACTGCCAACATGCTTTATCACCAATAACGACATCACCGGTGGCAACAGTGGCTCGCCCGTCATCAACGGTAAAGGTCAACTCATAGGCTTGGCCTTCGACGGCAATAGCGAAGCCATGAGCGGCGACATCGACTTTGAGGAAAACCTGCAACGTTGCATCTGTCTCGACAGCAGATATATGCTTTGGGTAATAGATGTATATGCCGATGCCAAAAACCTCATGCAGGAAATAGACATTGTGAGATAGAATGAAGCAAATTCAGCGACAGCAGTTGCAGCAGAGGTTATCTCCTCAACAGATACAACTGATGCGTCTGCTGCAACTGCCTGTTACTGAACTTGAAAAGGTTATTAAAGAAGAGGTAGAGAAAAACCCTCTACTTGATGCGGCTCCTGCCGACGAGTCGCCCCTTAAACCAATAGAAGAAGCGTCGGAGCCAGAGTCTGACTGGGATGCCGACGATAACGACCCCGATGGGGTCTACGACTATAGGTTGCGCGATGAGGCCGATCCCAACGAATTTCGTCGGGAGTATGTCGTAACCGAAAGCCCCTCTGTTCTTCAGCAACTGCGCACACAAATGGCAGAGCTGCCACTTGACGATCGGCAATTGATGATTGCCGATGAGTTGGTGGGTAGTATAGACGATTCTGGTTATATCAGTAGACCACTATCGTTGATAGCCAACGATATAGCCGTGCGTTTTGGTGTCGAGGTGGATGATGCAGAGGTTGAGGCTGTATTGAAGCAACTTCAGACCCTCGACCCCCCTGGCATTGCCGCACGAAACCTGCAAGAGTGTCTGTTGTTGCAGTTACAACGCACCGACGATGTGGTTGCCAAAGCCGTAATAGAACATCATTTCGACGACTTCGTTAACCATCGTTATGAACGCATAAAGGATGATTTACACGTAGAAAGTGCCGATTTGGAGCGTGCCATTGAGACGATACAGCGCCTCAACCCCAAACCTGGTGCACCCGAAGACACTACATCGTCCTCCACTGCATCCATCATTCCCGATATAATCCTCTATCGTCAAGATGATAAACTGCAGTTCTATATCAACGATTATTCGCTTCCAAAACTATCCCTCAACACTTACTATACCGATATGCTCTCGCAGTTGGAAACTGAAAATGGAGACAAAGAGACTATTAAATTTCTTCAAAGCAAAGCCACAGACGCACAGGGATTTATAGACACGTTGCAACAACGCCATGAAACAATGGTGCAAGTAATGCGTTATATTATGGTGCATCAGTGGCAATATTTGCTCACTGGCGACACATCGCTCATGCAACCATTAAGGCAACGTGAGGTGGCTCAGGCAACGGGTTTGGACATATCTACCGTGTCGCGCATGGCTAATAGCAAATACATTCAAACCGACTTCGGAACAATACCGTTGAAAGAGTGTTTCTCAAAAGCCATTAGCAACGAACAAGGTGAGGAGGTGTCGGTTGATGTTGTTAAGCAAGAGTTACTTTCAACCATAGAAAAGGAGAATAAAAAGAAACCTCTTTCGGATGATGCTTTGGCCAAACAACTGAATTCTCGGGGCTATCCTGTTGCTCGGCGCACGGTTGCTAAGTACCGAGAACAGTTAAATATACCTCCTGCACGCTTGCGTAAAGAGTTCATTATTATCTTTTTTATTGCCCTTGCATCAAACTTGTTTGCCCAAAATTCGTACTACGATTCGATTATAGCTGCAAGAATGCGTAAATCTGCGCCAACGCAGGTGGAGAAAAGTGCCGATAATGTAACCTCGAATCAGCAATCAAAAGGGGAGAAGTCGCGTGGAAAAAGAGAAGAAAAACTATCGCAAGTTGATGGTCGAAGAGGCATAGGTGCACCCAGTGTAGAGAAAACTACGGGTGTCATTACGGCAAATAGGACTGAGAAAAGCGTAGCACAAGGTAATGAAGATAAGGGGAAGTCTGCACTAAAAGGCAGTGAGGACAGGGGAAAAACCGTAGAAACTGTAGGTGAAGTTGATATAAGAAACAAAGATGGCATAGCGTCGGTGTGGTACGAGTCTACACCACATCACAGAGTGAACCCTCTCGGACGTACTTCGCTTATTGCCATGCCCGATGAAATTAACCTACGATTGGTGAACGATGTGGCAGATTTTTGTTTCCCTGTAAGGAATGTGAAAACTTCAAATTACGGATGGCGTTGGAGCCGAGGCCATCATGGGGTCGATATTAAGTTGAATACAGGCGACCCCGTGAAGGCAGCATTTTCGGGTGTTGTTCGTGTTGCGGGCAAGATGGGGGGGTATGGTAATTGTGTAGTGTTGAGACATGCAAATGGGCTGGAGACGCTATACGGACACCTTTCAAAGATAAATGTAAAGGTTAATCAGGAGGTTACGGTAGGCGAAGTTGTGGGTTTGGGTGGCAGTACGGGCAACAGCACCGGACCTCACTTGCATTTTGAATGTCGGTTTCTTTATCAGACATTCGACCCTGAATGGATTTTGGATTTTGAAGGATATGGCTTAAGGACGAAGCGTTTGCATCTTGACAAGAGCTATTTTGGAATACACAAGCCAGCGGGTAAGCATGGCGTGGATTATAAGGCCGACGAGAGCAGGGTGCAAGAGACCGCCAAACAGCGTAAGCCTGTGGCGGTAAGGATAAATGTGAAGGAGTATTAGGGCTATGAAGACAGGCGGTATTAGTCGAGCTTAAGCACAGCCAGAAATGCACTTTGGGGCACTTCGACGTTGCCTACTTGGCGCATGCGTTTCTTTCCCTCTTTTTGTTTTTCGAGCAGTTTGCGTTTTCGCGTGATGTCGCCACCGTAGCACTTGGCGGTTACGTCTTTTCTCACTTGGCGCACTGTCTCTCGTGCTATGATTTTTGATCCTATGGCGGCCTGTATTGCCACGTCGAATTGCTGGCGTGGTATGAGGTCTTTCAATTTCTCACACATCTTACGTCCGATGGGATAGGCGTTGTCGACATAGGTTAAAGTGGATAGGGCATCGACGGGATCGCCGTTGAGCAGTATTTCCAACTTTACCAACTTTGAGGGCTGATAGCCATTGATATAGTAGTCGAACGAAGCATATCCTTTTGATATTGACTTCAATTTGTCGTAGAAGTCGAATACCACTTCGCCCAAGGGCAGGTCGAAGGTGATTTCAATGCGGTCGGTGGTAAGGTAATTTTGGTTTTTCAGTTGCCCACGTTTATCCATGCAAAGTTTTATCACTGGCCCAATAAAGTCGGCTTTGGTGATGATTTGGGCGTGGATATAGGGCTCAAACACCTCGCTTATGTTGTTTGGTTCGGGCATGCCGCTGGGGTTGTACACGTCTATTTCCTGCCCGTTGGTGAGTTTTACTTTGTATTGCACGTTGGGCACGGTGGTGATAACGTCCATGTTGAACTCGCGAGTGAGGCGTTCTTGCACTATCTCCATGTGCAACAGTCCGAGGAATCCACATCGGAATCCGAATCCAAGTGCTAACGAACTTTCTGGCTCGAATGTCAGGCTGGCGTCGTTGAGTTGCAGCTTTTCCAGACTTGCTCGCAGCTCTTCATAGTCGTCGGTATCAACGGGGTAGACTCCAGCAAATACCATGGGCTTTACTGCTTCGAAGCCATCGATGGGATCAATGCAGGGTTGTTGTACGTGGGTTATGGTGTCGCCCACGCGTACTTCTTTTGATGATTTGATGCCCGATATGATATAGCCCACGTTGCCAGCCGAGAGGGTCTTACGTGGCTCCATGTTCAGACGCAGCACGCCTATCTCGTCGGCATCGTATTCTTTGGCGGTCGAAACCAGTTTTACGTGGTCGCCGGTGTTGATGGTGCCGTTGAATATGCGGAAGTAGGAGATGATGCCACGAAAAGGGTTAAAGACCGAGTCGAATACCAAGGCTTGCAGTGGTGCCGAGGGGTCGCCTTTGGGGGCAGGAATGCGTGCAACGATGGCTTCAAGGATGGCGTCAACTCCCAGTCCTGTCTTGGCCGAGCATCGCAGTATGTCGTCGTGGCTGCACCCCAAGAGGTCTACAATCTCGTCGGCCACCTCTTCGGGCATTGCGCTGTCAAGGTCAATCTTGTTCATTACGGGAATGATTTCAAGGTCGTTTTCCAGCGCAAGGTAGAGGTTTGAAATGGTTTGAGCCTGGATGCCTTGTGTGGCATCCACCACCAGCAGGGCTCCTTCGCATGCGGCAATGGCACGGCTCACTTCGTAGCTAAAGTCGACGTGGCCAGGGGTGTCAATAAGGTTTAGGGTGTAGTTCTTATAGTTCATCTGGATGGCGTGGCTTTTTATGGTGATGCCACGTTCTTTTTCCAGATCCATGTAGTCGAGCACTTGGTCTTGCATGTCGCGTTGCGACACGGTGGCGGTGTGCTCAAGCAGTCTGTCGGCCAGGGTGCTTTTACCGTGGTCGATGTGGGCTATGATGCAGAAGTTGCGTATGTTGTTCATCTATATGCAATGCAGGGTGGGGCAGGTACACGAGGCTTGTCAGAGCTCTATGTACATGTTGTTCTCGCGAGCCAAGCGGCGCAGGTTGATTATGGCGTAGCGCATGCGACCCAGTGCGGTGTTGATGCTCACGCCTGTGCGAGCGGCAATGTCTTTGAATTCGCACTTGCCATAGTGGCGCAGTATCACCACTCGGCGCTGCTCGGGGGGCAACATTTTCACCAGTCGACGAATATTCTGACTGGTTTGTTTTTTCATTATGGTGCGCTCCACATTGTCGTCTTGCACTTTCAGGTTGTCGACCACGTTGTTGTCTGGGCGGTTGGGCACCACGGGCATCTTGTTGTTGCGACGATAGTGGTCGACAATCAAGTTGTGCGCTATGCGCATCACCCAGTGAATGAACTTGTTTTCGTCTTTATACGAGTCGGAGTTGATGGTGACAATCACTTTGTAGAAAGTGTCTTGGAAAATGTCGTCGGCTATCTCTTTGTCTTTCACCACAGAGAAGATGTAGCCGTAGACTTTGGCCTGATATCGACCAAGCAGCACTTCGAAACACGACGTATCGCCTTCGCGGTAGCGGGTTATCAATTCATTGTCTGTCAGTTGACGGATTTTTGCTTCCATGTTTCCTGCAATGTAGGGATTTGAACTGATAAGTGTGCTCCCGATAGCCGTTGGTTTGGTTTTACTTTTGTTTCGCTTGCAAAGTTACATCTTTTTTCTTTGCAGATGCATTTTTTGTTAATTTTTTGCTAACAGGTCGATCGGTGGCATGTTTACGACGGTGGGCAGTGGGTGTCATGTAGGTATCAACTTCGGCCGTTCTTCAGTCGTTCTTCAGTTGTTCTTCAGTCATTGACTGAAGAACAACTGAAGAACTGCCCTACTTGATGCTTGGTTGATGCCTATTTGTTGCCGCTCTCTCTTTTGTTGACTTGCTTTGTGTGTGGCTTTGTTGTGTGTGGTGGGGGCAGGTGATGATGACAAAAAAAATGAACAATTCAAAAAATTATGTTTACCTTTGCAAAGGTATACTTACACGGTTTTTCTTACTTCGCTTTAACTATGTGTGGAATAGTTGGATATTTGGGAGGTCAGCAAGCCTACCCGATTTTGATAAAAGGACTTCATCGGCTGGAATATCGTGGTTATGATAGTGCCGGAGTTTCGGTTATCAATGCTCAAGGGCAATTGAATGTTTACAAGTCGCCGGGTAAGGTGTCGGTGCTCGAAGAGAAGTGCTCTTCGCAGGACATCAGTGGCACCATCGGCATTGCCCACACCAGATGGGCAACACACGGCGAACCCAACACGGTGAATGCTCACCCACACTTGAGCGAGAGTGGTGACATCAGTTTGGTTCACAATGGCATTATCGAGAACTATAAGACGCTTCGTTCGGAGCTTGAGCGTAGGGGTATGCATTTTTGTGGCGACACCGACACCGAGGTGCTTGTGCAACTTATCGAGAACGTAAAGCAGAAGTACGATGTCCCCTTGGCCGATGCTGTTCGTATGGCATTGAATTATGTGGTTGGAGCATACGCCATTGCGGTTATAGAGAAGAGTAACCCTCGCAGCATGGTGTGCGCCCGCAAGGGTAGTCCGCTGGTTATCGGAGTTGGTCAGCAGACGGGCGAGTTCTATGTTGGGTCGGACGCAACGCCAATTATCGAGTACACCAACCGTGTGGTGTACTTGGAAGACGAGGAGGTGGCCGAAATGGATGCCGATGGCAGTTTGAGAATCACGTCGCTGAAAAATGTCGAAAAGACTCCCGAGATGACCACACTTGAGATGAGCCTTGACGAGTTGGAGAAGGGGGGCTATCCGCACTTTATGCTGAAGGAGATATGGGAACAGCCCAATGCCTTGAGCGTGTGTATGAAAGGTCGTGTGCATAGTGGTCTTAAGGATGTGTTTTTGAGTGGGGTGATAGACCATCGTGAACGTTTTATCAACGCCCGACGCATCATTATCTGTGCTTGTGGCACCAGTTGGCACTCGGCTTTGCTGGGTAAATACTTTATGGAAGAGGCGGTGCAGATACCCGTCGAGGTTGAGTATGCATCCGAGTTTCGCTATCGCAATCCAGTTATCTTCCCCGATGATATAGTCATTGCTGTGAGCCAAAGTGGCGAGACGGCCGACACGTTGGCTGCCATCGAGTTGGCGAAAGAGCATGGCGCGTTTGTTTATGGCATTTGCAACGTTATAGGGTCGAGTATTGCCCGTGCCACCAACAGTGGCACCTACTTGCACGTTGGTCCAGAGATAGGCGTTGCCTCTACCAAGGCCTTCACAGGTCAGGTGCTTACGTTGTGCATGCTTGGCTTGGCCATTGCAAAGGAAAAGAAGTCGTTGAGCAAGGAAATGTACGAGATGCTCGTTGACGAGATACAGTGCATACCCGAGAAAATGCGATGGACGCTTGAACACAACAAGGATATAGAGCAGATTGCTCGCACGTTTACCTATGCTCGCAACTTCATCTTCCTCGGGCGTGGCTACAATTATCCCGTAGCACTTGAGGGAGCGTTGAAGCTAAAAGAAATATCATACATCCATGCCGAGGGTTACCCTGCTGCCGAGATGAAGCATGGCCCCATTGCCCTTGTCGACGAGGAAATGCCTGTGGTGTTTATTGCCACCAAGAGGGGCAATTATGAAAAGATTGTGAGCAACATTCAGGAGATAAAAAGCCGCAAGGGAAGAATCATGTCGGTGGTTACCGAGGGCGATGTAACGGTGCGCGAATTGAGTGACTATTGTTTTGTCATCCCCGACACGCGCGACTGCTTTGTTCCGATGCTCGCCATTATTCCGTTGCAGTTGTTCTCCTACTATGTGGCTGTTGCCAAAGGACGCAATGTTGACCAGCCACGAAACTTGGCCAAGAGCGTGACCGTAGAGTAGATGCGGTTATAGGTGCGGTTTTTGTTGTTGAAGAAAGGACATTCCTTTTCGGCCAATAGGCTGTGTTTTAACCACTCGGGCGTGCTTGACGGCATGGTGGGGTTATTGGCCTCTCTTGTTATTGGCCAAGTGTTTCAGTTCTGCTTGGCTTTGCTCAAAACGGTCAGCACTACCGCCGCAAGGATAAGGGCTATGCCCCATGCAAGGTTGATTGAAAAGGGTTCGTTAAACAGTCCCACGCCAATCATCACAGCGGTCAAAGGCTCCAATGCACCCAAAATGGCTGTGGGTGTCGACCCGACATATTTGGCTGCATAGACCATCATCACCAAAGCCATGATGGCGGGAACCACGGCCAGCCACGATACAAAAAACCATGCTCGTGGCGAGGGTGGGAGCATTAGTGTCTGGCCACTTGCCAGGGCATAGGCAAGCATGCCCATGGTGCAGTAGGCCAACACGTAGAAGTTTATCTTAAACGACGAGAAGGGGAGCGGCGATTTGTCTACCACGATGATGTAAAGCGCATAGCTAAGTGCCGATACAAGCACCAGCACCACGCCCAAAGGATCAAGCGTGGCCTGTCCGTCGCCCCAATAAAGCAAGGCCACACCACCCACCGATAGCGCTATTGCAGCCATTGTTGCCCATGTCAGTTTTTGACGAAAGAAGAGGGTCATGATAACAGCTGTCATTATGGGATAGGTGAAAAGTAGGGTTGAGGCTACGCCTGCTGGCATCATGTGGAAGCTGATGTAGAGCGATAGTGATGAGATGGTAAACAAAAGCCCTAAGATGGTGAGCGTAAGAAATTGACGTTTGCTTACAGTAAGGCTCTCTTTGCGCAGCAGGTTTATCGCCACTATTATTATCCAGGCTAATCCAAATCGGTAGAATAGCACCGAAGGGGTATTCATTCCTTCGGCATAAAGGTTAAGTGCTCCAAGAGGATTTGTGCCATAACATACAGCTGCTCCTACGGCGCAGATAATTCCAACGGTGGTTTTTTGTTTTGTGGTTAGTCGCATGCTCAACGCGTTAAAGAAAAGGAGACCATGGTTGCATAGTCTCCATTGTGCTAAATAAATGTCCTTTAGGTATTATCCGCAGAATCAGTCGGGAGGGTTGTTGCGCAGACGAAGTGCACTCACCACAGAGCCGTCGGAACGTATGCTTGTGGCCGACGATTCGTATTCGCTCGAATGTGAGCCAGCATACACCTCCTGCCCAAGCATGCTTTGTGTCGACATGCGCCCCACTTCATAGGCTCCGTTGGGGTTGTTTTTTAGTATGCTGTTCAATATGCGTATGCGGTCGGCGCGCTCGGTAACATCAGTCATGAGGGTGGTAAGGTCGGGTGTGGATGGCGCATAGGTCTCTTTGGGGATGAACGCCTCTTTTATCGGTGCCTCTTCGGTGTAGGTGTCCTCTATCCTTAATTGCTTGGCCTGTGGGACATCTGCGGGTTTCGACACTTCGGGTTTGTGCTCAATGGTGGGTGCTGGTGCTGCAACGGTGTTTTTACTGCTCACCAATACAAGATCTTCCCACGGGTCGTCGGCCATGGCCGCTGATGTCGGTGTCTCCACTTTGGTTTCAGTAATAGCCTTGGGAGCATCCTTCTCCTCCTCAATAGGGTCGTCCTCAAGCACAAACACGTGCGGTTTATCTTCCGCTTCCAGCGTGAACACACGCGTTTTATCGCTTGCAATGGGGGCTTCTTTGGGCCTCTGCTCGATTGGCTTTGCTGGCCCAACTGGGACGTTATTCTCTTTCGGTTGAGAATATGTTTCGAGGTATTCGATTTTTTTGCCCTTTGTCTCTGCTTCGAAGCCTGTGGCTATGAGTATCACTTTCAGCTCGTCGCCCAATGAATCGTCTGCTCCTGCTCCCCAAATCATATCGGCCGTACTGTCGGTCTTATCCAACAGATAGTCGGTGATGATGCTCTGCTCATCCATGGTGATTTCGTGCTCGGACGAATATGAGAAGTAGAGCAACACGTTTTTAGCTCCACGTATGTCGCTGTCGTCGAGGAGCACGCTGGTTGTTGCTGCTTGAATGGCATCGAGTGCACGGTTCTCGCCACGTCCGCTACCGGTACCCATCAACGCCGTACCGCTGTTCTCCATAACGGTATTTACATCTTGGAAGTCGGTTCCTATATAGGCGTTCAAGGTGATTATTTCGGCAATGCCTTTTGCGGCAGTTAGCAACACATCGTCGGCCATGGCAAAGGCTTGCGACATGGTTAGATTGCCAAATGAACGCAGCTTGTCGTTGTTGATGACAATGATAGAGTCAACGTGCTTACGCAATTCTTTGATGCCTTCTTCGGCTTGTGTCAGACGGCGTTTTCCTTCGAATGAGAATGGCTTTGTAACAATTGCCACCACAAGTATTTTCCGGTTCTCTTCGTTGTCAAGATCAATGTTTTTAGCAATCTCTGCAATAACGGGGGCTGCACCGGTGCCTGTTCCTCCACCCATACCAGCTGTGATGAACAGCATTTGGGTGTTGTGAGAGAGCACTTCACGAATGTCGTCGGAATGGTCAAGAGCTGCTTGACGGGCACGCTCTGGCTTGTTGCCTGCCCCGAGGTTGCCCAATGATATTTTGTTTGGTATTGGCGAAGCATTAAGGGCTTTCATATCGGTGTTGCAGACGATAAAGTCTACTCCCTTTATGCCTTGGCGGAACATGTGGTTCACCGCATTGCCACCGCCGCCGCCTACGCCAATAACTTTTATGTAGGACGACTGCTCTTTGGGTGAGTCAAATGCCAAAATGTCGGTATTTAGGTTGTCTTCCATAATCTTCTTTGTTTTGTATCTTTTTGAGTTACAATAGGTTTGGTTGGTTAGAGTTATGGTAGTTTCTTGTATAAAGTTACGTCTTATTATACTTGCGTTGGTTTGTTAGACTATCTTGTTTTCAACAAGTTATGCACATTTGCTATTTGTGTAAAGCTACAGGGTCTATTCGCCATCTATCTTTTCGTTGAAAACACGTTCAAGGAATTTGCTGATGGCCTTGCCCAACCCATCCTTTTTCTTGTCAGTAGCCTTGCTTTGAGGCTCTTCCTGCTTCGGAGTGGAGGGCTGCATGGGTTGTGTGGGTACATCGGGCATTCCAGCAAATATGTCGTTGGGGTTGACTGGCGTTTCTTGAGGTGTTTCCTCCTCGGGTTCGGCATTCCTGGTCTGCAACCGTTCTGATTGTTCAAGGCCATAGAGTAGCAGACCGATACCTGTGGCATACATCGGGTGCGCCAACTCTCCGTTGTCTGTGCTGTCGGGAGTTAGATGCTCATCGGGTGTACCGGTGCGTGTGCTGATGGTTGAGATGAGTTCGCAAAGGTCTTTTATGTGACGCAGTTGAGCTCCGCCACCAGTGAGCACCACTCCGGCAATAAGTTTCTCGTGCAACCCAGAGAGTTGTATTTCGTAGTCTACCTGTTCAAGTATCATCTTTGTGCGGGCATTGATGATATTGGCAAGGGTTTTGACATATATCTCGCGTGGAGCTTGGTTGCGCATTCCTGGCACTGATACCACATCATTGGCACTGACGGCTTGCGTTAGGCATGAGCCAAACTTCACTTTCAAACCCTCGGCTTGGCGTTTCAGAATGTTGCACTCTTCGCGAATGTCGTTGGTTATGGCGTTGCCTGCCAATGGAAGGACTGAAGTGTGACGGATTATGCCATCGTGGAATATGGCAATGTCGGTGGTGCCACCTCCGATGTCGACCAATGCCACACCGGCCTCTTTCTCGCTGTCGCTCAGTACCGCCAAAGCCGATGCGATGGGTTCGAGTACCACACCTTTGATGTGCAATCCAGCTCGTTCAACGGCAAGGCGTATGTGTTGCAGATTGGTTACATTTCCTGTTACCATGTGGAAGTGTCCGACGAGGGTTTTCCCCTGTACACCCACTGGTGGTATCTCGCGGCTGAGTGGCTCGTTGTCGACCACGTACAACTGTGGAAATATGTGGATAATCTCTTCTCCGGCGGGCAATGCAGTGTTGAACTGCTCGTTGATTAGGCGTTCAACGTCGCTCTCTTCTATCAGTTGATGCTCGGGAGGTATTTGTACACTTCCCTGACTGGGACGCGATTTGATGTGTTGCCCAGCTATGCCTACCCACACCTCGTCAATGTTGACATTGGCTTGGTCGGCTGCTTGTTCCACGGCGTGTTTTATAGACTCGGCTGTACCAGTGATGCTCCGCACAACACCATTCTCTACCCCAATAGATTCGGTGCGACCGAAGCCGAGTATTTTTACTTTATTGTTCTCGCCACGCATACCCACAAAGCAGGCTATTTTCGTGGTTCCAATGTCAAGTCCGACGATGATTTCTTGATTGTCCATACCTATTGTGTTTCTATTTTTTTACTTTTCTTGGTTTATCTTGCTCCTTGTGGCCACTTGGTGCAGACCACTTGGTTGTGGTATTTCAAGCTGATTTTACTATACGATTGCCACCCAGCACGGGGCATACCCTTGTGATAGAAGGTGAACAGACTGGCAAATTTTTGATCCAGCTGACTGGTGTCGCCCAACTCTATTACAGGTCCTATTTTAGCAGTCAGCATCAAGTTACCATCTTGTTGCCGATGCACCTGATCTATCAAGTTTGCACAGTTGGGGTGTTCATCAATATATCGTGCCAAGTGCCACACTGGCTGCAATGGCAAAGCTGTGCTGTCGGTCAGCGACTCGGGTGTGGGACAGCCGAATGTCCCGTTGACTACCAGAGTCTTGCAATCGGCCTGAGTGCTTGTTGGGAATAACTTGCCTTGTCGGTCGAAATAGCATTCCGAACCGTTGATAAACAATCGGCCAATGGGGCGACGTTGGTCGGCTCGCACCACCACCTTGCCACTCACACTCACCGTAGCATCTATGTTGGCTATACTCTTTATGTGAGCCGCAGCTTGTTCAATATCGGCCAAATCGACATCGCGCACTTGTAGGCGCATCAAGTGAGGCAGTTGGGCGGTGATAGTGTCGGCAACGGCCTGCTGCGACACCAGTTGCGGTGTCTTCCCATAGTATATTTCCACTTCCAACCCACGTACCTGTTGATGCATGCGAGCCACGTTGGTGGCAATCACCACTACTATTGTGGCCACTGCCCCCAGTAGCACCACACTCACTTTTACGTGCCGTTTCATCCTTGCCCTCCTTTCACCAGCTGTTCTATGTGGGGCACAAGGCGGTCGATGTCGCCTGCACCGATGGTGAGTAAAACGTCGGGGCGGTTGTGGTCGATGTATTGCAGCACCTCGTCGGGTGTGCAGAGATGTTTGTCGGACAGCGAAACCATGTCGAGCAAAGCCTCCGACGATACTCCGCTTATGGGCAATTCGCGTGCGGGATAGATAGGCATGAGCACAAGTGTGTCGAGCCGTGATAGTGCAGCGGCAAACTGCTGTGCAAAGTCTCGGGTGCGTGAGTATAGGTGAGGCTGAAAAACCCCCGTTACCTTGCGATCGGGGAACAGTGTTCGCACCGAACCAATGAGCGACTCTATCTCATTGGGGTGATGTGCGTAGTCGTCAATATAAACCACGTCTGTACTCCTAAAGCGACAGTCAAACCGCCTTTTCACTCCTGCAAAGGTCTCCAACCCGTTGCGTACCTGTTCGGGTGTAAGTCCACAGGCCAATGCAACCGAGGCTGCGACTACGGCGTTCTCTACATTCACCATTGGTGCGCTGTGCATTTCAATGTTTTTGATAATGCACTGTGGGGTGACGAGGTTAAATACAAGTGCTCCCTTTTGAGCCCTTATATTTTCGGCATGGCAATCGTCGGCAGTGTCGAGCATTGAGTAGGACGAGTGCGAGGCCTGCACAAAATTTAGAACGTCGGTGCTTGAATCTGTTTTACTATCGGATATAAAAGGCTTTCCATCGACAATAAAAGCGCCACGTTTTATCCAAAGGTGGCCTTCGTCAACGGTTTGATTGGCAAATTGAGCGTAAGCTTCGAGCATGTTGCGGTGAGTGCCATAAATGTCGAGATGGTCGGGGTCGGTGGCGGTGATGACGGCAAAGTGGGGGTGCAATTGAAGGAACGAGCGGTCGTACTCATCGGCCTCTACCACTACCCATGGGCTGTTATTGTTCACCAACAAATTGCTGTCGATGTTTTTACTTATGCCCCCTAAAAAAGCACTGCACCCCACACCACTGTGGTGCAACAGGTGGGCTATCATGCTGCTTGTGGTGGTCTTGCCGTGGCTGCCCGCTACGGCAATGCATCGTTTGTCTTGGGTAAGCACCCCGAGTACCTGCGAGCGTTTCTTCAATTCGATGCCACGTTTCTTAATGGCTTCAAATTCGAGATTTGACGATGGAACGGCAGGGGTATAAACGACAAGGTCGACTTTATGAGGTATCTTTTCGGGGTTGTCGTCGTAGTGCACAGCAATGCCTTCGGCCTCCAACTGACGGGTCAGCTGACTGGGCGTGCGGTCGTAGCCTGCCACGTGGTCGCCACGCATGTTGAAGAATCGCGCCAAAGCGCTCATCCCAATTCCGCCTATGCCGAGCATGTATATGTTCATCTCCTTGCCTGTTGTTGGGTACTTGTTAGTATTTTCTCCCTATCATCTCCTTATCATCTCCCTATCAACTCCTGCCGATGTACTACTTTGGTAGGATTTGGTAGGGATGAGATGTGGTTTTGATAGACCTATTTTTTTGCTATGCGTTCTATTTGATCCACTATCTTTTCGGCTGCGCCTTCCACGCCCATTTGTCGGATGGCTTGGCTCATTTGTTGCATTGTTTCGGTATGGTCAAGGATGCTTTTGGCCAGGTTTAGCCCAAGCCGAGAGCAGTCGGCATCTTTAACCATGCGAGCAGCGCCACGGCTCACCAGTGCCATGGCATTTTTTGTTTGATGATCCTCGGCTACGTTGGGCGAGGGTATCAGTATCACTGGCTTTCCGATTAGGCAAAGTTCAGATATGGCAATGGCCCCGGCGCGCGAAATGACCATGTCGGCTGCTGCGTATGCCATATCCATGCGAGTGATGAACTGATGCACTTTGATGTATTGGGTTGCTTCGGCTTTATCCACTGCCGCCACGGCCTGCTCGTACATGTGGCGTCCGGTTTGCCAAATCAGTTGTATGTTGTTTTGTTTGAAGAAGTCAATGTTGTCAAGAATCATTTGATTGATGGAACGAGCACCAAGGCTACCTCCTACCGACAATAATACGCGTCCTGTTTTGTCGACACCAAAGGCTGCACGACTTTCGTCGGGGCTCACTTGCAAGTGTTCAATGTCGCTCCGCACGGGATTGCCTGTGAGCACAATTCGGTCGGCTGGAAAAAAACGCTCCATGCCCTCGTAGGCTACGCAAATCACCTTGGCTTTCTCGGCCAACATCTTATTGGTTAGCCCAGCATACGAGTTTTGTTCTTGAATGACTGTTGGAATTCCCATTTTTTCGGCAGCCTTAAGGGTGGGTTGGCTTGCAAATCCACCCACGCCAATCACCACATCTGGACTGAATTGGCGCAGTATGCCACGCACTTTGCGGTTGCTTCGCATCATGCGCAGGGGCAATTGAAGATTTTTTAGGATGTTGGAGAGGGTTAATTTGCGCTGCAGTCCGGCAATGGGCAATCCTTCAATGGCATAGCCAGCTGCGGGCACTTTTTCCATCTCCATACGTCCTTCGGCTCCAACAAACAGCAGTTCGGCATCAGGCCACCTCTTCTTCATGGCATTGGCTATGGCTATGGCTGGGAAAATGTGTCCGCCGCTACCACCACCGCTTATTATTGCTTTCATATTATGATTGTGTTTTTATCTGTTTAGTTGTCAATTTCAAGTACTTGTTCGTTTTCTCTCGTGGGGGATTTGATGTCGGATAGGGGTTGTTCATTCTCGCTGGCTGCCACAGCCTGTATGATACCAAATCCACAACCGAGAAAGAGGTAGGCCGTACCTCCAAAACTTATGAATGGCAGTGTCTGTCCTGTTACGGGCAAGGCTCCCACAGCTACACACATGTTTATCATGGCTTGGATGAATATCATGGTGCTCAAACCTGCTACGATAAGTGCTCCAAACAAGCCTTTCGATAGGCGCACGATGCGGATGCAACGATAGTAGAAAATGGCGTAGAGCAGGAATACCACCAAACCTCCTATTGCCCCCATTTCCTCTATGATAATGGCGTAGATAAAGTCGTTGTGAGCCTGTGTCATCAGACGTGCATGGATTGTGCTGCCAATGCCTTTGCCAAAAAGACCGCCACGTGCTATGGCCATGCTTGCCATGTTCTCTTGCGACAGTTCGTCGGGTTTGGGATGTAGCCAGCGGTCGACACGATGGCTCCATGTCTCGGTGCGCTCAATGCTCTCCATGTAGCTACCTGTGTTGACCATCACCAAGAACGTGGCGGCTACTATCACCGTGGCAACGATGAGAACCGTCCACCATGTGTTGCGTTTCACTCCGCCGAAATACATCATTATATAGCACGATACGAATATGATGGCCGCCGTTGAGAAGTTTTCGGGGAATATGGGTATGGCCACTGCAAAAATGCTAATGATGGCCATAAAGAATGTTCCAATGTCGTCGGCTTGATCTTGGCGTCGAGTTAGCAGTCGGGCTACAAACAACACCACGACCAACTTGGCAATCTCTGACGGCTGAAACTGACCAATGATTGGTATGTCGCGAAACCAACGCACCTTTAGCGCCATGAGCAGTATGAGCAATGGTATCACCACCACATAGGCCAGCATGGAAAGTCGTGAAAAATAACGATAGTTGACGTGCGAAATGGCTATGGCTGCAATATAAGTCATGATTACTACTCTGACGTGGCGGAGAAAAAGACCCGTTGGCTTTGTGCTACCCATAGAGTAGGCATAGAGGCCGATGGAACTGTAAACCTCTACCAGCGATATGATGGTGAGCAAGAGAAACACCATCCAAAGGGTCTTATCGCCTCGAAAGAGCGTGCGCAATCTCATAGTTCGTTGACTTCCCTATTAAACAATTCGCCTGCTTCGGTGGCAGTCATGCCGTTGGGACTTGCTGGCGAGTATATCACTTTCAGTTCTTCGTTGGGATGATAATAAGCGTGGTGCAAAGCTTCCTGCATGTTGGCAAACCATGCTATCTCGGGTATTGTGTCTGTAAAAAATGTGCGCAATGCACTGTCGTCCACCCCCACAATGAGCAGTGCCTGCACTTTACGGTTGGCCGCATCTACCAGTCGGGTATAGTTTGCATCGGGGTCGTACGCATCCACAATCCATATCAGTTTCCCAGTTTCGCTCTCAAGCGCGTACCACGTGGCATTGATACTTCGACTGGCTGCGTCGTTGATATATTCGCGCCCACGTATTCGTGCTACAAATTCCATGCGATAGCGTGTGTCCTCCATGCGTGCAAAACACTGGCGCAGGCCTGCTTTGCGCATCTTGCACAGCGTGTCGGTGTCTATCCCGGCCAGCCCCTTATGAGTGTTGGTAGTGTTGTTTGCGGTGAGTGTGGCAATGCTGTTCATGTGGCTTAACGTAGTTTAAGTGTTGAAACTGTGATGATGGCCAAAAGTATGGCTATGATTATGAAACGTTGCACCACCTTTTCCTCGGCCATGCCTTTCTTCTGATAGTGATGATGCAGCGGTGCCATGCGCAACGGACGCTTCTCTACTGGCACGGCTACGCCTTTGGGCAAGTGGTGTTTGCGACGGTAACGTTTGCAGGCTGTGGTTTGTATAATCACCGAGAGATCTTCGATGAGGTATATTCCGCAAAGCAGCGGTAGCAACAATTCTTTGTGAATGAGTATGGCAAACACGGCAATGATGCCACCTATGGCAAGCGAGCCAGTGTCGCCCATGAATATCTCGGCTGGATGAGAGTTGTACCAAAGAAAGCCCAGTGTTGCTCCAACAAATGCTGTGCTGAACACTGCCAGTTCGCCAACATTGGGTAGGTAGGCTATGTTGAGGTAAGAGGCCATAATCACGTTGCCCGAGACCCAGGCCAGAATGGCCAAAGTACCGCCATTAACGGCTGCCACTCCTGTTGCTATGCCGTCAATACCATCGGTTAAGTTGGAGGCGTTGCTTACCGCGGTGATGATAAACACCACTACTAAAACGTATGGTATCCATGCGTAGCGACTTGCTCCTTCGCCCATCCACGACACAAGCCAACTGTAGTCAAACTCGTTGTTCTTCACGAATGGTATGGTGGTTTTTAGCGGATCTGTTATGTCGGGGTGAAAGCAGATTACCAATCCTACAGCCAAACCCAGTATCACTTGCCCCAACACCTTGTATTTCCCGGGTAAGCCTGCTTTGCCTCGGGTCTTCTTCAAATAGTCGTCAAGAAAGCCCACTGCCCCCATCCATAGGGTTGTAGCCAGCATGAGAAGCACATATATGTTGTCAAGCTTTGCAAAAAGAAGCGTTGGTATGATGATGGCAGTCAGTATCAACACTCCACCCATTGTCGGTGTGTTGGCTTTGCGTGTTGCCCCTTCCAGTCCCAATTCTGTACGCACATCATCCAACATTCCCATTTTATTTTTCATCCATTTAATGAATGGCTTCCCCAACACAAGCATAATGAACAGCGATGTTACCATGCTTGCTGCTGAGCGAAACGATATGTACTGGAACACCCCTGCTCCTGGCATGTCGAGTGTCTTATCCAACCATTCAAATAGATAGTATAGCATAAGCCTTGTTTACTTCTTTGTGTTGAGTTCTTTTTCTTTTAATGCCAACGTTGTTTCCTCAATATCGTCAAAATGGCTCCTCACCCCATTCACTTCCTGATATTTCTCGTGTCCTTTTCCTGCAACCAATACAATGTCGCCTGGTTGTGCCATCATCACAGCTGCACGTATGGCCTGTTTACGATCAGCTATCCGCAGTGTGTGGAATAATTGTGTCGAGGAGAGCCCACCCTCCATTTCGTCCAAAATTGTCTTGGGATTTTCTGTGCGAGGATTGTCGGATGTGAGTATCAACTTACTACTACCGTTGCTTGCAATTTGTGCCATCTCTGGACGTTTGCTGCGATCTCTATCCCCACCACAACCAACTACGGTTATAAGCTGTTGCTCCGACTTACGCACTTCGTTTATTGTCGATATTACATTCTGCAGGGCATCGGGCGTATGTGCATAATCTATGATGCAACTCACACCAGCACCGTTTACGTATTGAAAACGGCCAGGGGCAGGTTCAAGGGCACTCAATAACCTCAATGCCTCTCCACGCTCAATGCCACAGAGTACGGCCGTAGCATATATGGCAAGCAAGTTGTATGCGTTAAACTTTCCGACCAATCTGCACCACACTTCTCGCTTGTCGATATTTAGCAGCATGCCTTCAAAGCCATTTTCAATTATCCTACACTTGAAGTCGGCAATGTGATTAAGTCCGTAAGTATAGGTCTTTGCAGCACTATTTTGAACCATTATCAACCCGTTTCGGTCGTCAATATTAGTCAGTGCCCACGATGTTTTCGGCAACAAAGTAAAGAACCCTTGCTTTGCAGCAATGTAGGCTGCCATGGTTTTGTGAAAGTCAAGGTGGTCGTGTGTGATGTTGCTGAATATACCACCTGCGAATGTCAGGCCTGCTATGCGCTGCTGAACCACGGCGTGCGAACTCACTTCCATGAAACAATATTCGCATCCTTGAGCAACCATCTCTGCCATCAAGCGGTTCAATTCAAGTGCATCGGGTGTGGTATGCGAGGTGGGAATTTCTTGTTCGTCAATCTTATTCACGATTGTGGAGATAAGACCAACGTGATAGTTGGCTTCTCTAAACAGGCGGTGCAGCAGGGTTACGGTGGTCGTTTTACCGTTGGTGCCTGTGATGCCAACAAGTTTCAAGTGTTGCGACGGATGAGAATAAAAAGCCGATGCCATGAGGCCAAGTGTACGAGCAGTATCGGAAACAAGTATGTAGGTAACATTTGTGCTGATTTTATCGGGCATGTGCGAACATACTATAGCCGATGCACCACAATCAATGGCCTGCTGTATATACTCGTGTCCGTCTACCTTTGTCCCCTCTTGCGCTATGAAAGCACAACCATTCGTCACCTTTCTTGAGTCGAAACACAATTGATTTACATCAATATCAAGATTGCCTTGATGTTGAAACTCTATACCTTGCAGCAGTTCTTTTAGCGTCATTGCATGTTGGGATTAAGGGTTAGAGCAATGGTTGCCCCTGGTTTTATGGCTTGATTGGCGGCGGGACTTTGGCTTATCACACGTCCATATCCACTGATTGACACTTTCAAACCAACACTATGTAGCATCTCTATGGCATCTTTTGCCGTCATACCGTAGCAGTTTGGCACTCTGCCACCAGCTGGCTTATAACCAGAGAACCGCAGAAAATGCCCATCGGCATCGCTGCTTCTTACCACCCATTGCTGACTTGAGTCGGACGAATAATAGGGTAGGTTGTAGGTTTTATACAGGTTCATCAACTCTTGCTGTTGTGCACGTATGACTGTGGGTTGCAGGTTACGTGTTGGAATATCGTCCGACAGACGTGGCCATACCGACTTTACTCCCCCTTCGCTCAAGTTTTTATCAATGGCAACTACGCAGTCGGCTATTGATTTGAATACCACAGCGGCCTGCCTACCATAGCTCTCCACATTCTCAATCATCACCAAACAAGTGTAGCGTGGCTTTTCCGATGGGAAGAATCCAGCAAACGAGGCGTTATAACGATGCCTGTTAGAATAGTTGGTTACGGCAGTGCCAGTCTTACCAGCTATGCCGTAGGTGTTGTTTTTAATGTTGTTTCCTGTGCCGTTCTCTACCACTCCTTCAAGCATCTCGCGCATCACGGCCAACTTCTTTGCAGGTGCAATTTGTTTGTTCAACACAATGGGTTGTATTTCTTCCACCCTGTCGCCATCGACAATGGCCCTGCAAAACAGTGGTTTCACCATTCTTCCGCCAGCACCAACAGCGTTATAGAACGTAATTAGTTGCAGCGCAGAAACGCGAGTAGAGTATCCGTAACAGAAGTTGAGAAAGTCGCGGTTCGAGCGGCGCAGGTTATTTATATAGGTGTTGTACTCGCGAGCTTTCACATCGGGCTGCATCTTGCCATAGGGGAAGATGTGCTCCACAAGGTGTCGCAAGGTGTCGCGTTGGTGGTTATAGAACTTCCATCCCATCTCGCTCATACCCACGTTCGACGACTGTTCGATGATTTCTTTGACGCTCAATGAGTCTCGCCCAGCAAGTGTGTGGTCGTCGCGTATCTCACCATCTACGCCTCCAAAGTTTTTATACCCGGTTTGAAATTTCCGAGAGGTGTCTATCTTTAGCAGAGGGTCGCTCAGCATGGCGGTCATTATCACCGTCTTAAACGTTGAACCAGGTTCGTAAACATCCGACACTGCCACATTGCGGTCGGGCATTTCGCGGTAGTCGTGTGCTGTGGTGTCGATGGCCAAATTGGCGCAAGCCAGCACATAGCCTGTGTTCATCTCCATCAGTATGGCACAACCTGCTGTTCCACCATATCGACGCAGGGTTTGTCTTAACGAGTGTTCGGCAATATCTTGGTAGCGGGTATCGATGGTCGACACGATGCTCTTGCCATCAATTTTGTTTTGAATGACTATTGTGATGATAGTGTCGTCGTCGGTGCGCGTGGGTATCTCGCGACGCGAGTCGGGTTCGTCGGCCAGCCACATGCCTTTGGTCAGACGGCGACAATTGTATCGGCCGTCTTGTCCGCGAAGTATCGAGTCGTAGTAGCCCTCCAATCCCGTGTAGGTCATCGAAGCCATGCTATTGCGAAACCCGATGGTGTTTTCGGCAAGGTTGCCATAGATGTGTTCGCGCACCTGGCGCACCACGCTGCGGTGGTCAACACTCTTTACCACAGTGTGTTTCCAACCAGGAGTGTTGCAAATGTCAACCCACGTGCTGTAGGGTACACGGCGTTGCACAAGGAAGCATTGGCTTGGTTGCTCTTTCTGCCTCTCGGTGGTGATACGGTTGTAGAAGTAGTGCCAGTCGCGTTTCGACGACACATCGGCCAGCATCTTGCACACATCGGTTATTGTGCTATCAAACAGGCTGTCGGGCACAGTCCAGCGACTGCCCAAGTCGAGATACAGGTCGCACATGGTAACGGTGGTGGCCAGCAGTTTGCCATCGGCCGAGAAGATGTCGCCCCGTCGGGCGGGATCGGTGCGCAT
Organism: Bacteroidales bacterium; assembly: GCA_017480185.1. GTDB lineage: Bacteria > Bacteroidota > Bacteroidia > Bacteroidales > P3 > Colimorpha. The sequence goes on from JAFVBC010000016.1 coordinate 23,758, forward strand.
ACCGGCTTCGCGTTTTTCGCCCCGAGCGCGCCATTCGCTGCCATGCACAGCCTGAATGTCAATCACATTCAGTGCAATTACTATCAGTCCCACCACAGCCAAGAGCAGGTAAAGCACTCCCATGCTGCGCACGATGGTGTTCTGTTTTTCCTGTTTCATGGCCTATTTCTTTATTTCGTAGGGTGGTCCGGCGGTGATGCCCACGCCACGATCCACAAGGTCGTCGGCTATTTGCGATATTTTTGTGCGCTCTTGCAGCCGTTTTTGCATCTGTATGCGTTTTTGGCGCAGCAACTCTATGTGTTCGGTTGTCTCAATCTTGTCGCGCATCAGTCGCTCTACACGGTAGCGGTGGCTTACCATGAGTAGCAGATAGAACATTACCAGCAGCACCACGGGTATCTGCCTAACCACAAATCTATTGCCCAGCACATCGGCACCCAACACACGGTTTATCAGTCGGCGACGTGGCTTTTTTACAACATTTTCCTCTGCCACGGTCTCCGTTGCGTCGGCTTTCGGTGGGTCAACGGGTGTTGGCTCGTCGGGCAAGAGGGCAGGGGAGGCCTCTATGGGGTCGGGGGTGGGTTGAGGTCTGAACTTGTTGGCCATGGCTCTATTGCTGACTTGTTTCTTCATGGCCAACCCTTTCGGCCACACGCAGACGTGCGCTGCGCGAGCGATTGTTGGCTTCAAGTTCGGTATCCGATGGTTTTATGGCACCACGACTCACGGGGCGTAGGGGCGACAACGAGTTGCCGTAGAAGTCTTTCTCCACTTTGTCGTCGAAGTTTCCGCTGCGCATAAAGTGTTTCACCAGGCGGTCTTCGAGCGAGTGGTAGCTTATCACCACCAACCGTCCACCAGGGTTGAGCAGGTCTACCGACTGTTCGAGTAGGGCTTTCAGAGCGTCCAGTTCGCCATTCACCTCAATGCGCAGGGCTTGGAAAAGCATGGCAAGGTATTTGTTTTCAGCTCCACGGGGCAGGTGTCGGTCAACGGCGTGGCACAACTGTTGGGTGCTAACTATGGGTTCGGCAGCACGTGCGCGCACAATGGCAGCAGCCATCTGGGCTGCGTTGGGCAGTTCGCCGTAGGTTTTAAGCAATCGTGTCAGCCCCTCTTGGTCGAGGTTGTTCACAAGGTCGGCTGCTGTGGTGGGTTGACGACGGTCCATGCGCAGGTCGAGTGCTCCGTCGGTGCGAGTGGAGAAGCCCCTCTCGGCAACATCGAATTGGTGGCTCGACACACCGAGGTCGGCCAACAGACCGTCTATTTTGCGTATGCCATGCAGGCGCAGAAAGTTGCGTGTGTGGCGAAAATCTTCGTTCAAAAGAGTGAATCGAGCGTCGTCAATGGCGTTGGCGGTGGCATCGTTGTCGCGATCAAAGGCTATCAATCGCCCCTGCTCGCCCAAATGTTGCAGTATGGCACGCGAATGACCACCCCCTCCGAATGTGGCATCGACATAAATGCCCTCGGGGTTGATGCAAAGCCCGTTTAGGGCTTCTGCAACCATCACTGGCTGGTGGTAATCATTGGTCATGCTCTTCTGCCGTCAGTGCCCCCAACAAAGCCTCTGCCCTAAAAGCAAAGTCGTTGCTGGCGGCGTTCATCTTGTCGTAGGCTACCTTGTCCCACACTTCGATGAACTTGCCTGTCGATAGAAGCACCACCTCTTTGGCTTTTGCCACCACCGCTTTTTGTTCGGCCGGCACCAGCAATCGGTCGTTCGAGTCAAGCTCGACGATGTTGCCTTCGGTCAACTTACGAAGCACCTCGCGGTCTTCGCGGCGGTAGGGATTAAGTTTTTTTTGCAGCCTTTCCACTTCTTCACGAAACTCGGCGTAAGTCCACATCTCCAAACACTCGGAATAGATGCTCTGACGTATCACGAATCGGCCATCATCGGTCTCAAGCTGCTTCTTCAAAGCAACTGGAAACTTGAACCGCCCGTTCGAGTCAATCTTACAATATTCTTTTCCAAGTATTAAAGCCACTTCAGCCTACTTTTTTTCAGGTTGTAAAGTTAGGAAGAAAACTGCAATCTTTTACAAAAAATGCCTAAAAATGTTTTTTTGATCCAATTTTTGTTGTTCATAACTTGTAACGAGGGTGTCGCGAAAAATGTTTCATCGGGGTAAGAAAAAAACTTTTGTGGCCGTTTTTATCTGCCTTTTGGGGTTGGAACAGACGCTTTTGGATGGTGGAGAAAAACGAACTTGTAGTTGTTGAAAACTTTTCTCGGCAGTAGGAGTCTCGCTATGGCCACATTTTGTGGGTGTGGAATGATGGTGGTTGGGGAGCATCAAGTAGGGATCAACTTCGGCATTTCTTCAGTCGTTCTTCAGTTGTTCTTCAGTCAATGACTGAAGAACAACTGAAGAACTGCCCTACTTGGTACCTATCAATACCCATCATGCTGCAAAAATGGAGCACAACATCAAATAAAAATTTATACCTTTGCAATGCCGAAGTAGCCCCCTTCGGACACAAAAGTACAATCAATTAAAAACACACCTAATATGTCAAAACTCCTGCTTTTGGGCGATGAAGCCATAGCACAGGCATTCATTGATGCCGGTGGCAGCGCAATAAACAGCTACCCCGGCACCCCCTCTACCCAAATTACCGAATACGTCATGAAGTCGCGTCAGGCCAAAGAACAGGGCGTGGTGGCCAACTGGTGCGCCAACGAAAAGACTGCCCTTGAGGCCTCTATCGGCGTGGCCTATGCTGGCAAGCGTGCCATGACCTGCATGAAACACGTGGGCCTTAACGTGTGTGGCGACCCCTTCATGAATGCTTCTATCATCGGCACCAAAGGTGTCATCATCGTTGTGGCCGACGACCCGAGCATGTTCTCAAGTCAGGACGAACAAGATAGCCGCTACTATGGTCATTGGGCCATGATACCCATGCTTGAGCCTTCGAATCAGCAAGAAGCCTACGACATGGTGTTCTACGGTTACGAATTGTCGGAGCAGATGGGTACCCCAATCTTAATGCGCATCCCCACCCGTTTGGCTCATAGCCGTGCTGGTGTAGAACGCAAACCTGTGCGTCAGCAAAACCCCATCAGTAGCCCCAGCGACCCCAAGAGCTACGTGCTTCTGCCTGTCAATGCCAAGCGCCTGTATCGCGATCTTATCGACAAACAACCCCGCTTTACCGAAGCTTCGGAAAAGAGTGGCTACAACCAGTATATCGATGGCCCCGACCACAGCCGTGGCATCATCACCACAGGCATAGCATTCAACTATCTGCAAGAAAACTATCCTGGTGGCAAATGCCCCTATCCGGTGGTAAAAATTGCCCAATATCCGTTGCCATTCGACATGCTTAATCGCCTATACGACAGCGTAGACCAGATACTTGTGCTCGAAGATGGTCAGCCCTTTGTCGAAGAACACATAAAAGGTTTCCTCGGAAAAGGCAAACCCGTACATGGCCGCATCGATGAAACCATTCGTCGCGATGGCGAGTTGAACGCCGAAAAAGTGGCAAAAGCATTGGGCTTGAGTGTGCCTGTCGGTCCACAAGTGCCCGAAGTGGTTACCAATCGCCCGCCCGCATTGTGCGTCGGTTGCCCACATATTGACAGCTACGATGCCGTCATCGACGTGATGAAAAAGTACCCACAAGGTCGAGTGTTTGGCGATATTGGATGCTACACACTTGGATTCAACATGGGAGCCATCAACACCACCGTCTGTATGGGTGCCAGCATCACCATGGCAAAAGGTGCCGCCGAGATGGGAATATACCCCTCAATAGGAGTCATCGGCGACGGTACGTTTGGCCATAGCGGTATGACAGGCCTGCTTGATTGCATAAACGAAAAAGCCAACGTGGTCATCATGATACTCGACAACGACATTACCGCCATGACGGGTGGTCAGCCCAGCAGCGCCAATATGAAGTTGTTCAACATCTGCAAAGGCCTTGGCGTTGATCCCGACCACATACGCACCATCGTACCTCTGAAGAAAAACCACGACGAATTTGTCCGAATACTGGAAGAAGAGATTGCCTACAACGGCGTTAGTGTCATCATTCCGCAGCGCGTGTGCATCGTTGAGAACAAAAAACGCATTGCATCCAAAAACTAAAAAGTAAGAAAGTCTGGCTCGCCATGCGGTGGGCAGACGTAAAAAATACCAAGAAACATGAAAAAGGACATCATATTGTGCGGTGTTGGTGGCGATGGAATTGTCTCCGTAGCCAAAATAATAAGCGATGCCGCTCTGAATTTAGGCATGAATGTAAAGCAAAGTGAGATACATGGCATGTCGCAGAGGGGCGGATCGGTGTTTAGTCATCTGCGTATAAGCAGCGAGCCGATTTTTGCCGATGTCATTCCCGAGGGCAAAGCCGACATAATCTTGAGCAGTGAACCGATGGAGGCATTGAGATATTTGCCTTTCTTGAGTCCCGAAGGAGTGGTGATAACCAATAGTGATCCGTTTGTTAACATTACGAATTACCCCGACATTGAGAAAGTAAATGCCGAGTTGGCAAAACTGAATAAGTGCGTCAGTTTTAATGCCAATGCAATAGCGAAAGAGCTCGGTGCAAGGGGAAATATGGTGCTGTTGGGTGCAGCTGCACCGTATCTTGAGCTGCCTTTCGACGAACTTGAGAAAGCTATCAGTGCCATCTTTGGACGCAAAGGTGAGGCTGTGGTTGAGACCAATATCAAGGCCATTCGCGCCGGGCGAGAGGCAAAATAAAAGGACGAGAGGCTTTTATCTACGACGAGGGGGCGGCCGCACAGCGGTCGCCCCCTCGGTTTGTTGTGTGCTTATCCTAACAATAATGGCCTATGGTGTGGGGCTATTTTAGGTTTAGCTGAACTATATTCTCAACGTGTTGGGTGTGGGGAAACATGTCGACAGGTTGAATGCATGCCACGGTGAAGTAGGGTTGGAGCAGTTGTAGGTCGCGAGCTTGGGTGGCGGGATTGCAACTGACATACACCAGTCGGCGTGGACGAGCGGCTATTATCTGCTCAATCACCTTGGGATGCATGCCTGCACGCGGAGGGTCGGCTATGATGATGTCGGGCTGGCCGTTGTTGGCTATGAAGTCGGGTGTGAGTACTTGTGCCATGTCGCCAGCATAGAATGTGGTGTTGTTGAACCCATTTAGGCGTGAGTTGGCGCGGGCATCGGCCACGGCTTCCTCTACATACTCTATTCCAACCACCTTTTTGCACTGGTTGGCCATGAATAGGGCTATGGTTCCAGCACCAGTATAGAGGTCGTAGATGGTGTCGGATGGTTGAGCCTCGCACAGCTCGGCCACAAAGGAGTAGAGCCTTTGGGCTTGCTGCGAGTTGGTTTGATAGAACGATTTGGGGTTGATGGTGAAACGAAGCGATGAGGTGCGACTGTAGTTGAGCATCTGTTCTTCGATGTGAGCAGATCCGTGATAGGTAATCACGTCGAGGTCGGCATACGAGTCGTTGAGTTTTGTATTGATGATGTATTGTAGCGAGGTGATTTCTGGAAATTCGTTTTTCAGCATTTCGAGCAAAGGTAAGACCTGCTCGGGGGCATTTTGTGCCACGATGAGGATTACCATGAGGTGGCCTGTAGAGGCGGTGCGAATCACGAGGTTGCGCAGCAGCCCGGTATGCTGTCGTTGGTCGTAGGGCGCCAGGTTGTGTTCAATGGCGTATTGGCGCACGGCATTGCGTATGGCATTGCTTGGCTTGGGCTGGAGGGCGCAATGGGTAATGTCGATTACTTTGTCGAACATGCCAGGTACATGAAATCCTAAAGCCCCCCATGGGTGTGGTTGCTGTCCTTGACTGATTTGTTCACGTGTAAGCCACGAACGGGTCGAGAAAGTGAATTCCAGCTTGTTGCGGTAGCACTCAATGTTGTCGGAACCACAAATGGGACGCATCGTTGAGCAGTCGACTTGTCCCAGACGTTCTAAATTGTCGCGTACCTGCTGCTGTTTGGCTTGCAACTGTGCATCGTAGCGCATGGCTTGCCAGCGGCATCCTCCACAGTGGTCGTTGTGGGGACAAAGGGGGGCAACGCGCAGGGACGAGGGACTGACTATGCGCTCGGCACGTCCTTCTGCATAGTTGCGTTTGCTGCGTGTTATCTGAAGGTCGATAATGTCGCCCGGCACAACCTTGGGTACAAACACCACCATATCGTCTATTCTAACCACTGCATTGCCTTCGGCAGCGGCTGGACCCACCTCTACGCCTTGCATCAAAGGCCATTGCTTCTTCTTCCTTGCCATTGAAATTGTTTCTTTTTTGCGCATTTAACGCTCACCGAGGCTGCTTTATTGCACAAATATCGTTGGTTGTGTTTGGCCTGTACAAGAAATGGGCGAAGGAAAATGCGTATTTTTGCACCTCGTAAACAGGCAGTGGCAATGGAACGCACGTTCGACAGCATGCAGCAAGCGGTGATTGACATTGATGGTGGGCACCATTTGGTGCTTGCACCTCCTGGCTGTGGTAAGACCGATATACTGGTCGAACGTATTGCCGAAGCTCGACGAAAGGGTGTGGAGTATGCCGACATGTTGTGCCTCACGTTTACCAACCGTGCAGCTAAAGGTATGCGCACGCGCCTTGAACGACGCACTGCCAACCCTGTGCCCGACCACTTGTTTGTGGGTAACCTGCACCGTTTTTGTTCACAGATGCTCTTCTCAAGTGGGGTGTTGGCAGCCAATGCTGCCATTGCCGATGAGTATGATGTTGACGACATTGTGCAGAACGAACTGTGTCAGCAGTTGGAGATGACGTGTAGCACCACCGAGTTGCTCCGTTTGCAACATCTGATAAAACAGATGCAATTGGGCATGACTGAGGATTTGTGGCTGCATGTTGATATATTGCAAAAGGCAGGCATACAACGCCTGTGCGACGTGACAGGTCGCAGACTTGATGCCGAGGGGGTGATGGGTCTTTATGCCGACATGGATCAGTTGTGTCTGTGCTCGACTGTGGCTGCACAATTGCAGGGCGCACGCATGTTGCGGTTGGTTAGGGCTTACGAGAACTATAAAAACGAAAATAGTTTGATTGACTTCGACGACCTGTTGCTGTTGGCTTATGACTATCTTGACACACCCGAAGGTGGCAAGTTGCGATATTCTTGGATTGAAGTAGATGAGGTGCAAGACCTTAATCCATTGCAACTTGCTATAGTGGAGAAGCTGGTTAAACCCAATGCTACGGTGGTCTATCTTGGAGATGAACAACAAGCAATCTTCTCGTTTATAGGAGCCAAACTGGAAACGCTTGATATGTTAAAACGACGGTGTGGGGTAAATGTACACCGTTTGTGTCGCAACTATCGTTCGCCGTCTTACCTGTTGCAACTATTCAACGACTATGCCAACAGGTGTTTGAACATAAAAGGTGCTATTGTGGCTCCCAATGAAAGTGATGCTATGCCAGCCGATGAGGATTTGTGTGTGGTTGATGTAGACGACGGTGAGATGGAGAGCCTATATGCAGCAAAATTGGCGAAACGTTACTCTGAGTTGGATGAAGAGGGACGTGTTGCCATACTGGTTTCTACCAATCGCGAAGCCGAGGAGGTGTCGACTATGCTGACGGCCTACGGAATGCCACATTTCAAAATATCGGGTGCCGACCTTTTTTCGACCAACGAGGTGCGACTGATTATGGCGCACTTGTCGGTGGTTGCCGATGAGATGGTATTCATTGCTTGGGCACGGTTACTATGGGCGGTGCAGGCTGCCGATACCTATGCCCAAGCGCGCAATATGATGCGACAAATGCGCAGTGTCGGTCTTTTGCCGACCGACTTTTTGTTGCGTACAGGTAACTCTTATTTGCAACAAGCCGTAGCTGGATGTTCGGGACAGACGGTGGTTGTTTTCGACACAGAGACCACCGGCCTTGACCCCACTACTGACGACATAATACAGATAGCCGCCATTAAAGTGCGTGATGGCCATTTGGTCGGACAGCCCTTTTGTGTAGTGCTACATACCGATAAGCCTTTGCCAGCCGAAGTGGGTGGCCACGTAAACCCGATGCTTGAGGTGTATGCTATGGCCAAGAAAGAACGGCGTGCAGATGGCTTGCGTAAATTCATTGACTATTGTGCTGGTCTCACACTGGTTGGCCATAACGTTGAGTACGACTACGAGATATTGCGCTACAACATGATGCGCTACTTGCCCGAGGTTGATGTGGCATGTGTATGGCCACAAAGATTCGACACACTTAAGATGATACGCCTTGTGCGCCCCAGATTGAAACATTATAAGCTGGGCGCATTGCTGGAAACGTTGCATCTTGAGGGTTCCAATACGCACCGTGCTGACGACGATATTGTGGCCACGTGGCATTTGCTTGACTTTTGTATTGCTGCTGCCAAACCTTTGATTGCCCGTCAGGAGGCTTTTGCGGCGCAGTATCACAGGCAGATAGAACGGCTATGTAGCATCTATCGCCCGCTATATCTCCATGCTATGGGCGAACAGGTGTTGTCTGGCAATGATGAAACGTCGGCGTTGGTGCGCGAAATGCAGTATGCTTATCAATACTTGTTGCAACATGACGTTATTCAACCCATTGACAAGTGGGAGCACTTATTGCACTATGTTGACACCGACCTTGTAAGAACCGACCTCTATTCCACACTAAAATCACAATTGGAGCGTTATGTTGTTGACCTCGCTACATGCAAGGAGGCCGATCTCTGCGGTGAGAGTTTGCGCGAGCGCCACATAATATCTACCGTCCATAAAGCCAAAGGTCTTGAGTTTGATACGGTGATAGTATATCGCGCCATTGATGGATGCTATCCCCGTCAGCAAAGTTGGACCGAACCACAGATGCAGGAAGATGCCAGAAGGCTGTTTGTTGCCATGTCGCGTACAAAGCGCAGGTTGTGCATCACTACGGACACCCACTATCGCTCATCTCCGCATCATCCGTCGCTATTCTTGCAAAAGGTGGGCAATCATTTTTGCGTTTATCGCCGTATGGACGATGGAAAGATAAGAAAAGTAAGTCATCGACAGATAAAATAAAAACACAACAGATATATGACACTTGAAGAATTTCAGTACGAATTGCGTCTCGGCATCCCCGACACTCTGCCCGAGCCTCAACCCTACGACCCTACAGTCAATCATGCTCCCAAGCGTAAGGATATACTCTCTCCGATAGAGAAACGCCTTGCTATCCGCAATGCCTTGCGTTATTTTCCTGCCAAACACCACAAGTTGCTGGCTGCCGAGTTTGCAGAGGAACTGAAAAACTATGGGCGAATATATATGTACCGCTTGCGCCCTACATACAAAATGTATGCTCGCCCAATAGACCAGTATCCCGCACGCTGTAAGCAGGCTGCAGCTATAATGCTGATGATACAGAATAACCTTGACCCTGCTGTTGCTCAGCATCCACACGAACTCATTACCTATGGTGGTAACGGAGCAGTATTCCAAAACTGGGCTCAATATCGTCTTGTAATGAAATACCTCAGCGAGATGACCGATGAGCAAACACTTGTTATGTATAGTGGTCATCCGATGGGCCTTTACCCCAGTCATAAGGAGGCTCCGCGTGTGGTGGTAACCAACGGTATGATGATACCGAACTATAGTAAACCCGATGATTGGGAGCGTTACAATGCTTTAGGTGTTACCCAGTACGGGCAGATGACAGCTGGAAGCTACATGTATATTGGGCCACAAGGTATTGTTCATGGCACAACAATCACGGTGTTAAACGCTGCTCGGAAACTGGGTGGAGGCACGGCAGGTAAATTGTTTGTTACTGCTGGTTTGGGTGGCATGAGCGGTGCGCAACCCAAAGCAGGCAACATTGCAGGTGTTGTTTCTATAACAGCCGAGATAAATCCTGCTGCAACACAAAAACGATACACGCAGGGTTGGGTCGACGAGGTGTATGATAATCTTGATGAGTTGTTTGTGGCGGTTGATAAAGTGCGTAAGGAGAAACTTGCAAGGTCGTTTGCTTATCAGGGCAATGTGGTTGATTTGTGGGAATATTGTGCCGAGAAGGGAATACGGGTGGATTTAGGTAGCGATCAGACATCACTCCACAACCCGTGGGCTGGTGGCTATTACCCTGCAGGAGTAGGCTTTGAAGAAGCAAAGGTGATGATGGCCGAGCAGCCAGAGGCTTTTAAGGAGAAAGTTAAGGAAAGCCTGCGTAGACATGTGTCGGCTATAAACAAACTCACCGCCAAGGGTATGTACTTCTTTGATTACGGCAATGCCTTCATGCTCGAAAGCAGTAGAGCTGGTGCAGATATATGGAACGAGGATAAAACCGCATTCCGCTATCCGTCGTATGTGCAGGATATTATGGGACCTATGTGTTTCGACTATGGCTTTGGTCCATTCCGCTGGGTGTGCACCAGTGGCAATCCCGAAGACCTTGATAAGAGCGACCACATAGCCATGGAGGTGTTGTCGGAAATAGCGGCTACGGCTCCAGAAGAGATACAGCAACAAATGCGCGATAATATTCAATGGATAAAAGGAGCAAAGGAAAATCACTTGGTGGTTGGATCTCAAGCTCGCATACTGTATGCCGACTGTGAAGGCCGTACCAAGATTGCAGCTCGGTTCAACGAGGCTATCCGTAAGGGGGAGATAAGTGCTCCCATAGTGCTTGGTCGCGACCACCACGATGTGAGTGGCACCGATAGCCCATTCCGCGAAACAAGTAATATCTATGACGGCAGTAACCGCACGGCAGATATGGCCATCCAGAATGTTATTGGTGATAGTTTCCGTGGTGCAACATGGGTGAGCATACACAACGGTGGTGGCGTAGGTTGGGGCGAGGTGATGAATGGCGGTTTTGGCATGGTCTTGGACGGCAGTGCCGAGTGCGACCGTCGCTTGCGTATGATGCTCCATTGGGATGTGAATAACGGTATCAGTCGTCGCAGTTGGGCTCGCAACGAGGGCGCTATGTTTGCCATCAAGCGCGCTATGGATATTTGCCCAGAACTGAAAGTTACTATGCCAAATATTGTTGACGATAGTGTATTAGAGGATTTGTTCTAATCAATTGTATGATCTTAAAAGAGTGGCGGAGCTGACTTATA
>JAFVBC010000017.1 GCA_017480185.1 Bacteroidales bacterium
ATCCCCTCCCAAGGAGGGGAAGACTTGCACCGACTAAGTCCCTACTTGTGATGTACTCCACACATACCTCCTCCCCTCTTTGGGGGCTCCACAAATATATCCTCCCCTCCTGGGAGGGGAAGACTTGCACCGCCAAAACTACACCAAGTCCCTACTTGTGATGTACTCCACACATATATCCTCCCCTCCTGGGAGGGGGCAGGGGGTGGGTAAAACCAAAAGCCTATCTTATACCGCGACGGTTCATGGCTTGATGAAACCGTTCGGCATTACGATTATGCTCCGCCAAGGTGCAGGCAAAGTTGTGCCGACCAGAGAAGTCCTCTTTGGCACAAAAGTATAGGTAATTGGTGATTGGAGCAAGCAACACCGCATCGATGCTTTGCGCTGACGGGGTGCATATTGCGTGTGGTGGAAGCCCCGTATGGATATAGGTATTAAACGGACTATCCGTTGCAAGATGGGTGTTGAGAATACGGCGCAATGAGAAGTCGCCAACGGCATATTTTACTGTGGGGTCGGCCTGAAGTGGCATACCTTTGCAAAGACGGTTAAGATAGACCGAGGCTATCGTGCCTTTCTCTTCAGTGGCATTGGTCTCCTCTTCCACAATCGAAGCCAAGATAGTTACCTCGGTGGCAGTAAGGTGTGGTGTGATTCGTTCAAGCAGCTCGCGCCTCGATAGGCCGTTGCCTCCTTTGGGGATGCTATTCCAGAAGTGATCCTCTTCCTGTATCAGACGTTGGCGCAGTTGCTCAGGACCAACCGTCCAATAAACCTCGTAGGTGTTTGGCCGTATGTGGTCAAGGTCGGCCACCGTAAATTGGAAGTCATCGTGTGCCAGCATACGGCATAGGTATTCGTTGAGTGTAGCAGGAACACGGTGCTTGCCTATGGTGATGCGTACAGGGTCTTGATTACCGTGATAAAGTTTTTGTACCAGTGTGGTGAGACGTGTGTGTGGTTGAATAAGATAACTGCCGGGTTTTATTGCTTTATCAAGTCCCCGTACATGCACAATCATATTGAACAGTGTGTGCGTCTTCACAAGGTGATTGGCATCCACTATGCTATCCATTGTGGCCGATTTAGCGCCTATTGGCAGGTCGAGGCGCACGGGCGTGGTGTTTTGGGTGGCGGATGTCAAGGTGGTATATGCGCCTATGGCAACTGCTGCCAACAGCAGTGCGACGGCTATAATTATCGGCGTTTTCTTCATTGCAGTAGTCTTTGCATTCGCACACAGTCGGTGTATTGGTTGGCCACAACTACCCACTGCCGCATAAGCCCACATTGTTCATAGCCGACAGCGGTGAACAGAGCCATACTTGCTCGGTTAAGCACGGCTATGTCGCAATATAGTTGATGCAACTTAAAGGTATTGATGGCCATGATATCAAGTGCCTTAAGCATGGCCGTGCCATAGCCTTGCCGTCGTAGTGGCTGGCTAACCATGATGCACACAGCAGCGCGATGGTTGATTGGATCGTAGGCATAGAGTTCGATGCTACCCACCATGCGCGGTTCTTGGTCGTCGACATTAGGAACAAGTTGAGCATACAGCCGCAGCGATCCTCTGCTAAGCGATGCTCCTTCCTCGGCCATAAGCACGATATTGCTGGCATTAAGTGCTGGTGATTGTAGCATTTTTATGGCTGTTGGATTAGCTTATTTTTCCCCACATATACTGGTTATGCTTGGCTGCAATGTGATGCAACAATGGCTCACAACCTTTCAGTGTAGGGTTATTTTCAAGTAGTTGGCGCACATCGTTACGTGCGGCGGCCACTATGGGTTCATCATCAACAATAGAGGCCACCTTTAGATTCAGCGTTCCACTCTGTTGCAGGCCCTGTATGTCGCCAGGGCCACGCAACTTCAAGTCGGCCTCTGCTATTTTGAAACCGTCGGTGGTGCTACACATGGTACGTATGCGTTCTTTGCTTGTGGTGGTGAGGGTGTCTTTGGTCATCAATATGCAGTAGGCCTTTCCACCACCGCGTCCCACACGGCCACGCAACTGGTGCAGTTGCGAAAGTCCGAAGCGTTCGGCATTCTCTATTATCATCACCGTGGCATTAGGCACGTCAACGCCCACCTCTATCACCGTGGTGGCCACCATGATATTTGTCTCGCCGCGCTTAAAACGTTCCATAGCATAGGCCTTCTCATCGGGTGGCAGTTGGCCGTGTACTATACTGAATTGATATTGCGGACGAGGAAAATAGAAGAGCATCAGTTCTATGCCCTCTTGCAAGTTTTTGAGGTCAGTTTTTTCACTTTCATGGATAAGTGGGTACACCACATACACTTGACGCCCACGCGCTATCTCGTTACGCAGAAAGAAAAACACCCGTTCGCGGTCAGCCTCGCGTCGGTGCACCGTGTGCACAGGTATGCGACCTGGGGGCAACTCGTCAATCACCGAGCAGTCCAAATCGCCATAAAGGGTCATGGCCAAAGTGCGCGGTATGGGGGTGGCGGTCATCACAAGGATGTGTGGCGCAAGTGTCGATTTAGTCCACAGTTTGCTGCGTTGTTCAACGCCAAAACGATGCTGTTCGTCAATCACTACCAATCCCAAATCGCTGAATGCCACGCTTTCCTCTATCAGTGCGTGGGTACCTATCAGCAGTTGCACTTCGCCTTTAGCCGTAGCTTCCCTTATGGCTGTCTTTTCTTTATTTTTTAGCGATCCAGTGAGCAACTCGACCCGTATGTTCATACCGTCAAGCATTCGGCAAAACGTGGCATAATGTTGCGAAGCCAATATCTCGGTTGGAGCCATAAGACAAGCCTGACATCCATTATCGATAGCCAACAGCATACTCATCAGTGCCACAAGGGTTTTACCACTGCCCACATCACCTTGCAACAAACGGTTCATCTGATGTCCCGTGCGCATGTCTTCGCGTATTTCACGTATCACGCGCTTTTGAGCCCCTGTCAAGGGAAATGGCAGTTTTTCTTTGTAGAAGCGGTTAAAGCACTCGCCCACCCTGCTGAATACGCGACTTCGCACCGCGTGCTGACGTTGCATACGGGCGTACTGATAGTCAAATTGGAGCAAGAACAGCTCCTCGTATTTCATTCGGCGACGTGCGCTGTCAAGTTGCGCTATCGACTGCGGAAAATGCATCGCTATCAGTGCATCACGACGGCTCACAAGTTGGTGCTGAGTTCTTATCTCTTCAGGCAATGGGTCGGGTATGTTAGCTAAAGAACGCACCATTGTTTCGGTTATTCGTGCCAGAGCCCTTGTGCCAAGCCCGTTGCGTTTCATGCGGTCGGTAGTATTGTATACGGGCAAGAACGGCACTTCGCCATTTGCCTCGCTCTTCGCCAACTCTTCAAACTCGGGATGTGTCATTTGCCACCCCCAGTTGAATATCGACACCTTTCCCATTACCACATATTGTATGCCCGATTTCAGTTTTTCACGCACCCATTTCGTACCCGCAAACCACACCAGTTGCACCGAGCCTGTACCATCGTTGAGCGTACACGTCAGACGTTCACTACGCTTCCCTGTAACGGTAGTTCTAATGTCCGACACCTCCCCATGTAGCACCACATAGTCGCCATCGTCGCTCAAGGCGGCTATCGTGCTACGCTGTGTGCGGTCAATATATCGAAATGGAAAATATTCCAGCAAGTCGGCAACGGTGTGTACATCCAATTCGGCTGCCAGAACCTTAGCTTTGGCAGTCCCCACGCCTTTAAGATATGTTGCAGCATCGTCGGGTTGCATGGGCTTGTTGTGAGGGGTTAGCTGGTGTGTTGGTTGATTACAGTTGTGCCACTGTGCGCAAGTAGTTCGCGTTCGAGGGTACTACTGATATTTTGATGCTCGGGATCAGCCATGACAAAGAGGGTCTCAATGGCAGAGTCTTGACTGCGATTTACAGCTGCCACCATCTGCTCATATTCAAAGTCGGCCGTATTTCTAATTCCCCTTATTATCACTGTCGCACCTATATTGTGGCAAAAGTCAATGGTCATACCCTCATAATGGCTCACCCTCACATTTGGGCAACCCTGCATCATGTCGGCTATGCGCTGCATACGCTGTTCTATAGTGAAATGGTAGTGCTTTTCGGTGTTCACACCAACAGCAATAACAAGGCTGTCAAACAAGGGGGCAATGCGTCTTGCCACGGCTTCGTGTCCTGCTGTAAATGGGTCAAACGACCCAGGAAACAATGCTGTTGCCATGTTTATGAAGATGGATTATAACTGATAAATGAGCCGCATGCTTATAGAGTGGTTATAACAGTTGTTGGTGCGTGTGGTTACTTCGGCACCTTTCATTTCGGTGAACATCCAGTCGCGCTTAACAGCAACTATCGAGTGTTGCCAGCGCAAATTCAACAAAAGACTGCGCCAAACGGGGAAACGGATGTCTATTACTGCTTCTATATCATTTTTAAGAAACGAGAAATCGGTGGTATCGGGGATGAAACCGTTGGGATACTTTATGGCGTTGTGCGGTTGCTGCACCAGTCGACCATAGGCCAACCCAGCCCCAAAGGTGATACCACCCACGGGGTCGCGGAATTGCGCCATTATTGGAACCTCGACATAACTCAACCAAATATTGGCACTATAAGGGTTGCCAGTGTTGTTGAACGCCCCTTTTTGCGACAACAATATCTCTGTACTCAGTGCCCAACGTTCTTTGCTGTCGAGCATTATCGTTGCACCAACGCCACCATTTAATCCCATCTGCTTGAAGCCTTTCAACTCGTCGCCTTCTATTTGCGAGAAAGCCGCACCAGCTTCTATCAAGGCATGTATCTTCTGGGCATCAACGCCCAGCCAGGCCATCAGCAGAAAAAAAACAACTATAATGCGTCTATACATGGGTGATTATATGTTTCTCAAGTTGTGCCAAAGGATGGTTGCATCGTAGCGCAGACGATAGGTGTGCATGTATTGCAATTCTATCTGGCGTCGCATCTGACTGTCGGCATTGGGATGCAATTGTGCCGAATCGAACACTCCCTCATGTCCGACATACCCCACCCACGTCTTTTTCCCTGTCAAAACCTGAACAATGTGGGCATAAAAAGTACCGCGATGGTGTTGTAACAATATCATAATCGGACTTGCCATAAGCAACATCGTTGACGAAACAATATCAAACAGTCTTTTCTGTCTTTTACATAGCGGAGTACTTATCGTATCAATGTGCGATACCAGTGCCGAATCTTTCGAGAAAACGCTGTCGCTTCCAATTATAAACTCTCCCTCTTTCGGCGCTATAGTGTATTCAACCCCTGTGGTTTTCAGTTCGGCCATGAGGTGAATTATCTGTTCAAGACCGATGTCGTGGGCACAAAAGATAACCCTGATGATGTGGTTGATGCGTATGATGTCTTGCAAATGGTTGGGCGATGTGTCGCTGGTGGTGGTTATTGCTGTGGGCGAAGGATGCACTTTAGTGTAGAGTTGCGTTACGCGAGTCGTCTCTTTGTCCGAACCAATTATGAGAGTCGGCACTGGCTGATTGTGGCGAAGTGTGTAGCCTGGCAGATGTAGGAAACTGCACACAAGGCGTATACACTGTGTAGACACGATAGTCCACAACGACCCAGCCAGCAACAGCATACGAGAATACCTTTGTTCTTCGTTGAGAAGCGAGTAGAATGCCAGCAACATTACCATACCCACAAGCATTCCTTTCGTCATCCTCATAGGCTTATAGGGGGTGTCATAGCCTCCGCCAAGCCATGCCGAAAGCATCAATATCAGTATATATAGCGGAATTACCAACGTGGTGTATTCGGGGGGATAATAGTGTATGTTGCTTGCCCAAAAGGTTGCCCAAAGGTGTTTTATGAGTATAAAGCCACCATAGGCACACGCGAAGTCAAGCAATGGCAGGGCCATACGTTTGGCTATCCTGCTACACCACGCCATGGTGGCACGCAACCAAATGGCAATGTGTATTATTATGTTATAGAACTTTGCGCCAGGTCCGTCAAAATGGGTATTGACAAATATCGACATGGCGTTGTAGAAGGTGAAGACATAGTTGAGCGATCCTTTGCGCGTGCTCTCGCCTTTATAGTGTATGATGTGTGGTTCAGGCAGATAATAGTTTTCGTAGCCAGCTTGCTTTATGCGCCACGAGTAGTCAACATCCTCGCCATACATGAAGTATTGTTCATCGAGGCCACCTATCTTATCGTACACCTCGCGACGTATCATCATGTATGCGCCTGGCATTATATCTATTTTGTTTACCTCATTGGCTGGCAAATGTCCCATATAGTAGGCAGCCATTCGGCGCGAATGGGGGAAGAGCGATGTCAGACCGACTATTTTACAGAACGCAGCACTCGGAGTGGGGAAACCGCGTTTGCTCTCCTTCATGTAGTTGCCTTTACCATCTATCATCTTCACACACAGGCCTCCACAGTCTGCGTGGCTTTGCATAAAGTCAACGCTGTGGCACAAGGTGTTGGGCTCTACTATAGTGTCGGGGTTGAGCAGCAACAGCACGTCGCCCGTAGCCTGCAACAACGCTTGGTTGTTGGCTTTCGAGAACCCCACGTTTTGATGATTTTCTATCAACTTTACCTGGGGGTAAGCAGTGCGAATCATTGAGGCCGAGCCGTCGACCGAGTCGTTGTCGACCACCCACACCTCCAGCTCCATTTGCTCACCGTTGGCCAACTGGCGATTGCTGCCAAACACCGAGGCCAAGCACTGGTCGAGGAAGTATTTGACGTTGTAGTTGACTATTACTACCGAAAGGGTCATTTCTTGGCTTTTCTGCCGGTGGCGCGACGTTTGCTGCTCGACTCTATCACTTGCACTGCCTGTTCAAGGGTAATGGTCAGTGGGTCGTATTCTTTGCCCAAGCGGTAGTTCTCGTTGCGATAGGAAAGGTACGGACTAAATTTCCCTATGTTCGACACTATCTTCTCGCCGTTGTGGACGCCTATTTCATGAGGGTACAACTTGCGCAACTCCTCTTTCTGAAGTTCGGCTTGACGTTTGGTGGTGATAATCTCTATGCAACGTTCGCAATTTATCTCGTATGGGTCGTCGGTCTTGCTCAACGAGTAGAATTTGTCGTTGTGGCGCACATAAGGGCCATATTTACCTATCGACACCGTAATCTCCTTATCTTCAAACTGCCCCACCGTGCGTGGCAGGCTGAACAGGGCAAGTGCCTCATCAAGGGTAATGGTCTCTATACTCTGTCCCTTTTTCATGCTTGCAAAGCGTGGTTTCTCGTCCGAAGCAGTCTCGCCAATCTGCACAAGGGTGCCATATCTACCAATCTTGGCGTAAACGTTCTTTTTACTTGCAGGGTCAACACCCAACAATCGGCTACCGGTGGTGCGCTGCGAGTTTTGCTGCGTGAGTTTGATATTTTTGTGGAATGGGACATAGAACTGGTCTATCACCTCACGCCAAGCTTTCTTTCCATCGGCAATCTCATCAAAGTCTTTCTCAACAGTGGCGGTGAAGTTATAGTCCATGATGTCGGCAAAATGCTCCAACAAGAAGTTGTTCACCACACATCCTATGTCGGTGGGCACCAGTTTGTTTTTCTCAACTATACCCTTTTCGGTGCGCATGGTGCGATGCACACGCCCATCTTTCAGTTGCAGGTACACACACTGGTGGGCATCGCCTTCGCGATCCTCCTTTTGTATGTATTCGCGCTTTAGTATGGTGCTTATGGTTGGGGCGTAGGTCGATGGGCGACCGATACCCAAGTCCTCCAACTTCTTCACCAAGCTGGCCTCGGTATAGCGTGAGGGGTGCTGGGTGTAGTGCTGCTGTGCCAGGCATTGCTCCATGTCAAGAGAAGTGCCTTCGGGCAGACGTGGCAACAGATGGCGGTCGGCTTCGGGCTGGTCGTCGTCGGTCGACTCGTTATACACTTTCAAAAAGCCATCGAATATCACCTGCTCGCCCGTACATACAAAGTGCAATGGACTACCACTTATGCTGATATCCATCTCGGTTTTTTCCAACTGTGCATCGGCCATTTGACTGGCGATGGTACGTTTCCATATCAATTCGTAGAGCCTACGTCCCGCGGGGTCGGCGTCGACGGTTGGGCGCGTCATGTCGGTTGGACGTATAGCCTCGTGCGCCTCCTGCGCCCCTTTGGTCTTGGTGTGGTAGCGACGCGTCATGGCATATTCGGCTCCAAAGTGTGCCTCAATCTCTTGACGCGACATATTGATAGCCAACTCGCTTAAGTTGACGCTGTCGGTACGCATGTAGGTAATCAATCCACTTTCATACAGCTGCTGCGCCACTTGCATAGTACGTGCCACACTGAATCCCAACTTGCGGCTGGCTTCTTGCTGAAGCGTGCTGGTGGTGAAAGGTGCAGCCGGACTGCGACGGGTAGGTTTGGTCTCCAATCGGCTAACGGTGTAGGTGCTGTTGGCAATGGCCTGCAGAAAAGCCGATGCCTCTTCCTCGGTGTCGAAGTGGCGTTGCAACTCGGCATTCAACACATGGCTATCGCCATGAGCATTGAAGCGCGCACTTACTTTGAAGTAGGGGTGGCTTTCAAAATGTTTTATCTCATTTTCGCGTTCCACCACCAGGCGCACTGCAACACTCTGCACACGCCCAGCGCTGAGGGCTGGTTTTATCTTGCTCCACAGTATGGGACTTATCTCGTAACCCACCAGACGGTCGAGCACACGGCGGGCCTGTTGGGCATCCACCAGGCTCATATCAATCTTCCGAGGGTGCTGTATGGCGTTGAGAATGGCCGGTTTGGTAATCTCGTTAAACACTATACGCTGCGTGCGTTCGGGGTCAAGATCGAGCGTCTCCTGCAAGTGCCATGCAATGGCCTCTCCCTCGCGGTCCTCATCGGATGCCAACCATACCTGTTCGGCTTGCTTCACATCTTTTTTCAACTCGGCCACCAGTGTACGCTTGTCGTCGCTTATCTGATATTGGGGCTCGTAGTTGTCGTCGATGTCAATGCTCATGTCCTTTTTGTTTAGGTCGCGAATGTGTCCATAACTCGACTTGACGGTAAAGTCTTTTCCAAGAAATTTTTCTATTGTTTTCGCTTTGGCCGGCGACTCGACGATTACAAGATTCTTCATCATGCTGTGGTTTGAGTGATTGTGTTTGTGGGTTGGCTCCCCTTGCGGGCAACGATAAAACAGCATGGATAACGATTCATCCGTTCGTTATATTGTGGAACGACATTTTTTTTTGTAAAATGTATAATAACCTTGCTGATTTTGAGGTATCATCCTCCCCTCTCGGCGATTACCCCCACCCCTCGGTCCCCTCCCAGGAGGGGAGGTTTTGTATGCAGCCTTCACCCCTGCCACATCATGCGAGATTAACCCAATCTTCTTCCCCTCCTGAGGGGCTATCCCATTCTTCTTCCCCTCCTGGGAGGGGTTAGGGGTGGGTCTCTCATTGCTCATAACTCATAACTCATTGCTCACATCTCGTAACCATTCCCCACCCCTCGGTCCCCTCCCAGGAGGGGCGGTTTTAGTATGCAGCCTTCACCCCTGCCACATACCCCACCCCTCTATCCCCTCCTGGGAGGGGAGGTTTTGTATGCAGCCTTCACCCCTACCACCTCCTGCGAGATTAACCCATTCTTCTCCCCCTCCTGGGAGGGGTTAGGGGTGGGTCTCTCATAACTCATTGC
>JAFVBC010000018.1 GCA_017480185.1 Bacteroidales bacterium
AGATTAACCTGCCCTACATCACTGTGGCCGACGGCGTGCCGCAGCACCTGGTGATGAAACTGAGCCGTGCCAAGTTTGAGCAACTGTGCGACGACCTTATCCGCGCCACCATCGAGCCTTGCCGTCAAGCTATGCGCGACGCTGGCCTCAGCAATAGCGACATCAACGAGGTTATCCTCGTCGGCGGCTCGAGCCGTATCCCCGCCGTGCAAAAGAAAGTGGAAGAGTTCTTCGGCAAGACCCCCAGAAAGGGCGTGAACCCCGACGAGGTGGTGGCTATCGGCGCCGCTATTCAAGGCGGTGTGCTCACCGGCGAGGTGAAGGATGTGCTGCTGCTCGACGTAACGCCCCTCTCGCTTGGTATCGAGACCCTTGGCGGCGTAATGACCAAGCTCATCGAAGCCAATACCACCATCCCCACCAAGAAGAGCCAGGTGTTCTCGACTGCTGCCGATAATCAGCCCGAGGTTGAAATCCACGTGCTGCAAGGCGAACGCCCCATGGCCAACGACAACAAGACCATCGGCCGCTTCCACTTGGCTGGCATTCCACCAGCACCGCGCGGAGTGCCTCAAATCGAAGTAACCTTCGATATTGATGCCAACGGCATCCTCAATGTCAGTGCACTCGACAAGGCCACTGGTAAGAGCCAAAACATCCGCATCGAGGCCAGCAGCGGCTTGAGCGAGGACGAGATCAAGCGCATGAAAGCCGAGGCCGAGGCGCACGCCGACGCCGACAAGAAGGCTAAAGAGGAGATTGAGAAAATCAACGGTGCCGACGGTATGATCTTCCAGAGCGAGAAGAACCTCAAGGAATACGGCGACAAGATTCCTGCCGACAAAAAGAGTGCCATCGAGAGTGCCCTCAACGAACTGAAGGCCGCCCACAGCGCCCGCAACGTCCAGCAGATAGATGCCGCCATGGCCAAGATAAACACCGCCTGGCAAGCCGCCAGCGAGGACATGTACAAAGCCCAGCAGCAAGCCGGTCCACAAGGAGGCGCCGCCGGCTTCGACCCCAACAACATGGGTGGTAACCCTGGCGCAGGCCAGCAGCCCAATAACGGCGACGACAACGTCACCGACGTGGACTACGAGGAAGTAAAATAAGATTTTTCATTCAAGAGAGGGGAAATAGGTGACTATTTCCCCTCTCTTTTGTTTTGGGAGTATTTCATGGTGAATGTGTCGGTATGTGGGCATGCTAAATATTACATTATCAAGAACGACATCAACGAGGGTGAATGTGACGGATAATTTATAGGCATACTAAACACTAGCATTCTTTGAAACATGTCAGCAATTTACATATGAAGACAATCAAAAATATCAAAAGAAATCCCTTTGCACAATATAGTGCAGAAGAAGAATTAGACGCCTTGAAAGAATACTATTATGAGCAACAATATTACCAAGAATTAGTTGATTTAGCCAAAGAGGGGGTAAGCCGTTTTGTACTTGGACAAAGAGGCCAAGGTAAATCTGCAACAATTTATCATTTATTCGATGATTTGCAGCGAAATAAAATACTTCCAGTATTAATTACAAGGTATGATAATATTCCCGAAAATAACAATGAAAATTATTTTTTGTATTCAATAATTCAAGGAATCACGTTTGGTATAGCAAAGGAATTATATGTAAACAAGAAACTACGAAGCAAATTGAATAAATCACAGAAGACGGAAATTGCTATTCTTATAGAGGCGTTTTATGACCAACAACATGCAGATGAATTTTTGAGGTGTTCGAAAGGAATAGCTACAAAACGCCGGAAAAATGCATTAAAAAGGATTTGGAATGTTTTTTTGAAAAAGCCAGTCAACTCCTTGATTTCAGCAGGTGTACAAGTCAGTGTCCAACTAATACAGAGTTACGCAGGTGTAACTCCTGATTTTTCTATTGTCGGGCATGAATACTTCGAGGGGTTTAAGATTGAAGAATTTCAAAATGTATCTAGAGAGAAACTTGTATCATGGCCCACAGAACGTTTGATTAAAATCATTCACAATATGCAGGCCATTGCAGAAAAATTAGGTCATGAATCAATAGTAATACTATTCGATAAAATAGATGAAGTAAAAGACATTAGTACAGATATAAACAAAGTTGCTGAATTTATATTTGATTTACTGTCAGATACAGATTTGTTATACACAAACAAACTGTCGATTGTCATGAGTTTATGGTCAGAAATCAAAAAAGCATTAAATCAAAAAGGTGTGCGTTTCGATAAGTTTAAAGAAATAGATATTCGATGGCGCAATGAGGAACTTGCCGCATTGATAAATAAACGTTTGACCTATTTTTCTATAGACAAATCAAATTCGGTATCATTTCAGTCGCTATTACCAAACAAGGATGATCAAACTAAAATATTAAAAATTGCAGATGGATCACCGAGGTCTCTAATTACATTGTTAAGCTATATTATAAACGAAGAGTCCGAGACAAATGATATTGTATCGTTTTCTAGCAGCGCAATATATAATGGATGTTTGGCCTATTGCAAGAAATTTGATTATTACTCACAACAACCAGTACGTACTGGGAAAAATTCAGATATTATCAACTGGATAAACAGGTTGTTACGAATGAAATTAACATCATTTAGCATCCGGCAGTATTCAGACTTCTTCAAAGTGTCAAATCTCAAAACGGCACAACGTCATATAAACGACTTAATCAAATACAATCTTGTTAAAGATAGTTTATATCCAGCAAGTGATGGGACTACGTTGTATGAAGTTGTTGATCCACGAATAAACTATTTAATTGTAAACGGCATTGTGGATTTGTGATGAATACTACAAAGCGTAGTTTCGAATTCAAAATATGCTCAATTTTTTTCGAAATTATGAGCATGAAGTTCAAACTTCTTGCGCTTAGTATTTTGCTGGCTACTTCTTCTTGCTCATCAAGTCCTCAGTTGGACGGAACTTGGCGTTGGCCAGAGCGGCCTTGATGCCTTTGCCTGAGCGGAAGCGGAGGTTGACTTTCTTGCACCTTGTTGTAGAACAGCGGAATAATTAATCCTTTCTTTTGTGGTTTGACATTTGAGGAATACTGGTGCATCGGTACAGACTTTTCCTAACATGGCAAAGATAAAAATGAAATGTCTGGGTGTAATGATGAAATACTACCCGTCACCATCGCAATAGTCAGTAATATCCGCTTTCATATTATTAAAGTTTTTTTGATTCTTTTTCAATTTCAATATACTCTTCGTAAGTCAGTCCCGATTTGTTGATTTTTGCAAACAACTCATTGGCTAATGACACCTTTTCTGCATCGTACGGCTTCATATACCGCTGAGGATTCACTTTCTCCTTCAGTTTCTTTAATTGCGTTTCATCAATCAGCGTAATGCCTAATTCCGTAATTGCCGTTTGCGAAATCTCATTCAATGCCTGCTCTCCAAGGGCAACAGTCATAAGCCTTTGGTATAGTGCATTTGCTGTTTCGACTTTCTTCGTGTCGTAATTCTTCATGAAGTTCTGGGGATTGCACAGCCTTTTAAGCCTATCTTGCAATGTTTCCTCCGACATTTTCTTTTTCTTGTTTTCAATGATAGATAGCGGAATGACTGAGCCAAGCATCAATATGGTAAGAATAGCAGCCCACCGTATGCGGTATTTTTTCAGGTTACGACTCTTGTTATCATCATACCAATTATACGTTAATCGCCAAACGGCAGTTTTTTCCAGCCTGTTGTAAACTTGGTAGTATCCATTATAGACGCCAGGATAGTCAGATTTAGCAAAAACCAATGACCTAACGCTAACATCACTACTCGGCAAGGAATAGGCACTTTTTATGTGATACTTTGACCAATCAGTTGCACACAGCATACTGTCAACACTTTCCTTCCCAAAACTGTTGCAATTATCGTCGTAACTCCAAAGAAAAAAATATTCGTTTTCCACCATGCCTTTAAGGTTCCAGATATTGGATTTATTTCCACCTGCAAATTTGTCTCTATTTGACGATTTGGGGTCTTCTGTTTCAAACTCGTATGCACTATTAAGAGCCTCTTGTATCGTGGGCATAAAGTTATAAAAGAAATTGTAATCCTGTTTTTTTAATCCAACTTGATATGGATATTCTATAAACTCTATAACCCCATTCCAAGCATTAATGCACTCTAGGCCATGGAACATCCACCCTGTCCATTCATTGTCCGAGTTCCAGCTGTTTTCTGATTTGTATTTGGGCTTCAACTTGTACAATTTCCAAATATCACCATATTCAGACTTCCACTGTTCAAGATATTTCCCGTAAGAATCGTTTAGCGTTCTTTGCCAATCAGATTGTGGATTGTCTCTTTTCTGAGGTCTGTCTGGAATAGATATTTGTTCGTATGCGACAGTTCTTCCAGAATAAACAACATCCATGTAGGTTGATTGATTGTCGAAATAATCACTTAATGCATTGTGTGCCTGCATCCACAGTTTCTTTTCTTTCTTGTCAACTGCCATTTTGGTAGAAAAAAAAACTCCAACAAGGCCAACAAACCATGTTGCGATAATAATCCAAATGATACTATTTCTTTTCATATGTTTTATTCTATCAGTAATTGTGTTTTATGCGCTGAATTTTATTTAGTCAAACATTGGTTTGATTTTGGTTGCAAAGGTACTTTTTCACGATTTGGCAAAATAATAATCGGACAACCATTATAAATCATTCTTGTGTGCTGCTCTATTCTTTTCTTTTTCTGCATAGGATTGTGCTTCCCTTTTTACCAAAGTGAAGTCTTTATATGTGATGGTAAGATTGCAACGCCCATCTTCATCCCAGAATTCGCTTCTCCAAATCTCAACATTACCACTGGGTGTCTGCCAAATATAAATTACACCACCAGGATTTTTTTCATCTTTGATTGTGTGTTTTCCATATTTTCTATCGATACTTGATATGAGCCGATTGACTTGCTCTCGTGAGGAGCGTACTAATTGTACTTCCACGAATGAAATGCCCCTGTCATTTTGATAAAAACATACATTTCTATTTATTTAAATGCATACATTCCACTACATAGAAACCGTTTGACATCCCTATTAGGAATACGTACCCACCTCCTTGTTGAGTCGGTATCACAAAACAGTCCTTCCCATCAACCTTTTTGGTATAGTATTCTTGTAACTCCTTTACAAGGTTAGTTATCGCATTGCGCGGAGAAAGATTATTCATTTTACCAATGAACCGAACGCATTTCCGAATTTCACTATGTTCTATAGTGTTTGTTCCATATCCATTTAAGGGCTCCATGAAAAAGTCAATACTATAATTACAAAATGCAGAGAAAGTATAGTCTGAAGGTACTACATCAGAATCTTGAAAATAGCCATATTGTTTCATCAGTGAAATAAAACTCGATTGTGATAAATCAACGAGAGTTATCAGATTACTTTTCGTCGGGATGATGATTTTGTGAGCGTATGCATAATCGCCAGTCATATCCCAGTATTTATAGTCTAGTTTTTGAGCATAAATATTTCCAATGCACAAAAACGTGATGCACATGATTATTATTCTCTTCATTGTTTTTATTGGCGGTTTTATCCTGTTGCCTCTTCAGTTTTTATAATTTATAATGGTTAAATAAAATTTCAGCTTCCAGCCATTGAGCGAGAAGCCGATATTTAAGGGCAACAAGAAAGGCGCAAATCCTTTCTGCTATTTGATTGCCACTTATCTTGTGAGTAGGTTGTCTGGAAATTTACCTTTGGAATGATAAGTGGAGAAAGATTCGCGCCATAAGCACGAACTTCCGCAACTTTATTCTCATTCCGTTGTAAAAGAGTTTTCCAGACTATTTACTCACAGAGAACAAGAGCGTCCGCTCAATTATGTATTTCTTCTATTTCTTCGTTTTATGTCAAATTGTTTAATTATTCTATTTACTTTCTCGCTTTAGAAAGCAATACACTTTACCGTAAAACGTCCCTTCGATTGAGAATGGTGTTCCATGATGGATGTCGTTGCTTTGGCCGAGTTTACTTAACCAATATTTACCGTAACGACTTTCGCGGGAGGCGTGAGTCCACCTATTGTCTGTGGGATCATAATACAAGGCAACCTTGATATATCCGTCTTCATGTTCCCATGAGTCGCACAGTTGAAACGAGTTCTTTTGGAAGGCTTCAAGCAAGCAGGATATATCCGTTCCTTCGGAGGCTCCTGCGGGCCACCATGTCACGGCATCCAGCTCGGGAATATAGGTTCCTGACGGAGGTTGCATCCATCGGTTTTGAAAGAGTTGGAAAGCCCACGCGATGCAATTGTAGTTCGGGTCTTCTGGACTACTTATCTCGAAGAATTGGTCATCCTTTAGATTGGGGAATATATTTATGATATTGCCTTTATCCATAAATTGCAGGCTTCCGAAATAGTTAAATCAGGCTTGTTGGAGATTTTGCTCCCATAGATATAGTTCAATGCCCACACAAGGACGGACGGCTTCCTTTCAATTTCTTCCTTTATGAACGGCACGGCAACAATTCCCATACCTACGATTGCCTGGAAATCCTCATCGTTGACAATGGTGGCAACAGAGGAGGAAAAAACTGTTTTCTGTTCCCATGCCGCCAGGTGCATCTGGAATTTGAACTTCTGCGCGATGTCGAACTCCTCAGCAGAAGAAATGTTTTTCACATAGTCGACATTTCTTCTCGTAGTGAGGATATTGCCAAGATTGTCCAAATCGGAATATGCAAAAACAGGTGTTGTTGCCAACAAACCGGTGGCAAGGGTCAATACTTTTGCATGGTTGGGCAGTTGATTCAATTGCATAGTGACAGCGTCTTTTCGGTTAAGGTGTTGAAGAAGATGTTATTCTTTATCTCCCGCAGATTGTCCAAGTTATTGTCAATAGAGTCGATGCTGAACAACAACTTCTGATTGTTCAGAACATCAATATCAAAAGTGTAAAGGAATTTGCCATCAACGACACGCTCGACATTGTGGTTTACAACCGAGTAGGTGTCTGTATCGGGAATATCCATAATCAGGCGAAATCCATACTTCCGCAAAGGATAGGGTTGCGATTCTCCAGTGGCCGAGATGAAAGTGTTAATATAATCTTCGGGGGTGTCAAAATCGGGAAAAGAGAAGCGGTTGATAAACCGGATAGAGGTTCTCTGTATCTCGAATTGGCCGAAAACACGCTCTAATATACCGAGAAATTCAAGGACACTACCTTTAAAGACATCCCACCCTTGATATCGGTCTTCGCTGACATATGTGATTGTGTCTCCCGAAATTTCCAGTTTGGTTTTCTGTTCTTTGGAAAAATAGATATAGGTTGCAATCTTGACATCTGAGGTGGCGCTGATTTTTGACACGCCAAGAGGAAGGCTGGATTTGTCAAGTCCGATGTTTACATGTGTTCCTTCTTTTCGAATGGGAAGGATGTTCTTTATCGGTCTATCTACATTATCCACTTTCTGAATAGAAAAATTCTCTGTATTCAGTTTGACTTGTGCTAATGCCACTCCGACTGGAGGGTTTTTCAATGTTGGCCACATATCCGTTAAATATACTAATCTCGACGCAAAGATACAATTATTTTTTGACATGGTGACATGGCAAAGTGGGATTGATACTTAGTATGGCGGATGATTGAAAATCAATGATGTGAAATTGAAAAAGTATTGATGTGGATAGAGTTTGACACACGGCGATTGATCTTGCAGAGCTGCGTGCAGGTCTGTTTTTCGACTGCGGAGAGATCGATTTTGCCATAGGATTGCTATTACTGTATATGACCATCAACTAGGGAGCAGTTTTTTTTGTATTGTTACCTCGGAGGGACATAGTATTTGATTAGATTTTGAGTCGGGGGTACAACCTAAAGGCCGTCATCCCCACCAAGAAAAGCCCAGTCTTGCCTCGTCAAGCCAGGCAGGCATACCACTGTACCGCTGCTACTGCAATGGGGCGCAGAACACATGCGTACCCCTTATCGTTATGCGCAGAATAGTATTAGGCACTAATTGTCTCCTGTAGTCGTTGCCCAGCGGCAGCCCATACCATAAAATATGGTTGAGCGTGCTGAATGGCGACACATCCCTTTGCGTCAACACCGAGATTCTGATTGAGTATGAGGAGATCCTTGCCGCGAAGACCACAAAGGAGATAGCCCACAACGTGGTGGAAGCTATTGCCCGTTTGCATACAACACATTTTCAAGAGACCTATATCCATTTTTGCTTGATTGAACAGGATGTAGACGACAACAAATTTGTTGACTGCGCTGTAGCCTACGATGCTGAGTATATCGTTACTAACGATGCCCATTTCAACGTCCTCAAACAAATTGACTGGCCAAAGTTGGCAATCCTAACCATACAGGAGTTTGCATCGCAGATATAATGACGATACCAATCAAGAATAGGTGAAGTAAAATATGCCTTTACTATAAAAAAGCGAGGCCATTTGGCCTCGCTTTTTCTGTAATAATGTTGGTATTTTGAGACTTCTTTGTGCCATTTTTTTTCTATCTCAAAGAAATATCCTTTCGTTAGAGTCGCCACAGCCCATTTTGGTCGTGCGTCACATCCTCGGATTTCTCCTCGCAATCTTCGAGTATTGCAATACAAGTGTAGACCGTGCCGATGTAGTTGGATTTAATGGTGTATCTTTCAGTAATGTGGTGGCTGTTGTCGATACCAACACCGTCTACACATCGGTGAGTCTAACCGTGTTTTCCTTTTCGATGTCCTTGGACATCCAGTATGTGTTGTGATTTCTCAAGACGGCGATAACGGTATCCTCTGCACAATTTGCTGAAACGTCTTCTTCAGAAAGTCATAAAATACCCTCTCTGCTTTGAGTTGAAACGTTTATTAAAAATGCACAACCAATTGTAACCTAAGAAGGAATGTCAATGAGGTCGCTATAGAAATAATATCGTGGTTGAGAGGGTTTATCTCTTCCCCGAGCCTCCACATACACTGCATCTTCCTGTTTTATTACAACTTGTGCAGTTATGAGTTCCGCTACCAATGCCTAACTGTGTATACCAACCTTTACCATTGCATATCTGACACTTTCCACTCCCCAAACATCTTTGACAATCCTTTTGTGAGGATGAAGAAGAGGATGGTGTGGTTGTACTTGGAGTATAGGTAGGACTTGAATAGGATGGAGACGTGTATGTTGGTGCAGTGTACGTGGGTGTGTAAGCCGGAGTTGTGACCATAGTTGCCCCCAAAAGTAAACCATATAACACTGCTTCACATGAGGTCAGGTTTAGACTAACAATGATTACACCGATGATTGTAATAATTTTTTTCATTTTTTATACACTATTTCGTGTCGTGCGCAACTTTTTTTCTGCCTACTCTATAGTGCAGTTTTCGGCTTCCCTGCTTATTGTTATAAGCAGGACACTATTGCTAATTAAGGGGCATGAAGAAAGGCGTGATTCTTTCGTCAAAACTGCCTTATTACTGTAGAAGGTGCTGGTGATACCTTAGAACTAATAAGTGTCACGAAAATTCACGCCCCTGACGTGAACTCGCGCTTTCTTATTCTCGTTCTTTGAAAGTTACCAGCTTTTCTACAGGAGAACAAGAGCGTCCGCTCAATTATGTTATTTCTTAAGTTTTATGAGTATTATTTCATCATAGCATTTATCAATTGATAACTTAACAGTTGTAACTTCTCCGCAAAGGTAAAAACTTTTTTTGCTGCAAGGCAACACTATAGTGCAAAAAAAGATTTGGCAAATAAGACTTTACTGTTCAAGCGATGTTTATAATATGAAATTTGTGTCAAGTGGGAAATTGAACCTAATTTTACTGGCTAATCGTTACCCGTCGTGTCTTTTTCTGACTCTTCTTTACGAGGTTCTTGTTTCTGCCGTGGCAGCAGTAGTAACAGACTCAACACAATGCCTGTGCCCAATCCCCACGCGGCACCACGCGATGCGAGCACGGCAGCCATAACTCCAGCTATACCCAGATCTATCGCAGTTCGAGCCTTGCTGATACCCACGCGGAACGAGACAAAGCCTTGTATGAGCAAGGTTGAGGCCAATGCCACGCCCAATATAGGTCGCACAAGTGTAACTATTGGCAGGAGGAAATAGCCCGTCAGTGTACCAAAGCGGAATGAACCTGCACCCGAGTGAATAGAGTCCATTGCGGCACGGCCTTTTTTATAGCGATCGCAGATAACCACTTGCATAGCGGCCCACAGTGGGCCACACATGGTGAGGTCGGGACCGATGACCGACATAATCATATTGCGCATACCAAAAATGATGTGCGAACGGTTGGGGTTGTAGTCTATTTTCTCGTCGGGGCGTTTCTCGGCACAGTCTTCAAGTAGGGCTTGAGCCTGAATCATATCACCAAAAAGTACAATATAGGTGGAAATGACTATTGGGATGGCAGAAAGAAACATCTTGGCAGGTGGAATACCAAGTCCAAACACCGTCCAGTCGCGCCACACGCCAATAAAATTTGGCTTCACCACACCCCATTCTATTTTTGGCCACGGAGTTTCAAGTACCAGCGGTCCCAAAACTACAGCCAACACCATGATGGGCAATATACCCAAGTCGGAGATGAATTTAGCCACTTTGTTACGTTGGGCAAACACTTTGAACGTGTTAGAAAACAAGAGGAAGAATCCAATGGCCATGCAAATGCCAATGGTGAGAGGCGACTTATCGAAATGCCCCCCCTCTTTGAAAACCACAATCACTGCTGCAATGCCGGCCCCAACAATAATACCAGCCTGCATCGCGTTGGGCACTATCTTTATCATCTTTTTCCCCAATCCTGTTACACCCAGTGTAAACGCCAAGATGCCAAGCATGAATTCGAATGCGATCAAAGCCTGCATACGTTCTGGTCCTGGGGCATACTGACTCACGTAGAGTAGTAATATTGGTATGGCTGGCGTTATCCAACCAGGCACCACGGGGTCTCCAAGTAGCACGTGAGTGCAGTAAAGCAATCCGTTTAGGATGACAATGGTTATGGCAATGTCGAACGGCATACCAAGATACTCTTGCAACATCGGCACAGCACTGAGACATACAGCACATACCAAGAGGCCTTGCACATAGTCGGGCCACGCAAACTTGTAATGGACGAAAGGTAGACGTACTTTGAATGGGCCTAATGGCCAGTAGGGTTGTTCCTCACCAAAAGTTCTTTGCATCTTATATAGGCGTTTTTGTAGAATAGTTTCTCGCTGCAAAGTTACTGCAATTATGCAACATGGCACACAGTAAATATTTTTCGGTCGTTTTATCCTAACAAACCATCTCACGCACACAGACTATTAAAACACACCAACCATCATACAATTGATACACAAGATATTATGGGGAGGAGTAATTAGTTACGGTTACTATTCAACTTTCTTTCTACATTTGCACCTTTCAAAATCATAATCAATTCACAACTATGAAAACAATTCTACGGCCAGCGCTTTGGGCGACGATGTTTATTGCCCTCTTTTGTGGAGCCCAGAATCACCTGGCTTTGACACAGTGCCCAAGCCCCCCCCCCTATTCCCCATTGTTATACATGGTGATGTTATCTACGGCTATATCGGTACATAAGTGCTTTTTATCTTTCCCAAAGATTGGGTATATAGACAGCAACGGAAATGTGGTTCGGGTACAAGTCAACTTACCCATTACGTTCACTTTCCTCGAAAAACAAGAATAAGACAATTAAGCGACAAAAAATATGAAAATGACAATCAAACCTAAAAAACTATTTAACCGCACAGTACAGTATATCACCCTCCTATTCATCGTGGGTACCATCATTCTCGGAATCACCGTCCAATATTGGCTTCTGATTATATTGATTCTCCTAATTCCGATTCCCCTAACGCTCTTTCTTATCGACTATTCCCGCCGTAAAGCCCTCATAGAACTTGACGACGAACAAATAATCTTATACCACTGTGCCGTAAAAGAGGTAACCTGGCGTATAAAATATCACGAACACATACTGGTTAATTGCGCCGACATAACTGAAGCGACAGTCGTAAATTTCGGCACAGGCAGGAATGAGCTTATCATCCTACAACTGACACTTACTGATGGCGACCCTATAATGGTCAATGCCGACCTATTTCAAGGCAAAACCATTGATGCACTGCAGCAACAGTTGTGCGGTGGCGAACAAATTGAAACCGAGTCGGCACATAAATTCAACATCCGCCAATGGATATGGATAGGTCTGGCTTTGATTGTAGCCATACTTTATACTTTATTCTTTCACAGAACCACATGGCACACAGATAAAGCAGAAGACCAAGATTTAGCAGTAATTACCAATAGTACACAACACGCCATAACCCTGCAAATGCAACAACGCGACTCGCTTTCCACGCCACTGACACTTACAATCGCGCCACAACAAACCGTAACATTCCAAGAGTTGTTCATACCATCCACGCTCCGTACGAATAAATTTGCCATCAATCAGATAAGAAACGTACCTCGTGGATACATACGCGACACTCTGTACGTAGTGTTCGACGACTCAATCCGCATCATGCAACAATGCATCTACGACACAACTACCGATAGCCTGCATTACCTCCCCGAAAAATGTTTTCTTGACCACCAAAACTGGATGGTCAACGACATGTTTGTAAAAACAGAACACCACATAAGTGGTTCCCGCTATAATCGTAGATATTCTGCCAACGAAGTATACCGTTATCGCATAACCTACACATTTGACGAAACCGACTACGAAACAGCACTCCGTGCCACTAATAGATAGTAGTCGTATTTTCACCCTATCAACGCCCTATCAAGTCCTGCTTCTGCAGGACTTGATAGGGCGAAATGCAGGACACGCTACGCTCCTTATGCCCAGAAGATATCAATCTTTACTTTGTCGTATTTGCAAGATTTGGGGGGAATATTGTACTAAAATTATTATTACCTTTGCAAGCGTTTTTTATACCATTTCCCAAACTCAACACAAGAAATGAAAATCCGCACAAACCTACTGCTATATGCCACAGCATTGGCCACATTCCTAACCCTTGCTTCAACACTCAACGCCCAACCTGGTGGTTTTGGTGGCCCTGGTGGTCGTCCCCCATCGGGCGAACGTCCCGGTAACAGGCCTCGACCAGGTCAAAATCGCGACTGGAACAACATGTCCGATAGCGAAAAGGCACGCTCTGTTAAGCAAAAGAAAAAGGTTAAAGAAGGCGACCTTTTCAAGGTGGTAGGTTCGCTGCGCGACAGCGTAACGGGTGAATTTTTACCATTCGTAAACGTGGCCGTGCTCGATTCGGCCGACAGTTCTTTCATTAAAGGAGGCTCTACAAACTTCGATGGGCTATTTGAAATAAGCGAAATACCTCAAGGGGGACACCTGCTGCGTGTATCGGCAATAGGCTATCAAAGCCTACTCATGCCTTTCTCCGTGAGCAACAATACAGCCCTTGGCACGCTGCGTCTGAAGCCTGGCTCTACAACACTTGGAGAAGTAACCATCACCGCATCCAAGCCTCTCTATGCCATGGAGGGCGAGAAAATGGTATACAACGTTAGCGAAGACCCGTCGATTCAGACTGGTACCACCAACGATGCGCTGCAAAATGCGCCCGGTGTAGAGGTGGACGTTGAAGGCAACATCACGCTTCGCGGTGTTAGTAGCGTAGAAATATGGGTAAACGACAAACCCTCAAAACTGACCGAAGAGAACCTTAAGACCTATCTTGAGACACTTCCTGCCAATGCCTTGGCTCGCATCGAAACCATTACCAATCCGTCGGCTAAGTATGCTACCAGTGCCGAAGCCGTAATAAACATTATCAC
This sequence comes from Bacteroidales bacterium, assembly GCA_017480185.1. Lineage (GTDB taxonomy): Bacteria > Bacteroidota > Bacteroidia > Bacteroidales > P3 > Colimorpha. Next base: position 13,822 of record JAFVBC010000018.1, read on the forward strand.
AACGGCTCACATCAAAAGCAACCAATTCATAAGTTTCGGTGTCAATGGAGGTAATCAACCATTCGTTAGCCCGTGGTTGAGCTACATGTGGGCGAAAGAGAAACTGAGCATCAACATATTTGCCAGTGGACGATACTCGCGTCGCGACAACACCAACGAAGGATGGTCTATGCGTCGCGCCCAAAACGGCGACGACTACGACACAACAATGTACCAAACCGATACCTCGGCAAGCGAGGCCATGAGCATAGGGGGTAACATATTCATGTCTGTCAACTACGAAATCGACTCCTCGCAGGAAATATCTGTCGATGGAGGTTTCAACTATACACACAGCGAAAACCCCTCACGACGCCACACAATTCAAACATTCTATGGAGCCATCGATAGCATACTTGATTACCGTATTGGCGACACTTCAAGCGGAGCTTCTATGTTTGGTCACTTGGGTGCCGACTGGACTAAAAAGTTCGATCAAGAGGGACACAATCTCAGAATCGGCATTAACAGTCGCATATCGCACAACAGCACCGACGATTACTATAACCGCTGGTACACAACTTATACCGACCTTGATGAAAACCGCTACTTACTAACCGAAAGTAGCACACTTGGTTTGAGCCTTGATGCTCGCTACAATCGCCCATATAGCAAGGATGGAGAAATGAGTTACGGCCTACGTGTTGACCACCAGAGCATGGATAATGAGTATAGACGTTACTACATGTCGGCATCTGGCAGCTACGACAGCATCGACGTTCTACGTGCCTACCATTTCACTGGAGCAGAAACAAGTGGCAACGCCGATGTAAACTGGACACACCGTTGGGGTGGGCTAACAGTGAGTAGTGGTCTCGGGGTTGGGCTTGAACAAACGGCATACAAATATGAAAGCGAAATGCCTTTTAGCGACGACAGCTCATTCACCGAAATCACATTTCGTCCATCGGTACACATAAGCTATCGCACCGAGTCGATGCACAACTTCAAGGTTAACTATTCGATGCGTATGGCCACCCCCTCAGAGAGCCAGTTGACTCGCTTTAGGATATATGGAGAAGACTCATACAGGACTGGTAACCAGAATGGACTTCGCAATGCCATAACGCACTCGTCCGAGTTGGGTTGGCAAAAATACTTTGAACGATTTGGCAATGTTGGAATTGAAGGCTACGGACGCTTAAGTACCAATGAGATTAGCAGTCTGACAGATGCCGAGTACGACGCATGGCTCGACCGCATTGTGAGCTACTCGATACCCTACAACATGGGTACTTCATGGCGATATGGGGCTTCGGTGAATATGACCTATCGCCCAACAGGTTTCTTCAATGTACGCTTATACGCCAACCTGTACGATTACGGATACCGCATGGAATATGATCGCAATGGGGTGCCACAGACCGATGAGCGAGACATGGTGTCGTGGAGTGTACGACTAAACGCTTGGACCAAGATATTCAACCAATATCAGGTGCATCTGTCGGCAAACTACAACTCACCAACATTAAGTTTGATGAGCGAGCGCAAAGCACGCTACAGCCTCAACATGGGTGTGCGTAGCGACTTCTTCAAGCGCAAACTGTCTGTATTCGTCAACATACAAGACATCTTCAACTGGGGTGGACGCTACGGCAGTGGCAGTGAAAATACCAACCCATTCTATTTGAGCGAGAGCACCAACAAGATGACCAACAGTCGCTACATATCGGCTGGCGTAACACTTCGTTTTGGTAAAATGGAACTCGAAAAATCGGCTCAAAATGGATCGGACTCTGAAGGTGATACGTTGTAAAAGTCAATTGCAAACATATTTTGTACAGGCATATTCAACAGCCACAAACTTCTGATTACCAGCAAAGGGATAAAAAAACGAGTAACCAAATGCAAAAAAATTTGCTCACTTTGCGCCAAAGACTTACTTTTGCAACCGTTTTGAGTGCGACAAAGTTCCTTTGAGCAACAAGACAAAACGCTGTCCTATGGTGTAATGGTAGCACATCTGACTCTGGATCAGCTAGTCTAGGTTCGAGTCCTGGTAGGACAACTGGCGAGGTAAACCTGTGGTTTACCTCGCTTTTCTTTTATCTTCTATCCCTCCTCTCCCATATTGCGACAAAGCAACAGGCCTTTTTAGAGGTACCATCTCCCTATCATCTCCCTATCAAGTCCTACCTAAGTCCTAAAAAAGAGGGTGATAATTGGGCGTAAGTACGGACAAAAAAGGTGAATAATCTTGGCATGATGTGCAATAAATCACGCACTTGCCACGTTGACCTGTTTTAGGTCAAAAAAAATTAACAATAAGATATGAAGAAAACTCTACTGACACTGATGTTGGCCGCAAGTGGCATCTATGTGGCGGCGCAAGATGCAGCATTGCCCGATAAGTATGCAGGTTACAACACGGTGACTCGTTTCGATTCGACAGGTGTATATATGGAGGAATCGGGATTGAGCCACATACAAAATCACGTACGCATTGCCATGAATAGCTTGGCTGGATGCACACAACACAGCACATTCAAGATGGACTACGACCCCCAGTCGGCATACTGCGATATAGAACGAGTGCTGGTACACCGACAGGGTAACACAGACACGCTAATATGGCCTGGTCGTGAAAACAACAGCGAAGTGTACGACTATGTTGCTCCCGCGCGCCTCATTTACTGGGGAGCGAGCCAAAAGATGGTAGAAGTGGGGCATCTTGAAATAGGCGACGAACTGGAGGTGTGGACATATAAAAAGGGGTTCACCTATGCCCTACTATCTGATGAAACAAATGCCGATGCTCGATACATACCTCCCATGAAAGGGCACTTCTACGATATTGTGCCTTTCTATGCTTCGCAACCCGTAGAACGCAAAGTATATCAGTTGAATATTCTTGACGAGAAAAACCTGCAATATAAAGTCTATAATGGCGATATAACTACCCATAGCGAGAAAGCCGCAGAAGAGGGACGTAGCATCTACACCTTTGCCAAGACCGACATAATGCCACTAAAGCGCGAACCAAACGCACTTGCAAACAACGACATACAATGCAAACTACTGCTATCAACCAGCCCCGACTGGCAAACCAAAAGCCGTTGGTTTTATGGTGTTAACGAAGATTATGGTAGTTTCACGGCCACACCAGAACTTACAAAGAAAGTAGCCGAAATACTGAACGGTGCCAAAGACGAAGCCGACTCGGTGGCACGCCTTACCCACTGGGTGGCCGACAACATGCGCTATGCAGGCATTTCGATGGGAGAAGGCGAAGGCTTTACGTTGCACAACGTGCAAATGAACTTCACCGATCGCTGTGGCGTGTGCAAAGACAAGGCATCGCTTTTAGTAGCCATGTTGCGTGCTGCAGGATTCAAAGCCTATGCTGCCATGACCATGGCTGGAGAACGTATAGACCGCATACCTGCCGATCAATTTAACCATAGCGTGTGTGCTGTGCAACTGCGCAACGGTAAATTCCAACTTCTCGATCCCACATGGGTGCCTAACGTACGCGAACTATGGAGCAGTGCCGAACAACAACAAGGCTACCTGATTGGTACACCCGAAGGCGCAGACCTGCAAGAGACACCCATAAGCGATTCTAAAAACCATTATATCCGCATTCTCAACACTTGCAAAATATCGTCCACTGGCGACCTCACTGGCACCATCACCATCACCGCCGAGGGACAGAGCGACGCTGCCGTGAGAGGTGTGTTCAGTGCGCGCCAGAGCGAATGGCAACGCAACCTTGAGTTGGAACTGCTTCGTATTGACCCACGAGCAGAAATAATAGACATCACCCACACCGACCCCGACCACTACCTTGATCAACCCGTGATGATAACCTACAAGTACAGCATCGCAAACTATGCCACGGTCGATAAAAACACCCTTGCTTTCATTCCCCTCTCGGCTCGCAACTTTTACAGCCGTGCCATGAGTCATCTTTTTCTCAAACTTGACCAGGCCTCTCGCCAACAGCCATTCAGCGACCGTTGCTCACGCTTTATTGATATTAAAGAGGAGGTTTCCTTACCCGAAGAGTACACCATGCTGCACTATCCAATGATTGACGGTTTGGCCGACCCATCGGCAAGTTTTGGTTGTGGCATACAAATGCAAGGCAAACAACTTACGTTTGGAGAAAACATTATGCTTGGCAAACGCCGCTACGAGGCCAGCGAGTGGCCAGCCTTCCGCATAGCAGCCTCTAACCAGAAAAAAATGGCAACAACACCCATCATTCTTACAAAGTAAAACCTCATAGCAAACAACGTTTATGAAACACGCCATAACAGCCACAATACTGGTAGCCGTACTGTCAGTTGCAGCAGTTCACAACAAAGCAATAGCCCAACAGCCAGATGCAATATACAAGACAGTGAAGCACGAATGGATAGTAACATCCGACACAACGAGCGACTATCACTATCGTCATGAAATAAAAATACTACGTAACCGTGCCCTCACAGGCTATGCCGATAAGGGAGAGACTTTTGTAACATACAACCCAGCAATAGAACAATTACAGATAAACGAGGTATACACCCTCCGAGCCGACGGTTCAAAGGTGGAGATGCCCCAAAATGCTTTTATTGAGCAACTGCCCAGCAATTGTACCGACTGTGGACGATTCAACCAATTGCGAGAGATGGTGATGGTACACACTGGTATGGAATACAACTGCATCGTAGTGGTCGACTACACACTGCACCGCAAATATGGATTGGTCAACCAAACGCTTAACCTTATAAAAGACTGTCCTATCGAGAATCTTGAGGTAAACATCTCCGTACCATCAACACAGGAACTGAATGTAAAAATGAACAATCCAGGTTACCTTACATTCACACCAACTGTAAAATCTGGCACTACATCGTATAGTCTCAAAGCCAAAGATGTGCCACAGTCCTATGTCGATAGCTATCTACCGCCCTACGATCAACTCTACCCCACGCTACATTTCTATAATGGTGTAGCACAATTCACACCCGATTTTAATCAAGAGGGACTACCCGAAGCCGAGCAAACCATTAACCGTCTGCTAAACAGCAGCAACCCAGCCACCAACATCACCGCCATTGGCAACTTCGTGGTCAGCAACATTCACCTCAACGACATTGCCCCATCCATGCTGGGCTACACTCACGCAACAGCTCAAGAGGTGTGGCAAAGCGTGTGTGGCACCGCAACCGACAAAGCCGTACTGCTCTCTGCCCTACTCAACCAATATGGCTACAACGCGCACGTCTCGGGTAACCATTCAGACAAAGTGAGCGTAATGATAGACACAATGGAGTACGTCTTTGACATTCGGAAAAGGAATAGCCTTATGCTTAACGGTGAGGCCAAAGACGAAGTTGTCGACATAAAAGAAACCATCACCGACACAGCCCGTCTTGACACCATAACAGAAGGCTTTTACCGCTACATCATTCCCGCCATTAAGGGCGAGCCTTCAGTCAAAGCAACCAACCTTGCCATTACTCGCACAGCCCCTCTCATGGGTCAAGCCTGCCACATCGAGCAAACCCTAACTGTTGTTCTTCCTAAAGGAGTAAAGCTGGTGGGTAAAGCCATTGACAGGAGCTCAAGTAGCCCCAATATTGGAGCCAGCAGCATTAAAATAAAACAAAGTGGCAAAAAACTTATCATAGAACGTACGCTGAACATCGAAAAGAGTATCATCACTGCCGAAGACTACAAAGCTTACCGCAATGTTATAACCAATTGGCAGAGCCTTGATACCCTCCTTTTACACACAAAATAAAACCAAGAAGCAATTAAATTAAAGCGAGAGGAGGCGGCCTGAAAATCAGGCCGCCTCCTCTCGCTTTTTTATGTCAAAATGTTAGAACGTATAATTAAATCCCAACCGAAGCATCGGATTTTCCCATTTCAGTGCCTGCCGCATCATATTCAAACCAGCATACATGCGGCTGATATGGTCCTTATACGGCTCGCTGGTGCGTACTCCACCATTGTCGTACTTTATGTCTTCACTAACATACCCCACTGATAAAACATCAAGAGACAACTCGGCACTCAAATGCTTAGAGAACTCATACGTTAGCGTTGGGCGAAGGCTAACACCCCACGAGAAGTAACCAATGCTATCTTGGATGGCATCAAAATCCTCCAATTCATTGTGTTCAAACGGTTTTACATAGCGTTCCGTTACTGTTGTATAACCCAACGAGGTTATATCACCCTGTAACAAAATGTTTAGATGCATATTACCATAGCGCACCACCTCATACCTTACTATCGGGGCAACAGTCCACCCCGTACGAGTGCTAAGAAACTGATGATCGTCTACCGTTTTCCACATATCCACAAATGCGCTATGGGCACGCAGATCAATGTGTATTGAATCATGCTCATAACGAAAGTCGGTGGTATTACTAATATAACTTCCCATAACACCCACATACAACTTCGGCGTAATCTGATAGCCCAACTGCAACCCGCCAAGCCATGATGTGGTCTTATCATAATCGGCATTAAAAGTGTTGGTCTTATTTTCCGTATAGTAACCACCTTGCAGGCCAACAACCACTTGTGCCTGTGCCACAAGCATACTTACCACGGCCACGACCAGCATCAATATCTTCTTCATCTTAGAAAACGGTTTTGATTAACGTGCAAAGTTACTACTTTTTTCCATACAAGGTCATTTATATTTTAGCTACAAAAGCTTACATAAGCGGACATTACAACCCATTCAATAAAAAAGTGTAACTTTGCATTCAGCGATAACTATACACACAGCTATGTTTGAAAACCTAAGCAGCAAGATAGAAAAAGCCCTACACACACTTCGAGGCAAGGGCTCTATCACCGATATTAACATTGCCGAAACGGTGAAAGAGGTGCGCAAAGCACTGCTCGATGCCGACGTAAGCTACCCCATAGCCAAAGAATTTACCGACAAGGTTAAAGCCGAAGCACTTGGACGCAACGTCATACAAAGTATCGAGCCAGGCCAGTTGATGGTGAAAATTGTGCATGAGAAGCTCACCGAACTGATGGGAGGCGAAGCTTCGGACATCAACATAAAAGGGACACCAGCCGTAGTGCTCATTGCAGGTTTACAGGGTTCGGGTAAAACCACCTTCTCTGCCAAATTAGCCAACCATCTTAAGACCAAGAAAGGTCGCAACGTGATGCTGGTTGCAGCCGACGTTTACCGTCCGGCAGCCATAAGCCAATTGCAGACATTAGGTACACAAATACAGGTACCCGTGTTTACCGAAGAAGGCAATAAAAACCCCGTTGACATAGCACAAAAAGCCATCCGCGAAGCTCGCACCAAGGGCGTCAACGTGGTGATTGTCGACACGGCAGGACGTTTAGCCATTGACGAAAGCATGATGGACGAAATTGCGGCCTTAAAGCGTGAACTAAACCCGCAAGAGACGCTCTTTGTGGTCGACTCCATGACTGGTCAAGATGCCGTGAACACCGCCAAAGCATTCAATGAGCGCATCGACTACGACGGAGTGGTGCTTACAAAACTTGACGGCGACACCCGTGGTGGAGCGGCTCTCACCATACGCTACACCGTTGATAAGCCCATAAAATTTGTTGGCATTGGCGAGAAAATGGACGCTCTCGACGTATTCCACCCCGATCGTATGGCCAGCCGCATCTTGGGCATGGGCGACGTGGTGAGCCTTGTTGAGCGTGCTCAAGAACAATACGACGAAGCCGAAGCTCGCAAATTGCAAAAGAAGTTAATACAAAACGAATACAACTTTAACGACTTCCTTTCGCAAATATCGCAGGTAAAGAAAATGGGCTCGATGAAAGACCTCATTGGTATGATACCTGGCATGGACAAAATGACAAAAAACATTGAAGTAAGCGACGACGTTTTTGTGCCCATCGAAGCCATGATTGGCAGCATGACACCCTACGAGCGACAGCATCCCTCCTGCCTCAATGGCAGTCGGAAACAACGCATTGCCACCGGTAGCGGTCGCAGCATACAAGAACTAAATCGCTTCCTTAAACAATTTGACGACACACGCAAAATGATGCGTATGATGACCAAGAAAGGTGGCAAAATGCCACTCCGACATCACCGTTAAAAACAATCCAGTATCCACCCCAAACAACACCCCACTATGACCCAACTCCTTGATGGTAAAGCCCTGTCTATTGAGATAAAAAACGAAATAGCCAACACCGTGCGTCGACTTACCGATGCAGGGCATCGTCCGCCACATTTGGCGGCTGTACTGGTGGGCAACGACGGAGCCAGCATGACCTACGTGGCAAACAAAGAAAAATCGAGCCACGAAGTGGGCTTTGTATCGTCGGTATACCGCTTGGCCGAAAACACCACCGAACAGGAACTTCTTGCAACCATCAACTTCCTAAACAACGACCCTGAAATCGATGGGTTCATCGTGCAACTACCACTACCCAAACACATCAACGAACAAAACGTCATCAATACCATTGCTCCACAAAAGGACATCGATGGCTTCACTCCGCTCAACATTGGCAACATGGTGCTCGGTCGTCCCTGTTTCACACCAGCGACACCTCTGGGAATAAGCACCCTTTTGCATCGCAACGGCATTGCCACCGAAGGCAAACACTGCGTCATCGTTGGACGGAGCAACATCGTGGGCACCCCACTTGCCAACCTTATGAGCCGCAACCGAGAGACAGCCAACTGCACAGTTACGCTATGCCACAGCCGCACAGCCAACCTTGCCAGCCTCACACGCCAGGCCGACATACTGGTTGTGGCCATTGGGCAACCCGAATTCATTGGGCCAGAGATGGTGAAAGAAGGAGCCGTACTGGTTGATGTAGGAATACATCGCCTACCCGATGCCAGTCGCAAAAGCGGCTATCGCATCGTTGGCGACGTGCGCCACAGCGAGGTAGACCCACTTTGCAGTTGGGTAACGCCGGTACCCGGTGGTGTGGGACCACTCACCATCGTATCGCTACTGCAAAACACATTGCAAGCCTACCGTCAACACCATAACCTATAACTCGTTGTTGAAGCAGTAAAAAGAAACAGAGAGGGGGCGCGGAAGTTGTTCCGCGCCCCCTCTCTATTTAGCCTAACGGCAACTCTTTCACTTACTGTTCAATGATATAGGTAACTGGAACAGTAGCCACAGCGCGGAATTTATACTTGGTGGCAATATCGGCACGGGTGAGAACATTCTCGTTAACCTCTTCAATCAAAAAAGTAATCTGCCCACGTTGAAAATCGAAACGCACCATTTCAGGTAGCACCTGCTGCGTCGAATCGGGCATATTCCACGTCATCGGATACACATAGGGCAACGGTATCTGACGAGCCTCGTCGTAAACATACTCATATATGTACGCATTCACCGTACCATCGCGCATCACAGCATCGGTAATGGCATTCCAATTGAATGTGCAATAGAGATAACCATCGGCTTCCTGCCAATCAGCTGGATAAACATCCTCCTCCATAACATAGGTTTTCACGCTGTCAAGCAGCACCTCATCACCACTGCATGAGGCAAGGCCAAAACTCAAAGCAAGTGTTGCCACCAGGGGCATAAAAAACTTTTTCATAGTGTTTTCTTGTTTAATATTTTCTTGATAACGGGCAAAAAAGAGCGGTAGTACGTTGCATGCACACAATATTTTTCCTCTCGTTCGCAGTGTTTTTCCTGTCGCGTCACACATTTTTCCACCGCACCTATTAGGCATCAAGTAGGGATCAACTAAGGATCAACTAAGGATCATGTTAGGCTTTTAACACTTTTTTGCCTTACAACCTCCCTACTTGAGCCTTAGTTGGTCCCTACTTGCTCCTTAGTTGATACCTCCATATCATTGTGTAGCACGGCTCAAATTGTGGCTAATAGATATACACTCGTTTAACACGTGGTGCCACCGAGGTGAGCAATTCGTAGGTTATGGTTTGGGCCGCACTGGCGTTGCGCTGCAAGAGGTCGGACTGGCCAAATACCACGGCCACGTCTCCCTCTTGGCAGGGAATGTCGGTTACGTCTACAAAACACATATCCATACATATATTTCCCACAATAGGAGCCTCAACATAGGTGGCATCGCCGGTGCGAAAGGCCACACGTCCCCCATTCGAGAGACGACGATTGAGCCCGTCGGCATAGCCAATGGGCAAAATAGCAATGCGCGATGGACGGGTGGCTCGCCATCCCTGATTGTAGCCCACAGTCTCTCCCTGCGGCACAGTTTTTATCTGCGACACACGGGTAAGTAGGCTGCTCACCTGTCGCAGATTGGCTCGCACATCGGGCTCGGCCGCCACACCGTAGAGGCCAATACCCAGTCGTACCATATCAAACTGTGCCTCTGGGAAACGAGCAATACCCGATGAGTTAAGTATGTGGCGCAATGGTGGCTGCCCTGTGCAGTCAATACCCTGAATGAGCCGCTCGCTCCACTCTGAGAAACGGCTTATTTGCAAGTGCGTAAACGAGTCCATATTGGGGTCATCGCTGCCAGCAAGGTGTGAGAATATGCTACTCACATGTATGCGTACGGCACACTGACGCAGTCGTTTTATCAGCTCGGCTATGTCGGACTCGCCAAAACCCAAGCGATGCATGCCCGTGTCGAGTTCGATGTGCACCGAGATAGTAGTTTCATATAGAGCCGCATGACGGTTTAGCAGGTCAAGAATGCGGAAACTGTAGACATCGGGTTCCAAACCATGACGGATGATGTCGTCGAACGAACTCTCCTCGGGGTTCATCACCATGATAGGCAATGTGATGCCGTTGCGCCGAAGTTCTACCCCCTCGTCGGCATAGGCCACAGTAAGATAGTCGGCATGGCTACGCTGAAGAGCCGCTGCCACTTCGACCGTACCAGCCCCATACGACGAGGCTTTCACCATGGCCATGACCCGCGTTTGCGGTTGCAGACGTGAGCGATAGTAGTCGAGATTATGGGATAGCGCCGACAAGTTGACCTCCATCACCGTTTCGTGCTGTCGACGATAGAGCAGTTTGGCCACTCGTTCGAGGCCAAACTTGCGAGCACCTTTGAGCAAAATCGTTGAATTGTGCAGGCTGTTGAAGTCGAAAGTATTAAGAAACTCGGTTGTTGAGGCAAAAAAATGAGCATCGAGGCCTGCAAAACTATTCTGGTTGTGCATCATCGTTTCACCTATACACAACAGGTCTGTAACGCCACGATGCAAAATCAAGTTGGCCACCTGCCTATACAGTTCCTCCTCGGGCACTCCCGACTGCATAAAATCGGTTATGATGAGTACCTTGCGATAGTGTTGCGTTTCTTGCTGCAAAAAGTCAAGGGCAATGGCAAGTGAGTTAAGATCCAGGCTATAACTGTCGTTTATTATCAGACAGTTGTTCACGCCCTCATTCATTTCCAAACGCATTTCAACGGGCATGAGGTGACTGCACCGCTCAATCACTACGCTTGGTGCATAACCCAAGTACAGCATTAGCGTGATGCAATGCATGGCATTCTCACGCGAAGCACGGTCGAAGAAAGGTATCGTTACCGAGAACTCTTCATTTTTGTGGCGCAAAGATAGGATCGTATTGCGGTTTTCAACCATTGTCGAGAGCACCTGAACGTCGTTCTCGTCGTCGCTACCCCACGTAAACCTTCTCACACGGTGAAAACTCTCAATGCCCAACACCACAGAATGAATATCCTTATGATCTGTACAATAAATGAGCGTATCACAGTGAGTGAACAGTTGAAGCTTTTCGGCCACCTTTTGTTGTCGCGTCAGAAAGTTCTCATCGTGAGCCTGACCGATGTTGGTAAAGATGCCTATGGTTGGGCGAATAATTTTTTGCAAGCGTAACATCTCGCCCGTTTCAGATATACCAGCTTCGAACACTGCCATGTCGTGTGCAGCCGACATTTGCCACACCGACAGAGGTACGCCTATCTGCGAGTTAAAACTCTTGGGGCTTGCCACCAAATGGTGGTCGGAAAGCAGCTGCACTATCCAGTCTTTGACTATCGTCTTACCATTGCTGCCGGTTATGCCAACCACGGGTATGTCGTAATGCTCGCGATGCCATGTTGCAAGCCGTTGCAGCGATTCAACCACATCGTCTACAATCCACACATTGGCTTCTTGTTTCAATTGTGGGCAATTGCGTGGCACAATAAAGTTGCGGACACCACGGCGGTAAAGTTGCTCTATATAGTTGCATCCGCTGTCGTGTTTGGTAGTGATGGCAAAGAAAAGCACTCCATCTGGTTCGACGAGTCGGCGACTATCGGTAAGCAGCGTGGTGATTTCGTTTTGGGGGAATGGAAGTTGGCACGAAAAAGCCTTAAGAATGGATGTTACCTGCGTTGCATTCATATCTTTTTCAATAGGAAATAACCAATTTGGCAGTCGAGACACCGCCTGTTGGCACAATAATTATTCTCTAACTGTATCAAAGCTTGGCTCTGCGCCGCACTGCGACACTCAAGGCCTCCACGACTCCACTTGCGAGTGATGCGATTGGCTTCGGGTTTGAGTTGGTTTAGCAGTTCTATTGCCTGCTCTTTATACTGCTGCTTACCAATGGTTTGACCATAAACAAAAAGTAGTGGAACCCAAGCATTTATGATAATCGACACAGCCTGCATATCGCCGATGTGTTTTTTGAAATGTCGCGTGTTTGGCTTGTCAAACTGGTAATGGTTATCCCAATAATTAGAAGCCGTCTGATTAAAGAATTGAAGAAGATGGTCAACATCAACTGTTTGCAACATTTTTGAAAACAGCCCACTAACTTCACACACCAAATGTGCAAACTGACTAATTCTAATTGTGGGGAAAGAAGATGGACGTAAACAATAAAATTTCCATAGGTATCCATCTATTGGTTTAAGGCCAAGGGCTTGTCGCAAAGCCTCATAGTCGGCCTGCAAAGCCCGAGGATAGTCGTCTGTAAAGTAGCCGTCAAGCAAGCCTGCTTGCCCCATAAGCAAAGCCTCAACACGAGTGGGGTTGTCTTTCCACCTTGCAAGCAGTCGCATGTCTACTGATTTGGCCAAAAGTTCAAACGGCAAAGCATTCACTCTTCCTCCGAAATAGTGTGCCATAAGCAAATAGCACGTCTGCTCCCAGCCACCCCTACTTTCGTCAAGTAACCGTCTAACGGTTGTCGCTTTTTCCTCGACTCGCTCCACAAGCAACCGCTCGAAAAAGGAGTTAAGCATAAAAGGGGGCAGCAGTTGCACCTCGCTTATGCACTGCTGCTCCCCTTCTGTAACCGATGTTATACGTGAATATTTGTCTATAAGAGCCTGCGAAAGGTATTTTTGCAAGCACAACGTGAGCGGCATTTGCCCATTTTCAAGCCTCACTTGGGCATCGTCGTCATAGACCACATGCAGCACAACGTTGTTGTAACCACAATCTGAAGAATGTCCATGGGCTATCCAATCGCTACTCTTTACATGTATCTCTACATTACCTATCCATTCAACGTTGTCAATGACCAAATGCGCATTCTGAAAATCGGGTCCAGCATCGCGATTCAGCGTCCCACACGACACCACCCTAATAAACCGCCCATCAACAGTATACACGGGCTTATCATAAAGTTGGTAGCGCCAAACATACTGAAGGAACGCTTCAGTCATCAGTTGAATATTTCACGCATTTTATCAAAGAAACCACGTTCTTGCTTGGTAGGATTAGGCTTGAAATTGTCATGGTTCTTCAAATCTTCAAGCATCTTCTTTTCTTCCTTGCTCAAAACTTTGGGGACCCACACGTTGACACTAACCAACAAGTCGCCCCTGCCATAGCCATTAAGCACTGGCAATCCTTTGCCTCTAATGCGTAGCACCCTACCAGATGGCGTACCGGGTTCTATCTTCACCTTTACCTTACCCGTCAACGTAGGTATTTCTATCGAGGCTCCAAGTGCTGCTTCACTGAACGTCACAAAAGCATTGTAGTATATATTTGCCTCTTGTCTCTCAAAAAGGTCGTGTGGTAGTTCCTCGATAACAACAATTAGGTCGCCCGCAACTCCACCTCTCGCTGCAGCATTGCCCTGTCCGTGCATAGACAACTGCATACCATCTTGCACACCAGCAGGTATGTTTATCGTGATAACTTCTTCGCTCTTTACAATTCCGTCTCCGTGGCAATCGTGGCACTTATCCTTTATTATCCTTCCTTCTCCACCACAATTGGGGCAAGCCGTCTGGGTTTGCATCTGTCCGAGGATTGTTCTCTTCACTTCAGTCACTACACCCGTGCCATGACAGTGCTGACATGTTTCGTATGCATTATTTTTAGCTCCCGACCCTCCACATGTCTTGCACGGTACATACTTGTTCACTTTTATCTTTTTCTCACAACCATGCTCAATTTCTTCAAGGGTCAGTTTCACCTTAATTCGCAGATTACTTCCACGTTGCACACGTCGTCCACCCGTTCTAAATCCACCATTGAACCCTCCAAAACCACCGCCTCCAAATAGGTCGCCAAACAGGTCGCCGAACTGAGAGAATATATCATTCATATTCATGCCACCCTGTGCATACGACCCATTCATACCATCCATACCGAATTGGTCATAGCGAGCCTTCTTTTCGGGGTTGCTCAACACATCGTATGCCTCGGCTGCCTCTTTGAACTTTTCTTCTGCATCCTTATCTCCTGGATTGCGATCAGGATGATATTTCAGTGCAAGCTTCCTATAAGCCGACTTTAGTTCCTCTGGTGTGGCATTTTTGCTCACTCCAAGAACCTCATAATAATCGCGTTTTTCCATCCTTTCTCCTTTCTATACTAACATGCCACCACCACCTTGGCATACCTTAACACTTTGTCATTAAGGAAGTAGCCTTTTTCCACTACATCTATCACCACACCTTTCTGCTCTTCATCGGTGGCGGGAATCCTGGTAACAGCCTCATGAAGATTCTCATCAAAGCGTTCTCCCATCACCTCCATCTCCTTCAATCCCTTTTGCTGCAATATCTTTACCAATTTGTTATATATCAGCCTGACACCCTCATCATCGCTCATTGCGTTAAGGGCGCGTTCCATGTCGTCTATTATTGGCAGAATTGACTTTATTGTCTCTCGACTGCCATTTATCAACAAGTCGGCCTTTTCTAAATTGGTACGTTTGCGATAGTTTTCATATTCGGCGTATAAGCGTTTATACTTGTCGTCTATAGCCTCCAGTTTTTCACCAAGTTGCTGAATAGTTTCCTCGGCCGATGGTTGTTCCTCGACGGTGTCGTTCTCAACGACAGGTTCATCGTTTTCTATTGTTTCCTTATTCTTTTCTACGTCTTCTTTCATAGTGCAATGTTTGTTATTATACGAGCAAAAAGCTTGCCATAGTCAGAAAGTATGACATTTTGTCACCACACAAAGACATCCTGTGGCGAACGTGGGCGTTTTTGTGGCGCCCAGTTATAGCCGTTCAGTTGTTTTTGGTCGTCGGGCAGAGCTTCTACAGGATAGGTTTGCATATCAGCTTTATCGTATGTCACCACACGTGCGGGCGCTCTATTATTGTCAAAGTAAATGCGCATGTCAGTACCCACACCGACATTGACACCTACCAACTCGGGACGACGTTCGGCATTGGTCTCGGTTATGTAGTAAACCATCTGCGCATTACCCAATATGTCAACATATTTTGGCTCGCCATTTTCAAAATACACTCGTCCCCGTTTGCCTTTCAACTGATTGAAACGGTCGCGATCAACCTGCTCTATTGCAAAGCAATCGTTACGAAGATAGGCATGCTTTACGCCAGCCGAGTCTATAAACAAAGATATTGTATCGGCCGAACATTGATAATGGTCATACCACAAAAACGGCGAGCCGAAGAGGGTTATCACCGAATCCGAAGCCGAATAAAAAGCCGAATCGCCCATAGCCTGAACGTCTCGTCGGTAGAGTTTCACTTTATAATTGGCACGAACAGCCTGCATGTGGTTAGAACTGTCGGTGGTTATATAGATTGTGTCGGCATGAAGGAAAAGCGAGTCTCCATTGTCAATAAACAACACATGCGCGCTGTCGGTAACAAACGAGTAGTGCAAACTTTGATTGGTCTCGCCATAACGTCCCGTACAGTGCAAATCGTTGGTCGAATCTATTATGTTTACATGACCGAACGCTTTGCCATACTCTTGTATAGCATCATAATAAAGGGTGTCGCTATCTATTGATTTCTTCTGATTATCTACGTGCGAACCCCTATACGATATGGCAAAACGAGATGTCGTATTGTAGTCGCCGAGCTCACTATATATCACCGACGAATCGCTATAAATATGCGTAGGACTTTCAAAATGTGCAATTCTACTGATGGTGTTGTAGGTCAACGTATCGGTCAACAGCGTAGCCGACGAGTCGCTCAACACCACGTCGCCATAGATATAAAACTCTTTCAGTGCCGAGTTGTAGAAACCTTGTTTACTATCAAGTACGCGATCGCTGCTTGTGCCATGTCCCCACAGGTTATAGTAGGCCGTAGAAGTGTTGCGATTATATGTCAAATGATTAGACTTTAACGTGGTTTCACCATCAACAAGCACCACTGTATCAGCCCAAATATCAACCACGCGTGCATTTCCATCATAGTACAAACTATCGCCCCAAATGGTAGTTGTGTCCGTTAGTCGTATCACAATGTCGCCAAATGCAGTAAAGCTATTCTCCAAAGTGTTATAGTGAGCCGAGTCGGCATCAAGTGTCATACCTTCATGCGAAGCCTTAACCCCATTATACAGCACCCACACATTGGCGCGATCGGGATACCTTGAGCCAGTGCCAGCAGTATACTCTATCATCTTCTGAGCGCAAGCATAGCCACCTGTTAAGCACAGGTATAGCACAGCAACAGCACGCCACACAGACTTCACTGCCAAGTTTTTATGTTGGGTAAGATGTATCATTCTGCAACAAGACAAAAGGAATTAGGAGTCTGTCTGACCACTAATTCCTTTTTATGTTCAACTCATTGCGTTACGCAGCAGCGCACCGACAGAGATTTTATTTTGTGCGAGAGCCAAGACGATCCATTGCACAACGGAAGCCGATCCACGAAGTTGACTTGTCTTGGTCGTAATAGCGGCGGGTACCCGACTGCAAGTAGTAGGCGCGGTCTTTCCAGCTGCCACCTTTCACAACACGCACCTTATTGTTAACGAGCGATGAAGTGGGGCTGTCTTTATCGGTACTTGTGCGACGATACATATTATTGGTGTACATATCATCGTCCGACATCTGTGTGCCGTTGTCCTCATCTTCGTCCTCACCGTCTGAGCCAGTGCCATCCTCTTCGTCTTCACCCTCTATGTTTTCATCGCGCCAGTTTTCAAGATTCGAAGCACGATCGCCATCAAGATAGTTAACGTTGTTGGCTTGGCGGTAGTTGCGGCGGTTGGCGTCAAAGTCGACATCCTTATACACCACCATTCCATCGTCGCCAAGTTGCACGGCGTCGTCTTCATCGCGAACGGCAGTGCGATAGATATTTCCGCGGAAAGGATCAAGATCGTCGGCACCCACTGGGCTAACCGTCTTACGATATACATCCATGCACCATTCGCTGACGTTGCCAGCCATGTTGTACAGGCCATAGTCGTTGGGGAAGTACCACTTCACGGGGCAGGTGTAGTCCCAACCATCGTTAAGATTGCCAGCCACGCCCATAGCATCGCCACGAGTGCGCTTGAAGTTGGCAAGGAACTGACCGTAGTATTTCTTGTTGGCCGAACGTAGACTTTGACCAGCCCAGGGGTAGGTCTTATGCTCTGTTACGCGCTCGTCGTAGGTGTTTCCGATATGGCCAAGTGCGGCAAACTCCCATTCAGCCTCGGTGGGTAGACGGTAGTAGGGATAGAGTATACCATCGGCCTTGCGCACATTACGCGGTTCGCCACCTGCTGACGGATTGAGGTCGGGCAAATTGTTGCGCACCTCGCCTTCAAACAAACCAGCCAAGTAGACGTCGGTTTGGAAAGCACCCGTACCCAAGTTTTCCTGCTCGTTATTGATTACACCGCGGTCGATGAGCACTTTTTCGTTCACGCGGTCGGTACGCCAAGTGCAGAAAGCTTGAGCCTGTTCCCACGACACACCAACAACTGGATAGTCCTTATAGTTGGGGCTTTGGAAATAGTAGTCGACAAAACTCTCACGCCAAGCCAACTTGTCGCGCCATGCGGCAGTGTCGGGGTATATGGCGCGCACTTTCTCAGGATACTCGTCGTTGTAGGCGCGACGCATCCAGTAGACGAACTCGCCGTAGGCTTCGTTGCTCACCTCGGTTTCGTCCATATAGAACGACGACACCGTAACGGTGTGGGCCACGTTATCCCAGCTGTAGCGAGGGTCTTCCGAGACGTGTCCCATGACGAACGAACCACCTTCAATAAACACCAATCCTGGGGCAGTGGCCTGCTCGGTGGCGTCGGACACTTCATAACCGCCCCACTTGGGGTCGTTAAGATTCCAACCCGTGGTCGACGACTTCTTGCTTTTGCCAAAGCACGAGGTCAGCAAAAGTCCGGCCGTCAACACAAGACATGTCATTCTGAACAATTTCATAGGCTGTATTTGTCGGTTGTTTTATTTCTATAACGGACGACAGCGTTTTTTTGTTTCACTGTCGCACAACTTTTTTATTTCACTTTAGAACGAGGGGCAACGTATGGCCTTTATCTTCTTTTTATGCTCGGGCACTGGCAGCAACAAACCCACCGTGAGCTCATGGGCACCACCAGTGTTGTTGGCCAACTGCGACACGGTTACGTCGTAGCTGTAGCCCACTTTGAAATAGTCTTGCTGCACACCTGCCATAAAGATAAATGCGTCGGGGTTCTCTATGCCGTTACGGAACCACACACCTACCAAGAATGGCATCCAGTCAAGATAAACACCATAGTTGAAGTAATGTTGCCCACCTTGGTATTGATAGACCGCATTGGGCGAGATGATGGGCGTGCCCAACCCGAGCGCCGACTGACGGCGACGTTCTTCCGACACGTTGATCAAACCACCCCCATGAACGGTGAATTTCATAGCCACACGGTCTTCGCTATAGAAAGCCTGATTGGGCTGGGTGAGGTGGGCGGCTGCTATACCAGCATACCACTTCGAGCTGAAAACCAACGCACCAGCATTGAAGTCGAGACTCCATTTACTGGTCTTATCGGGCGGCGTGGCACCTGTTGCAAACGAGAAACCCAACTGATCGTCAATCTGGTCTGGGAAGCGCAGGTATTCGCTCCAGTTGAGGTTGTTGTTGACAAGCGTGGCTTGCAGGGCTGCGTTGACATATATGTCGCGTGCTACTTGGAAACGAAACGAGTACATTGCCCCGATAGAGGTGGTGGACAGTGCCCCGTGGTCGCCCTGACGGTCGGTCACCAAAAGGAAGCCCAAACCGCCATGCAAGTCGTTGAAATACTGATCGTACGAGGCCGAAACGGTGGTATAGGCACTGACCAGTCCTGGCCACTGACCACGGTAACTCAACGATATGCGCGGAGCCACCACCGAGCCTGCGAATGCAGGGTTGAGATAGAGCGGATTGGCGTAGAACTGAGAAAAGCCTATATCCTGCGCCTTACCAGTGAAAGCACCCAGCATGGCCACCGCCATCACAAGCGCCTGTTTCCAATTCGTTCTTTTGTAGTGCATACGATAGACCTATATTCCAAAATGCAATATTACATTTTTTTTTCTAACCGATGTAACTTTTTTACACAACAGCCAATTAGCAACTGATTATCAACCCGTTGTAAAATCACACTTTTCTCAAATCATCTTCTGAAGGCAATCTCTCGGCCAGTTTTCAACTGTCTTTTGCCGCAATCTTTCTTACTGTTCTTTATCCTCTCGTTCAAGCACCGAGCAACCGTGGAAAGCCGTGCCGTCGATGTGAGCAGCGCCACTCGTGGGAAGGTTGACACGGCGCAAGCCTGTGCACATGGAGAAGGCCGACATGCCAACAGAATCGACCGTCGAGGGCACATTCAACTCGCTCAAGCTGCGGCAATAAGCAAATGCCCCCTCGCCAATGGCGTGCAACGAGTCGGGCAACGAGACGTTTTTCAACGCCACACAGCCATTAAAGGCCTGTGTGGCAATGCGTTTAACATGCCGTCCGAGTGCAATCGACGAAAGGCTGTCGCAGTTGTAGAAGGCATTTCGGCCAACCTCAACAACTGGCAACACTCTATCCCCAAAAGCCACACTGTCGGGCAATGTAACCGCCCCACAAGGCCGTTGGCCTGCAGCATAGTAGGGCCAACTGACGATTGCATGCGTTACCACTGCGCCTTCGGCAGTGGCGCGAAACCATAGGGTGTTTCCGTCGGGTGTCGTGATGGTGGTTTGCAACTGGCCTACAACCACTTGCGGGCACAACAAGGCTAAAACAGCAAACAAGAATACGTAACGTTTCATGCTGCAAAGGTAAGAAAATAAGCAATAGATGAAAGCAACTCCGTGAGGACTCGAACGCCACAAATAGGTGTCAAGTAGGGCTGTTCTTCAGTCGTTCTTCAGTCAGTGACTGAAGAACGACTGAAGAACAGCCCTACTTGACACCTACATGATGCCTATGTGCTCCCTTGTTGTAATAAACAAACTTTTTTACTGCCAATTCCTCGAAAAAAAGCGTATATTTGCGAGCATATTTATATACACAAATAATGTTGCATTATGCTGAATACCATACGCAATAGTTATTTCTCCGGCCGAATGAAAATGGCCGATATGATAGCCGCCAACTACGATTTAATTCTGCTTCTGCCCCGTTTTGGCATACCCATGGGCTTTGGCGATTCCACCGTAAAAGAGGTGTGTCGAGACCACGGCATCGACATCAACTTCTTCCTCATGGTGTGCAATATATACAGTTTTGACGACTATAGGCCTGACAACGATGAGCTGTCGCAGATTGATAACCGACTGGTGGTGAAGCACCTACAAGCCTCGCACCATTACTACATCAACGAGCGTCTGCCCCACATGCAGCGTTTTTTGGAGCAAATGACGGCCTCGATAGAGAAAACCACTGGCAACGTGTTGCGCAAATATTTTGCCGACTACTACCTTGAGGTGCAAAACCACGTGAACCGCGAGGAGCGTAAACTGAAGGCCATGTTGCACGAGATGGATAAAAACCACTCGGTGAGCCGTTCGACGATAGAGCATTTCTTGTCGAAAGGCCACGACGACATAAAGGACAAACTGTCAGACCTTACCAAAATCATCTACAAGTACATCCCCGGCGAGCATTTGTCGGACGAACTGACACAGATGGTGTTTGACATTTTGCAACTCACGCGCGACTTGGAGCGGCACACTGTGGTTGAAGAGGTGTTGCTGTCGCCCAACGAAGACTACGACTTGAGCGACCGCGAACATGATGTGTTGAAACTGGTGGCACAGGGATTGAGCAGCAAGGAGATTGCCGCCAAACTCAACATTGCCGTCAACACTGTCAACACCCACCGCAAAAACATCACCAAAAAGACTGGCATAAAATCGGTAGCAGGTTTGGCTGTCTACACAATGCTCAAATCAAAATGAAAGCAACAAAACGCACTGTCCCCAAGGTGATAAGGATGGTGGTGGCTGCGGCGATGCTCTTGAGTGTCACCGCCCTACTGCTTGACAACAGTGGCACGATGCTCCACGGGGCTGCATGGATACCCAAAGTGCAACTATTGCCTGCCCTACTGGCAGGCAACTTCGTCATGGCTGGTGCGGTAATTCTGATGTGCCTGCTGGTGGGACGCATATATTGCTCGGTGATATGCCCACTGGGCATTGCACAAGATGTGTTTACGTGGATTGGCACAACTGCCAAGAAGATGTTTCATATAGGGTCTCGCCACCGTTTTTCGTACCACAAAGAGTTGCGCTGGCTGCGCTATGTGGTGCTGCTGGCATTCGTTGTGCTGATGCTCACGGGCATGAACGGCCTTGCCCTACTCATAGCCCCCTACAGCACCTATGGACGCATAATTAGAGGGATAGTGTCGGGGGGCACAATAATGTGGGTGGCGGTGGTGTCGGCCACGGTGATATTTGTCAGCGCATTGCTGGGCGGACGCCTGTGGTGCAACACCATTTGTCCGGTGGGGACGCTGTTGGGCACGTTGAGCAGACACTCGGTAACAGGCATTGGCATCGACGGTGAGAAGTGCGTAAGTTGCCGCAAATGCGAACATGCGTGCAAAGCCATGTGCATTGACATTGACAAAAAGAGGGTCGACACCTCGCGATGCGTTGACTGCTTTGACTGTCTCGACCAGTGTCCGACAGGTGCAATAGCATTTGGTCGCAGACATAAAAGCCCCAAAGAGGTTGAACCCGATGGCAGTCGACGACGCTTTATTGCCACCAGTGCTGCCCTTTCTGCCACCATGGCAATGCAAGCACAGGAGCAGAAATTCGACGGTGGTTTGGCCGTGCTAACAGCAAAAAGCATCCCTCAACGAGCCAACCCACTGAAGCCTTTCGGAGCGCAAAGCTTGAAAAACTTCTCGTCGCGCTGCACAGGTTGCCAGTTGTGCGTCAGCCAATGTCCCGAACATGTGTTGCAACCTTCAACCGACCTTGCCAACTTTATGCAGCCACAACTGTCGTACAGCCAGGGCTATTGCCGCACAGCATGCAACCGCTGCAGCCAGGTGTGCCCAACTGGTGCCATACAGCCTGTGAGCAAAGAGGAGAAAACAGCCATAAGCATAGGATTTGCCGTTACGTTGCACGATAATTGTGTGTCGGCAAAGGGTATAGACTGCGGTGCATGCGCCCGTCATTGTCCGTCTCAAGCCATAACAATGGTCGACGATGCCACAACAGGTCGCCGCTTACCCGCCGTCGATGAGAGCATGTGCATTGGATGCGGAGCTTGCGAATACTATTGCCCGGCACGTCCGATGACTGCAATTTATGTCGAGGGACGGCGCGTCCACACCGAAAGATAGATAGCGTGTACACTTGCAAGTCCATTCATCACACAACACTCACTCAATGAAACGACGTGATTTTTTGAAAGGAATGACAGCTGCCACGGCAGTCGGTGCGGCGCTGGCGGTGGGATGTAGGCCAACAAACGCCCCCTCAAATGCGACCAGCAATCCCACATCGGAGCCCGAAGGAAAGATGACCATGCGCACCGACAGCCACGGACAACAAGTGTCGCTGTTGGGCTACGGCATGATGCGTCTGCCGGTAGAGGGTGGTGGCAGTGCTCGCGAAAACCCCAATGCACCAATTGACCAAGAGATTGTCAACGAAATGGTAGACTACGCCATAAGCCACGGCGTGAACTATTTTGACACGTCGCCCGTGTATTGTCGAGGCGAATCGGAGACCGTTACTGGCAAAGCCTTAAGCCGTCATCCCAGAACCGACTACCTCATTGCCACAAAAATGTCTAACTTCAAGACATTCACCTATGACGCAAGCGTGAACATGTATCACCAATCGATGCGTAACCTACAGGTAGACTATTTTGACTACTACCTGTTGCACAACGTCGGAACTCCCAATGGCTTTAAGAACAGATTTGTTGACAACGGCATGCTCGACTTTTTGATCAACGAACGTGCCGAAGGCCGTATACGCAACCTCGGCTTTTCGTTCCACGGTGTACAGGAAGAATACGACCTCTTGATGCAACTTCACGACAAAGTGCATTGGGACTTTGTTCAAATACAGATGAACTATGTTGACTGGCACTTTGCACATGAGATAAACCCCAACAACGTCAACGCCGACTACCTGTATGGGGAGCTGGAACAACGCAACATACCAGCCATCATAATGGAGCCCCTACTGGGCGGAAGATTGGCCTCGCTCAACCCTCACACCACCGAACTTTTGAAAACACAAAGCCCACAAAGCAGTCTCGCATCATGGGCATTTCGCTATTGTGGATCGAAACCATTGGTGCTAACTTCGTTGAGTGGAATGACCTATATGGAGCACCTGCAAGACAATATCCACACCCACTCGCCATTAAAGCCACTGACCGATGCCGAACTATCGCTGCTTGAGCGTGTGGCCGATGAAATAGCCCATTATCCATCAGTGCCTTGCACAGCATGCCAGTATTGCATGCCATGCCCTTTCGGGATAGACATACCATCGGTGTTTGCCCACTACAACAAGAGTATAAACGAGGGGAACGTTGTGAGCGAGGGTTCGGTAGAACAGCGCGAATTCCGACGCGCACGCAAAGCATACTTGCAGTCGTACGATAAGAGCGTGTCTCGCATGCGCCAGGCCGACCACTGCATAGCCTGCGGAGAGTGTAAATTGCACTGCCCTCAAAACATAGATATTCCGCAAAAAATGCAGATAATAGAAAAATATACCAACCACCTTAAAGATTCATTGTTATGACATTACTCAACATTAGTCCGTGGGAAATTGGCATCATCGTGCTTGCATTGCTGCTACTGTTCGGTGGGAAAAAGATACCCGAACTGATGCACGGTATGGGAAAAGGCATTAAAAGCTTCAAAGATGGCATGAACGGCAAAGACGAAGAGCCAAACAAAACCGAGAAAAAAGACGAATAACCACACTGCCGTTGACCTTCTGGGAACATCTGGAAGAACTGCGAGCCTGCATTTTGCACACACTGGTGGTCTATGCTTTAGCCACCGTGGCATGCTTCTTTTTCAAAGACATGCTGTTTCAAGCGGTGCTTTATCCTAAACCTGCTGCGATGCAAATTATAAACATCGACATAGCTCAGCAGTTTCTAACCCATATAAAGGTGGCAGCATTGGCTGGATTGCTATTAGCCATGCCCTTTGCACTGTACCAGATATTTGCATTCATCTCGCCCGGGCTTTACAACATTGAAAGGCGCATAGCCGCTGGTGCCATGGCAACATCATACCTGTTGTTCGTGGCTGGGGCGGCAATAAACTACTTTCTCATCTTCCCTGTAACGGTAGATTTCCTGTTCTACTACAGAGTTAGTCCCGACATTGAAAACCGCATCGCACTCACTTCCTACATCAATCTCCTTTTCATCATGAGCCTCATTATGGGCATAGCATTTGAATTGCCCGTATTTTGCTGGCTTCTGGCACGTATAGGTGTGCTAAAATCGTCGTTCATGACTCGCTATCGTCGTCATGCAATAGTGGTCATCCTAATTGTTTCGGCCGTAATTACTCCTACCGGCGACCCCTTTACACTCATGCTTGTAGCATTGCCTATATGGATATTGTGGGAAGGAAGTATCTTTATTGTTAAACGAACTGAAAAAAAGAAAACTATAGAAACATGAAGAAGATTCTGATAAGTGTCCTATTTGCGACCTCGTTAATGCTTACCAGCTGCGCCGACTTGCTTGAGTTGAGTTACGACATAGAAGAACTTGTAGAATATCTTGAAGCCGAAGACTCCATAGCAAAAAGCGAGGAGAATATGCCCAAGAACGTAATATTGATTATTGGTGACGGTATGGGCGTGGCACAAGTTTACAGTTCGGTGGTAGCACAAAAAGAAGACAATTCGGCATTTCTACGCTTCCCCTACAGTGGTTTTTCGCGAACGTATTCTCTTAACAAGTACCGTACCGACTCGTCGGCTGGTGGCACGGCACTGACCACTGGGCATAAAGTGGAGAACAACCATGTAAATTGGGCTTCCGATAGCAGCCGCTACCCCACCATTTTTGATGATGCTGTTAGCGTGGGGATGCAAACAGGCTTTGTTGTAACCAGCAGTGTACTTGACGCAACACCAGCATCGACCTACGGGCATGTGCCCTATCGTCGTATGTTCGACACTTTAAGTCTACAATTATCGCAGTGCAACCACAGCGTAATGATTGGTGGAGGACGTATGAATTTCCTAACAGAGAACCGTAAAGACGGGCTTTCACCACTCGACACGCTAACCAAACGCGGATATAAGGTGGTCTACACCCTTGATAGTATGCAAAATTTTGACGGGGATAAGATGGTGGCTTTGCTCTATGAAGGCGACCCACTGACGGCCCCTGCGCGAGGCAACGTACTCACGGTGGGTGCACAAAAAGCCTTAACAATGCTCAATCGCAACCCCAAAGGGTTTGCCATGATGATAGAGGGCTCACAGATTGACTGGGCTTGTCACAACAACGATAGTGCTTATTTGCGTGCCGAAATGGCAGATTTTGAGCAGATGCTTAATGCCGTGCTCGACTTTGCTGCCAACGATGGCCAAACCCTCGTGGTGGTTACTGCCGACCACGAAACGGGCGGTGTTACACTTCCCAACGGCGATATTGCCAATGGTGGCAACGATGTGCACTTTCTTTGGGGTAACCACACGGGCGTGATGGTGCCAGTTTTCGCTTTCGGACCTGGCGCATTCCACTTTTCTGGCATTATGAACAACACAGACATACCGACAAAAATACGACTTCTATTAGGCTTCGACAATGATTAAGTTCTGCGTAAAACTGGTACAACGGTGGCTGCCCGAACCATTTATCTTTGCCATCGTACTCACTTTTGTGGCTGCTCTGATAGCCATGATTGTATGCAGTCAGACCCCACTTGAGGTAATTGACCATTGGGGAGGTGGCGTTTGGAACCTCCTTGCCTTTGCCATGCAGATGTCGCTGGTGTTGGTGTGTGGCTCTGCCTTAGCCGCAGCACCAGCTGTGCGCAGTGGCATCACTGCACTTGCACGCCTACCCAAGACCCCTGCGGCCGCCATTGCCCTGGTTACCGTGGTGTCGTCGTTGGCCTGTTGGCTAAACTGGGGTTTTGGACTGATTGTGGGAGTGGTGTTTGCAAAAGAGTTGGCCAGGCAGTTGAAAGGGGTCGACTACCGGTTGCTCATAGCCTCGGCATACAGCGGTTTTGTGGTTTGGCACGCTGGTCTTTCTGGTTCCATACCGCTCACCATGGCCACACCCGGCGAGGCTCTATCCAAAGCCACCAATGGTGCATTGACTTCGCCCATACCTATCAGTCGAACTTTGCTCGATCCTCACAACCTCGTCATGGTACTCTTGGTCATTGTGGTCATCACCATTGCAAACACACTGATGCATCCACGCCACGACGTGGTAACTGTAGATCCGTCATTGCTTGACGACGAGGCTCAACCCATTTCGCGTCCTACCAACCCCACTCCTGCCCAACGAGCCGAGCATAGCCCCATTCTGTCGTGGCTCATAGCGCTGATGGGACTGGCCTACTTGGTTGTCATCCTCGGATTTCGTGGAGGCAACTTCGATCTGGGCTCGGTCATACTGCTATTCCTAACCATCGGCTTGCTGTTGCACCGCACACCGTTGGCCTATGTGAAAGCCTTTTCAAAAGCGGCATCGGGTGCTTCTGGCATCATTCTTCAGTTCCCATTCTACGCCGGCATTATGGGCATAATAACAGGCATCGGTGCATCGGGCGTAAGTTTAGGTACGGTGCTCAGCAATGCCTGCATTGACATAAGTACCCCCCTCACCTACCCTCTACTCACATTCCTATGCGCCGCTATTCTCAATCTTTTCGTGCCTTCTGGTGGCGGACACTGGGCAATTCAAGCGCCCATCATGTTTACGGCCGGAGCAAATCTTGGTGTTGACCCAGCCCTGACAGGCACTGCCATTGCCTGGGGCGACGCATGGACCAACCTTATCCAGCCTTTCTGGGCACTTCCTGCCTTGGCCATTGCGCGTCTCAACGCCAAAGACATTATGGGTTATTGCTTGATAGACCTGCTGTTGACAGGCATCGTGATATGTGTCGGACTGCTTATATGGGCAGCCTAATCAACAAAAACAAAGCAAAACAACACATCCAGTCATGTTTGAAAATATCATTGCCCACTATCCCGATTTTCCCAAACCTGGCATCGATTTCATCGACGTCCTGCCATTCCTTGCAGACCACGAGGCATTCAAAGCCGTGATAAACCAAATTGACAGCCTATGCACCGCCCCCAACGCAACAGCTATCGAGGCGCGTGGTTTTCTGTTCACCGCACCATTGCTGACCGTGTCAACCCACGTAAGGCACCTGCTTCCTGTTCGTAAACGGGGCAAGATACCCTACAGTGATGGCGACCTTTGCAGGGTGGAGATAAAGAAAGAATATGGCAGCGACGAGTTGTTCTTCCGCCACAGCGACATGCAGCGTTTGAAGGCCGAAGATGGATGTGTGCGCATATCGTTGATTGACGATTTTTTGGCCACCGGAGGCACTGCACTCGACTTGGCTCGGGCGCTACAAGCCAACAGTCCCAATGGCATGAGGGTCGAGATTGCCGAGTTTGTGTTTCTTGCAGAGCTGGCGGCACTTGATGGGAGAAAAGCCCTTGAGCAGATAGCACCTGTTCACACACTTATGCAAATATAGACCACCACTCAAACGCACCCGTTCAGCAGCCCGTCAAGGTCATGCTGCTCGGGAGCCTCTTCTTCTGAGCCCCACTGGTTTTTCCGCTTCAGCAGGTTGGCCTGATTAAGCAGAGCCATCAACTTGTCTTTCCGTTCAGGCTTGAGTTTGCCTTGATTCAACATCTTGCGCTGATGTTTCATCCAGTTTACCATCGGATGTTCCTCTACACGATGTTTCGACGGATTGCGGTGGTGAGTTGTCATGTATTCCATCACCTCGTTATACTTTCTTTCCCACAACTCTTCTTGAGTCATATATAATCTGTTTTTTTATCTCACCTTAAAAAAGACTACAGCAGCAGGCGTATGCATAGCACCAGCAACACAAGGCCGTAGACCAGCTTTATCATCGTGCCCGATAAAAAGCCCAAGAAAGCCCCCATAGCAGCACGCAGGGCGTGTTTGGCTTCAGCGCCGCCTATCTTCTCGCCCACAAAAGCCCCAACAAAAGGCCAAAACACCATGCCTATCAATCCGCCTGGGCCAAAGGGCAAGCCGACAATCGACAGCACCAATCCCACGTTGCATCCCCACACACCGGCCTTCGTGCCGCCAAAACGTTTGGTGCTTATTGATGGCACCACATAGTCTATCACCGTTACCACCACCGCCACCACAGCGGCACCTATAAGCAGTGGCACCTGCATCTCCACATTCGGAGCCAGCATCAACAGCAACATTCCCAGCCACGACAGTGGCGGTCCGGGTAAGCCCGGCACCACTGCTCCCACCAGTCCCACCAAAAGCAGCAACGCTGCAAGGATTACGAGCAACACGTTCATGGCATGAAAGAGTTAAACAGAAGACGCAAACTATGCTCATCGTCAATCAAACGGCGCAACTCGTCAAGGGGCTCGGCATTGGGCGACGTGGGCAACCACAACTGCAGGTAGCCCCCACGGCCATACTTTTCCTTTAGATGCGTCAGCGCACGTTGCCAGTGCTGCTCACGGTCGAGGTGGGGATAGTGGTCAAGGCCATATCTCACCGTGCGCCACACAATGGTTTCGGGCTCAATGTCGCGATCGGCTTCGGCCACAATGCAGCCATAAATGGTGTGCGGAGGTTCGGATGCCGATGCCCGATGGTCGGCCGCAGCCTGAGCAATAACCTCTATTTCCTTTTCGCTAAACCACCGTGCCAAACGCCTGTCAGAACGAATAATGCGGGCACTCTCAAGGTGATGCTCTGCGCGTCCCACACCGAGGCCAACATCGTGCATAGCTGCAGCCACAAACACCATTTCGGGGTCGACATCCATCGTAACGGCCAACAACATGGCCCGAGCCATCACCCGCCGAGCATGGGCACGTCCATGAGCCACATCAAAGCTATCGTATAGTGGTATGATTTCGTCTTCGACAAAAGATCTCAAATCAGCCCTCACTTCGTCAAAACGCCACCACTCAAAAGCCTCGCGCGCGCCACCGTCGGCCATATAAACCATACCCGAGCGCACAAAACCCTCTTTTTCAAGAATGTGCAGCATCGCAACATTCAACCTATGAGTATCGGCACGCAGATAAGAACAGTGCCTTTTGGCAAAGTCGAATGCTGCAGCAGCCACACCGCGGGCCTCACCATTGCAAGCAAGACGGTGAATAGTAAAGTAACTGCTCCGCCTATCCAACCATCGTCCATGCTCGATAAAGCCATAATTGGGGTCGATTCCGTCCACAAGCGAGAAACATCCCACCGCCCTACCATTGCACTCCACAACATGCAGACTGCCACTGGCAAGATCGTCCTCTACATCTCGACGCGTTGGATAGCCCACCCACTGACCGTCGTTGCCCGACGCTCGCATCAGTTGGCGAGAGTGGTCGAACATAAGTAGCACACGCTCAACATCGTCTGCCACACCGCGGCGCACCGACAAACATTCATTCATGCCGACAATAACGCGTTTCTCCTCCCATTATTATACGCATCAAATAGGTATCAAGTAAGGCCGTTCTTCAGTTGTTCTTCAGTCGTTGACTGAAGAACAACTGAACATATACTGAAGAAATGCCGAAGTTGATCCCTACTTGATGCCTGTTTGATGGTGTTTTGTTGCCTATTTGAGGGCGTATTATTGATGTGTTGTTGATGTGTTGCCCCACCCCTAACCCCTCCCAGGAGGGGAAGAGTTTGAGATAGAGATTGCAACAGCCTCCCCTCCCTGGGAGGGGACTGAGGGGTGGGTCTATGGCAAATATGTATTTGAGGTTGCGATAGCCTCCCCTCCTCGGGAGGGGACAAAGGGGTGGGGCTATGGCAAATATGTACTTGAGAGTGCAACAAACCTCCCCTCCCCGGGAGGGGACAAAGGGGTGGGTCTATGGCTAACATGTACTTGAGAGTGCAACAGCCTCCCCTCCTCGGGAGGGGACAGAGGGGTGGGTCTGTGGCTAACATGTACATGAGAGTGCAACAGCCTCCCCTCCTCGGGAGGGGACAGAGGGGTGGGTCTATGGCAAATATGTACTTGAGAGTGCAACAGCCCCTCCCGAGGAGAGGGTAAATGGAGAAGATAGTGTTAAAAAAGCTCAACCGAAAGTGTGGCATACGTCCTACTGGAAAAGCTTTTTTTTCATTATCTTTGCCAATAAAACAACCAATATCATGCGACTGAAACTACTGACACTCTGTTTGTTGATGACATGCCAATGCGCCATGGCTGCAAAAGGGGGCTATAAAGTGGTGCTACAGATAGACGATAATCACGACTCGATAATGCTCATGGGCTACTATTACGCACAGGACACCTACGTGTGCGACACAGCTGTGAACGATGGGCATGGGCGATTTGTGTTTGAAGGCAAGCGCGAAATGCTTCCGGGGCTGTACTTTTTCACCAATCCCAAAGGCCGATACGTAGAGTTTGTGAATTATAACGAGCCCATCAACTTTCGATTCCACACCACCGAGAGCGACTGGCGAGGTAACATGAAGGTGAAGGGGTCGCGACAGAACGAGTTGTTTATTGCCTATCACAACGACAACGAGGCAATATATACCGCCCTGCGCAAGGCAAAAAGCGAGTTGGATTCGGTGGCCTTTGCGGCTTATCAAGAACAGGCTTTTGCACGGCTCGACAGCATAAAACTGGCACTGATTAACAATCATCCCGAAAGCATGGCCGCAAAGATGATAAACTCGACACGCCCCGTAGAAGTGCCTGTTGCAAACCAGCAAGGCGACACCCTCGACAGTCGCGCCCGTTTCGACTACTTTATGGCTCACTATTTTGACAATATTCCACTGGACGACAACATGATTGTACGCACCCCGAAGGCTCTGTTTTATCAACATGTGATGGACTATGTTGACCACTACATGAAGGGTATGCCACCCACGCTGATATGTCCGTTGCTCGACACCATGATAGACCGCTCGGAGAAAGCCCCAGAAGTGTATAAGTGGCTGGTTCACACCATGACCGAGAAGTTTTTGCAAAGCAACGTCATGGTCTACGACGAGGTGTATGTGCATCTGGTGCAACGCTACTATGCCTCTGGGAAAGCTTTTTGGTCGTCGCCGTCGGTGATAGACGAGCAGGTGGAGCGTGCCACAAAATGGGAGCGTCTGCTGGTGGGCAAAGAGGCTCCAGAGTTGATAATGTTCGACACCTTGCACCGCCCATGTTCGCTGCATCACATGCCCGGTCAGTTCACCCTACTGGTGTTTTGGAGCCCCACATGCGGCCATTGTCGCGAAGCAATACCGGCTCTGTATAAGGTATTCGACCGCATTGCCGATAGTCTTGACATATATGCCTACACCGTGCTCACCGAACCCGACGAGGTTACTGTAAAGAAATGGAAAAAATTTATTGCCGACAACAACATCAACAATCGGCGATGGGTAAATCTGAACGGTGGAGAGGCAAATGTGGACTGGCGCGAAGTGTACGACGTAACAGTAACGCCACAGGTGTTTCTCATCAACAACCACGACCACAAGTTTATGGCAAAGAAGCTTAACGCCGAGTTGCTCGACAATATAAGCAAGTACCTGTAGCAACGGTATTGTCCTCGCAGCCTATCCGATGCGAGGCACTGCGTCGAGCAACGATTGGGTGTAGGATGTCTGTGGTTGATTGAAAATGCTGTCAGCCTCGGCCATTTCCTCTATCTTTCCCCGTTGCATCACCATCACCCTATCGGCCAAAAAGCGTACCACCGAGAGGTCGTGAGTAATGAAAAGACATGAAAAACCGTGTCGTTGTTTGAGGTCGTTGAGCAGATTGAGCACCTGCGCCTGAACCGACACATCCAGTGCCGACACCGACTCGTCGCACACCACCATTTCGGGTTTCAACACCAAAGCGCGCGCTATGCACACCCGCTGCCTTTGTCCGCCCGAAAACTCGTGAGGGAAACGGCTGTACCATTCGGGCTCAAGCCCCACTTGCTGCATCATGTCAATCACCTGTGCTCGCAACGCTGCCTCGCTACCACCGCGATGCACACGTAGGGGTTCGAGAATGGCTTGTCCGATGGTTTGCCGAGGATTGAGCGAGGAATAGGGGTCTTGAAACACTATCTGCATCTTTGTGCAGAGATTGCGCCGCTCGTGGCGCGACAGTTGGCTGATGTTGTTACCACGATAGGCCACCGAACCGTCGGCCATACTGATTAGCCCCATTAAAGCTCGTCCGATGCTGGTTTTTCCACATCCCGATTCTCCAACCAGCCCGAGAGTTTCGCCCTCATACAAATCAAAGCTCACATCATCTACAGCTGTCAGTTTTCGGCTGATGTGTCCCCACAGATTGCGTTTCACTGCATAGTCGACCTTTAGTCCGTTGACCGACAGAAGTGGTATCGAGCCTTGCGGTGGAACAAAAGTTGCGCGAAGCGAAGTGTCAATTTCACGTCCTTCAAGCATATCCTGCACGGTGGGGAGGTGCTGTGGGCGGGCATCTAACGGCGGACGGCAAGCCAACAATCCGCGTGTGTAAGGCTGTGTGGGATGGTGCAACACCCGCTCGGTGGTGCCCTCTTCTACCACCTGTCCTTTATACATCACCATCACTCGGTGCGCCACAAGACTGACGACACCCAAGTCATGGGTTACAAAAATGATGGCCATGTGACGGCGACGTTGCAACGAAAGTAACAGGTCTATTATGCCACGCTGCACCGTAACATCGAGGGCTGTGGTGGGTTCATCGGCAATAAGAATGTCTGGATTACAAGCCAAAGCCATGGCAATCATCACGCGCTGCTTTTGTCCCCCACTAATTTCGTGAGGAAAACTGCGATAGGTACGCTCTGGATCGGGCAACATCACTTCCCTAAAAAGCGACAAAATGCGCTGTTTGCGAGCGGTTGCATCGAGAGAAGTGTGGCGTTTAAGAGTCTCGTCAATCTGTTTTCCGCAACGGTGTACAGGGTTGAGCGAGGTCATCGGTTCTTGAAAAATCATGGCTATGCGCCTGCCACGTATGTCCTGCATCTGTGCATGCGAAGCTTGAAGCAGGTCAATCGGTTCGGCGTTCTCATCCTGTGCAAACAGGGCTTTCCCGTCAATAATCACAGCATTGGGAGGCAAAAGCTGCATGAGCGACATAGATGTTACCGACTTGCCCGAGCCCGATTCGCCTACAATGCCGAGGGTTTCGCCTCTACGCAATGAAAAAGAGACATCGTTAATCACCTGCCTCACAATATCACCATCCTTGAAGCCAATGCTCAAGTGCTGCACTTCAAGTATGTTGTCGCTATCCAAAGACAGTTATTATGGAAATGTAAAATAGACGAAATTCAGAGGCCTGTGCTCCAGCGATTGTGATCAACCGCCACTGGGGTATAGTTTATTGCCTGCTTGTTCTTCACAAACCACTTACCAGGCCATGTAGTGAGTAGTTGACGATGATTCTCGATGACCTTCATCATACGTTCTTGGTGCATGTAAAAACGGTTGCACTCGTCTTCTATGTCCTCCTTTAGAGACACGTAATCATCTGGATCAAAGTCAATATTGCAGTCAAAAATCCAATTAAGCACCACTTCATCGTTGGTATAGCGGTCAATCAATTCGGGATAAATACCATTAAACGAACGTCGTTCACTTTCGGTAAGTTCGGCACGTTGCTTGACTATACTCCAAATACGATCGTAGGAACTTTCGAGAATCTTCCTATGAGCTTCGGCCTCTTCGCGTATCAAACTGTCACGTTTATTAAACACCGATGAAGCAATCATCCACACAATGCCCACTGGTAAAAGAACCACGGTGAGCATAAGTAGAATGTATATAATCCAGCCTATCACAGAGTGTTATATAATTATCTTCACAACTTTATCTTTTGCAAAGGTAGTTATCTTTTTTTTTTTTCGCAAAATTGAAAGAAAAAAGCCACTAAAAGTACTGATAAAATTTGACCTTGCCCACGTTCTGTTTTCTTCCTATTTTTGCCTTTGCTGTAGATAACTATAAAAGATGACAAAACATCTGCCCAACAGGGCTATGGATAAACACATCGGACGTTTGGCTCTGCCCAATGTCATTGCCAATATATCTGTGCCACTGTTGGGTATGGTCGACACTGCTATAGTTGGGCATCTTTCGTCAATGCACATTGCAGCCATAGCCATAGGCACATCAATATTCAATCTAATATATTGGAATTTTGGTTTTTTGCGCATGGGGACTTCGGGGTTCACAGCCCAAGCCTTCGGTGCAAAACGTTTCGATGTTGCCATAAAAACACTTATCCAAGCCTCTTTCATTGCCCTTTGCGCTGCTACACTTCTTATTTCTCTTCAACACCCAATTGCACGCGGGGCCACGCTCCTGTTTGCCACCGACGCCACTATTTTGCATCTTGCACTTACCTACTTCGCTGTTCGCATTTGGGCGGCTCCTGCCACGTTGGGGCTTTATGCCATCAAAGGTTGGTTCATTGGCCTACAAAAACCGCACATACCGATGTGGATTTCAATTGCCCTCAACGTGGTCAACATTGTTTGCTCGTTGGCATTTGTGTTGGTGTGGCATTGGGACATTGCTGGAGTGGCTTTGGGAACGGTGATAGCCCAATATAGTGGTTTGGCAATAGGCATTGTTTTAACGGTGAAAGAGATAAAGCAACAACAGAAAAGAAACACCGAAAAGCAGCCCTTGATAGACATCATTGCCGACAGCATTCAGTTCAAAGCCATGGGAAAGTTCTTCAAAGTCAATGCCGACATCTTTCTACGCACCGTATGTTTGTCGGCGGTATTCACTTTCCTTCCCGTAGCAGGTGCACACATCGGAGGTAACACGTTGGCCATAAACACGCTTTTGATGCAACTTTTCACCCTGTTTAGTTACATCATGGACGGATTGGCCTACGCTGGCGAAAGCCTTGTGGGACGCTACATCGGTGCACGACATGCCAATAACCTACGACTCGCTCTGCGCCGTCTTACCCTGTGGAGTGCCATTTTTGCCATTCTTTTCTCTGCCCTTTATGCTTCTTGTGGGCAATGGATATTGGGGCTTTTCACAAACGATAATGCACTTCTCACGTATGCAAAAAGTTATGTGTGGTGGGTTGTGGCGGTGCCTATATGTGGTTTCGGCGCATTTTTGATGGATGGTGTTTATATCGGAGCCACAGCTTCTTCGACCATGCTTCACGCCATGCTCGCCGCCAGTCTGGTATTTGTGTGTTCCTACTTCGGTCTAAAACTGATTTTTCATCCCGACACCTATACTCCCACCATTTGGAATGGCATCCTCTGGACCTCATTCTTGCTGTTTTTAGCCACACGCAGCATCGTGCAATGGGCGCGGTTGCGGCGCGATATTATCGATAAAATTTCTTGATTATGAAGAAGTTTGTATATCTCTTGTTTGCACTTACCCTGGTTCAAACAGCCATAGCCCAAAGCGATAGGCCGACGGTGGCAGTTGTGTTGAGCGGTGGCGGAGCAAAAGGCGTGGCACACATCAGCGCATTGAGGGCTATTGAGCAAGTTGGCATTCCCATAGACATTATATGTGGCACCAGCATGGGCAGCCTTATTGGAGGGCTTTACTGCATTGGCTACACCTGTGATGAACTCGACTCGCTGGTGCTTTCGCAAGCATGGGATGAACTCCTATCCGACCACACCGACCCCGCTCAACTGCTTCTTCGCCAGCGCGAAGAGCAAAACACCTACATGATTATACGAGGCTTGAGCCGACACCCCGACCAGCAAGGAGGTCTTATACGCGGACGCAATCTCAACAAGCTTTTCACCAAGTTATGTGCCGACTACCTTGACTCAATGAGTTTCGACAGTCTTCCAATACGTTTTGCATGTGTTGCCACCGACCTTGTAACCAACAACGAAGTCGACTTCCGTTCTGGTAGACTCATTCAAGCCATGCGCTCGTCCATGGCCATTCCAGGGGTATTCACCCCCGTGCGCATTGGCGACAGTGTGCTTGTTGACGGAGGCTTACGAAACAACTACCCTGCCGACTTGGCCAAGAGCATGGGAGCCGACATCATAATAGGTGTAACTGTGCAAGGAGACGACCTCGGACCCGACGACTTGACCAATGCTGCCGCTGTGCTGGGACAAATCATCGACATCAACTGCAAAAACAAATACCTTGACAACATAGAGATGAGCGACGTGGTGATGCGCGTCAACGTTGAGGGATATTCGGCAGCAAGCTTTTACCACAATGCAATCGACACACTTTTACAACGTGGTGCCGAGGCAGCACTTCAGCATCGCGACGAACTTTTGGCCATAAAAGCAAGCCTTGCACAAGTTACGCCCAAGCCTCGCCAATCAGTCCACCCACGCATCAACGACGACCATCCTCTACCCATCAGTCGCACACCAATAATAGCTGCTGGCGTGCATTTCGACAGCGAAGAAACTGGAGCACTGCAAGTAGCCATCAAATGGCCATTGCCCACTACCCTACCACTCGAAGTGGGTGCCCACTTTAGGCTGGGCAATCTGCGTCGCATTCACACCGAGGCAACGGTCTTTCCCCGTTGGGCTACCAGTCCGTCGGTAGAATACACATTTATCGACAACAATCTCGACATATACACCGAGGGGCAACGCTCATTCAACGTAAAATATCGTCGCCATCAAGCCGCCATAGTTCCATTAAACATACGTCTGCGACACCTCGACGTGAAAATGCAGGTGCAATACAACCACTTCAACTTCTACGGTCCGCTACTCTCCTCGCGTGCCGCCAATTTCGAGGTTGAAGACATGGATATGTTTGCCTACCGCATGGCTGTAAATCTCAACACCGAAGACAATTGGTACTTTCCTACAGCTGGCATACGCCTACACG
Organism: Bacteroidales bacterium; assembly: GCA_017480185.1. GTDB lineage: Bacteria > Bacteroidota > Bacteroidia > Bacteroidales > P3 > Colimorpha. Next base: position 51,522 of record JAFVBC010000018.1, read on the forward strand.
TCGAGTATGCCTACCTGACCAACAACCTAATTACCTACAACGATGAACTCGGCCTATCCGAAATCAGTGCCCACTGGCGCATAAACATTTCGGCAGCCGAGCGGCTTACCTTTCAACCCATGTTCTACGGCCGCATACTACCTCACGCGTCGACACCACTGGCTTATGGCAATTGCATTGGTGGAGAATGGTTTGGCAACCACGTAGAGCAACAGATGCCCTTTGCAGGAATTGCTCACTTCGAATATATTGGCCAGAATTTTATTGCTATGCAATTGCAGACACGCTACCGTTTGTTGCGCAATCATTATGTGGGTGTACAAGTGGCAGCTGGCATCGAGAGCGACTATCTGAGCGACTTTGCTGCGGGGCCAAATCTATGGGGAGCCCAAGTTGGATACAGCTACAACACCCTTTTCGGCCCGATCGATTTGCGTGTCGGGTGGTCGAACCGCACCTCAAAACTCGGTTTTATGTTTAACATCGGGCACCGTTTCTGACGGTTGTGCCACCCCTACTGCTCGTTGCTACGGCGCAAGCGCAAAGACAAAACCCTTACAAGCAGGGTTAATTGCAGCCACACCAGTGCAGCCGACAATCCATTGACCAGCGTCAACACAATGGCTGCTATTATCATTGCCACCTGCAACCACACTGCCCACATCGGGCTGCGGCGCATACGCAGCGCTATGAGTATCAACAACGGCGAAGCCCAAAGAATGTTATAGTTCAACTGCGTACATGTGTGAGCCGTGAATGCCCACATAAAAACGAGAAACAGCCCCACCACGCCAGCCAACACAAACAGCACCCTATCAACCACATCCAGGTTCCAATCACGCTTTATCTGCATGGCTGTGAGCACCATTGCCACCACAAACAGCGCACCAAACACCACCTGCGGAGGAAAGCTGCGCGCAGGAGGCGCAAGTGTGGCCTCAAGCAACGTCTCTGTTTCTTCCGTCAACGGCTGTCCGTTGCCCACAGTCATGGCCTCGGCCTGAAGCATCAAGTTGACGGGCAGAAACATGCTCTGCGCCGCCGAGCAGCGACGGTCGGTGGTTGCACCCAACAGCACATCGGTGCCCAGCCGCCACCACTCAAGGTTGCCACGCATGGCGTTAGCCAAATGACGACGGTAGGTCAGCGGTGCCACATCGCGGCTCGCCCCGGCAGTGTCGCGATGCACCAGGGCAGCACGAATCACGTCGCGCACACGAGTTGCACAATTGTCGGCTATGATGTCGTAGCGATAATAGCGGTATTGTGGCAAATAGTTGGTTTCGAGCATCACATACAGGTTGTTTACCTCCTGCGATGTCAGATTGAGTTTTTGCTGCCACACGGCGCGACCTTCGTAGGCATACTCGGTCATGAAGCGGTTAAACGACGCGCGACTGAGCATGTAGTTGAGGTTGCCACGGGTGAACTGCCAATAGAAATGCGGCGTGTCGAAGTCGAAAGTGCCGTAGTTGTAAACCACATCCACGCCTTGTGCCGAGTCGCACACACGTATAGCCGTGTGGCCAAACGCGGTGTAGAACTCGTCGCCCGCGCCGCAGGTGAGCAGCGCAGCAAAGGCACTATCGGTCAGTGGGGCGCTGTCTTGCGCCCGTGTGCCAGCCCAAAGGCCGAGCACCATTAGCAGTACAATAATGCGTTTCACGATTTGGCGGGCAATTTTTCTGTGTTTTCAACGGAAGGTTTAGGCTGCGGCGTGTGAACAGTAACTTGAGGGAAAGGAATCTCGATGCCACTGCGGTTAAAGGCATTGTATATATCCTCCCTGATGTGGCTCCAAAGCGTCCAATAGTCCTCCACCTTAACCCAAAGCCACAAGGTCAAATCGACCGAACTATCGCCAAGATTGCTCAACACAATGGATGGTTCTTTGGGATCCCACACCACCTCCTTACTCTCTTTCACCACCTGCCACAGCACGCTCTTGGCCTGCTCAATGTCGGTGCCATAGGCCACCGAGGCCACCACGTCGAGACGTATAACAGGCTCTTTCGTGTGGTTGATGAGGCTCTTTGTGGCCAACTCGCTATTGGGGATGATGATGTTGCGACCATTAAACGGACGCATCATGGTATGGAAAATGCGTATCTCTTTAACATAGCCCTTGTAGCTGCCACACTCTATATAGTCGCCCACTCGGAACGGCTTCATCAGCAAGATAATCACCCCGCCCGCAAAGTTCTGCAACGTGCCTTGCAAAGCCATGCCTATGGCCAGACCCATGGCACCCAACAGCGCAATGAACGATGTGGCCTTGATGCCAATCACATCCATGGCCATTATGATAATCATGGCCTTAAGCAACAGGTCGACCAGCGACGAGAGGAAACTCTTGAGCGAGGCCTCGGCATTGCGACGGTCAAGGGCTCGCACAATGACGCGTTTCAACATCTTGGCCAACTTCATGCCAATCCACAAAATCAGAATGGCCACAATGAGTTTGGGAACAAATGCAAGCGTCATCTTCAACAATGCCGACAAACCGTCGTGCAGCAGCGTATTCTGCCCTGTAAGCATCTGCCCAATGTCGGCCAACGTGGCATTGTGCAGGCTATCGGCCATAGTGCTCTTAATGCTATCAACCACCTGCAGCGTTTGCGTCACAGGGGTTGCTTCGGGCAAAATATCGCTCTTTTCCACCCCGGCCAAAGCCTGCGCCGTGAGGAGGGTATTATCGTCGGTTGGTGCCATAGTTTCTACTCGTAAAATTGGTTTAAGAGGGTGCAAAGATACATTTTTTTCGTTTGTAGGCCTCACAATGCTCCCCTATCGCTCTTCACCCCCATGCACCTACTGCCTCACAAGGGTTGCAGACGAGGGGGAAAAGACATCGAAAAGTCAAGCCAAAGTAGGTATCAACTAAGGATCAAGTAAGGCCGTTCTTCAGTCGTTCTTCAGTTGTTCTTCAGTCGATGACTGAAGAACAACTGAAGAACTGCCCTATTTGATGCCTACATGACACCCTCTTGCCCACCCCCACCATTGGGGAACATTAGGAGTTCGAGATTAGGCAACACACCACGGTTGATAAGCAAAAAAAAACTTTTCATACCCAAAAAATGCTATCTTTGCCTCGTTGCACCTAAAAATGCAACACGACAAATGTTTTACAAATCAATAACTTATAAAAATAAAACATCAAATGAAAACAGCCTATAACTTCAACGCAGGTCCTTGCGTCCTGCCCAAAGAGGCAATTGAAAGCACCATCAATGCCATCCGCGACTTCGACAACACCGGTATCGGTCTGCTCGAAATAAGCCATCGTACTCCTGGTTGGGAACGCACCATGGAAGAGACCCGTCAACTGTGGCGCGAACTGCTGAACATACCCGCCGAATACGAAATCCTCTTCCTCGGTGGTGGTGCCAGCACTGGCTTCATGAACGTTCCGGCCAACCTGCTGAACAAGAAAGCCGCCTACCTGCAAACTGGCGTTTGGGCAAAGAAAGCTGCTAAAGAAGCTAAACTGTTTGGCGAAACCGTAATAGTGGCCAACAGCGAGGATAAGACCTACAGCTACATCCCCAAAGGATGGACTGTCCCTGCCGATGCCGACTACTTCCACATCACCACTAACAACACCATCTACGGCACCGAAATACGCCGCGACATGGATGCCAGCGAAATCAACAACGTGATGCTGGTGGCCGACATGAGCTCCGACATTATGAGCCGTCCGGTCGACGTGAAAAAATATGGTCTCATCTATGGCGGTGCCCAAAAGAACGTTGGTCCTGCTGGCGTTACCTTCTACATTGTCCGCAAAGACATCCTCGGCAAGATCACCGATCGTCAATACATGAACCCGCTGCCCACAATGGTCGACTTCCGCACCCACGCCGCTGAAGAGGCCAAAAACATCAGCATGTTCAACACCCCACCGGTGAGCGCCATCTTCATCATGCACGAAACACTGAAATGGGTTAAGAACACCATCGGAGGCGTTGCCGAGATGGAGAAAATCAACCTCAAGAAGAGCGCCATGCTGTATGAGGAAATTGACCGCAACAGCATGTTCCGCGGCACAGCCGAAAAAGAAGACCGCTCGATAATGAACCACTGCTGGGTAATGGCCGAAGGCCGCGAAAACCTGCAAGACGCATTCATGGCCTTTGCCAAAGAGCGTGGCATGGTCGGCATCAAAGGACACCGCTCGGTGGGTGGTTTCCGCGCCAGCCTCTACAACGCTTGCCCAGTCGAAGCCGTCGAAGCCCTCGTGCAGTGCATGCAAGACTTTGAGAAAGCCAACAAGTAAGTAATAAAATCGACCTATGGACATCTTTGATGCTCTGACAATAAGCAGACGACATCAAAGATGTCCGTAAGGTTTTCAAACATATCAAAAAGAGAAAAAAGATGAAAATTCTCGTTGCAACAGAGAAACCCTTTGCCAAGATTGCAGTCGATGGCATAAAAAAAGTGGTTGAGGAGAACGGACACCAGTTTGCCCTCCTTGAGAAATATACCGACGTAAACGAGCTCTACGCCGCTGTAGCCGACGCCGATGCCCTCATCGTACGTTCCGACAAAGTAACCAAAGAAGTTATTGACCACGCCAAACAACTGAAAATAGTGGTTCGCGCTGGTGCTGGCTACGACAACCTCGACCTCGAAGCTTGCACCGCTCGTGGCATCGTAGCCATGAACACCCCAGGACAAAACAGCAACGCCGTGGCCGAACTGGTCATGGGCATGCTGGTCTACGCCGTGCGCAACTTCTATAACGGCAAGAGTGGTAGCGAACTGATGGGCAAAAAACTTGGTATCTTGGCCTTTGGTAACGTCGGACGCAACGTAGCTCGCATAGCAAAAGGCTTCGGCATGGAAGTGTATGCCTTCGACGCCTTCATGACAGCCGAACAAATCAACGCCAGCGGCATGGCCACAGCAGTAGCCTCACAACAGGCCCTGTTTGAAACATGCGACATCGTCAGCCTGCACATCCCCGCTACAGCTGAGACCAAACAAAGCATCAACTACGATCTCGTAGGCAAAATGCACAAAGGTGGCATACTGGTTAATAGCGCCCGTAAAGAGGTCATCGACGAAGCTGGATTGCTCAAACTCATGGCCGAACGCACCGACATTAAATACATCACCGACATCATGCCCGATGCCGATGCCGAATTCAAAGCATATGAGGGGCGTTACTTTGCCACTCCTAAAAAGATGGGTGCACAAACCGAAGAGGCCAACATCAACGCTGGTATAGCCGCTGCCAACCAGATTGCCGACTTCTTCAAAACTGGCAACCGTAAATTCCAGGTGAACAAATAATTGGTAAAGCCCACCTTGGGCGCGCCTACATCTGTATATGCACCTTTGCATATTCAACCCCGAGCACGACCTTTGCCTTGCCAAAGGTCGTGCTAATTATGTACCTCCCCGCTCGGCTGTCGACTTTGCCAAACGCGCATCTTCGTTGATGCACATACTGTATCCTGACGCCAAATGTCTCTCCGCCTACGATGAAACGTTGCGAATTGTGGCAAAAAAGGCAGAAAAAATAACGGCATGGGGATGGAACAACGTAGTTAAAACGGAGTTACTAAAACGTAACGTGCCCCAAACTTTGCTACCAAACGATACCGAAATAGCTACTATCCGTAGGCTACAACATAGAAGCACCATACTACCACTGCAGCAGGAGGCATGGTCTGTAACAAGTGAGGCGGAGGTAGAACGTCTGTTGCAGGAAGAAAAAAACGTGGTGTTAAAAGCACCCTGGAGCGGAGCTGGAAGGGGTTTGCGATGGCTTCATACGGTAATGACTCCTATAGACCGTGATTGGTTGGCTAAAGTGGTTGCCCAACAAGGTATGGTTATTGCCGAGAAAACACGCACCGTGGTTGAAGATTTGGCGTTGGAGTATATGGTAACCGACCATATACTACACTTTCGTGGTTATTCTTTATTTCGTACTGGTAGCGGTGTCTATAAAGAGAATATTCCACTTACTGACAGCGAGATAGAGCAACGCATTGCCAAACTAACGCAGCCACACACCCATCGCCTATTAGACAAACGTGCCGAGGTGGAGTTGTGGTTGCAGACCAATATAGTTCCTTTCTATCACGGTCCGCTTGGTATAGACCTCATGGTAGATCAAAGCCACAACATCTACGTAGCCGAGATGAACCTTCGACACACTATGGGCATGGTGGCTCATGCTGAAAACAACAAGTAAAATGACTATCGTAGAGACTCTGCTACTATCGCTTGCTCTTTGTGTTGACTCTCTTGTGGTGTCGGCAGCCACATCTTTCCGCAGCCATCTGACTATCAAACAAGCCTTTCTTATGGCCGTTATATTTGCCATTTGTCAGGGCTTATTTCCCTTGGCTGGAGCTATACTTGGTGATGCTTTTAGCCAGATAATAGAGAGCATTGATCACTGGATAGCGTTTGCGCTACTTTCCTATGCTGGTGGTAAAATGATATACGAAGGGGTGATGAATGGCAAGGGGAGCAACGAGGGAGTAATAGCCGATGGGAAGCAGGTTTCGATAGGTGCTATGTTTCTGCTTGGCATTGCCACAAGCATAGATGCTTTGGCTGTTGGTATAGGCTTGGGGCTCAACCTGCCAATGCGACAGGTGATGCCTGTGGTGGCAACTATTGCCCTAACCACGCTAATAGTGGCTTTTGTGGGGGCTCTTCTGGGGCAAAAGAGAGTGCATATACCCCAGCGCACAGCATCAATTGTTGCTGGGTGTGTGCTTGTTGGTTTGGGGGTGAAAATACTTATTGAGCACCTCACGGCATAGAGCCGATTACAAGGGCCTATTATTCGTCTTTATATCCAGCCGCTATACGAGCGCGTTTGCGTTCGGTTTCATCAAGTATTATCTTACGTATGCGCAGACTTTGAGGAGTGATTTCAAGGTATTCGTCGTCGCGAATATACTCCATAGCCTCCTCCAAGCTGAATTTAATTGCTGGCGAGCAGGTAGATTTCTCGTCGGCACTCTTGGTGCGCATATTGGTTAAGTTCTTGGCCGTAACGACGTTGATAACAATGTCGTTGCCCGGACGCAGGCTTTCACCAATCACCTGTCCGCTGTAAACCATTTCGCCAGGCTCGATAAAGAATGGGCCACGGTCTTGCAACTTACTGATGCTGTAGGCCGTTGCCTCGCCTGTCTCTTTAGCAATCAAGGCTCCCATTTTGTGGGTGTCCATATCGCCTTTCCATGGTTGAAACTCAAGGAAGCGATGAGCGATGATGGCTTCACCGTTGGTGGCCGTGAGCAGTGTGTTGCGAAGGCCTATAATGCCACGACTGGGTATGCTGAACTCCAGTTGCACACGGTCGCCTTTTGTGTCGATGGTGCCCACCTCGCCTTTTCTTCGAGTTACGACATCTATCACTTTGCTTGAAAACTCCTCGGGCACAAGCACCGTGAGTTGTTCAATGGGCTCACATTTCTGTCCGTCAATTTCTTTGATAATAACCTTTGGCTGACCCACTTGCAACTCATATCCCTCGCGCCGCATTGTCTCAATCAAGACGCTGAGGTGCATTATGCCTCTACCATAAACGAGCAACGCGTCGGGCGAGCCTGTCTCCTCGATGCGCATTGCCAAGTTCTTTTCAAGTTCTTTGAACAAACGGTCGCGCAAGTGGCGACTGGTAACATACTTTCCTTCTTTGCCAAAGAAGGGAGAGTTGTTGATGGTGAAGAGCATGCTCATCGTGGGCTCGTCGACTTTTATTGGCGGCAAAGCCTCAGGAGCATCGCTGTCGCATATGGTGTCGCCTATTTCAAAGGCCACATTTTTGTCCAATTCAAGCAACACGGCGCATATCTCGCCTGCCTCTACCGGGGTTTTCACCCTTTCTTTTCCCAAGCCTTCAAAGACATACAATTCCTTTACACGGCTGTTTATTTGACCGCCCTCGCGCTTCATCAGGCACACGTTCTGCCCGGCTTGCAAGGTGCCACGGTGCAGTCTGCCGACGGCTATGCGTCCGAGGTAAGAACTATAGTCGAGCGACGAGATCATCATCTGAGTGTTGCCCTCGGGGACAATCGGTGCGGGGATGTGGTCTATGATAAGGTCCATCAAGTAGCTAATATCGTCGGTCGGGGTGCGCCAATCCTCGCCCATCCACCCTTGTTTGGCACTGCCAAAAGCGGTTGGGAACTCAAGCTGATCGTTCGATGCGCCGAGGTTGAACATAAGGTCGAATACCGACTCTTGTGTGGCTTCGGGATCGCAATTGGGCTTATCCACTTTGTTGACCACCACAATCGGTTTCAGCCCCAACTCGATGGCTTTTTGAAGCACAAATCGTGTTTGAGGCATCGGTCCTTCAAAGGCATCGACCACCAACAACACGCCGTCGGCCATGTTCAACACTCGCTCCACCTCGCCACCAAAGTCGCTGTGGCCTGGTGTGTCTATTATGTTAATTTTGTAGCCTTTATAGCGAACCGAGACATTTTTCGACAATATGGTTATGCCGCGCTCGCGTTCGAGGTCGTTGTTGTCAAGAATCAATTCGCCTGTTGTCTGATTGTCGCGAAACAGTTTTGCTTGATGAAGCATGCGGTCGACCAATGTGGTTTTACCGTGGTCGACGTGGGCAATGATGGCAATGTTGCGTATGTTTTGCATTGCTTGATATATATGTGTGTTTGAAACGAACTGCAAAGGTACGATTTTTGCGCAAATGAGCCGAACTCATTTCTCGGACGAAGATACATTTACCTCGGCACTTGTAGGCATCAAGTAAGGTCGTTCTTCAGTCGTTCTTCAGTCAATCACTGAAGAACGACTGAACATATACTGAAGAAATGCCGAAGTTGATACCTACATGATACGGCCAAATGAGTCGGCAATGCTTACTTTTTGTATACACGAAAGCAAAAAAAACGTAACTTTGAAGTTTGGCACAATCGGTGCTAACCAATGTATCATACAAACATTCAGACATATATGAACGATAATGCCGCTGCATCAAAGCCTCTTAACTTTTTGGAAGAAATCATCGAAACTGGATTGAATGAAGGAAAATACACCAGCATTCAAACCCGTTTCCCACCCGAACCTAATGGTTATCTACACATAGGGCATGCCAAATCGATATGCTTGAACTTTGGTTTGGCAAAGAAATATGGAGGAAAAACCAATCTGCGCTTCGACGACACCAACCCCGTGAAGGAAGACACCGAATATGTTGATGCCATACAGGAAGACATTCACTGGCTTGGATTCGACTGGGCGGAGATGCACTATGCAAGCGACTATTTTGAGCAACTCTATGAATGGGCATGTAAACTGATACGCAAAGGGTTGGCCTATGTCGACGATCAAACGCTGGAAGAGATACGCGCAGGTCGAGGCACAGTTACCACCCCCGGAACAAACAGCCCATGGCGCAACCGCTCGATAGAAGAAAACCTCGACCTTTTTGAGCGTATGCGTAAAGGGGAATTTGCCGATGGTAGCAAGGTGCTTCGGGCAAAAATCGACATGGCTCACCCCAACATGATGTTCCGCGACCCAATCATGTACCGCATACTGCATGCCACCCACCACCGCACGGGCGACCAGTGGTGCATATACCCCATGTACGACTACGCCCATGGTCAAAGCGACAGCATTGAGCACATCACCCACTCGATATGCACCCTCGAATTCGACATTCACCGTCCGCTCTACGACTGGTTTATCAACCAACTCGACATCTGGCCAAGCCACCAATATGAGTTTGCGCGCCTCAATATAAACTACACGGTGATGAGTAAGCGCAAACTGCTGCAGTTGGTAAAAGAGGGCTACGTGAGTGGTTGGGACGACCCCCGCATGCCCACCATTTGTGGTTTCCGTCGCCGTGGCTATACGCCCGAAAGCATCCGTGCATTCTGCGAACGCATCGGGGTGGCCAAACGCGACAACATAATAGACTACAGCCTGCTTGAGTTTTCGCTGCGCGAGCATTTGAACCGCACCGCCCTACGACGCATGGCCGTGATAGACCCTGTAAAGGTAGTGATTGACAACTACCCCGTCGACCACGAAGAAATGCTTGAGGCGGTAAACAATCCAGAGGACGCTGCCGACGGAATGAGAGAGGTGCCATTCTGCCGTGAGCTGTATATCGAGCGCGACGACTTTATGGAAGAAGCCCCAAAGAAATACTTCCGCTTGGCGCTTGGGCAAGAGGTGCGTCTGCGCTATGCCTACTTTGTTACGGCTCAAAGCGTTGAAAAAGATGCCGAAGGTCGCATCACCTGCATCCACTGCACCTACGACCCCGCCACACGAGGTGGCGATGCTCCCGACGGGCGCAAGGTGAAAGGCACCATCCATTGGGTGTCGGCACGGCACGCAAAAGAGGTTGAGGTGCGATTGTTCGACCGCCTGTTCTCGACAGAAGCCCCCGACGAGGCTCCAGAAGGCAAAACATTCCTCGACAATCTGAATCCGACCTCGCTCAGAACCGTAACGGCTCAAGCCGAGCCAGCCCTGCTCACCCACGACACCAGCCGCTTTGCCGACGGCATTGCTCGCTACCAGTTTGAACGCATGGGATATTTTTGCGTAGACAAAGAGTCGACCCCCGAACACCCCGTTTTCAACCGCACAGCAACACTTAAAGACAGTTGGGCAAAGAGCAACAAATAAAAAGCCCATGGCCATACGTTGCCGTGGTGGGGCTGATGTTGGTTTTGGTCAGTCCGTCGATGCTCACAAAGGGCATGTTCATGGACGGATTGATATACACCGACATAGCAAAAAACATTGCCGAGGGACAGTGCTCGTTTTGGAATTTGCAAGAAACCACCACTCAGTTTCCTCAGTTTTTCGAGCATCCACCGCTGATGATGAATATGTTGGCCTGCTGGATGTCGGTCTTTGGCACCACTATACTCTCAGCCAAAGCCTACGCACTGCTGATGATAGTAATTGCTGCAACATTGATAATAGCCCTGTGGCACACCGTCGGACACGAGTATAGAACCGCTTGGTTGCCACTGCTGCTATGGCTGATGATTCCACCAGCCACACATTTTGCTTTTTTCAACATGCTGGAGTGTACGATGCTTGTGTTTGTACTGGCCGCAGTGCTGTGCATGCTACAACGCGATGGCAATAGTGTGTGGTGGCACATGGGGGGTGGGTTGTTGCTTTCGGCAGCATTCCTCACCAAAGGATTCACTGGTCTTTTCCCATTGGCGCTACCAGCCTTGCACTGGCTTACGCATCGCAAACAGCAATCGGTTGGTCGAGCATTGCTGCTAACGGCTATAACATTGCTTGCAACCATTCTCCCAATTCTTATCATCGTAATTCTCAATCCCGAGGCCAAACACTATCTGTACACCTACCTAACACATCAAGTAATTGGAGGTAGCCACGTATATTTGCACAACAGGTGGTATATTGTTGGCCGTTTCTTTGTTCACACTGCTTTGGTGTGGCTTGCAACAGCAGTTGTGGTGAGCATTACAGCGTTGCAACATAGGAGCAAACCAAGTCTGAAAACCTTCGTTGCAAAGCACCGCACAGCACTGATGTTGCTTGCGTTGGCATTCCTCGGGGTGATACCCATGATGGTAAGCACCAAGCAACGCGATTTTTATCTGCTCACAGCCTACCCCGTGCTTGCCTTTTCAGTGGCATTGATAATAGATAAAGAGATGCACAACCAGCTGCAAGGACTGGCATCGAACAGCATATTGGCCGTGTTTGCACTGCTGCTGTTGGGAACAGGCGTGGGCATAAACATGGCCAACTATGGGAAAGCTGGGCGCGACAATGCTTTGCTCAACGATATGGAGTTGATACTTCCACATCTGCAAAAAGGTGAGACCGTTGGAATCACTGCCTCGATGCAAGGCGAATACTCGCTCCACAGCTACTATCACATATATGGGGGCATCACCCTTGACAGCCAATGTAGTGGCTCTCACCTGCTCACCGATGGTTGCACACTGAATGCCGAAATGGCCGAACAATATGAAGAGTTATGCCTCGGCACACAAAAATATAAACTCTACAAACGGAAACAATAACACAACGATATGAACATATCCTATTCGTGGCTAAAAGATTATGTCGACATTGACGACATTACCCCCGCACAACTTGACGATTTGCTGACATTTAGCGGTCTGGAAGTGGAGGGCGTGGAGAAAAAAGAGACGATAAAAGGTGGGTTGGAACACGTGGTGATAGGCCAAGTGCTTACGTGCGAGCCACACCCCGACTCCGATCATCTGCACGTTACCACAGTAAATATTGGTACCGACACACCGCTCAACATAGTGTGTGGCGCCCCCAATGTGGCGGCAGGACAAAAGGTGGTATGCGCCTGTGTAGGTACGAAAATATATACCTCCGACACCGAATATCACGAGATAAAGAAAGGAAAACTGCGTGGAGTGATGAGCGAAGGAATGCTCTGCGCCGCCGATGAACTACAGTTGGGCAACGATCACGACGGCATAATGGTACTGCCCGACGATGCAGTACCTGGCACTCCGGCAAAGGACTACTTTAATATAAAGGACGAATATATACTTGAAGTGGCTATCACTGCCAACCGAAGCGATGCCACATCGCACATCGGCGTGGCGCGCGACATAGTGGCAGTGCGCAACACTCGCGAGGGTAAACACCTCGAAATTCGTCGTCCCACAATTGCCGATCACCTTACACCACAAACAGAAGGCACATCAATAAGCGTAGAGGTGGCCGACAGCACCCTATGCCCTCGCTATACGGGCATAACCATGCGCAATGTAGAGGTTAAGGATAGTCCAGAATGGTTGCAAAGCCGTCTGCGCTCGGTTGGTCTGCGCCCAATAAACAACATAGTTGATATCACCAACTACGTGCTCATGGAAGTGGGACAGCCCCTACACGCATTCGATGCCGACATGATAGAAGGCGGAAAGATAACCGTCAAACAACTGCCTCAAGATACCCCTTTTACCACCCTTGATGGTGTGGAGCACCGCCTTGACCAGCGCGACTTGATGATATGCAACGAGAAAGAGGGCATGTGCATTGCAGGCGTATTTGGAGGTCTAAAGAGCGGTGTTACGACCAACACCAAAAATATATTCATCGAAAGTGCATACTTCAACCCAGTAAGCATACGAAAAACGTCGAAACGCCACAATATAAAGACCGATGCATCTTTCAGATACGAGCGCGGTTGCGACCCCAACATCACCGAGTGGGCGTTGCGTCGCGCCGTCTACTTGATACAGCAAATAGCCGGGGGCAAAGTGTGTGGCGAGATGATTGATATATACCCCACCCCTATTGAGAAAGCAAAAGTTGAAATCAACTACCAACGCATCTTCAACCTCATCGGGAAAAACATACCCACAGAAATAGTTAAAACAGCTCTCACCTCGCTTGAAATAGAGATAGAACACGAGAGCACTGACGGATTAACCGTGCGCATACCCACTTGCAAAGTCGACGTTACTCGGGAATGCGACGTGGTTGAAGAGATAATGAGAATATATGGCTACAATAACATTGACTTCGATGAGTGGCTCAATAGTTGTCTCTCATACAGCAAAAAGCCTAATCCTCTGCGGCTAAAGAACATGGTCAGCGACTATCTGAGTGCCAGTGGCTTCAGTGAAATCATGAACAATTCCCTCACCAAAAGCGAATACTACGAGGATAACCCCGACTTTAAGGCCGAAGCATGTGTGCAGATAATCAATCCTCTCTCAAAAGAACTCAATGTGATGCGCCAGACCTTGCTCTACGGAGGATTGGAGTGCATTGCTCGCAACATAAACTACAAGATATTTAACCAGCGCACCTACGAATTCGGACATACCTACATCCGCACTAATGCCAACGGCGAAGACTTGCCCGTAACTAAAAAATTTGCCGAAACTCATCACATTTCTCTCTTTGTCACTGGCGATGTATCACCAGAGACATGGCATAGTAAAGCGCAATCTGCCGACATCTTCTACATGAAAATGTTTGTGTACAATATCTTGAAGAAGATGAGAGTAAACGAATCTCGACTGGTATTGGAGCCAAGCAATAGCGCATTATACTCTGAAGGAGCCAATATTGTGCTGCGCGATAGCAAGAAAGTCGTTGCCACCTTCGGCTGCATTTCACGCAACCTACTTAAACGCATGGATATAAAACAAGAGGTATTCTACGCCGACCTCGACTGGGATTTGTTGTTGAAGAACTATCCCAACAAAGAGGTTACATACGCAGAAATACCAAAGTTCCCCAGCGTAAAGCGCGACCTTGCCATGGTTGTAGATAAAAGCACCACGTTTGCCGAGATTGAACAGGTGGCGCGACAGGCAGAAAAACGCCTACTTCAGCAAGTAACACTCTTTGACATATACGAAGGTAAAGGCATTGCTGAAGGTAAAAAATCGTATGCTGTAACCTTTATTTTGCAAGATACCGAAAAGACTTTGACCGACAAACAAATAGACTCGGTAATGGCAAAAATTCAGAAACAATTGGAAAGCCAGCTGCAAGCAAAGATAAGGGGCTGAAGTGAAAGGGCTTGAGCAATACGATGTGAAGGTACTACTGGCGTTGGTTAAAAGCGTTGGTGGGCGTATAGATTTCTTCAAATGGCTTGTCAATTCTGGCTATCCACAATTAGCAGCATTTAGCAATGCCGTCCGAGCCGACGACGATGCCATGGTATGGTTATTCAAGAATAATTATGCATGGCTGGCCATATTGAGTAATGCCTGCGATGGCGACGAGAAAGCAAAGGAGTGGATAAGGCAGGCCATGACACCAGTAAACCTGCACTATGCGCTTGCATGCCGCCACAACATCGAATCTCTCCGATGGCTCAAACAACGCAACCTCGACATTTTTCTCATGCTTGCCCATGAAACCGAGAAGTTTTTGAAATATCAAGAATTGGAGAATGCCGGTCCTTATGTGATGCACTTTGGGGGACACTATCGTGCAGCTATGGAATTGGCCGAATGGAAGAAAGAACAAAATGGAGAAAAAGGAGAAACCAAGAAAGGATAACACCCATCGCACAACGAGTGCAGATGCAAGGCCACGATATGGCAACAATGGTCAACAACCACAAGCCGCAAAGCGCAAGGCCTCCGACAAAACTCAACACGATGAAGGCTCGCCAATGCATCATCGCGGGAGAGCCCCTCACAAATACGCAGACAGAGCGCCCCACGACGACAGCAAGCCTGCACGTCGTGCGTCAAATTTCGGACGCTCAAGAGGAGACATCGCGGACAAAGACAATGCAAGATCCACACGCAAACGCGACCACAACGAGCGCAACTATGCCAATCGAGACTATGCCGACAGTCCACGCACTGCACAACGGCCGACCTCTAACCGCCGACGCAATACTCCATCCACAGCGTCTCAACCACGCAAACGCCAACCAGAAGGAGCGATGCGCTTGAATAAATACATAGCCCATGCAGGTATCTGCTCGCGCCGCGAAGCCGATGCTCTGATAGCTGCAGGCAGTGTGAGTGTCAATGGTCGAGTGGTAACCGAGATGGGCTACCAAGTGATGCCAGGCGACACAGTGAACTACGGTGGCGAAGTGCTGCGTTCTGAACACTTGCGCTACTTCCTTCTCAACAAACCCAAAGGCTTCATCACCACCACCGACGACCCACAAGAGCGACGCACCGTGATGATGCTCATGGACGGTTGCTGTCCCGAACGCATATACCCAGTTGGTCGACTTGACCGCGCAACCACAGGATTGCTGCTCTTTACCAATGATGGAGAACTGGCACGCAAACTGACACATCCTTCCACGCGCGTATACAAAATATATCAAGTTGAGCTCAACAAACCTGTTACGCGCGACGACATGCGCCGCCTACTCGAAGGTATCGAACTTGAAGACGGGCCAATGAATGTAGACGACATACAATACGTTGGCAACGGAGCGGATAAACGCATAGTCGGTGTAGAGTTGCACTCGGGACGCAATCGCATAGTGCGTCGGCTTTTTGAAAGCCTTGGCTACGAGGTGCACAAACTCGACCGCGTTGTATTTGCGGGGTTAACAAAAAAAGACCTGCCACGTGGACGCTGGCGCGAACTTACCGAGCGCGAGGTTGGCTACCTAAAGATGATTTAGAAAGAAAACTTTAAGGCGTTGCAAAAGGGATATTTCTCCCCATGCAACGCCTCTTTTTTATGTCTTTTACATCATGTCATCGAATAGATGTCCCGTGGCAGAAAAAGTCGTTGCATGAGACGTTGACCACACTATCGGCCAAGCGGCACACCGACAGCGTGTCGTTCCCACCTATGCGTTGCAGTCGTCCAAGCACATCGGGCAACGCCTCAAACTTTTCTTCAAAGGCCGCATCCTCTATAAGCACATAATCAAAAGGTTGCGAAAGCACGTAGTTTGCCACACTATCAATGGCCCACATCACAGCCAAACATTGACGATTCATCATGCAAGCTGGAGTGTTTTGCGGATAGGCCAAAAGAGTAACAAGTCGCACATCGGTATTGTCAACGCCACAACTGCGCAACAAGCGGTTAGCCGATTTGTAGTTGACGGCTGTTTGCAACGATGGTAGCCCATCTGTGCGCCGCGTGCGCTGCATATTTGTAGCATCTTTTACCATCATGAACGATGCGCCGATCAGTATCAGTCCCACCACCATAGCTACCCCACTGCCCTGCACTCGTGGCAAACGCGACAGTGAAAGAGCAAACAAGAACACCACAGGCAGAAACATACTATCGAGAAAATAATAGTCGTGGTCGTGAAATTGCACGAACATGGCCCCCACAAAAAGCAGTTCACCAAACAGCCAAATGGCCAATAGCCACCACAGCGAGAGTTTTTGCCTTTGTGGTTTTACACCCTTATTTCGACCGACAAAAGCCATCACTAACGCTCCGACTACAACAATGATAAGTAGCCAGTAGTGAGCACGTGTGAAATAATGATACTTCCACCCGTTGTTCACCGCCTGCCAAACCCACTGCACCTGTTCCCAGTCGCGTGGCAACATCAGTCGGCCGAGGAAAAGCGAACCGTATTCGTGTCGCAAATGTGCGCTCCACAATTGCCATGCAGCAAATAATATCACCGCTACAGCGTAGGGCAACCAAGCTCGGCGCAACGAAGCCTCGCCCCTAAAAATGCGCAACAAGTGAAAGGCAGCCACCGCTACCCACAACACAGCCATCGAGGTTCGCATCATTGTTGCCAGCGTCAGCAACGCCACAGCCACAGGCAAAGCCACCCTTTTCCCACCAGCCGAACGCACCTCGACGCAGTAGGCCAACAGGCCACCCATGGCACAAGCCAGTGATGGTGCTGTGGGCAAAAAAGAGGCACTATAGTATGCAAACGACGGAGCTGTGGCAGCAAACAATGCCACCAACATGGCTTTCCACGCCGATTGTGCTACAATAAAAGCCACACCATACAGTGCCCATAGACCACCGACAACAACCAGTAATGTGAACAATCTAAACACCCACGGCTGGTTGGTACCCAGCAGTCTCATAAACCACGACACCAGCCAGTGGTGCAGTGGCAAATCGCATGCCGTAACGGTCGACAATGGCTGCTGAAAGTCAAGCTGCTGTTTATTGAAAATCATTGTCTCGGGATGCAAAATATCGCCCCCGTTGTGCAAAAAACCCAGTGCAAGCGAATAGTTGTCGGCCTGCGCCCAAGCATGTACATAGGCAGGAGGCTCGTTCAGGTGGCGCACATTGAGGCACACAGCCACAACGGCCACCACGACCAATGCAACAATGTGCCCACGCCAACCATGATTGGTGGCACAAAACTCACGCCATTTTACCAATGCCTGGCAACCTCCATCCATCAAAGTTTCAGCGCGTTTCAAAGACTCTGACGGAGAATATTTATCACTTCGTCGCGAGTGAGATGTCGATAGCCAGCAGGCAACAAGAATGTGCTGTCGGCAATGGCTGGAATATTCTGCTCCGTAACGCCCAGTTCGGCGCTATGCATTGACACACCAACTTCGCGCATCCAAGCCTCAAGAGCCAGCAGCCCATCGTTAGCCACCTGCTCGTCGGTCTTGCCAGCGGGGTCGACATCCCATACCACCTTTGCAAAACGCACAAACTTGTGCAACCCATCGTGCATGATAAACCTATAATAGGGCAATGATACAGCCGAGAGCGTCATGCCATGGGTAGCATCGGTGTGGGCACCAATGGCTTGGCCTATCATGTGCACCATCCAGTCGCCGCCCTTACCACACTTGAGCAGCGTGTTCAATGCCCACGTGGCAGTCCACATTATGTTCGAGCGTGCCTCGTAGTTGCGAGGGTCGCGCACAGCAATGCGACTGCTGTGAATCAACGACCGCATCAGTCCCTCGGCAATATAGTCGGTGGTGTAGTCGCCATCGCCAGCAAAATATTGCTCCATTATGTGGCTCATAATGTCGAATACTCCAGCCACCATCTGACGTTGTGGCACGGTGAAGGTAAACTCTGGATTGAGGATAGTGAAGCGGGGGAACACATCGTCGCGAAACACCTTGCCTATCTTCATGCCCTCGGCGTGGTTTGTTATCACGCTGCCACCATTCATTTCGCTCCCGGTACCCACCATGGTGAGCACCACGCCCACTGGCACAATGGGGCACGATGGGTTTTCTTGTCGCACATAGTACTTTTGCCATGGGTCTTCATCACAATAGGCCGACACACTGACACCCTTGGCATAGTCGACAGTAGAGCCACCACCAACAGCCAATATCAAGTCTACCTTATTGTCGCGCACTTTTGCAGCACCCTCTCTCAATTTCTCAATCGTGGGGTTAGGCATCACACCACCATCGTCAACCACCGTTTTCCCTGCAGCCTGCAACACCTGCATCACGTTGTCGTAAATGCCGTTGCGCTTTATCGACCCACCTCCATAGCAAAGCATCACCGTTTGCCCAAACGCTTCAACCTCCTTCTTTAGCGACTCCATGGCTTTCTGCCCAAAATATAGATGAGTGGGATTGCTGTATCTAAAATTTCCTTCCATAAATGTTGATTTATAATTTTTTACATCCTTTTTAGTCAAAAGCCTTCGCTTTTGCCCAATAATGCAAATATAAACATTTTTCCAAAAATATTAGCATGCTGATAATCAAGCACTTGCATCTTTAGCCATCACCCACAGCAAAGTCCCTGATTATCAGTATCATATAGGGACCATCTCCCTATCAAGTCCTTATCAAGTCCCTATCAAGTCCCAACATGCCCCAACCAATGCAGGCGATGATAGGTTGGTGGGGCGAAGAACGTGCGTTGAAAACATAAATGCAGAGGCTGCACAATATAAAAAGGACATGTGCGTTAAAGCAGTGTTTTTCTATAAAAAAGAGGAGAAAATGGGAAAAATAGCAGTAGCCGGCACAGGGTATGTCGGCATGTCGATAGCCACATTGCTGGCGCAACACAACGACGTAATGGCGGTGGACGTTGTAGAGGAGCGTGTTGACATGGTCAACCGTCGTCGCTCGCCCATACAAGACAACGAGATTGAAGACTACCTTGCCAACCGTAAGTTGTCGCTCCGCGCCACAACCAACTGGGAGCAGGGCTATGCAGGAGCAGAGTTTGTGGTGATTGCTGCACCAACCAACTACGACAGCACTCGCAACACGTTCGACACCAGCGCGGTTGAGGACGTGGTGAGCAAGGTGATGCAGGTAAATCCATCGGCTACGATGGTCATCAAAAGCACCGTCCCCGTGGGTTATACCGCCCATTTGAAGCAACAACTGGGGTGCCAAAACATGATGTTTGCCCCCGAATTTCTGCGCGAAAGTAAAGCCCTCTACGACAATCTCTACCCCAGTCGCATCATCGTGGGCTACGATCATACCAACCCCACGCTGGCCGAGCGCGCAAAGGCTTTTGCCGACTTGCTGCTGCAAGGAGCAGAAAAACACGATGCCCCAGTGCTATACATGGGTTCAACCGAAGCCGAAGCAGTGAAACTGTTTGCCAACACCTATCTGGCATTGCGCGTGAGCTACTTTAACGAGCTCGACACCTATGCCGAAATGAAGGGACTCAACACACAGCAAATCATAGACGGTGTGTGCCTTGACCCACGTATCGGCACCCACTACAACAACCCCTCGTTTGGCTATGGTGGCTACTGCTTGCCCAAAGACACCAAACAACTTTTGGCAAACTATGCCGACGTACCCGAAGAGTTGATACGTGCCATTGTGGAGAGCAACCGCACACGCAAGGACTTTATAGCCAATCAGGTGTTGAAAAAGGCAGGTTACTACACCTACTACGACTCCAATAACAACTGGAGCAGCCGTAGCGAGCATGAGTGCATTATTGGCGTGTATAGGCTCACCATGAAGAGCGGTAGCGACAACTTCCGCCAAAGCAGCATTCAAGGTGTTATGAAACGCATAAAAGCCAAGGGAGCAAAGGTGATAATCTACGAGCCATCGTTGCCCGACGGCACCACGTTCTTTGGCAGCATCGTGGTTAACGACCTTGACCGTTTCAAGCGCGAAAGCCAAGCCATACTGGCAAACCGCTACGATAGTTGCCTTGACGACGTGAAAGAAAAGGTCTACACCCGCGATATCTTTAACCGCGACTAAACATTTCGTTTCCTCAAGAAATCCCACTTCTTAAACCAATCATCAAAACACACACATTAACATGAATATCATGATTACCGGCGGAGCCGGATTTATAGGCAATCACGTGGTGAGATTGTTCGTCAACAAATATCCGCAACACCGCATTGTGTGCGCTGATAAACTGACCTACGCTGGCAATTTGGCCAATCTTGCCGATGTTGAGCACCGCGAAAACTACTGCTTTGAGCATGTGGATATATGCGACTTTGACAGCATTGTGGCACTGATGCGCAAGCATAACATCGACGGCATCATACACCTGGCAGCCGAAAGCCACGTCGACCGCAGCATCAAAGATCCTTTCACCTTTGCCCAAACCAACGTGATGGGGACACTCAGTCTGCTGCAAGCGGCCAACATGTGCTGGCAAGGCAACTACGAGGGTAAACGATTCTACCACATTAGTACCGACGAAGTATACGGTGCGTTGCAGATGGACAACCCCCAAGGTGGCAATGAACCCGGTGGCGGTCCCTGGGGAACTGCGTTCTTCACCGAGCAAACACCATATCATCCTCACAGTCCTTATAGCGCCGCCAAAGCCAGTAGCGACCATTTTGTGCGCGCTTTCCACGACACCTATGGTATGCCCACCTTGATAAGCAATTGCTCAAACAACTACGGTCCTTACCAATTTCCCGAAAAGCTAATACCATTGTTTATCAACAATATCCGTCATCGTCGTCCTCTGCCAGTATATGGCAAAGGTGAAAACGTACGCGACTGGCTGTTTGTTGAAGACCATGCTCGTGCCATTGACCTCATTTTTCATGAGGGGCGCGTGGGCGACACCTACAATATTGGTGGCTTTAACGAATGGAAAAACATTGATCTAATAAAGGTTCTAATACGCACCGTCGACCGTCTGCTTGGGCGTGCCGATGGCGAAGACGACAACCTAATAACATTTGTAACCGACCGTGCCGGACACGATATGCGCTATGCTATTGACAGTCGTAAACTTAAGACCGAGTTGGGATGGCAACCCTCACTGCAATTTGAGGAGGGTATTGAGCGTACCGTCAAATGGTATCTTGAGAATCAAGCATGGATGGATAACATCACCAGTGGCGAATACATGAAATACTACCAAGAAATGTACGCCAACCGATAAGACCTATCGCCGATGAGGAACATAATATTCGACTTTGGCAACGTACTTGTGCGATGGCAACCAGAGGTTTTTTACGCCAACTTGTTTGGCGACGAGGCTCGCAGTTGGTTCTTTCTACGCCACGTGGCCAACGCCGAATGGCGCAACACAATTGATGCTGGTGCCCCACAAGCCGAGTGTATAGCCAGTTTGAAACAGAAATTTCCCGAGTACGCCGAAGCCATAGAGTGCTACAGGTCGAAGTGGGACGATATGTTGACGGGTGAAGTTGACGGCATGAGTGCGCTGATAGACGAACTAAAATGCATGCCCGACACAGCCATATATGGGCTTACCAACTGGAGCAGTGAGACTTTCCCCGATGCAAGAAAGCGTTTTCAAATACTGCAAAAGATAGATCACTATGTAGTGAGTGGCGACGAGGGGCTTGTGAAACCCGATCCGAGGCTATTCCAAGTGCTATTAAACCGCTATCATCTTAAGCCCGAGGAGTGCATATTCATTGACGACAACGCTACCAACGTTGCATCAGCACGCGCACTGGGTATGCAGGGCATTGTGTTTTGTGGTGCCGAAAGTCTACGAATGTCGCTGGGATTGTATCGGCATCTGACGCCTGAAGAAATACACAGCCTTGAAGCACAAGGCAACCGCAGCGGTGATTGGAGCGAAGTAACTGTTGCCTCAAGCACTTTCGCCATGCGTGATTGCCATCTGGAAGGACAAATATCGATTGGCAACAACTGCGTAATCACGGCCTCTAATCTCAAAGATTGCACAATAGGAGACAATACAACCATCGAACGTTGTTCGCTGATAAGCAACATATCGATAGGCCACGACTGTAACATTGCAGGTGTCGGCGAATTATCGTTTAGCACAGACGGGGTGAGTATAGCCGTGATGAACGAGAATGGCGGACGAAGTATTAGCCCCTTTAAGGGCATGACGGTGGGTGATGCCTACCTTTGGGCTCGGTTTCGCAACCGAAATAAATTGATGCAAAGGTTTGCCCAAATGTCATCATGCACTCGTGGTAGCATAGGCAACCATGTGAGCATTCGCAACGCCGTGGCATTGATTGATGGCATTATTGCCGACAACTGTACGATTACCCATGGCGTAATAGCCGAACGTTTTGTATTGGGAGAGAATGTGAGGTTGGAGTTTGGCCTGCGGCTGAACGATAGCGTAGTGGGCGACAACAGCACTTTAGCACGTTGTGAGGTGGGGAATAGTATGATCTTTCCGTCTCACGAGCAACACCACAACAACTCGTTTCTCATAGCTGCACTCACAATGGGACAAAGCAATGTGGCTGCTGGTGCCACACTTGGGAGCAACCACAATGGCAGAACTGCCGATGGTGAGCTGCAAGCAGGACGTGGCTTTTGGCCTGCGCTGTGCAGTAGCGTCAAGCACTCGTCGCGCTTTGCATCATATACCCTGCTGGCTAAGGCCGACTATCCTCATGAACTGAACATAACATTGCCATTCTCGTTGGTAAACAACAACACGAGAAAGAACCAACTTGAGGTGATGCCAGCCTATTGGTGGATGTACAATATGTATGCCCTACACCGCAACATCACCAAATTTGCAGCTCGCGATAAACGCACATTAAAACGTCAACACATTGAGTTTTCGCCCTTTGCTCCCGATATTGCCGAAGAGATGCTTGTAGCAAGAGACTTGATTAGAATGTGGACGGAGCGGTCGTATAAAGATAATGGTGCGACCGAAGTCGTAGCCTATGGTATGGAACGTGGTAAGCGTAGAACGATATTGCTTAAACCAGGCGAAGCATATCGCGCTTACAGGGAGATGCTTATTTACTATGCCATATCTGTTCTTACCAAACATTATGGCTCAAATCTTCCACCTACAAACCTCGGTGATACCGATCGAGTGCAGAGGTGGGTCAACATTGGTGGACAGTTGATAGCTGGTAAGGACTTGGATGCCATGCTTGAAGACATAGAAAATGGCGTGCTTGACTCGTGGCAGGACATACACAATCGGCTGGATGCATTGTGGGGAGACTATCCATTGGCAAAGGTGCGACATGCCTATATGGTGTTGTGTGAACTGTTGCAACGGCGAAGCATTGACGAAACCGAATGGAACGGCCTCTTATCAGAGTATCGAACAATTCAACAACTGGTACGCGATCGCATAACAGAAAGTCGTCAAAAAGATGCCAACAACGAATTTCGCCACACTACATATTGGGATTCTGCCGAAATGGCAGCAGTATTGGGAGAGTAAATGTGCATAAAGAAATGCTGAATAAACCGCAATTGAACACAAGACAAGTTGCCCACCACGTACTTTTTTTACGGTGTATGTTGAGCATGGCTTTAATCTTTGCCACCGTTTTCCACGTTCAAGCTCAAAACAGATTTGATGCAATTGCATTTGTTGGCATGAATATGAGCCAAATAGATGGCGATGGTGCAGGCAACTATAACCACATTGGTCTGCATGCTGGTATAGGAACAACATTTAGCATAGATGCTGATGGTCTGTCGCCGTGGCGTATCGGTATTGCCGTAGGATTCAGTCAGAAAGGCTCTTACATCGAAGCCTCAAATCGTCAGTTATCGGCAAACTACGTGGAAATACCAATTAGCGTAGGCTATACTGCCCTCAACGGTCAATTAAGGCTATCTACAGGTATCGCACCTGCACTGCTTGTGGGGGCAAGTGTTACCAATAACGGTATTGATGACAGGGCATCATCTGACAATTTTAAGAAAGTTGATGCTTTGCCATTCTTCGTATATGCCACCTATTTTCTCAGCCACCACTGGGGAGTTGGGGCTCAGTGGCAGACATCGATGCTTAGCATTACAAAACAGAATGGTAGTGGGACATATAGAATTTGGAGAGAGAACAAAGGCGCTTTCAATAGACTTTTCTCGCTACATTTAGCTTATAAATTCTAATAATGAAAGATTTAACCTCGTTAGCAAAACAGATTTTCTCCGCCGATAGGTATGCCACCGAACAAACATTTATTGAAATTGATAAGGTAGAGCAACACACCTGTCAATGTCGTTTTACGTTGAACCAGCAGTTATGCAACGCCCTTGGAACCGTCATGGGCGGAGCTTTATTCACACTTGCCGACTTCGCCGTTGCCGTTGCTGCTAACACTGACGAGTACGAAAGCAACACGTTGCATTGGGTGTCGCTGAATGCAAATATTAACTACTTGGCACCAGCCAAAGAGGGAGTACTTGTTGCAACCGCATCAAGCGTTCATCATGGTCGTAGCACCGCCCTATATCGCACAACTATAACCCGTCAGACCGATGGACATATCGTGGCCATTGTAGAGACCACAATGATACATGCAAGGTAGGTGGCTACCCCCACTAATCGTTTTTCTTCATAAAAGCATAGCCCCTAAGAAGACCTGTGTTTGCATTACCAATGAATGCCAGCACCTGTTTGCCCTCGTCGGTATTACCGTAGTGTTCTTTCACCAACTCAACAGCATCTGACACTATAAGTCCTTTCTGGAAAATGTAGCGGTAGATGTCGGTGATGATATTGATACTTACGCGAGAGAATCCACGGCGTTGCAAACCTAAAGAGTTAACACCGGCGTACTGTATGGGGTAGCGAGCGGCTTTAACAAAGGGCGGGATGTCCTTATCAATCAAGGCTCCTCCTTGAGTGATGACATGCGAACCTATGTGAATGAACTGCAAACAAGCAGTTTTTCCACCCAAAATGACATAGTCGCCCAAGATGACATGTCCAGCCAAAGTCGAGTTGTTGGCCAAAACACACATGTTTCCAACAACACAATCGTGTGCCACATGAACATAGGCCATAAGCAAGTTACCATTACCAATGACAGTTTTACCCGAGGCAGAGGTACCTCTATTTATGGTGCAGCACTCACGTATGGTGTTGTTATCTCCAATTTCAACGGTGGTATATTCGCCTGCAAATTTAAGATCCTGCGGCACGGCTGCAATAACTGTCCCCGGAAAGATTTTGCAATTCTTGCCTATTCTCGCGCCAGGGAATATAGTTACATTGGGGCCAATCCAGGTATTGTCGCCAATTTCGACATCCTCGCATATTGTTGTAAAATTGGAGATGGTTACTTTTTCGCCAATCTTTGCATCGGGATGCAGATCGTAAAGCTTCATATCTTTATTGTTGTGGTGTTTTCTTGATATAATCTACTATGTAACGGGCAAAAGCATTGTTGGCCTTGTGCCCAGGTTTATGTATTGAGAAACGTGCATTGAGTGGCACACCTACAAGGCGGACATCGCCTATAAAATCAAGCAACTTGTGGCGTGCAGGCTCATTAGGGAAGTAGGGATCGGTGGTGTTGAGCACTCCATCGTGCACCTTAAAGTTGGCTATGTCCTTGTTGAATATTTTGGCCAGACGCTTCAACTGCCGTACTGTTAGTTCCTTATTCACAAACACCAAGGCATTGTCAAGGCTTCCTCCTTTTATCAAGTTGAGGTGCATCAGGGGCTCTATTTCATGTAGAAATACAAAAGTGCGGCAGGGAGCAATCTCTTTGACATATTCAGAAAAGTCATTCATTTCTGCCTGCTGTTGACCTATGACGCTATTGGGGAAGTCGATGCTGCAATGAACAGAGAAATGGTCGCAGGGTTCGACATCAAAAACCGATCCTGTTGGAGCATATTCGAAATGCAGCGGATCGTTGATGGTGTATACCTTTCTTTCTGCCGAGCCTTTCTTCACGCCCACACGTAGTAGTTGCAGTATCCATGGACGCGCCGACCCATCAATGATTGGCACCTCGCCGCCATCCAATTCTATCAAGGCGTTATCGATGTTCATGCCGTGCAGGGCCGACATCAAATGCTCAATGGTGGCAATACTGTGCCGTCCACACCCGAGAGTTGTGCCACGCGACGTTTCGCCTACCAAGGATGCTAAAGCCGGTTGAGTAATAATATTGTTTCTATCTATTCGACGGAATGCTATTCCAAAGTTGTCGGGAGCTGGTTTCACGGTTACCGTAACCGTGCGGCCTGTATGCAGGCCTGGACCTGTTAGTCTAAATTCTTTATTCAGTGTCGTCTGACAATCCATACATTTCCTTTGTTTATTTTCCGCCTACGGGTACCATGCGCCACTTACTCATTTTGAACAATCGAGCCTTTTCGTTTTCAAGTCCAGCCTTAGTGCGACGTAGTTCAAGTGGCTGCATAAGGTCGGCATCCGATATAGTTGGCTTATTCCAGAACTCTACACCCTGTTTGTGGAGCCCCTTACAAATGTATGTCATAAGGTCGTAGGCCACCGATGCCAAGGGGGACGTTGGTTCGGAATTATAACGTTCGCGGAAATGCTGCAAAAACAGGGTATGACGCTCATTAGTCATATCCCACGAAGTGTAAAACGTGTGATAGTTGAGATGCTGTAACTGCGAAAGGTCTATATCGTTGAAATCGGCAGTCCAATCGGTAAGCGTATACAGCGTAGGAGGGTTGTTTTTTTCGGCCGATAGTCTATTGAGCAGATTACCTGCCATAACTCGGTTGTCGTCCTTCTTCTGGTCGTAGATGCTGATAAAGGCTGCTCCAGGATTGACTTTGAGCAATGATGGCAACTTGGCACTTTGATTCCAGTTAAGAATGGTGTATTTCAATGTGCCATCGGCATCAAGCAACTGACGCACAGTTTCCAAATTGGCTTTCTCATTCTTTGAGCCTGAATGAACCACAAACACATGACGGTCGGGTAGCGTGGCCTTTATGTCGGCCACAATGGCCTCAAGTTGCGCCTTGACCGAAGGCTGTGTTTTAACCACAAAAGGATTGTCGGTACATATCTCGCTACGCGTGCTCATGGGGTTGACAATATACACCTGGCTTTGCTGTGCTATGGCTGCCGCACGGGTGAAATCGTCGCGCAACAGCAACGCCACCACAAAGTCGGCATCGGTTGCATTGTGTAGAGCAAAAGCCTGTTCCACAGTACTCCCCTCGCCCATATCTACATCAGTTACGTTGAGCACCACACCGATGCCTTGGCTTTGCAACTCTTCAATGGCCATTGCCAAGCCCTCGTAAAATTCTATAAATTCGAACTGGCGATAAGACTTCTTACCACGCTGTTCGACATCAAACTTCGAAGTCGATATGTTATCAAGTTGCCTCAAATGCAGAGGCATGAGCAGCGACACACGAATATTCTTCCCAATGGGCTTCACTTTTGGCAAAACCGATGGGGGCGTCGTCTGCGGTTCATTTGCCGTTTTTTGCTGTGGTTGCAATTCAATAGCAGCCTCGCTAAACTGGCCTCGACAGGGCAACCACACGGTGTCGCCAGGATGAAGGAAATGTATGTCGACATGAGTAACCGCATCGTAGCTCTTCACCTTATAGGCACGCGATATGCTGTAGACCGTTTGACCCTTCTCTACGAGGTGCACATAGTATTTCTTGCCGTGCATCATCTGAGTTTGATTGCTCACAGTAACAGGGGCTGTACCCGGTGCCTGGGCATGCGTTGCAACAGAGAAGCAACATGTCAAACACGACACAACTAGCACAACAAGACATCTGTGCCAATGTTTGCCACCCAATCGTAAGGATTTCAATGTTGAGGATAAAACCATAACCAACAGCGGTTTACTCCCACTCAATAGTTGCAGGGGGTTTCGAACTGATGTCGTAACACACTCGATTTACACCCTTTACGCAGTTAATGATGTCGTTCGACACTTGAGCAAGGAAGTCGTATGGCAGATGACACCAGTCGGCTGTCATACCATCAACACTTTCCACCGCCCGCAAAGCCACAACGCGTTCGTAGGTGCGCTCATCGCCCATCACGCCAACACTCTGTATTGGCAACAGCACAGCTCCAGCCTGCCACACCTTATCGTAGAGCCCGTGTTTACGCAAACTCGTGATAAATATGTCGTCAACTTCTTGCAACACCCTGACCTTTTCGGGTGTAACCTCACCCAATATGCGTATTGCCAATCCTGGTCCGGGGAATGGGTGCCTACCGATGAGCGTGTCTTTTATTCCCAACTGTCTACCCACACGGCGCACCTCGTCCTTAAATAGACTGCGCAAGGGCTCTACAAGACCAAGTTTCATATAGTCGGGCAAGCCTCCAACGTTGTGGTGACTTTTTATCGTCTGACTGGGACCTTTAACCGACGACGACTCAATGACATCAGGATATATGGTACCTTGACCGAGCCATTTTGCATCAACTATTGTCTTTGCCTCGGCATCAAACACCTCCACAAAGGTCTTGCCAATGGCTTTGCGCTTGCGTTCAGGGTCGGTAACGCCCGACAGAACCTCATAAAAGCGCTGACTGGCATCAACGCCTTTAACATTCAGCCCCATATCTTTATACGATTCGAGCACATCGTTAAACTCGTTCTTACGCAGCAAACCATTGTCGACAAAAATGCAATGCAACTGGTTGCCCACAGCGCGGTGCAACAACATGGCAGCCACCGTGCTATCGACACCACCGCTCAACCCAAGCACAACCTTGTCGTTGCCCACCTGACGGCGCAAAGCCTCGACGGTGGTCTCAATAAACGACTGAGGCGTCCACTCCTGTCGGCAACCACACACGCCAACCACAAAGTTGCGCAGCAGGGTCATACCGTCGGTCGAGTGGTGCACTTCGGGATGGAACTGTAGGCCAAACGTCAGCTCGCCCTCTACTTGGAAACCTGCATTACGTACAGACGACGTAGAGCATATCACGCGATAGCCATCAGGCAGTTGCTCAATGGTGTCGCCGTGGCTCATCCACACCTGCGACTGCATGGGCACATCTTTCATCAGTGGGCACTCGTTGTCGACGAATTGCAGGTTAGCACGGCCATATTCACGCGTTTGCGACTTCTGCACACGTCCGCCACCCCACTTGGCCAAATATTGCGCCCCATAGCACACTCCAAGCAGTGGCAAACGACCTTTGATGCCCTCAATAGGAGGCACCGGAGCGTCGGCAGCATTACAACTATATGGGCTGCCCGAAAAAATCACCCCCTTCACGTCGTCACCCAGAACGGGCACCTTGTTGAAGGGGTGGATTTCGCAGTACACATTGAGTTCCCTTACTTTGCGTGCAATCAGTTGCGTATATTGCGAGCCAAAGTCGAGTATGATGATAGTATCCATGCGTTTTCGCTTATGTTTTAAGATGCAAACTTACATCTTTTTTTGCAAACTACCTCTTTTTTCTGCCCACAACCATCGACAGCGGTTAATGTCAACTCGTTTCCACGGCACGGCATCGCACTATGCCGACCACTTGCTCGCCACAACAAAAAAATCAACCCCAAACCAACGCTCCATTTTCACCCTATCATCTCCCACTTTGACTGAAGAACGGCAGGAGATGATAGGGAGTTGATAAGGAGATGATAGGGAGTTGATCGGAAGGTGATATGCCCCTTGTGGGCACATTTCACAAAAAACATGATGCTCATTTAGAATAAAAATGCTATCTTTGCCCACTATGAATTTGGCAAAAAAAGCATTGGCAACAATTGCAACCTGCATAATGTTAGTGGGTTGCAACGGGTATGAGAAGTTGCTGAAAAGCAACGACTATGAGGCAAAATACAACGCCGCAATGAAATACTATGAGGACAATAGTTTTTCCAAAGCCATTCAGTTGTTTGAAAACCTAACGCTTCACTATCGCGACAAGCAGCACTCCGAGAACATAAACTGGTACTACGCACAGGCTTTGCTCAAGGAGAAAGACTACTTTTCAGCTGCCCATCAGTTCAAACGCTTTGCACGCCAATTCCCCTATAGCGACCACGTTGAAGAGGCGGCCTTTATGTCGGCCTACTGCAAATACCTTGAGTCGCCCTCTTACAGCCTTGACCAAACCTTGACCAAAGAAGCCATTGGCGAATTTGAGCAGTTTGCCGAGCGCTGGCCATCCAGTGTGCGCATGGCCGAAGTGAACAGATATATTGACGAGATGCGCGAGAAACTGATGCGAAAGGACTATGAAATTGCCTACGGCTACTACTTCATTGAGGAGTATCACGCAGCCTACGAGTCGCTTAAAACGTTCATCAACCTCTATCCCGATGCCCCAATGCGCGAAGATGCCATGTTCTACATGCTCCACTCGGGCTTCTTATATGCCAAAAACAGTCGTGAGGACAAAAAATACGAACGATTGCAACAGGTAGTAAACGACTTCGACCGCTTCAGTAGCAGTTTCACACAGTCGAAGCATTTGGCGCAAGCACAGCGCATCTATACCGACACGCGTGCCCTAATGGCCGAAACCGAGCAGGGCAAATAATCTTCAACCCTTTATTAAAAGCACAAAAGCACATTCACAATATGGAAGAAAAAAAGAAACAAGCAAGCACAACCGTAACCCGCAACACCGCCGATTTTGACCAACTGACAGGCAACATCTACGAAACCGTAGCCATGCTCACCAAGCGTGCCAACCAAATAGCCGCCGAAGAGAAAAAAGAGTTGCACAACAAAATAGACGCTTTCAAAAGCAGCAACGACATGTTTGACGACATGTATGAGAACCGTGAACAGGTAGAAATAGTGCGTCGCTATGAGCGTCAACCCAAGCCCACCATTGAAGCCACAGAGGAATATCTTGAGGGCGACATCTACTATCGCAACCCCTCCAAAGAAAATCAACAGCAAAAGCGTCTTGAAGTGCTCGAAGACGAGATAATAAAAGAGATGTAAAGCCATGAACATAGTGGTTGGTGCCAGCGGAGGCATTGCCGCCTATAAAACGCCCGAGATGGTGCGTATGCTCGTAAAGCAGGGGCATAGTGTGCGTTGTGCCGTAACGCAATCGGCCCTGCAGTTCGTTACTCGTGCCACCCTTGAAACTGTCAGCAGCCACCCACTTTATTCCGACCTCTTTGAGGGTAATGCCCACGCCACCGAGCACATATCAATAAAAGACTGGGCAGACATGCTGCTCGTGGCACCAGCCACAGCCGACATCCTGGCCAAAGCAGCCTCGGGCATAGCCGATGATGCTCTGTCAACCCTCATTGCTGCCACCCACCCAAGCAAACTCTACCTTGCTCCAGCCATGAACACCGATATGTGGCACCACCCTGCCGTGCAACGCAATGTGGCCTCCTTACGTGAATGGGGAGCCACAATTATTGGTCCAGGCAACGGAGCGTTGGCATGTGGGGCAAACGGCGACGGACGTATGGCCGATCCCGACCTCATCGTGTCGGCAATACTTGCAGACACAGCTCGCCCCTTGCAAGGACAGATGTGGCTTGTTACAGCAGGACCAACCTACGAGCGCATCGATCCTGTGCGTTTCATTGGCAATTTCTCATCGGGCAAAATGGGATTTGCTTTGGCTCAAGCCTTAGCCGAACAGGGTGCACAGGTGGAGTTGATAGCAGGTCCAACCCACCTTGCAACTCCATGTGCAAACATACATCGCACCGATGTTGAGTCGGCCACACAAATGTTTGACGCAGCCATATCCATTTTCCCAAACTGTAATGGAGCAATATTGGCCGCAGCGGTGGCCGACTATCGTCCAGAAACCTGTCAAACAAACAAGATAAAGAAACAGGGCGGACAAGGCATGTCGTTGCAACTAACCCCCAATCCCGACATACTGGCTCACCTCGGAGCTACAAAAAAAACACAACAAACCCTTGTTGGCTTTGCGCTCGAAACCGACCACGAACTCGACAATGCAAAGCAAAAATTACAGCGGAAAAACCTTGACTTCATAATCATGAACTCGCTCCGCGACAGTGGTGCGGGTTTTCAGACCGACACAAACAAGGTTACAATAATCAGTCGCAACGGCACGGAGACCGCGCTTCCACTGATGAACAAACTGCAAACCGCCCGCAAAATAGTCAACTCCATAGTATGAAAAAAACAGCATTGGCTGCACTTATACTGGCTTCTTTGGCATTAGTCGGAGAAGCCTTTATATTCTCAACTCGCAACAGCCACAACGAAGAGATCCACCGCCAAGCCATTCGTAACGACTATCGTGTCTATGCCCCCACCATACCCGACACACTAACCTTTGCTGGCGAGCGAGTTCCTCTCAACATATACTACGTTCGCGAAAGTCTCGACCGCGAACTTGTAAGCAACATGTACTGGCAATCAAACACACTCTTCATTATAAAGCGCGCCTCACGCTTCTTTCCCACCATTGAAAAGATATTGAAAGAGGAGGGCATACCCGACGATTTCAAATACCTTTGCGTTATTGAGAGTGGGCTACAAACTGTTACATCGCCTGCAGGAGCATCAGGTTACTGGCAATTCATGAAAACCACAGGCCAAAGATACGGGCTGGAGATAACGGCCGAGGTAGATATGCGCAACGACCTTGAACAGTCGACCCGAGCAGCATGCGCCTACCTAAAATCGCTCAAGCACCAATTCGGAGGCTGGACAGAGGCTGCCGCCGCCTATAATTGTGGAGAGAACGGACTAAAACGCCGCCTTGAAAAGCAGGAAGAAAAAAGCTACTACGACCTACTACTCAACCAAGAAACTCAACGCTATGTGTATCGCATCTTGGCAATAAAACTGATTTTGCAGCATCCGCAAGACTATGGTTACCACGTGCGTGTTTGCGACACCTACCCAGAAGTGCCATTCAAAGAGGTAACATTGAATGGACATAACATCGACCTCGTTCGCTTTGCCAAACAAAA
The DNA here is from genome assembly GCA_017480185.1 of Bacteroidales bacterium. Classification (GTDB taxonomy): domain Bacteria; phylum Bacteroidota; class Bacteroidia; order Bacteroidales; family P3; genus Colimorpha. Next base: position 85,027 of record JAFVBC010000018.1, read on the forward strand.
TAACACCTCCTACAAGATGCTTCGCACATTGAATCCTTGGATAACTACCGACACATTGAAAAACAAAGACGGTAAGACCTACAAAGTAAAAGTGCCCATCACTAAAGGCACCGAATACAACACAATAACTCATGGCCGTCGAGACACCACCCTCATTGAGAGCCTCTAACAACATTAAACCACATCTTTTCCACACCACCATCACACTTTATGGACGACAACAAGATAACAATACTGGGTGCAAGAGAGCACAACTTGCAAAACATAGACATAGAAATACCTCGCAACAAGCTGGTTGTGTTTACAGGATTGAGTGGTAGTGGGAAGTCAAGCCTCGCCTTTGACACCATTTATGCCGAAGGGCAACGTCGCTATATGGATACCTTCTCCGCCTATGCTCGCCGCTTTGTTGGCAGCATGGAACGCCCTAACGTAGACCTTATAGAAGGGTTAAGCCCAGTAATCTCTATAGAGCAAAAGAGCACCAACAACAATCCTCGCTCAACGGTGGGGACTATCACCGACACCTACGACTTTCTGCGTCTGCTTTTTGCCAGAGCATCTAAAGCTTATTCTCCCACCACAGGCAAACCCATGGTGAAATATAGCGAAGATAAGATTCTCGATATAATCACCACCGACTATGCTTCCACCGACATAACCATACTTGCGCCACTGGTTAAAGGGCGCAAAGGGCACTACCGCGAGCTTTTCGAGCAGGTGGCAAAGCGTGGTTTTCTGCGTGTAAGGGTCGACGGAGAAATACGCGAACTAACCTATCGCATGCAAGTAGACCGCTATCGAACCCACGATATTGAACTTGTTATTGACCGTTTGCGTGGCACCTCCAACACCTCGCGATTGCGCACGGCAGTGCAAACTGCGTTCCGTCAAGGTAAAGGAGTGCTGATGATTTTAGATAACGACGCAACCGAAGGCCAAAACATACGCTACTTTAGCCGCATGCTCATGGATCCCGACACCGGCACATCCTTTCCCGAGCCCGAACCCAACACCTTCTCTTTCAACTCGCCCTACGGTGCATGCCCCCATTGTAATGGTTTGGGCGAAGTGGCTAAAATCGACATGCAGAAGCTCATTCCCAATTCCAAACGCAGCATAAAAGAGGGGGGTATAGAAGTGTTGGGCAAATATTCTCCAAACAACTATATTTATAGGAAGATAGAACTCATGGGGCGACACTATGGTTTCACCCTCGACGACCCAATAGAATCGCTCACCGACGAGGCCATGAATGCCATACTCTATGGCAGCAACCACTTCACCAGTATAGAAGACCCTGACGACCCGGGCTTTCTTGGCGAGTTTCAAGGTATCGTTACCCACATTGCCAATATGGCTTCGGAGGAGAGTTCGCCTGCCTTGCAACGCTGGGCAGCAAGCTTTATGAATACCGTTGAATGCCCACAATGTCATGGCACAAGGCTCAAACCCGAGTCGTTAGCATTCCGTCTGCTCGACAAAAACATAGGACAACTGGCCAGCATGGACCTCATCGAGCTTAACCAATGGCTGCAACACCTCGAATCGCAACTCGACCATCGCGACGCAACGGTGGCTCACGATGTGCTTAACGAGATACTGAAACGACTCGATTTTCTGATCAACGTAGGAGTAGGTTACCTTTCAATGAACCGCAGTGCTCGGTCGTTGTCGGGTGGTGAGGCACAACGCATACGCCTTGCCACACAGATAGGGTCGCAACTGGTCAACGTTTTATATATCCTCGATGAGCCATCTATCGGACTGCATCAACGCGACAATCGACGCCTTATAGATTCCTTACAGCAACTGCGCGACATGGGCAACAGTATCATCGTGGTGGAACACGACCGCGACATGATGCTTGCCGCCGACTACTTGGTTGACATCGGGCCTGGGGCAGGTGTACATGGTGGGAAAGTGCTCTTTGCAGGCACACCACAACAAATGGCCATGCACAATAATTCCAACACTCCAAGTTTGACGCTCGACTATCTGAGTCGCACAAAAGACATTGCCCTACCCAAACGTCGCACCATCAAAGGGCGCAAGCATCTTGTGTTGGAGGGGGCACGCGGCAACAATCTTAAGGGTGTTACGCTCGACCTACCGTTAGGCTTACTGGTGTGTATGACCGGTGTATCTGGCAGCGGCAAAAGTAGTCTGGTCAACGACACTCTGCTACCTATACTTTCGCAGCATTTCTATCGCTCGTTGCAGTCGTCCTTACCTTACGACAAAATTCAGGGCATTGACCAAATCGACAAAGTGATACAGATAGACCAAAGCCCCATTGGACGCACACCACGCAGCAATCCTGCCACATACGTCGGCGTATTCGACGACATACGTCGCCTCTTTGCCGAACTGCCCTCGGCACGCATCCGTGGCTACAAATCGGGACGTTTCTCTTTCAACGTGGGCGGCGGACGATGCGAACATTGTAAAGGGGCTGGGCTACGCACCATCGAGATGAACTTCCTACCCGATGTATACGTAACGTGCGAGGTGTGCAATGGCAAACGCTACAACCGCGAAACACTGGAAATACGCTATAAAGGCAAGTCGATAGCCGATGTGCTGAATATGACCATAGCCGAAGCAACCGAGTTTTTCTCGGCCATGCCCAAAATACATCGCAAGCTAAACACCTTGCTCGAAGTGGGGTTGGGCTACTTGACACTTGGCCAACAAAGCACCACACTGAGCGGGGGCGAAGCGCAGCGCATCAAACTTGCTGCCGAGTTGGCTCGAACCGACACCGGCAACACCCTCTACATACTCGACGAGCCCACCACAGGTTTGCACTTTGAAGACATCCGCGTGCTTATCGATGTGCTGCAACGCCTTGTCGACAAGGGCAACTCAGTGCTCATAATTGAGCACAACATGGACGTGATAAAAGTGGCCGACTGGATAATCGACCTCGGTCCCGACGGTGGCCGAGCTGGTGGCGAAATAGTGTTTGCAGGCACACCCGAACAGCTTGCCAAACAAGCCGACAACTACACAGGTCGCTACTTGAACGAAGAACTACAAGCCTGCCACCCAAAGAAAGCATGAATGCTGGCAAGAGACATCCTCTCCATAGAGCATATCTTAACTATTAAAAGAACACGTGGATACAATAGAATATTGGAAAAGGGAATGGAACAATATTACAGATATTACTCCTGTCACGCAAATCAGTCACCATCTTGACACTTCATTACCCAAAGATATACCTGATGGCCGATATTACAATATAGATGGTTTTTATCTTGGCGACACCAGAAGCTGGGATGGTAAAAAGGTTTTCATTGCGGATTCTGTTGAAAAAGATGATTACGAGCATGTGATTGGGGCATACAATATAAAGGAACTAAACCAAAATTATATTACATTAAGACAGATGGCATCTACAATATACGGAGAAAGTTCTGCAGTTTACATGAATAAAATGACTGAAGAATTAAAGTGCGAAATGTTTGCAATTGCAGAAGTACATTTGAACAATGATAAAGCGTATGCGGATAAATCTGCTAAAGCACAAGAATATAGACGGTTGTTGCCACTCCAAATAAACAAATCGCCATTTAAGCGCATAGCGAATGCCGCAGTAATAAAAGCATTGATCGACAAGGGGAACTTTAGTCACAACGCAAAACAATGGGATGGTGCCGAACAGGCCATGTATGACACAGATGAACTGCGTGTAATGCATGGAGGGACACATATTATCCTACACATGAATACGCAAGGATGGAGAATATCAGACGAACACTATGCAAAGTGGAAAGCCAATATTGGTGCAGGATTTAAGGCTCCACAAGTGAAAGCAGCCGTAATGGGCGACAATAAGGGGAAGATACTTTTAACATCCGTCGCAGTGTATTGTAAAACAATATTTTGGGCTTATACTAATGAGGAGCAATAAATGAGAAGAAATAGTTTTTTTGCATTACTACTTTTGTTATCCTTTATCGGACAAGCGCAGGGTGTAAAAATAACCTATTATAAAGTTATATCAGACGTGTCACTAACGCCATCTCCTTTTGAGAGCGATGAGACACGTCTGATAGGAAAAAACATTCTATTCTTTTCTGGCGATACAATAAAGTATCACATTAGAGGGAATGACCGATGCATAGAAGATTCCACATATTACGATTACCAAGCAGACAACACCTTAATAGTTAACGTATTTAAGCCCTTATACCTCAAACGTGATGATAAAACAGTGTACGATAGTCTGATAAGATATTCGTTGCTAAAATCCGACACCGTATGTTATCCTCCAGCACACGATGAGAAAGCAACAATGATAGAATACGACAAATACCGTATGTTATCATTGTTCGGATATGACGGACTATATAGAACACTCGAATTTTATAAAGACTCTTTTTCCTATGATTCAATTGTGATAGATTCTTTGACGCAGTATCTTGATTTTGAAGAAGAAGGATTTAGATTTAGCGCATTTTGTTATGCTGAGTTTGATAGCATTAAATCCGTAACAAAATTTGCAAGATATAATTTACTTGTTCCCCCCAACTGTTATGACGATTACGGGCACTTTCATGACCAGAGATGCCGTTTTGTAATGTACACTACAGCCAATGGCCGATTAAAAACCGATAGATGTTACCTATCAGAGGATGTTATTGACAGGACTTTTTTATACGACAAAGAGAACCGTCTTACCTGCGTACTTACACAACAATCCAACATGGTTTTTGACGAGAATGTTAAAAGATGGCGAGAAGTGTTTGTTTATGAGAATGTCCAATAGTGCTTACATCTCATAAAAAGATGTTTTACCCACCCCTAACCCCTCCCCATGGAGGGGTTGTTTTTTTCGGTTAAAACGTATCTTGTCAACGTTGAACCACCCCCTACCCCTCCTCGGGAGGGGATGTTTTTTCTGATGTATGACCTCTCGGCAACAATGCACTTAACACCAACTTGGGCTCAAGTAAGGCCGTTCTTCAGTTGTTCTTCAGTCATTGACTGAAGAACAACTGAAGAACGACTGAAGAACGGCCCTACTTGATACCTACATGTTCCCCTCCTGATGCCCTTATCAAGTGGAGCTCATCGCAATATAATCTCAAGATCAAAGCTGCAAAAGCGCCCTTTTTGTCGTTTCACTGTGCTGATTAACAGAGCAAGATGTTTTTTTTGAAAAAAAAAATTTGTCGGTTTGACGGGAATGACATAACTTTGCAAACGATTTCGAGAGAAGAAATGATGGCGTCGTAGCTCAGTTGGTAGAGCGAAGGACTGAAAATCCTTGCGTCACTGGTTCAAATCCAGTCGATGCCACACAAAGAGAGAAATGTCAGATTTGATGTTTCTCTTTTTCTTTTTACAACAAAAAAACACCTTGTTCGTTACTTAAAGAAAACTGCTACACTATGGTCTCGCCAACATACCACCACGACTCATACCCCACCGCTGCACCAGAGCGCATATTGGTGGTCGACGATGAGCAAGATTTGTGCGAGATTCTGCATTTCAACCTTGATGCCGAGGGCTATGCAGTTGACTGTGCCAATAGCGCCGAGCAAGCTCTGTCTATGATTGACGCAGGCGAGCACTACGACTTGCTGCTGCTCGACGTAATGTTAGAGCGCATGTCGGGGTTCGACCTGGCGGTGTTGCTTCGCGCTCGCGGCGACAGCACACCAGTGATATTCCTCACCGCTCGCGATCAGCACGCCGATCAAATGCAGGGTTTTCTCTCGGGTGCCGACGACTATATCACCAAGCCGTTTGCATTCGACACGGTGCTGGCCAGGGTGCGAGCAGTGTTGCGCCGTTCGCACGGAATAATGCCTGGCGAAGTGCCTCAACTGACCCATCGCGAGTATCTTATATGGCAGTTTTTCAACGCCCACCCCGGACGTTTTTTTAGCCGACAGGAGATAATGCAAGCTGTGTGGCCCGACCAAACACTGGTGAGCGAACGCAGCGTAGACGTGCATATTGCCCGCCTGCGCAAGAAATTGGGCAGCCACGGCAACCGCATAATCAACAAAACTGGGTTTGGTTATGGAATGGTCTGATTGGGCACCGTGGGGCATAGCTGTGGCAGTGGCGGTGGTGGCCATCGAGTTGTGGCGCATAAACCGCAAAAACCGCCGATTGAAAGCCCTTGCCGACGAGGCTGAACGCAACCGCGAACAGGCCATAGCCGAGCAGCGACGCAATCAGCAACTGAAACAGGAGATGACGTCGAACATTGCCCACGAGCTTAAAACCCCAGTGAGCAGCATTCGCGGATACCTTGAAATACTGCTGGGCAACCGTCCGTTGAGCGACGAAAAACGGCTCTACTACTTGCAACGCTGCTACGAGCAGACGTTGCGGCTGTCGGCATTGTTGGCAGACGTGTCAATGATAAACAAGTTGGAAGAAAGCGCCACACTGTTTCCTGTAGAGCCGATAAGTCTGCAAAAGGTGGCAAACGAGGCTATTGCCGAGTTCGACGACAAGGCGCACGACAATCATATTGCCATAAAAAATCTGTTGCCCGACACAACCATTTATGGCAACGACGAGTTGCTCTACAGCATTTTTCGCAACTTGATAGAGAACTCGGTGAACTATGCTGGCGCAGACAGCACCGTGGTGATAGAGACCTACAAAGAGCCAACCGACACCGTTTTTCTGCACTTCTACGACAATGGCGTGGGCGTGGCCGACGAATACTTGGCTCGACTGTTCGACCGCTTTGTGCGTATTGACCAGGGGCGCTCGCGTCGCAGCGGAGGTTCGGGACTGGGGCTATCAATTGTGAAGCACGCCGTGCAATTTCACGGTGGCGAAATATATGCCCGCAACCGTGTCGAAGGCGGATTGGAATACTTCTTTTCACTCAAAATAAATCAACCCTAACCACAACCCATCAGCACTATGCACACACTTGACATACAGATGCGTTTCAACGACATCGACCAAATGGGACACGTGAACAATGCAGTCATAATGGAATATTTCGACCTGGGTAAGGAAGCTTTCTTCACCCAGCATGGGTTGCCACCCGAAGAGGGCGACTTCACGGTGATGATTGTGCACTACGAAGTCGACTTTGTGCAACAACTGCGCTTCCACAATAAAGTTGCCGTTGCCACCACCGTTGAGAGGTTTGGCAACAAAAGTCTGACACTTCGACAGAGCATTGTAGATGCTCAAGGCACAGTCTACGCAACATGCAACACGGTGATGGCTGGCTATAGCCGCACACAAAAATGCGCCGCCGTGATACCCCCCACAGTCAAAGAAAGATTGATGTCGGCATGATACGCCACAGTTTAAGCCACCAATGATACCGCAAGAAACCATACTAACGTTGCGTCAACTGGCCGAACGCTACGAGGAGGCTGGATTTATCAACGGCGACCCCTCGTGGTGGATGCACCAAGTGAACGGAGAGGAGAATCAAGAGGCCGTGGCGTTTGTGGCTGCATCACTCAGTTATGGCAGTCGCACACAGTTTATGCCCAAGATTGAACAACTGCTCAACAAGGCACAGGGCGACATGGCTATGTGGATAAGAAATAGAGAATATGCACGCACATTTGCTCCCAACGACGAGCACTGCTTCTATCGGCTATATAATCACGGCACGATGCGTGCGTTTTTCGATGCCTACAGCCAACTGATTGACGAGCACACATCGCTGAAACAATATGTTGCATCAACCGCCCCCACATGCGCATTGGATGTCGTAAAAACGCTGTGCAACTGGTTCTTTGCCCATGGCGACATGCATGTAACCCCACGCAACGCAATCTCGTCGTGCAAAAGGCTGTGCATGTTCTTGCGATGGATGGTGCGCGACAACTCGCCTGTCGACCTTGGGCATTGGGCAGACGTGGTTGATAAACGCACGCTAATCATACCGATGGATACCCACGTGCTCAGCGAAGCCAACAAATTGGGGCTTATCCACGGGCGTAACGCTACGATGCAGGCTGCGCTGAAACTCACCGACACACTGCGCGAGGTGTTCCCCTCCGACCCCACAAAAGCCGACTTTGCACTATTCGGACTCGGTATAAACCCGCAATAATAAAATGCTTTTTCGTATCAAAACACACGTTTATCGCAATTGTAAGTAGAATAATAAACCTAAATAGTACAAACATGCAACGTAGCTCAAAAACCAAGATCATTACCATCGTCAGTGCGGTGGTAATAGTAGCATTGGCCACATTTGTATTCTTCCGCTTTTGTTTTGTCTACAGCACAGGAGTAAATGCTGGCGACTTGAACTATTTTCAAAAGGAAGGCGTAGTGTTTAAGACCTATGAAGGCAAGGTGATACAGAGCGGATTTAAGTCGGCCGCAGGAGTTAATCGTCTCCAAAGCAACGAGTTTAAGTTCTCGGTAACCGACAAGGCAGTGGCCGACACCCTAATGCGCGCCTCGGGTAAACATGTCGAGTTGCGCTGGAAACGCTATCTTGGCACGCTTCCCTGGCGTGGCAATAGCCAATATGTGGTGTGCGAGGTTATGTCGATAGCTGAGATAAACCCTCAAGATTGAACTGCTAAATATTGCGTGGATCAACGCTATCGGCTTCGCACTGGGCGCACCGTTCTACCCAAGTAGCGGTATTGGCTACCTACACTTTGGCCATCGGAGTAGAAGTTAACGTACCACGCGTCTATAGTGTAGCTCTCATCAAGCGACGATGACCAATAACTGCCGTGGCTATCAAGATCGCGACGGTCTCTACTGCTGCGGTAGCCTGCAGCTGGCAGGAATAGGCTATTGCCATTGGTAGCAGTAAAGATGCGGCCATCGACTCCATTCATGGTAGTCCATTCTGCCGTGGTGTTGGCCATCAGTTCCTCCCATTCTTCCTTTGTAGGAGTGCGTACGCCATCGCCAAAGGCAGCCGTGGCAGCATCGTCCATCGCCTCAAGTGTGGTTAGGTTGTCGGTAAAGCCGTTATGACCATACATCGCGGTGTTGCAATACTTTGTCAAGGCATCGTATGAGTTGCCATAGGCATAGGTATAAGTATCCCAGATGTAGATTTCTTTTGTAGAAGTCTCTCCCCATGCATAGTAGTTGCCATGTTCCTCGGGGCTACTGGCTCCAATGTTGCACGTGGCCCATAGTAGGCCGCTTGGCAAACCGAGATCAACAAAGCCTTCTGGGGTCGGTTGCGGCTGCGGAGTCGGCGCTGGTGTATTACCAGTATCGGAGGTTTCTTCCTTCTCGCAAGAGGCAAAAGTCAGGCCTACTGCTGCTACGGCCACGAAGGCCATCATCTTTACAGTCTTTATCATAGTTCTATTTCTTTGTGTTTGTTTGCAATATCAATATACAGGAAGAGCCGAGATGACGACAGTTGTCGTCATCTCGGCTCTTCCTGTATCACACCCGCCGACACTACCCTCACCGATCCTATGATATATAGGGGGGGGTAATAACCAGCACGCTATGAACTTTACAATATATCACTTACATAATCTTTCTGCACTGCAAAGGTATAAAAAAATGAAACACTGTAATAAAAATCATCGTCTCTGTCAATAGTCTATTAGAGCAAATCTCTCAAGCCAATCTAACTAATCATCATCAGGTAACGTGCTCGCGTCATCTACGATGGTATCCAATCATAAGAATTACCACATGTACAAACATACCCATACTTAAGATATTTTTGCTAAACCTACTTTGCTTAGCGCAGATTGCCGAGGCCAATGTAGGCACTACATAATACATGATATATATTGTTATGGTTGTAGTACTGCACTCATCCGAATAATTTGCCATAAGTAGTCGAGCGAAAGCACATTGGGCAATTGTTTACTGATAGATATGAGGCATACCTCGTATTTAGAAGTGTCGCCATCCAGAAAATCATTCTGCTCAGTGATGCACTGACCTAAAAAAGCATGAATACCATCAGTAGCCTTCCTCTCTACATAATACGACTACTGGGAATTGTATAAAGATCCATAAACCGCCTCAATAGTATACTTATTGCCATGGTCTACCAAGGCTTCTTGCCCCGCACTCCATCCCCACCGTATGCGCACAGCAAAGCTGCACAAAAAATAATAATTGCCTTTTTCATTTCATCAATCTAATTTAAGTTTCCATGTTTTGGTTACAAAGCTGTCGCCATCCTGCGTCTGTGCTGTAACGGTAAGCGTTTCGGGATCGAAAGTGTACCCTATTGGCAGCCCAACACTTGTCGTCGCAACGAAACCACTTTGATTGTTAGGAATAAACCGATCATCATGATTCTTCAATGTGCCATCATTCCCGAAAGTTACTATATCCATACTGAGAACCCAATCGCACGATGATAGTACGTATACATCTTTCAGCACATAGAACGTACTGTCATGATAGTCGAATTGCCATGCCTCTATCACTCCAGCCGCAGACTGCCAGTACTTTCCGCCCCACAGTTCGCACTCAACATTACCATCCAATTCATACTGGTGAAACGTTGCTGATATACGCATTGTGCCATCATTCAAGCATGGCGTTACGTAAAATTTATGTTTCCCATCGGGTGTTGCCGTAACTCTCAGTGGGCAATAGGTCTCTGTAGGGCTATACTCATGCCATGTAATGGGATTCTTCAAATGGAATTCAGTACGGTTTAATGCAATGGCGGTACACACTACCCAATAAAAATAGTCATATAACGAATCCATCATATTATCATAATCATTATCATTATCATTATCACGTAGTTCCCACAAAGCAGTTAACTCTTGCACAATAGAATCCACCGAAGTATACGGTGTCAGCCTCATATTCAATCTCCGCAGTCTATTGGCAATAGTGTCGATTTGCTCACCCGAGCAATCTTCTATCCCAGTTTCTTCTATTCCACACACTAATCCATATGGGGACAAAAGCACAGGATATTCCCAAGCAGGGATAGCTTCTAATTCTTCTGCGGAGTAATCCTCCAAACCATCAGTATGGTCACCCAACATAGAACGCACATATTCTACGTTTTCTTCATGAGAATAGGTTTTCTCTTTGTGGCCTCCGCCACATGCACACAGCATCGCTGCGCAAAGCATAATCATAAACTTTTTCATATAGCAAAAAAACAAAGAAAAAATATACTATCACCACGTTCATCAAGAAATGTATGAAACACCCACTTTAATGTATGAAATAATGTCTATCGGATA
>JAFVBC010000019.1 GCA_017480185.1 Bacteroidales bacterium
TAGGCGGAAATAGCTCAGTTGGTAGAGCACGACCTTGCCAAGGTCGGGGTCGCGAGTTCGAGTCTCGTTTTCCGCTCAAAAAAACAAAGAAGAGTAATTTGAAATTTTGGAGCAAGACCATGTCAGTCCATGTCCACCACACCTCAAATGAATAATACGAGGTCACGACGGGTTTTGCGAATAAAGAAGTCAGAGAGTTTGTCTTGGTAGCTCAGCTGGTAGAGCAATTGACTCTTAATCAATGGGTCCAGGGTTCGAATCCCTGCCAGGACACTGCACGGGGTGTAGCGCAGTTGGCTAGCGCGCCACGTTCGGGACGTGGAGGCCGGAAGTTCGAGTCTTCTCACCCCGACAAAGAAGTTCACTAGTGCACTTCCAAAGACCCTATGCTTTCGCCACTTTAGCTCAGTTGGTAGAGCAACGCATTCGTAATGCGTAGGTCTGCGGTTCGAGTCCGCAAAGTGGCTCTACGAAAGAAATATCAGAGACGGGACATGAACCCGTCTCTTTTTTTTATAAACAAAACAACAAACAAATCAATGGTAAAACAGTACGAAACCGTTTTCATTGCAACTCCCGTTTTGTCTGAGGAACAGATGAAGGAAACGGTAAAGAAGTACACCGACCTTTTGACCTCAAAAGGAGCAGAAATTGTGTACGAAAACAACTGGGGTATGCGCAAACTGGCCTACCCAATCCGCAAAAAAACCACTGGATTCTATTATCTGATAGAATTTCGTGCAGAAGGCAGTGTAATTGCCGACCTTGAGGTAGCATACAAACGCGATGAGCGTTTGCTCCGTTTCCTTACGGTAGCTCTTGACAAGCACGCCGTTGCATACAACGAGAAAAAGCGCAACGCCAAAAAGTCTGCTCCACAAGTTTCTGAGCAAACTACCGAGGCATAAGACATACACAAAAACAACACAATAGTTATGGCAAACGAAAGCGAAATCAGATATCTGACCCCCATAGCAGTTGAAACACAGCGCAAAAAATATTGCCGTTTCAAAAAACTGGGCATAAAATACATTGATTATAAAGATGCCGATTTCCTGTTGAAATTCGTCAATGAACAAGGTAAAATCCTACCTCGTCGCATTACAGGAACATCTAATAAATATCAGAAAAAAGTGTCACAAGCCATCAAACGTGCACGTCACATTGCCTTGATGCCCTACGTGGCCGATTGTCTCAAATAACAAGCAGGAGGAAGCATAGATGGAAATCATACTGAAGCAAGATGTAGCCAACTTGGGATACAAGGACGATATTGTTAAGGTTAAAGATGGATATGCAAACAACTATCTCCTACCTCAAGGCTGGGCAATTATAGCCACCCCCACAAATAGAAAAATACACGCAGAGAACCTTCGTCAAAGAGCTCATAAAGAGGAAGCCCTCCGCAAAAACGCCGAGACTCAGAAGGCTGCCTTAAATGGCAAAGTGGTGAAAATCATAGCTAAAGTGGGCGAAAACGGGCAACTGTTTGGTTCGGTGAACAATGCAATGGTTGCCGATGCTCTGAAAGAGCAACACAACTACGATGTTGACCGCAAACAAATCTCTGTTGAGCCTATAAAGGCTGTTGGTACATTCACAGCCAAAGTCAGCCTCTACAAGGAGGTAAAGGCCGATGTATCGGTAGAAGTTGTGGCCGAATAAAAAAAACAAAAACTATTCAGAATACGAAAGCATCTCACAAACACTGTGGGATGCTTTTTTTGTTTATTTATTGTACATCACATTGGAAATCAGTTCGTAAAAGCAAGCAATTAAATTTACACGCCAAAATACTGTTAATAATTGTAAATTTGCAGGTACTAAATAGGTAAACAAGCAAACAACAATACTTATGAAACGATTCTTCCTGTTTCTGTCGGCAATAGTATTAGTTGCCACAACGAACAATGCCAACGCAGAGAATATATCGCTCAAGCAGGCAAAAGAGGCTGGTGCTCATTTCATGACACACAACACACTGCACGAGGTTGAAGCCTCAGACCTTACACTTATTTACCAAATCACAAATCCCGACTTAAACATCCCCGCATGCTATTTCTTCAACGTAGCCGACTTCGGCTTTGTTATCATGTCGGGCACAACAGCGAGCGATCCTATTATCGGTTTCTCTGATGAATCTAACCTTGATCCCGACAACATGGCACCTGCTATGCTTGACTACGTAAAACTCTACTCCGAAATAGTCATTGACCAGCAAAATGCTGACAACGCAAAGCCCCAGGAGCCCATTGACGAATGGAAAACCCTCCTTTCTAACGGACTTATTGGCAACACCAAAGCCGACCAAGTGGTACTCATGGTAACCTACTGGGACCAAGGTAGCACTACAAATCCCACATTCAACATGTATTGTCCCAAAGTCGGCAACGAATACTGCGTCACTGGGTGCGTAGCCACAGCTGTATCGCAAATCATGTACTATTTCCGCAGCCCCATACATCCAAAAGGCACATCGGAAGGCATGCAGACGTGGTCATATGTCTGGACCAACGGTAACCGCAACCTCTCTATCGAATTTGACACTGTTTTCTTTGACTACGCAGCCATGCGTGCCGAGGTTAATGCCGGCTCCTCTGCTGCAGTAAAACATGCAGTATCAAGCCTCTGCTCGGCTGCAGGTATAGCCACAAGCATGAACTACTCACCCGATGGTAGCGGAGCTTATTCGGCCACCGTGTCTTCGCAAATGCGTCGTTACTTTCGCTATACTCGCAGTGGTCTTGTAGGCCGCGCCAACGTCGGCGATGAGGCCTTTATTGATACCATTCGAGATGAGTTATTAAAATCACGTCCTCTTTACATGAGTGGAAGCTCGTCGGTAAATGGTGGAGTACATGCAAGCGGCCACGCCTGGGTTTGCGATGGTTACATGAAAGGGAGCAACACCAACAACTACCACATGAACTGGGGTTGGGGTAAATCAAGTGGCAACGGTTTCTACAACTTGGTGCGCAATGTTATGAATCCCAACTCAAGTTACAACTTCACTGTTGGCCAGCAGGTTATAGTGAACATGGTTCCCGCTTCGGCCGACTCCACAAGCATTGATTTCAATACTCGCGCTGGTATCACATCGCCAGTGAGCCATGTTGACTTCGACAATGCATACCCCAATCCTGCTCAAACAATGGTTTACCTACCATATAGCACAACAACACAGGTAGACCTTCAGATATATGCTATTGACGGCAAACTGGTAAGAAGCCAACAACTCAGCGCTGGCGATGGCGTAGCCGAAATCAATGTGCAAAACATGCCCGCTGGCATTTATGTGTACAGAGCAGCTGGTGCTACCGGAAAGTTCATAGTGCAATAAACGCCATGCTTTGCAAACAACAAGGGGAGAGCAAAAAACTCTCCCCTATTTTTTTTGTCTTAACGGCAGACTAATCTTGAATGTGGAGCCCTGCCCAGGCGCACTTTCAAGCTTAAGCGACCCATGGTGCAACTGAACAACTCGGTATACATAATTCAACCCTATGCCAAAACCTTTAACGTTGTGAACATCGCCAGTCGACACCCGATAGAACTTTTCAAAGATATGCTTCTGATCTTCGCGACTTATGCCAATGCCATTGTCCGATACTGCAATGTGCAACTGACGACTATCAGAAGCAGTGGAAACAACTATGTGTGGCGCTTGATTAGAATATTTTACGCCATTGTCAACCAGATTATAAATCATATTTGTAACATGCAACTCGTCCATCTCTGCCACAGGTTGCGAGGCATCGAGGTTTAGGTCTATACTTCCGCCTTTACTTTTCAATACAGGCTCAAAACTCCGTGCCACATTGCGCACCAACTGGTTGGCATCCGATGGATGAGGATGTAGCACAAATCCCCTATCGGACATGCGTGCACTTTGCAAAATATTTTCCACAAGTATACGCATACGCTGATTTTCGACCGAGATAATATTGACAAAACTATCCTTTTGGGCTGCATCGTTAGTAACCGAGGCATCTTGCAACATTTCGCACGACAGGGCGATGGTCGAGATAGGCGTCTTAATCTCATGCGTCATGTTGTTGATAAACTCGTTTTTCATCCTATCAAGTCGACGCTGATTTCTAATGTTACGCAGTGCAGCAATAAACAGCATCACAATGAGTAGGATGAGCAGAATACTAATGAGATTGTATATATAACTGTTTCGTTGCATGAACAAAGCCGACGAGGGGAAATAAAGAACCACGAAAAAATGGTTGCTTGACACCACATCGGCAGGGCTGAAGCTATAGCGATAGGGCGACACATACAGGTCTTGCTCGTGGCGTGGGCTGGAGGTGTAGAGAAACGAGCCCTGACTGGCATCAAAAATGCCTACTTCTGGGTTCAAATCAATGCCATTGTTGAGTAAACTTTCGTAAACAATAGAATCCAGCTCTTGATAGAGGAAAGAGCCCGAGCCTCTGACATTTCCACCCACCCGAACATCTTCCTCCATCATCGACACCACCGCATCCATAGCATTGCCTACGCCCACGTTGAACATATTATCGCTCATCGAGTTTGATCGACGGGTTTGCACCACTTGTATCAGCACCAAACTCATGGCAGCCAGTGCAAACAATGCTGTGATAAAATATTCGTAGCGCAGTTTCACAACGCAGAGGGTTCGCTTTTCTTTATTTCCTACTCCGCCACAACCACAAATGGCAGACGGGCTTGCAGACCATCATGTTCGGCCACAAACAGCAGGTCTTGCTCTACACGACCAATAGCCTTATGTGGGGCTTTTATTGCCTTTTTATACATCCACGCCAAGCGCATCTTGGCAAATATGCCGTTGTCGTCGTCATCATTGCCCATCAGTTGGGACAACTGTTGCCAGAAATCCTTCTCTTTGGGGTATTCCACAATTCTATATGAATCAATGTCGGCCAAGCGTGCGGCAATATCAATTGCCGTTTGGATGCCACCCAACGTGTCGACCAGCCCAATGCCAATTGCATCGGCACCAGTCCACACTCGGCCGCGTGCCACCCGCTGCACATCGTCGACAGCCATGTGTCGGCCTTCGGCCACACGTCCGACAAACGTTTTATAGAAGTCTTCAACACTGCGATACATCAGAGCCTTGCTGGTCGCCGAAAGTGGGCGCATAACCGAAAGGTCGGCACTGTTGTTATTAGTCTTCACAGTATCTGTTGTCAGCCCCAATTTTCCGCTCATCATCTTTCCAACATTTGGCAAAACTGAAAAGACACCAATCGAACCAGTAATTGTGGTAGGCTGTGCCACAATGCAATTAGCCATGCACGACAACTCATAGCCTGCCGAGGCAGCCAGACCGCCCATCGATACCACAACGGGCTTCTTTGCGCGCGCCTTAATCACCGCCGAGGTCATCGTTTCCGATGCCGTGGCTTGTCCGCCAGGCGAGTTTACACGCAGCACAATTGCTTTCACATCGTCGTCGGCAGCCGCACTGCGCAATGCTTCGGCCACATCGTCGCCATAAACGGCCGTAGAGAAGCCGTCGCCTTTGCCATCAACCACATTTCCCTCGGCATAGATCAAAGCTATGCGATTCTTCGAGGTCTGAGGCACACTCTTAACATTGGAGGCATAACGGGCTATGCTAACCATTTCCTTACCGCCACACTGCTCTTTCAACATCTGTTTTACATCTTGTTCAAAGCACAATGTGTCGGCCAGGCCACTATTCACTGCCTCGGCAGGTATATAACCCACCAAGCGGTCGGCAGCGTCGTTTAACCGGTCGCGTCCAATACTACGACTGGCCGAAATATCGGTCAGCACAGTGTTCCATATACTTTTAACATAGGTGCGTATCTGCTCACGGTTAGCCTCGCTCATGTGGCTCATGGTGTAAACCTCACCTGCACTTTTATATGCGCAACTCTCGGGGCGAATCAGTTGCATATCTACACCAAGTTTGTCGAACAGCTCCTTATAGAACATCACCTCCGACGATATGCCACGAAAGTCTATTGCCCCAGCTGGATGCAGACACACACGGTTGGCGACCGAAGCCAGATAATAGCCGCCTTGCGAGTAGGCTGTAGCATATGCCACCACAGGCTTGCCCGATGCGCTAAAATCGGCAATGGCACCGCGCAACTCTTCAAGACCAGCCCAACCCAATTCAACGGCACCTGGGTCTACGATATACAATGCACAAACTTTATCGTCGGTGGCGGCAGAGCGAACAGCTTGCAGCGCATCGACCAGTCCTATACTATTCTGACCACCAAACGACAGTTGCAACGAGCTGCCCGTACGTTCGCCAGACACGGAGGCGAGGTCAATCTTCAGCACACTATTTGATGCAATTGCAGCGGGCTTATCGGAACTCATACTTCCCAAAGCAACCACCATTGAAATCATCATTATGAAAGAAATAATGCCACCCACCAGCGAGGCTATGACCACACCCAGTGCGCTTGCCAACATTGTGGCGCCAAAAGACAAAGGTTTTTTCATCGGTTAGTTATTATTTGTTTTCGACATCTATCGTTTTAGGTTTTACACTAACGGTGAAAAGGTTGTTATTATTATACCTCAACAAGCCTTTTAATTGCCATCATCGCCCTATCAACTCCTGACCAAGTCCCTATCAACTCCCTATCAAGTCCTACAAAAGCAGGACTTGATAGGGCGAAAAATGGACGAAGATAGGTAAAAAATTAGGCCGAGGCTTGAAAAAGCCTCGGCCTAATAACGTGCATTATGTCAACCAATTATAGTTTATCGTTCGAGCCAAGCACCTCCACTATCTTGTGAGTGTAGAGACGTTTCATGCTTTCACGTGCCGGTTTGAGATACTTACGAGGGTCGAACTCGGCTGGATGTTCAGCCAAAGTCTTACGTATGGCCGCCGTCATAGCCAAACGGCTATCGCTGTCAATGTTTATCTTGCACACCGCGCTCTTGGCAGCTTTGCGCAATTGCTCCTCGGGTATGCCAACTGCAGCCTTCAACGCACCGCCATATTTGTTGATGGTGTCAACTTCATCTTGTGGCACACTGCTTGATCCGTGCAGCACAATTGGGAAACCGGGCAGTTTTTTCTCGATAGCTTCCAGCACATCGAAAGCCAACGGAGGTGGCACAAGTCGACCTGTAGTGGGGTCGACGGTGCACTGCTCGGGGGTGAATTTATATGCGCCGTGCGATGTTCCTATCGATATGGCCAAACTGTCAACGCCTGTTTTGGTAACGAAATCGATCACTTCTTCGGGCTTTGTGTAGTGGCTCTCGGCAGCCGACACCTCGTCTTCCACACCAGCCAGCACACCCAGTTCGCCCTCGACCGTAACGTCGAATTGGTGAGCATACTCCACCACGCGACGCGTTACGGCTACATTCTCATCGTAAGGCAAACTCGACCCATCAATCATCACCGAACTAAAGCCCATGTCTATACACGATTTGCATGTTTCAAAAGTGTCGCCATGGTCAAGGTGCAGCACAATCTGTGGCTTTGCGCAACCAAGTTCCTTGGCATACTCTACAGCGCCTTCGGCCATGTAACGCAGCAGTGTGGCATTGGCATACTCGCGTGCGCCCTTGCTCACTTGCAGTATCACAGGGCTTTTTGTCTCAACAGCAGCCTGAATAATGGCTTGCATCTGCTCCATATTGTTGAAGTTGAAAGCCGGAATGGCATAGCCACCGTCAACCGCTTTGGCAAACATTTCACGGGTGTTCACCAGCCCTATCTTTTTGTAATCTACCATATTGTTGTGTTTTATAAGGAATTAGGTTCTGCAAAGGTACTAAAAAAAGCACAAACAACATTCCAATGCCACTTTCCGAAAAAATGTCCTACCTTTGCAAAACGTTTTGGTCGCCTGTAAAAGGGCTGTAAAAGGGAACCAGGTGCAAGTCCTGGGCAGTCCCGCTGCTGTGAGTTTCGCACACCAAAGAGACGTTCAACGCAACATGCCATTGTGCAGCACCAACCTGCATGAGAAGGCCGAACGCCTCTGAAACAAGCCAGAAGACCTGCCAACAACGCACACAAATAATCATCAGTCCTCGAGGAAAGGGCACAATGATTGCCATGAAGCACAACAGACATAGTGTCGCAATAGGTGTGCAGTGCGCTGTTTTTGCCGCTGCGTGTTTGTTTTTTGTACCATCTTCGTTGGCACAAGACACTGTACGAAGCACCACACTGCGCGAAGTAACCATTTCTCACCGTCAGCCTCCAGCCACCCTTCGCACCGCCAACCCCACACAAGTGGTCGACGCAGCAACGTTGCAGGCCCGCGGTGCTGTGCAACTAAACGACGTTGTGAAAATGATGTCGAGCGTGGTGATCAAGGACTATGGTGGCATTGGTGGCATTAAAACAGTATCGTCGCGCGGACTCGGAAGTCAGTTCTCTACGGTAACAATAGATGGTGTTGCCGTCAACGACGCGCAAAATGGTCAGGTAGACCTGGGACGATACATGGTGGGCAACGCTGCACACGTGAGCTTCAGTCAGGGGCATAGCCAACTGCCCTTGCTCTCGGCGCGTGCCTACGCAGCTGGCAATCTGCTCAATATCGAGACTGCCGAACCAACATTCTTCTTGGCCGAGAAACAGAACCTACGAGCCTCGATGGAGCTGGGGTCGTTTGGCCGAGTGGGGGGCAACCTGCTATACGAGCGCAAACTGGGACAGAAAGTCAGCGCCAGTTTGTGGATTGATGCCATTGAAAGCAACGGTGCATATCCCTACACACTCTTCTACTCGGTCAGCCACACCGACAGCAGCAGCCGTAAACGCCGACACCACTCGGCTGTAAGCATGGCAAACGTTGATGCAAATCTGTTTTTCCGTCCCACCAAGAGCCAACGCATCACGGCAAAGCTACACACCATGCACGGCACCCATCAGTTGCCCGGTGCGGTGATTTACTATAATGAGATGTCCTCACGCCAAAGTTCGGCGACCGATATGACCTACTTACAACTGCGTTGGAACGGTGAAAAGGCTCACTGGCAATGGCAAATGCTGGGCAAGGCACAGTTGAATAACGACTCCTACACCGACTCCGCTGCTCGCACAATCAGTGGCATTGCCCACAATGAATACTCGCAAAACGAGGAATACTTGAGTGCAAGTCTGCTATATCAACCGCTGACGTGGCTTGCCATAAACTATGCTACCGACGGTAGTTACAGCCATCTGACAAGCAATCTCTCCACTCGCAACGATGTTTGGCGCACAAACATAACCAGTGCTTTGGCATTGAAGTTGAAGCACAAGCGCATAAACTTCGAGGCAAATACAAGTTACATCGGTATCACCGACCACGTTATCGACCTCGACACATTGCCCAATTTTGCTCGTCTGGCGCCCTATGTGGGCATAAACATCGAAGTCTTTCCCAACACAATATTCCGCTGCTTCTACAAAGAAAGCTACCGTTCCCCTTCGTTCAGCGAGCTTTACGTGTTTCTTTCGCTGCCACGCATGCTTCGCCCCGAGCAAGCGCACCAGTGCAACGTAGGTCTTACTTGGGCCAACACAATGTTCAAAGCCACATGCGATGCGTATCGCAACCGAGTAATCGACAAAATTGTGGCTCGCCCAGGACACAACATGTACTATTGGTCGATGGAGAACCTGGGGCGGGTAGACATTACAGGAGTTGACCTGACCGCATCTGGTACATGGCACGAACTGTCACTGCAAGCAAACTATAGTTGGCAACAAGCGCTTGACCACACCAATGCCAGCAAAAAAGAATATGGCGACCAAATAGCCTACACTCCAAAACATTCAGGTGGTTTGATGCTTGAATGGCAACACCGACACACACGCATAACAGCCTCGATGATTGCCATGGGCGAGAGGTTTGCCATGCCACAAAACACCGATGCCAACCGTCTGCCCCCATATATGGATTTTGGTGCAACCATCGAGCAACGAATAGACATACCATGGGGCACACTGACCATGCTTTTGCAGGTACAGAACCTGCTTGATCAGCAATATGAGATTGTTAAATCCTATCCCATGATGGGACGGAATTTCCGTTTCTCGCTTACCTACAACATGTGAAACATAAACCAAACAACTTAACAATACAACTATGAAAAAAGTATTAAGAATGGTGGCTCTATTGAGCCTGGCTGCATGCGCTGTGGCATGTAGCGAAGATGAAAAAACACCTGAAAAGACACCTCAAGGTGGCGATGAGCAGCAAAACATCTATGCCGTCGTACTCAACCAGGGTATGCAAGGTGCAAACAACGCCACAATCTCGGTGCTAACCGACAATAACGGGACGATTGTTAACGACTGGTTCAGCAGCAAGAATAGTCGTGGCATGGGCGACGTGGCTCAAGATGCAGTAGAATATGGCAGCAAGGTGTATGTTACCGTATCGGAATCGAACACTATTGAGGTGATTGACCGCGTGAAGGGGACATCGACACAGATAAGCATGGGCGACCGTTACCCACGCTACATCGCAGCCCACGGTAGCAAAATCTACGTCAGCTGCTACACTCCACACAGCGTGGTGCGCATTGACACCACAACACTTGCCATTGAGGGCGCCTGCAATCTCGGTGATTTCAACCCCGAAGGATTGGCCGTGGCCAATGACAAATTGTTCGTAGCCAGTAGCAATATCAGCGATGAGAATTATAACTACACTTACGATGATAAAGTGTTTGAGATTAGCCTCACTTCGTTCAGCGTAACCGACACCCTCACCGTTGGTAGCAACCCACAGAATGTGCTGGCGCTTGACGCCAATCGCGTGGTAGTAAACTACTGGGGCAATTATTCTGATATGCCCGCTGGCACCGCCGTCATCAACGCTACCGACAACAGCGTAACCCAACTGACCAAAGCCTTGAACAACATGACAGTTATAGACGGCGACGTATATGGATACGAAATAGCCTATGCTGCCGATTGGAGCACCGTGGCCAATTACGCTAAAATTGACGGCACTACCCTATCCGCAAGTGAAATACTCAGCACAGCCAACATTAACAACCCCTATTGCATTGCTGTAGACCCCGCTACACACGACATCTACGTTGCAACCAATGGCGATTATAGTGCCAATGGCGACATCTACTGCTTCACCAATGCAGGTGCAGAGCGTTGGCATGTCGAGGCTGGTATGCTGCCCAGCAAAATCCTCTTCTACTAATTTTCTACACACCCAATAAGGGTAAAATTAACGCAGACAGCAAAGCGGCGGCGAGAATATATTCTCGCCGCCGCTTTGTCGTCTCTTACCATCACTTCCAACGCATCTACCAAAATATAACTTAGATTATAGTTTTACACCTCTTTTATAATGACACTCCCCATTTCTCAACATTGTCATTTCTCCTCCCCCCATCATAATACGGTCTTGAAAAGAATTCGTAGTCGTCTTTAGGGGACACGTATTTTTCGGTAAGTGTACTTCTGTCGTACTTGTGGTCATACTTTATAGACGATCACGCCTGAACATTAGGAATGTACACCACTACTTTCCACATAGTCTGTGTTCGGGGCATTCCAAAATCAAATGGGAATAAAAAAGCATAGGGTTGGTTCGCAGATGCGAACCAACCCTATGGATAAAGCCGTGAAGTAGTGTTAAGCTACCTCACTATCAGCTTACGCATGGCACTTTGTTGGCCATTGCTGATGCGCACAAAGTAGGTGCCTTGAGCGTAGTTGTTCACGTCGACTTGCACTATTTCGGCTTGCGCCACACTGCGACGTTCAACAATACGTCCATTCAAATCCATTATCATCATCTCGGCATTGCCTTGCATGCCTTCAACGGCGATATTCACTACACTGCTTGCTGGGTTCGGGTAGAGCACAAGGTCGAAGATACCATCGGCTTGTTCTATACCTTCGTTGCGAGTAAAGTAGGCCGTGTAGGTGGCATTGTCGGTAACGGTAACGGTAATCACACTGTCAGTTTGACCAGTACTCCAACGTTGGAACGAGAATCCGCTGTTGGGTATGGCTGTAAGGGTGGCAATGCTGTTGCGAGCATAGGTACCTCCACCTATCACCGTACCCATCGTATTGTCGTTTGCTTCAACAGTAATGACATAGCGAATGGTGTCGAAGATGGCCGTTAGGCTGTCGTTCTGAGTAACTGTAATCTGTATTGATGCAGTTGTCTGTCCGTTGCTCCAACCAGTGAAGAGGAAGCCATCGTTGGCAGTTGCATTCAAAGTGATTACGGTGCCCGAAGCATATACGCCACCACCTGTCACCGTACCCATCGATGCATCGTTAGGTACAGCCACAATAGTGTAGTATACTGTAGTGTCGCTGTCGGAGATAAATGTGGCAGTATAGGTGGCATTGGCAACAACCTGCACACGACGCAAGGTGTCAACATTACCATCGTTCCAACCAAGCAGGTGGAAGCCCACGTTGGCACGTGCTATGAGTGTTGCGCTGTCGCCATAGTTGTATGTGCCATCACCGAATGTAACACCCATAGTGTTATCGTTAGTGGTGGTGGTGATGGTGAAGCGTGAACGAGCAAACGAGGCAGTGAAAGAGGTATCGCTCATCACGAGCACAGTGCGCGGATTATCGGTGTTGCCATCGTTCCACTGCACAAATTCATGTCCGACGACGGCATTGGCCACTATTGGGGTCGGCGTGCCATAGGCAAATGTGCCACTACCACTCACGTTGCCCATTGTCGAGTCGGCACTATGCACCGTGAGGGTGTAGGTGTTGACTGCAAATGTGGCAGTGAAGGTAGAATCGGTAGTAACGGTAATCAAGCGCGATGCGTCTTGGTTGCCATCGTTCCATTGTACAAAGTGATATCCTGCATTGGGTGTAGCAACGATATATGTGGTTGTACCAGACAGGTAGCGTCCGCCACCAGACACAGAACCCATGGTGTTGTCGTTGCTGTTAACGGTGATGGTATAGTAGGTTTCATTGCCACCCTGTGCTGTTGTAAACTCGCGTCCAGCGCTCCAGTTGGAGTATATATCACCGGTGCAAAGGTTACGCACATACACTTCGTATGCCACGTCGGCAGTCAGCCCTGTAATGGTGTAGGTGGTGCCCGTTACGGTTTGCAGCGATCCTGAACCCACAGGGAAACCACTATAGCCCCAGTTCAATTCAAACTGGTTGCTTTGTGCGTTGGGAGCTGTCCACGACACGGTTGCTGTCGACGAAGTGATATTACTTACCGTGAGGAATGTAACAGGTTGACACACCTCGGTAGTGAATTGAACAGGAGTATCGCTCCATGAACCTTCAACCTCATTCGTCGAACCACACATAGCACGTACGATTACACTATAAGTAACACCAGAGTTGAGACCACCAATGGTGAATGGGTGTGTGGTGGCACTATAGGTTGAGTCAAACACTCCACCAGAAACTGCCGTTACCCTCAACTGCCAAGCTGTCTCGCTGCCAACTGCAGTCCAGTCGAGTGTTGCAGTCTGATAGCTGGTATTGGTAACCTGCAACTGCGTCGGTGGGAAGCAAGGCAGATCATCGGTGGTGATAGTCTGAGTAGTCCATGTCGATTGTATGCCAGGTCCACAGATAGAACGCACCGCAAAGGTGTAGGTCGTATTAGATGTTAAACCGTTAAATGAAACCGTGTTGTTAGTAGAAGCAGTGTAAGCGGTATCGCGATCGGCATCGAATGCGCCCTGCACAAACACATATTCAACGCTGCTCGCAGAGGTTGTCCAACTTATATCTACACTGTTGTAAGTATGGTTCACCTGCGCAATACGTGGTGCAGAACACAACAATCCGTTCGACTCTATTACTATGCTATCAACATAGAGGTCGTAAGCATAGATGCCATTAAATTTGAAGGCAACATATTTAGTGTTCGCAGGGAAAGTCTCACTTGCTTGTCTCCAACTGGTGCGACCTGCACGCATCGGCATCCAGGTAAAGGCACTAATATTATTGCTTGTGGTAGAGTAGCCAACAGTTATAGAGTCGGTCTGATCATTACTACCCATGTAGTAATAAGAGACAAACACTGTATCGGTGGCCATAATAGGTTGCGAAATGAAGTATTGCTTCTGATCTTCGTCAAGGCCAGTACTGGGATGGTCGTATGAAGAGAAACGCAGACTGTAATTGCCATTATACGATTCTTCATTGGTAACAATTACCATGTTACGCTCCGTTGGATAAGGATCGGCATAAACCACCTGCCAACATAAAGGCAGTTCTTCACGATCAAAATTCTCAACTATGCGATTGCCTGCCGTAAGTATCTTCAAGCCGCAAGAGGTGTTGACCGAGTCTACAGCGAATCCTGAAGTGTCGCCAGGAGCGCAAATAGAAGCCATTTGCAGTTCGTAAACAATGCCAGGGAGAATGCTGTTAAGCACTGTATCGCCGCCTCTCACTATCAACTGTCTGAAGTCATCTGATGTCATGTAAGTTCTACTTACACGGTAACGGACAATGTAGCCTATAGCCGAAGTAGTGTCCCATGAAATGGATATGGTGCTGTCGAGCGAGTTGTAGTCCGCAGCAATGCCCATTGGAGCAGCGCATTGATCACATGGCTGCAACATAGTAATGAGCAACGAGTCGTCATCAAGCAAATCAGCACTGGTCAACGGGTATATTTCTACACCCGAGCGATCCATTATACGGAAGGTAATTTCACTGTCGTAGGGACCTTGATGCCATCTCAACTCCAAAGGATAGGTAGCACAGACGTTGTTGTAAGCCATTGTGGCCGAAGCTCCCTCACTAAAGGTTATTACGCCAAGATTTGTATTATTCTGATACACGGACACTCCGGCACCACCATCCCAGCCATCTTCATTTGAGTCAAAACCTTGAACGAAGACTGAGCACAATGTGGACGGACAGATGGTAGTGAAGTTCGACATGCGGCTCCAATTACTTTCAACTCCCGGAGCACACACCGAGCGCACCCATACATAATAGGTACTCAACGGCATGAGGTTGGTAAGTACCAACGAATTACTTTGAGTGGTGATAGTCATGTTGCTCGTTGCATCAACATTGTTTGTTGTGCCATAGCGCACCTCATAGTCGCCATTAAACCCTGCAGGAGCATTCCAAGCAATAGTAGCACTGTCAGGACGCACGTTAGAGACATTGATTGTGAGCGGACGCACACAACCATTACTTGTCTCAACAACAACATCATCAATGTAGCAATATGCGTTGTTGCCACGCCACAGGAAAGCCACACACACGTTGTCGGTTACCGAAAGGTCGGTGGTGTGGAAGTCATAGTCAAGGTCTTGAATTAACGAGGCCGTAACTGGGACCGTTAGAACAGGAATGAAAGTGCTAAAGTCGTTACGGTCGGTCATGATACCCACTTGCAATGGGCCATTGCTTGTTGTAGTCGACGACACGTGAGCATAGAAACTTACGTGCAAGCTATTGCCTGGAGCATCAAAGTAGGGTGTGGCCGCCATTGTGCTGTCGGCAGTCGAGGGATAAAAGCGCAAGGCACGGGAACCCGAATGTGTGCCTGTGCTATAAATTTGCGGGAATGTGTTAGAACCATTGACACGTGATTTAATACGAGACCAGCACTCAGGCATCACACCTGTCGAATAGCTTTCAAAACCTTGTGCGTAGGGCAACTGTACGGCAGAGCATTCGGTTGTGAACGTAACAGCATTTGTCCAACTACTTGTCGCGCCTCCGCAATCGGCGGCCACCCAAGCATAGTAGGTAGTGTTGGGTGTCAGGCCTGTGATGACATGCGACGAGCCCACTACTGGGATGTCCGTACCTGTGGTAACATCGTTAACAGTCGAATAACGCACATTGTAGATCTGTGTCTGCGACGACTCTGTCCACGTCAAAGTTGCTTCTGTAGCGCGTATGGGGCCTGCAGCCAGATTAGTTGCAGGTATGCAACCATTAACCGAATCTATTTGGAAATCGTCAATGTAGCAATACACACTACCAGTTGGTCTTATTCTGATGGCTGGGTAGATGGCACGACCAGAAAGGGTGTTGTCGGAAATATAGTACTTGATTGAGTCAAGAGCGTAGGTACTGGTAGGCGTGTGCGATGTGTTAATCACCACAAATGTATTGATATCCTGTGGGTTGATCATATATCCGCTCTCAACATCCATGCTATAAGTTGTAGAAGAAACGCTGAAGCGATATTTCACCACCAAGCCACAGTCAGGATACAACACGCCATTGGTAGCAATCATATTGGGAAGGCTGGCAGTGGGATAGCAACGCAGACCTTGCGAACCACTGCTGAAGCGACCTGCCGTCGTTAGGCTATACAGATAAGGATAGTTGCCGTTAACAAGCACTTTTGTCCAGCAATTGGGGAAATAAGAAGTGCCAGTGGTATAACTCTCAAAATTCTCAAATACAGGCAGTGTGTAGAACGAACAGGGGGTAGTGAAGTTCACGCTCACCCACTCGCTACTGTCGGTTCCGCAGTTGGCACGAACCCAAGCATAGTAAGCGGTTTGCTGTGTAAGATTGGGTATCACTATCGAGGTGTCGAAAGTGGTGTAGGTCGTAGCGGTAGAGATGTTGTTGGTGGTGTTAATGCGGATATCGTACCACAGCGCGTAAGGCATCATTCTCCACTTGATGGTAACTGAATTATCCATCACGCTATACAAAGCTACATCCTGTGGCATGCTGCACGAGCTCATCTCGGTTACACGCCAGTTATCCATATAGCCATAGGTAAGGCTTGTACCCGACGAGTTGCTTTGGCGCACGGCAGGATAAATAACGCGACCAAAGATAGTGTCGCTGGGAATGTAGAACACCACCGAGTCGCGAGCATAGGTCGTTGCGGGGGTATAGGTCGATATAGGCACAAAGGTGTTCACATCGGTAGGATCGGTCACATAGCCATTGGTCATAACCACCGTGGTGCGGCTATGCGAGATCATGTAGCGCACACGTATTCCAGGGCCATCCATTCTCACACCAGGCATAGCAATCATGTTCGAACCCGAATTGGCTGTGCTGTTGGTGTAGAACACCATAACATTGGGGCTACTGATGTTGTAGCTGCTCTGGCTGTTGATGTATGGATAGTTGTTACGGACGAGCACTTTCGTCCAGCAATTGGGTATAATGGTGGTACCCGTGCCCCAAGTGTCAAAGTTCTCCTCATAGGGCAGACGCACCGTACCACATGGGGTAACAACAGTTGCAGCCAGTTGCCAATCACCTGCATCCACACCACAATAAGCACGATACCACACATAGTAGCGTGTTGATGCATCAAGACCATTCAACTCAATGTTGGTAGTGTTGGTAACACGGGCTGTGGCTTGTGCCGAGTCAACATTGTTGAACTTTGAATAGCACACTTCGTAGAACGAATGATCGGGCGTACCAGACCAGGTCAAGCGAACTGTATCAAGTACATTAAGTGTCACATTGCATCCCACCGGTGGGAAACACGACACCGTGCTCTCGGTGTAGGTGAGGTTGTCAATGTAGCCATACGTATTGGCAGTCGCCGACTGACGTACAGCAGGATATACCGTTTGTCCGGCCAGCGTGCCAGCAGGGATATTGAACGTCAAAGTGTCGCGACGGTTAGCCACGATGGGGGTATAGGTGCCTGCAACAACAAAGGTAGACTGATCGCCTGCAGTTGTCAAATAGCCCACTTCAAGCATACCATTTATGGTACTTGCCGAATAGGTGAAACTCAAAGCCAACCCGCTCAGTGGCATTTCCACAGCTGGCATTTGGAACAGATTGGTCGTAGTGGCAGTGGTGTAGGTGCGCAGCACATTGGTGTTGTCGGCCGAGTAGGTAGCGTTGGAAACCACCGTAGGGTAACTGGTATTTACCACTCGTCTAAAGCAACCTGGGAGGGTGCCCGTTTCATAGTTAGCAAAATTGTTATAGTAGGGCAATGCAACAGGGTCGCAACCCGACGAGAAGATTGTCTGTGTAGAAGATGTGTCGTATTCTGTGCCATTCAGACAAATGGTACCCAAAGTCAATTCATAGCCATGGGCTGATGCCAAACCATGAACGGTCATTGATGTGCCCGTTGTCGACTGCGAGGCAACACCTGGAATATTCACCCAGTAGCTCGAAGCCGAGGGCACTGGCTGCCAACTGACGACCACCGAATCGCCACCGACACTGCTCAACGTGGGGAACTGAGCCCAGCAAGCATTAGGATTGTAGGTAAACTTATAGTAGCGGCCATGGCCAGGTAGGAGATCATAGTCGTTATAGAGGTAGAGTGCAGATTGTGCTGTAACCATCTGATGGGTCAGGGTGTTGATGTAGACACGGTCGCGAGCGCTTACACCGATACCAGTTTGATAATCGTTACCCAAATCAACATTCGTATTGGTGTCGCTGGGGAACACCATGGTGATGCTGTTATCGGCCTCGGCAAATTGCAACTGATAGAGGGCGTGAGTTGCGTCATCATCATCACGACTGTTATAAGAAGTGTTCTTATACTCTATCACCAGCACACGGTTGCCGGCTGTGCCCTGCACTTGCCACTTACAATAACTCTGATAGGTAAAGTAACCATCAAAACCCACCACCGTGATACACGGCACATTGGGCAGGTCATCGACAGGATAGCCCGTGTAGTCGTCAATGTCAGTATCATCGCCAAGCATAAACATGCCGTTGGTGTTGTACTGCCACAACGTGTAAACTTGGCCAGCAAATGTAAATGGGAAGCCAATCTGGATGTAGTCAGAAGCCCAGTCGTCTTCCTCATTGACAGATCCAAGCATCTGTCCGTCAGGCGTGCCTGTAATGGGGCGCCATTTGCTGACATCCAGACCCGTCGTAAACGTGTAGGACGAGCCAAACGTTTGCGCTCGCATCGTTGTCTGCGGTGCCAACACCGCCACAATCAACGCAAGCAGCAATAGGATACGTCTTGTTTTCATGATTGTTTGTATTGGTTTGTAATGTAGTGAATTGTTTACAGTTTGCTTTGAGGGTTCAAATTTAGAAAAAAAAAAAGCGGAAAATTGCAAGTCAAATCAACAAAAAGTTATCAACAACTCACTGTTCTCAACAATAACACACAAAGTGGCATTCTGCCACATACGTAAAACAGTCGGAGGGGCTCGATTTTATCAAGTCCCTCCGACGTAAAAAAAGACGTTTTTCTTAAAAATCAACCTCACTCGGCCTTGAACATCTCAAGGTCGGCCTCTTCAAAGTGCCTCACATAGTAGGCCTTGGCGCACACATTCTCCTCGGCCATACGCACATACACGTGGGCGCTCTTCTCAAAGAGCTCTTTGCAGCGCGAGGCATCGTCGATGATAAGCAGCGACATTATGATTTCGCCCGTCATGTCGTACAGTCGACGAGCCAAGAAGTCTTGCACACTCTGGTTGCCAAGAGCCTTGACACGTTCGATGCTCTTCTCATAAAGGTCTACCATCATGCGCACACGCTCCATCAAAGGCTTCAGTGTGTCGACCATGCGCTGCTCGGTGTCGGCCATCATATCGCGCATCACCTGCAGATAGGTGCCATTGGTAACATAGCGCGTGGCGGCCACCACCTGCAACTGTGTGGTGCCCTCGTAGATACTGAATATGCGTGCATCGCGATACAACCGCTGACTCTTGTATTCCATAATAAACCCACTGCCACCATGAATACTGATGGCATCGTAGGCATTCTGATTGGCATATTCGCTATTCATGCCCTTGGCCAGTGGGGTGAAGGCATCGGCCAAACGGCTGTATTGCTTCATCTCGGCACGCTCTTCAGGCGTCAGTTTGCGGCTACGCGCTATGTCTTCAAGGCTCTTATAGATGTCGACATAACGCGACGTTTGATAAAGCAATGAGCGTCCGGCATCAAGCTTTGCCTTCATGCGGCTCAGCATGTCGTAGACAGCAGGAAAGTTGATAATCTTTTCGCCAAACTGCGCACGCTCACGAGCATAGGCCAAGCCCTCGTTGTAGGCCTCCTGCTCCACACCAACGCTCTGTGCGGCAATGCCCAAACGGGCACCATTCATCAGCGCCATGACGTACTTGATCAAACCCAGTTTGCGGTCGCCACACAATTCAGCCTTGGCGTTCTTATAGGTCAGCTCGCATGTGGGGCTGCCATGTATGCCCAATTTGTGCTCAATGTGGCGCACATCAACGCCTCCGTCGCGGCGGTCGTAGATGAACATCGAGAGGCCGCGTCCATCCTTGGTACCCTCCTCGCTACGAGCCAACACCAGGTGAATATCGCTGTCGCCATTGGTTATAAAGCGTTTCACACCGTTCAGACGCCAGCACTGGTTGGCCTCGTCGTAGGTGGCCTTGAGCATCACGCGCTGCAGGTCGCTACCAGCGTCGGGCTCGGTGAGGTCCATACTCATGGTCTCGCCAGCGCAAATGCGGGGAATATATTTGGCACGCTGTTCCTCGCTGCCAAACTCATACAGGGTGTCGATGCAACTTTGCAGGCTCCAAATATTCTGAAATCCAGCGTCGGCCGCACTTATCACCTCGCTCATCATGCTAAACACGGTGGTGGGCAGGTTCAGTCCGCCATAGCGACGCGGCATCGAAACGCCATACATGCCTGCCTTACGCGTTACATCAAGGTTCTCAAACGTTTTCGAAGCGTATATCATGCGTCCGTTATCGAGGTGTGGACCCTCAAGGTCTACGCTCTCCGAGTTGGGTTCGATGACGTTGGCCGCCACCTCTCCAGTGATTTCCATCACACGACGATAGTTTTCAACGGCATCGTCGAAATCCACTGGGGCATCATCATATTGAGCCGCATCGGCATAATTGTTCTCTTTCAGTTCCACCACGCGCTGCATAAGCGGGTGCGACAACTGGAACTCCAATTCGGGATGGTCGCTATAATAGTTTGCCATGTCTCGTTAATTTCTGTTTTAACCTTTTTTAAGACCACAAAATTACACATAATTTCAAAACTACGATTATTCTGTTTTCAAATTAAGCTCACCCGACCTTCATTTTCAAGGCGCAAAATATGGGCTCTATGCGTGGTGGCCAATGTTGACAGAAAGGTTCGTTGTTGATAACTTTTCCCTTTACCCATAAGGGTTTTGCGGCGCAGAAAAGAGTAATTTTGCATCTCGTTTTTCAAACCAATAACAACTACTATATGCCACAAAATCAACTACAAAGAATGTTTTTTGCATTTATCACCGTGGTGATAACGGTGCATGCTTTTGTATTTTACAACCTCTATGTTGTCAATGGCACAGCCCTGATGTCGGCCACAACGACAGACAACATTGCCGATGCCATCCGCACACAGGGGGGCGTTTACATGTTTGCGCGGTTTGTGCCAGTATGGCTTGTGGTGGCAGTCGAGTTTCTTTGCGCCTATGCCCTTGAGGTGATTATTGGCCAACCACTCTCGTTCCGCCTTGCATCGCGCATGTTCGACCCGATGACAACAAGTCCGACGCTGTTCGAAACCACCATCATCACCTCGACCGTGTTCTTCATGTGTCCGTCAATGAGCCTGCTGGCTTCACTGTTTTACTTCCCCTATGCCGAGGGACTGACCCTGGCAAAATTCCTTGCCACATGGTTTCGCACGGTGTGCTACAACCTTCCATTTGCATTCTTCTCGCAACTGCTTTTCATTCAACCGCTGGTGCGCATGCTTTATCGCCTGGCCTTCCCCGTTGCCAAGGAGAAATAAGGCAAAGAGCAAGGCTGATATAAATAGCTATCAAGTAGGGCTCAAGTAAGGCAGTTCTTCAGTTGTTCTTCAGTCAATGACTGAAGAACAACTGAAGAACGACTGAAGAACGGCCGAAGTTGATACCTACTTGCCCCCTGCTTGCTCCGCACAAAACAGCCCCCCCCGAGCACTGTTGGCCACCACTGTGCACCGATGTTTGCTGGGCTAAAATTGTGGCATTCGGCAAAAAAACGTATTTTTGCATCCGAATATATTATTACCCGATGACAAACAACACCGTTCTTTTGCTTCGCCGAGTGCTACCCGTGGTGGCTACCGACTTGCTACTCATAGCTTTGGCCTGCCTCATACCTGCCCTGTCGCACCTTTCGGGCATCGCCCTTTATCGTTTCAACCCCATGCTGCTGTTGCTGTTGGTGGGTATGCTGATGGGGCGCGGAAGCACGAATGGGCTGCTCTTGGCAGTGCTGATGCCTTTGGCTTCGGCGGTCATGGTGGGCATGCCTGCAGGAGCAAAAGTGGTGTGCATGGTGGCCGAGTTGGCCACAATTGCCGCTGCCTACGGCTGGTTGAGCCATCGTGTGCCCTGCATGTGGGCAACGTTGGCAGCCATTGCTATGGGCAAAGGCGTTTACTATGCTCTTAAAGCCCTCTTGTTGCCACAGGCTGTGCTTGTGGGCACATCGCCACTAATGCAGATTGGAGCTGCCGTGGTGTGGGCGACGTTGTTTGTGTTGTTGCAAAAACGTGTGCGGTGACAAATGTGGCCATAATACTTGCAGCTGGAGTGGGTCGACGCATGGCTGCGGCTGTACCCAAACAGTATCTGCCGTTGGGGCAGGGCATGGTGATTGACCACACGTTGGATGCCTTTTTGTTTCACCCCGACATTGCCGAGCTGACCGTGGTGGCCGCCAAAGACGATGTGGCACACATGCAGGCGGTGGTTGCTGCTCACAAGCCGCACAAACCGACAACGGTGGTTGCTGGGGGCGACGAGCGGTGGCAGTCGGCCGCAGCGGGGGTGGAGCGTTATGCCCATTGCGGCGATGTAAATGTGCTGCTGCACGATGCAGCACGGCCACTGGTGTCGGCACAAACCATAAGCGACGTTGTGGCAGCGCTTGCCTTGCACGAGGCCGTGAGCGTGGCCATTCCGACAAAAGACACCATCTACGCGGTTGAAGGCCAGGTGGTGAGTAGCATCCCCAACCGTGCTACCCTGTGGCAGGCGCAAACGCCACAGGCTTTTCGCGCACCGCTTATAGCTGCCGCCTACCAATGGTTTGCCACACAACCACAGCGCAACGCCACCGACGATTGTGGTGTGCTGTTGGCCTACAAACCCGATGCCAAAATAAGTGTGGTTGTGGGTGCCCCAGAGAACATGAAAATAACCACCCCCACCGACCTCCTTCTGACCGAATGTTTAACATCAAAACCCAACCATATATGAAAGCCCCCAAAGTGATAGCCGAGATAGGATGCAACCACAAAGGCGACATGCAGATAGCACGAGAGATGATAGAGGTGGCGGCGAGCTACTGTAAGGCCGACATTGTGAAGTTCCAAAAACGTTGCAACCGCGAGTTGCTCACCCCCGAAGAATATAATGCCCCCCACCCCAACCCGGCCAACTCGTATGGCGACACCTATGGTGCACACCGCGAGTTTCTTGAGTTCACCGTCGACCAGCACCGCCAGTTGCAGCAATGGTGTCGGGAATGTGGCATCGAATACTCGACCTCGGTGTGGGACGTTACCTCGGCACGCGAGATAACATCGCTCCATCCCTCGCTCATCAAAGTGCCCAGTGCCTGCAATCTGAACAAAAAGATGCTGGAGTATCTGTGCGACAACTTTGAAGGCGAGATACACCTCTCGTTTGGCATGACCACACAGGCCGAAGAAGAGCAGATTGTGAGTTTCTTTGAACAAAAGGGTCGCAACCACGACCTCGTAATATACGACTGCACAAGTGGCTACCCTGTGCCTTTTGAGGACGTGTGCTTGCTTGAGCTGACACGCTTGCGCAACACATTTGCCCATCGTGTAAAAGCCATAGGCTTCAGCGGACACCACAAAGGCATAGCCGTTGATGCCGCTGCAGTGGCGTTGGGAGCCGAGTTTGTGGAGCGCCACTACACCCTCGACCGCACATGGAAAGGCACCGACCATGCCGCCTCGCTTGAACCCGACGGCGTGCGCAAGTTGGTGCGCGACTGTCGAGCCGTGGCGCAAGCCCTCACCTATAAACCCAAACAGGTGCTCGACATTGAGGAGGTGCAGCGCAACAAACTGAAACGCAACCAGGTGAAGTGGAACTGAAATGACCCTTGCATTCATACCCGTACGTGGGGGAAGTAAGTCGATACCCCTAAAAAACATCCGTCTGCTGTGCGGCAAGCCACTTGTGTGCTGGAACATAGAGGCGCTGGAAGCCTGCCCACTGGTCGACCGCATTGTGGTGGCCACCGACTCCGACCGCATAGAAGAGGCGGTGGTGGCAGGCCACTACGCCAAGACCGAAATATACCACCGCAGCCCCAAGAACGCCCAAGACACATCGTCGACCGAAAGCGTCATGTTGGAATACATTGAAAACATGCCCCTTGCCGACGACGATATATTTATGTTGGTGCAAGCCACATCGCCCCTCACCGCCACCACCCACTTCCAAGAAGCGCTGACCACCTATGCATCGGGTAGCTACGATTCGATGCTAACGTGCGTCCCCTTTACACGCTTTCTTTGGAATAAAGATGGCTCATCAAAGAACTACGACTACCGTCATCGTCCACGCCGTCAAGACTTTGAGGGCGAAATGATGGAGAACGGTGCATTTTATATCAGCACTGTCGGTGCAATAAAAGAGTCGGGCAATCGCTTGAGTGGCAGAATAGGCATCTATGCCATGCCCCCCTACACAGCCACCGAGATTGACGAACCCGACGACTGGCCTGTGATCGAGGCACTGATGCGTAAGTATAGGCTGCCGTCGGCCACATCATCGACAATAAAACTGTTCTTAAGCGATGTTGATGGGGTGCTCACCGACGCTGGGATGTACTATTCTGAACAGGGCGATGAACTGAAAAAGTTCAACACTCACGACGGTATGGGATTCAACATACTGTCGCAACATGGCATCAAAACCGGCATCATCACCAGCGAAGATACGGCGATGGTGGCACGAAGGGCAAAAAAATTGCACATTGATTTTCTGCGTCAAGGACAGAAATATGGGGGAAAGTTGCAAGCTGCCATCGAGATATGTCGAGAGTTGGGTATAACCCTGGCAGAAACTGCCTATATTGGCGACGACATCAACTGCTATGAGTTGCTCTCGGCCGTTGGGATTGCCGCCTGCCCGTCCGATGCCGTAGGCAAAGTTAAAGCCATACCGGGCATACACATCATGAGCCTAAAAGGCGGCGAAGGTGCAGTGCGCGAGTTTATTGAAACATGCATAATATAAAATGAAGCACGTCTTTGCAATAACAAGCCACCTCACAATGGCAATTGCCGACCGCATCGTGTCGGCGTTCGGCATTGAACAGGGCTGTGTGGTGCTGTTGCTATTGCGCGACTATCGTGTTCCAGCGACATTTGCAAAGACCTATCGAAACACCATCAGCACATCATATAACGTCGACATTGACCGTGGCAGAGTGTTTGCTGGAGCAAACCTGGCAAAGACAAAGCGCAACATAGCAGAGTTTGACAGCCTTGTTGATGCTGCCATCGGTGCCGAACAATTTGTGTGGTACACCCCCGTCTGCTCCAACGACATTTGTAGCCTCATGGTAACAAAGCCCAATTGTGTGGGCTACTATGTAACCGAAGATGGCTTTGCATCCTACCGAGACTACAATCCACAGACGTTTACAGGGCTGCGATGGGTGGTGTATAGATGTGTGCTAAAACCCTTTTTTCACCGTCTTTTTGCAGTGAAAAACCATTTCATCGAGACAGCACATCCAAAGTTCAAAGGGTGCATAGCCACGTCGGAACGCTGTTTCCCACTGCACAAGCATTGTCTGCAGGTGGTTGGAAGCCCCTTTAAGGCAGTGATGCCTGCCTTTGAGGTTGATGCTGTGGTGTCGGTAGACCCGCTATATCAGTTTATTTCCTTGACACAAGCCGAGGAGTACTATCGGCAACTGGGGGCGTTTGTGGCGGAGAAGAAACAGTATAAGCATGTGAAATATAAGATGCACCCCCGTTTTAACGCAGCCAACAATGCACAACACCGACGAGAATACCTTGAGCTGGTGAACCGCTATCTGCCACATGCCGAGCCTCTTGACTCCGACGTGGTGCTGGAAGAATTGCTGGCAGCCACGAAAGCCGACTTTTATTCATGCAACTCGTCGGTAGCCCTCTACGCTGCACCGATGGGATGCAGGTGCTATAATCTCAATTGTTTGCTCGAAGGCACTTCGGCGTTTGAGCACAGTAGCATAATGGAAGAACTGACAGAAAAGATTATATAATGGTAAAGGTCTCGGTGGTACTGCCCGTTTACGGGGTTGAAGAATATATCGAAGCGTGTGTCGACTCGTTGCTGAAACAGACGCTCGACGATGTGGAGTTTCTGTTTGTTGACGATTGTGGGCCCGACAAAAGCATTGCGTTGGCGAAAGCTGCCGTGGCCGGACATGCCAGAGAGTCGCAATTTCGTTTTCTGCAACCACCGCATAACTTGGGGGCAGGCATGGCGCGAAACTATGGCATGGAAGCTGCCACGGGCGAATATGTGGCTTTTATTGACCCCGATGATACGGTTGAGCCCAACATGCTTGAACTGCTCTACACAAAGGCAAAACAAACGGATAGCGACCTTTGCTGTTGCTATATGCGCAAGTGTTACCCCGACGGAACACAGGGCGAGGATATGATGAACCCACATGTGGGCGACGGACAACTGACACACGACAAACGTGCCTTTGTGTTGACACACTATGTGTCGCTCTTTGCATCGATGATTTATCGTCGCAGTTTCTTGAATGAACAGAATATTCGTTTCCCAGAGGATCGTGCTGCCGACGATAGTTTCTTTGTGTCGTGTGCATGGATGACGGCGCAAAGTGTGGCCTATGTCGACCTGCCGCTGTACCACTACTTGATACGGCCAGGCTCGGTTACGACCACCCTTGACAGCGATAAGTACAAAAAACGGTTGGCGGTGTTTGCCAAGTTGATGAAATATGCAGAGGAGCACGGTGTGCGCAACGAGTTTGCAGCCGAGGTGGATTATATGTACATCAAGAAAGGCTACCTATCGTCGGTTGCAAACTACATAAGAAACAGTCGCAAACCGCAAAGTAGCACCTACGAAATCATTCACAGCGAGTTGCTCTCGCAAGTGCCCAACTATATTCACAACCGCTACTACCGCCGAAACTATGCAATGCGCATGCTGGTGTGGTTGACGCGACGTTGCCCAATGGTGGCAACACCTGTGTGGCGATGGTATATCAAAAAACGAAACATCATTAGCTGATATTTATGGATTTAATTGTGGGAGGAGGCATCTCTGGCCTCTCTTATGCGGCTGCACGCAAGGACAACTATCTGCTCATCGAAGCCGACCAGCAATTGGGTGGCTATTGTAAGACGGTGAGGCAAGACGGTTTTGTGTGGGACTATTCGGGGCATTTCTTTCATTTTCAGCACCCCGAATTGCGCGATTTTGTGATGCAGAACATCGCCGACGATGAAATGCTCACGGTTGAGAAGCACACACAGATACTTTATGGCGACAGGCACATCGACTTTCCCTTTCAGATGAATATTCACCAGTTGCCACAAGAGGAGTTTATCGATTGTCTCTACGACCTCTTTACCGCCAATCCCGATGCCGATACCGACAGCTTTAAGGGTATGTTGTATGCAAAATTTGGCCGTTCGATAGCAGAGAAGTTTCTAATTCCCTACAACACAAAACTATATGCCACCGACTTGGATAGGCTTGATAAAGATGCCATGGGGCGTTTTTTCCCCTACGCCAATAAGGAGCAGATTGTGCGCAACTTCCGTCAAGCAAGGGGGTACTCATATAACGCCACGTTTCTTTATCCGCGAGAGGGGTGCATGAGGATTGTGGATTCGATAGCATCGCACGTTGACAGTAGCCGAGTGTCGATGCAAGAAACGCTGCTGTCGGTTGATACCGAGCGGCACCTGGCATTCACCAACCGCCGAAACCTGCACTACGACCGCCTCATTTCGACCATGCCGCTACCCAAGTTGCTGGATATATGTGGCATGGAATACAACAAGTCGGCCTACACATGGAATAAGGTTTTGGTTCTCAATTTGGGGTTCGACAGCAAAGGGCCCGAGCGGGTAAACAACTGGATATATGTGCCCGAGAGCCGTTACCTATTCTACAGGGTTGGGTTCTACGATAACATAATTGGCCAAAACCGTACGTCGTTGTATGTGGAGATTGGGTTTGCCCAAGATCAACCCATTGGCGACATAAATAACTTACTCAAATCCACGCTGAATGATTTGGAGCAAGCTGGCATAATAAATGGGCAACGATTGGTGGCATGGCACTATGTGGTGATGAACCCAGCCTATGTGCACATCACCAAGCAGGCCGAGATTGACAAGGCTATGCGAATGCAGCAATTGGCCGAGAGGGGTATATACTCGATTGGTCGATATGGTGAGTGGAAGTACTGCTCGCTGGAAGACAATATCTTCGACGCATTTCAGCTGGCAAACAGGCTTGAGAAAAAGTGAATGACTTTGCAATAAAGCGCCTTTGCATGCGTTAAAGAACGGTGCCGACAGGTGGCTTGAATTTGAAAGAAATAACATCATAACATATATTGTATGAAATTGAGAATCGTAGTGCTTGCCAAGCAGGTGCCTGATACACGCAACGTTGGCAAGGATGCCATGACTGCAGAAGGCACGGTCAACCGTGCTGCTTTGCCAGCTATTTTCAATCCAGAAGACATGAATGCCCTTGAGCAGGCCTTGCGCCTAAAGGAACAGATGCCCGATGTTGAGGTGGGCTTGCTGACCATGGGGCCGCCACGCGCTGGCGAGATTATCCGCGAAGGTCTTTACCGCGGTGCCGATACAGGCTGGCTACTCACAGACCGTCTATTTGCTGGTGCCGATACATTGGCCACCAGTTATGCACTCAGTGCAGCAATAAAGAAGATTGGCAACGTAGACCTTGTGATTGGTGGCCGTCAGGCCATTGACGGCGACACAGCTCAAGTCGGGCCGCAGGTGGCTCAGAAACTGGGGTTGAATCAAGTTACCTACGCTGAAGAGATAGTTGAAATAAAGGAAGATGCAGTCAGTGGTAAGCGTACGGCCGTTATTAGAAGGATAATAGACGGTGGTGTGGAGGTTGTCGAAGCCCCATTGCCATTGGTGGTAACCGTTAATGGATCGGCTGCCGAATGCCGTCCGCAAAACGCTAAACTTGTCATGAAATACAAGTATGCCGCTTGCCCAGCCGAGATAACAGCCGAAGACACACGTCAATCCCTGCGCCAAGAACGCCCCTACTTGATGCTCAACCAATGGAGCGTAGCCGACGTTGATGGCGACGCATCGCAGTGCGGTATGAGCGGTAGCCCAACAAAGGTTAAGGAGGTGCAAAGCATTGCTTTCCAAGCCAAAGAGAGTAAAACCCTCACCGCTGCCGACGATGACCTCAACGGCCTTATCGTAGAATTGTTGAATGACAAAATAATCGGATAGCATGAATAACGTATTCGTATACATAGAGATAGAAGGCACCGAGGTGCGTGAAGTGAGTCAAGAACTGCTCACCAAGGGTCGTAAATTGGCCAACCAACTTGGTGTTGAGTTGCACGCCGTAGTGATAGGCTCTGGCATAAAGGGCAATGTTGAGAATCAGATACTTCCCTACGGTGTTGACAAACTGTTTGTGTTTGATGGTGATGGGTTGTTTCCGTATACCTCGGCTCCACATACCGACATTGTAGTTACCCTATTCAAAGAAGAGCAACCACAGATATGCCTTATGGGCGCAACTGTCATTGGTCGCGACCTGGGTCCGCGCGTAAGTAGCAGCCTAACAAGTGGTCTCACTGCCGACTGTACGCAGCTTGAGATTGGGCCCTATGAGGACAAGAAGACGGGTAAGATCTACGACAATTTGCTTTATCAGATACGTCCAGCATTTGGTGGAAATATTGTTGCTACCATTGTTAACCCCGACCATCGTCCACAAATGGCCACCGTGCGCAGTGGAGTGATGCAAAAAAACCTTTATGAGGGTGCCTACAGAGGTGAGGTTGTATACCCAGAGGTGGCAAAATACGTAAGCCCTGAAGCCTTTGTGGTAAAGGTATTAGACCACCATGTTGAGGCTGCTAAACATAACCTTAAAGGAGCACCCATTGTGGTTGCAGGCGGCTACGGTGTGGGAAGCAAGGAGGGATTCGACAGTCTGTTTGAATTGGCTCGTGTGTTGCACGGCGAAGTGGGTGGCAGTCGTGCAGCTGTAGATGCAGGGTGGATTGATAACGATCGTCAGATAGGTCAAACAGGCATCACCGTTCATCCAAAAGTATACATAGCATGTGGCATAAGCGGTCAGATACAGCACATTGCCGGTATGCAGGATAGTGGCATCATTATCAGTATTAACTCCGATCCAGATGCCCCAATCAATAAAATTGCCGACTACGTTATCACGGGTACTGTTGAAGAAGTGGTGCCTAAACTGATAAAATACTACAGACAGAACAGCAAGTAATGCTGGCAAATATCTTACGCCACGATATTCATAACAGGATAATCTTGCTCTCTGCATGCAGGATGTAGTTGGTGAGCGCGGTGTAAGAGTGCAGAACGAAATGTACCCTTTTTGAGACATAAACGCATACATAAAAAGAGCGTTGCACGTTTTGCAACGCTCTTTTTTTATCATCTATATGGCTTTTAAGCAGTTTTCTCAAATATCACATCATAGCAGGATGGGCGATACCCATATTGTGGTATTTGCTAAAAGGTATTGCCCTCAACCACATAAATAAAGGCTTTGGACTCATAATATTCATTGGTTCATAATTAGTAAATCCCTTTTTAGCAAAAAAATGTATCTTTGCACTCTGACACGTAATGTCAAAAAGTTTGCCAAAGATGAAAAAAACACTGCTGATGATAGTAGCCGCCTTGGTGGTGGCCAGTCCGATGGTTGACGCTCAAAACAAGATTGACAAGCAAGGTCGTCGACAAGGGCACTGGATGCGTACCGATAAAGACGGAGCAAAGATATTCGAAGGTACATTCAAAGACGGCCTTGAGACGGGTGTATTCACCTACTATTATCACGACGGCAACGTTCGCATGCGCAACACATATATCGTGCCGGGCAAAGTGTGCCGACATGAAGCTTTCGACGAACAGGGACATCTGTTGGCCGATGGATACTACAATCAGCGCAATCGCGACAGCATTTGGCACTTCTATGCCACCGACGGGCGTTTGGTGAAACAAGCAGCCTACCGCATGGGCGTGAAACACGGCCAACACATTGTGTTTAACCAAACGGGCGACACAGCCGAAGTAGCCACATGGAGCGATAATCGTCGCCACGGCAGGTGGTGGAAACGGATAGGCAAAAACGGATATATCACCGCCACGTATATTAAGGGAGGCATCGAGG
Organism: Bacteroidales bacterium; assembly: GCA_017480185.1. GTDB lineage: Bacteria > Bacteroidota > Bacteroidia > Bacteroidales > P3 > Colimorpha. Next base: position 31,335 of record JAFVBC010000019.1, read on the forward strand.
GTCGTCTGGTGGAATACGACGAGCACAACAAGTTGACAAGGGAGGGTTTCTATGAGGACGGTTACAAGCACGGCTCGTATAGATACTATGAAAACGGAGACTTGACCATTGACGAGCAATGGCAACACGGAATGATGCTCGACCGTCGCATTCGGTTGCTGCTTCCCGAGGCCGAATTTGTATCAATCCACGACATTGTTTGCATCGTACCCCAAGGTAAGAACCGAGTGATTTTCTATTTGAGCGATGGTAGTAAAAAGGTGAGTAGAGAAAATCCCGACCTTGTATTTGAACGTATTGGTAACGAATTGTTTGCCACAGCCAATAGTAAAAGTCGGATTGTTGTGGCGACACACAATGTACAAGGCTTGGGGGCTGACAATGAAGGTCGAGAAATACTACTGCTTGATCCTCAACCCGACATCAATATTTATCCTGATGAAGACGGTCTTAAAATGGTGCAAAGCAGAAGTTACGAAGACAGCTCGCCCCTTGACCAGCTGACCCGATAGAGGTTAGCCTTGAATGGCCATAGCAACCCGTTATTCCACACCACTGACCATGCTCATAGCCGCCCACACACTGGGGTGTAAATTGAACTTTGCCGAGACCTCGCACTTGATGCGACAAATGGCAGAACAAGGACATACAATTGTTGATTTCAGCGATAAGGCAGATCTCTACATCGTTAACACTTGCACCGTCACGGCAATGGCAGAGAAAAAATGTCGCAACGCTGTGCGCCAAGCCGTGGCATTAAATCCCAGCGCACGAGTGGCTGTAATAGGATGTTTTGCCCAACGAGCAGCCGACACGATAGCTGCCATGCCTGGCGTAACCCTTGTGCTGGGCAACGACCGTAAACATCTATTGCCACAGATGCTGGCTACTGACCCAACGCTTTCATCTACCCTACCCTCAACAAGAGATGCCGATACCACCGACTTTGATACAAATGCAGATTTTCAGCTGCAATACTCAACTGGCGACCGCACACGATCGTTCCTAAAGATACAAGATGGATGCGACTATTTTTGCACCTATTGTGCTATACCTTTTGCACGTGGACGGTCGCGCTCGGCCACAGTGGAGCAAACAATAAAGGCAGCACAGCAGATAGCACATAGCGGTGCAACGGAGATAGTACTCACCGGGGTGAATACTGGCACTTTTGGGCAACAACACGGTCAGCAACTGATTGACCTCTTGCGCCGTCTTGACGACATAGAAGGAATTGCACGCTATCGCATTTCCAGCATTGAACCAAACTTGCTAACAGACGAAATCATCGACTTTGTAGCCACATCGCGCGCCTTTCTACCCCATTTCCATATTCCCCTTCAAGCAGGTACCGACCGACTTCTGCGAGCCATGCACCGCCGCTATACCACAGCCCTTTATAGCCAGAAGTTGCAAACCATTAAGAGCCTTATGCCCGATGCCTGCATTGCCGCCGACATAATGGCCGGATTTAACGGCGAAGATGAGGCGGAATTTGATAAGGCAAAAGCGTTTGTCGCATCTTTGCCCATCTCATATCTGCATGTTTTCACCTACAGCGAACGTCCTGGTACTGCCGCTCTGCGCCAGGAAGGTCGCATTGATATTGCCACACGTAGAGCACACACACAGCAAATGTTGCTCCTTTCGGACAAAAAGCATCGTGATTTTATAAACAGCCAGTTGGGCAAAGTACGGCCTGTGCTTTGGGAGTCGACACCACACAGTAACCAAAGCCTCATGCTTGGGTGGACGGACAACTATATACGACTTTGCCGTCCCTTTTCTGACACAATGATTGGCAAGATAGAAAGCGTTGTTATAAAGCCTGATAACATTGCTGCCGAGTCGGTGTGATTGTCACCATTATATAAAGAGAATAGTTCCGCAACTGTAGTTACGGAACTATTCTCTTTATATAATTAACACATGCTATTTTTACTTGGACTTCTCAGGAGCAAGCACTTTGTAGCATAGACCTGCAAGAGCAGCGCCAACAAGCGGAGCTACGATGAAGAGCCACAATTGAGAACATGCACTCCACGATGTACTGTCGCTAAAGAGGGCTTGACTGATTGAGCGAGCAGGGTTGACGCTGGTATTAGTTAATGGAATACTGATAAGATGGATTAGCACCAACGTAAGTCCAATGGCCAAACCACCAAACTTACCATTTTCATGACGACCATCGGTTACACCAAGTATGACCATGAGGAAGACAAATGTGAGCAAAGCCTCGACAAGGAAAGCACCACCACAACTGATAGCAAGATATCCTTTATCAACGCCACATGCGGCTTGGAATTCGGGTCCATAGCCATTGGCTGCAAATACGCCAGTGCTACCAAGACCTGCCGCATTCCAAATGCAAAGCAACACCGCACCTGCAATTATGGCTCCTACCACTTGTGCAACCCAATAAAGGAGCATCTCTTTAAGACTCATACGTCCGTTGACGTACACGCCGAGAGACACGGCTGGATTGAGATGTGCTCCACTAATGTGGCCAACGCCATAAGCCATTGCAACAACGGTAAGCCCAAAAGCAATGGCCACCCCAATGAAATCAACGTGCCCAAATAGCGCAGTGCCACAGCCACCGAGCACAAGCACGAATGTTCCAAGACATTCGGCAAACATTTTGTTTGAAATCTTCATAATAATAAATGGTTTTCTATTGAAATTACGTTTTGCCATACCGAACGTATTATCAATGATAATATTGCGCCAACTTGTTGAATAATGTATGCGAAAGCCATACTTTACATTCACTTTTTTCATCAAACTGAGAAATAAAACATAACGTTGTAGCGTTGTAGTCCAAGTATTCAACAACACAATAACACAATATTAGAACAACATGAAGTTATTAGAACGGGTTAGTCTGTTACTCATTTTTGCAACTTTTGCTGCAACCTCTACTGCGCAGGAAGTAAACCTAAAAGATTTGCTACAGTTGCGCGAAATTGTTTCGATAGAAGAAGATGTAGAGCAAAATGTTCATTTTGAAATAGTAGCTTTAGATAGTGATAGTACAAGCCAGTACTTCCTTTCATTGGGTCATCTTGGTGTAGGGAACAACATCATACAGTTTCATGTAGACCCTATATTTACTCTATATATCAAACTGGGTAATACGCTGGCCGAATCTATTGAGCGTATTGAAGAATTGATTGAGCAAATAAAAGCCGAGCCTGGCACTGCCACCGAGACAACAGGATATATCTCTCTTGGAGCACCAAACGAGCACCCCGAAACCGTAACCATCACTACTCGCAAACCGCTGTTAAGCCGTCATTTGCAATTTAGTGTACAACGCGACGGATATATACGTGCCACCGACATCCGTACAAGCCAGTTGAAAAGTCTCCGTACCAGTCTAAAACTTTACAAGAAATTGCACAAAAAGGAGGCATAAATATGCCACTCCTATTTTAACCATACCCTACCTCAACAACGATTTCTATCAAAACCAACTACGCCACAAGATGACCTCAACGCAGGCTACTTCAGTCTTGTTATGAATTAAAGCAAGACGAGTTGGTCAATGTCTTCGTTTGCTAAAATTGAGAGAGGCACGCGACAAAGCCGCGTGCCTCTCTCAATTTTAGCAATCAATAACTGCGGGCAAAGACTACACGTCGACGGCTTGGCTTGCCGCTATATATGCATTTGCCTTCTTCTTCGGGGGCATCGAAAGGAATGCAACGAATTGTAGCTTTTGTTTCTTCTTTGATACGTTCTTCTGTCTCTTGTGTACCATCCCAGTGGCACAACAGGAAACCATTTTTCTCAATCTCTGCCTTAAACTGCTCCCACGTATCGACCCTGCGTGTGTTGGCAGCGCGGAAATCAGCAGCCTTTTTGTAAAGATTACGCTGTATCTGTTCCATCAACTCGGCCACATAATCGGCCACACCATCTATAGGGACAATCGTCTTTTCAAGTGTATCGCGACGACATACTTCACACGTCCCATTCTCCATATCACGTGGTCCGATGGCTAACCGTACTGGCACCCCCTTAAACTCGTACTCATTAAATTTCCAACCGGGTTTATACTCGGGCCTATTGTCGTATTTCACCGTAAGGCCTTTGGCTTCGATAGTACTAACTATTGGAGCAATGTGCTGATCGAGTTGAGACATCTGTTCATCACTCTTGGCGATAGGCACAATTGCCACGTGTATCGGAGCAAGATGTGGTGGGAGCACCAGTCCATTATCGTCACTATGGGTCATTATCAAGGCTCCCATCAGTCGAGTACTCACGCCCCACGACGTTGCCCACACGTATTCCAGTTTGTTCTCTTTATTCAGGAACTGGACATCAAAGGCTTTAGCAAAATTTTGTCCGAGGAAATGGCTTGTACCAGCCTGAAGAGCTTTCCCATCCTGCATCATAGCCTCAATGCACAACGTGTCCAATGCACCAGCAAAACGTTCATTCGGACTCTTATGCCCCTTTAGTACAGGCATGGCCATATAGTTTTCAGCAAAGTCGGCATACACTTCAAGCATCTTTCTTGTTTCAGCTTCGGCCTCCTCTCGCGTAGCATGGGCTGTATGACCTTCTTGCCAAAGAAACTCGGCTGTTCGTAGGAACATGCGTGTACGCATCTCCCAACGAACTACATTAGCCCACTGATTGCAAAGAATGGGCAGGTCGCGATACGATTTTATCCAGTTCTTATATGTGCTCCAAATGATGGTTTCAGACGTTGGGCGAACAATCAGTTCCTCCTCAAGTTTGGCACTGGGATCAACCACTACCCCACTTCCATCTGGCGCATTCATAAGCCTATGGTGGGTCACCACAGCACACTCTTTAGCAAAGCCTTCAACGTGTTCGGCCTCGCGGCTTAAAAAACTCTTAGGTATAAAAAGAGGGAAATAAGCATTTTGGTGGCCAGTGGCCTTAAACATGCTATCAAGTTGGCGTTGCATCTTCTCCCAGATGGCATAACCGTAGGGTTTTATCACCATACACCCACGCACAGCACTCTGTTCTGCAAGATCAGCACGCACCACCAACTCATTATACCACTCTGAATAATTCTCCGAACGTTTCACAAAATCTTTTGCCATAATTTTATTTCTATATTTGTGCAATAATTGATTGTTACAAATCGTTACATACGGTAATAAAATGCAAAAATACAGAAAAAACAGACGCCCAGTATTTTTTCGCATGAATAGAACATCCGTTGCAACCAAAGCCACACTTGCCATTACCGCCTTCTTGATGCTGGCAGGGCACGGCCTTTCGCAGGTAAAATTAAGCCCCGATACCCTACAATGCTATATCATTGGCTTCAATGCCGGGATTATGACGCCTATAAGTGGCCTTCATTCTAATAGTCAAGGATATGAAGGGGGCAATATGGCCGACCTTTACAAATCACCATACCTCGACTTTGCACTTGAATGCGACTACAAGTACCAGTCGAATTGGCTACTCACGTTTGATGCCGATTTCTGGTTCGGACTGACTTCCGACAACCTGAAAGACCGCACCGAACGCATGGGCGATGTGTTTACCTCAACTGGCTACGCCATGAGTTGGGGCGGATATGACGGAGCAATGACATTCTACAACCGCGGACTTGCCTTGCGTGGTGGTGGTGGCAAAATAATTCCGGTAAATCACAAAAATCCAAATTCAGGCTTACTGTTAAAATTGAGTGGAGGATGGTTTTTGCAACAAACCAAAATGGTGCAAGACGTAAACGAAAGTCCAGTACCCCAACTCAGTGGCGACTACGCCCGACTCTACGACCATTTGCGGCATGGGTTGATACTAACCGAAAGTTTTGGTTTTTGGTATATGAACAACTACCGCACCTACGTCAATTTTCGCATCACATTCGATATAAGCCAGTGCTATAGTTGGTCAGCTCGACCTTACATAATAGACAATAAAATGGGGCTTAACGGGAAAGACAATAGTCGATATTTTGACCTGCTTTGCGCGGTTAAACTCACATGGATGTTTCCTCTTACAGGTAAAACGACCTACGATTACTACTACTATTGATGAAAACACTCTACAGCCTTGGCATACGCCTGTATAGCCTTGCCATTCGCATAGCGAAAGTGTTTGGGCACAATAAGGCACGCAAAATGGTTGATGGATGGAGAGATATTAACCGCGCTCTCCAAACATTAAAGCCCAATGTACCCACGGTGTGGTTTCATGTGTCGAGTCTTGGCGAATATGAACAGGCCCTACCTGTAATGCAACAATACCGCACTCTCCACCCAAACGTTCAGCAGCTGCTTACTTTCTTTTCACCCTCTGGCTACGAAGTACGCCACAACAACTCTACTGCCGATGTGGTGTGCTACTTTCCTATGGACACTCCTGGCAATGCCCGTCGATTCATCGAGCGCATAAATCCGTTGGCAGTTTTCTTTGTAAAATACGATTTTTGGTTCAACACCCTACATGAGCTCAACCAACGTGCTATTCCCACCTACATCTTCTCTGCCATATTTCGTCCGGGACAATACTTTTTCAAATGGTATGGAGGGTGGTATCTTCGAGGTTTGAAGACCTACACGCACATATTTGTGCAAAATGAACAATCGGCATCGCTACTTAGAGCTCATGGCATCAACTGCGTAACACAGGCTGGCGACACACGTTTTGACCGTGTGTGGCAGATAGCACAAAGCCATAGTGGCAACACTCCCATTGAAACTTTTCTTGATAACAGCAGTCGAGTAATAGTGGCCGGCAGCACTTGGGAACCCGATGAAATACTGCTTGCACGCTATTTGAAGGAGACAGATGTGCCTGTGCAAATCATTCTTGCGCCACATATCATTTCTGACGACCATCTATCCAACATCGAAAAACTTTTCCCTCAAAGCATTTGCTACTCCATCCTTTGCAAACAGGGAGGTACGGCCAAAGTGGTGATAATAGACAACATTGGCATGCTATCCATGCTATATCGTTATGCCGATGTGGCCTATATTGGTGGCGGTTTCGGTCATGGCATTCACAACACACTCGAAGCAATGACCTACGGTAAGCCAGTGATATTTGGAACCAATTATCACAAGTTCAAAGAAGCATGTGACATCATTGAGCGGCAAGGAGGTTGGAGCATAGCGTCATACGACGAACTTCGCCACCGCCTCGACTCGTTGTTTACTCAACCCACATTGCTATCATCGGCATCAACAAACTGCCTTAACTACGTTAAGAGCAACCTTGGAAGCACCGAAACAATACTCAACACTATTGAGCAATAGGGCATCATACCTGCTATGGACGGCACTGCTGGTGCTGTTGTTTGTGCGATGCTCGCCATCGCGGCATCTTGCCACGGGCGAACGTGTGCTCTACGACAACACCATCAACGTTGTCAATGCCGATAGTAGTACACTCATTCCCGAAGTAGCATCGCTCACGCCCAAGGCCTCGCCCTATATTCTTCAATCGCCCAACACCCGTTTCTTGGGCATAAAAAGATTGCGTATACCGCTTTTCTTCTACAACCTTTCGTCGCCCACCGACAGCACTTTCATCAACAACTACCTGCGTCGCATTGGAGAGCCCCCAGTGGTCTACGATGTGGCCCGAGCCCGTCGCTCGGCAATGCAGTTACAAGCATTCTATGCATCGAAAGGATGTTTCAACGCCACTGCAACGTTCGACACCACTGCCATTTCCGACCACGAAATCAGCATAGCCTATCATGTAAAAGTGTCGCCTCGCTACCGCATTGCCGAAGTGGTGTATCATGCTCAAACCGACGCCGTTACTGCGCTTCTTTCTCGTTGGCGCAACGACATGCCATTGAAGGAGGACACCTACTACGACCAAGACAACTTAATTGACACACGCAACCTAATTGTGGAACGCCTGCGCAACGAGGGCTATTATGCCGCGCAACATGAAGGAATACGCTTTGTGGTAGACACCACTTACAGCTCATCACACCTATCGGTAGATGTATACGTAGCCGACAGCAACTGGCGCATTTACCACCTCAACAACATCTTTATCTACCCCAACAGCACCGCCGACCTACTGCAAGGACGCACCGTGGCCGATACTCAAATATACACCTACCCCATGAGAAGCCGCACAATCGACTTTCTCTTTGTTCACGACAAACCAATGAGCATACGCCCACAAACCATAAGCCGCGCCATGTTGCTCTTCCCTGGAATGACCTACCGACCTCGATTTGTGAGCAACACCTATAACTCGCTTCTCAACCTGCACAATTTCCGATACATCAACATAGACTTTTCTCCATCGCCCACCAGCACCGACTCGCTACCTTTGCTTGATGCCCACGTGCGCTTAATCAATGCCAACCAACAAAAAATCAGTCTCTCGCTCGAACTAACCAACGCCTCACCACTTACAGCTACCGATAGTGGCAACTTTTGGACCAACGGTAACTTGGGTATTGAAACATCACTCGAATACCGCCATAAGAACATATTTGGCGGTGCCGAGCAACTGAAGGTAAAGGGATCTGTGTTAATGGAATTGCCCAAACTGCTCTTCCGTCGTGCCCAAAATACCGACGAAGCCAACTTCAGCGCATTAGAAGCAAGTCTTGAAACCACGCTCGACATGCCGATATTTCTTCTGCCACTCGCCAAAAGCATTGTATGGCAAAGTGTCAGGCCCCATACACTGGTGTCGCTCAATGGCAGCTATCAATATCACCCCTACTTTCAGCGGCTGCAAGAGGGCGTATCGTTTGGCTACTCATGGAGTTCCAAACTCACCCATAATCATCAGTGGCTACCCATCGAGTTTAGCTATGTCAGGGTGTATGACATCGACGATGCCTTTGCTCAAAGGTTGCGTCGCGCCAGCGACTTGCGCCTGGCCTACCAATACAGTAGTCATTTCATTATGGACGCACGCTACGACTACACTTTCACCAACCAACAAATCGGCGTGCGCCACAACTTCACCTCGCTGCACCTGTCGGTCGAGACGGCTGGCAACCTGCTGTCGGGCATAAGTTCACTGGTGTCGGGCAATAAGGACGAAAATGGAGTGCGCCAACTCTTCAACGTGCCATACGCTCAATACGTGCGTCTGGGTGCCGATGCCAGTCGCCACATCTACCACGGCAACCGTAGCGACTTTGTGGCACGTGCCATAATTGGCATAGGCATGCCTTACAGCAACTCGGTGGCCATGCCCTACGAAAAAAGTTTCTATGGTGGCGGTCCAACCACTATGCGAGCATGGCAACTGCGACACCTTGGCCCAGGTAGTTATCAAGGATCAGCCACCTCTATTGAACGTGTCGGCGACCTTCAAATCGTCTTAAACCTCGAAGAGCGTTTCCCCATTGCTGGAGTGTTTGAGGGAGCCTTATTTACCGACATGGGCAACGTGTGGCTTTTCAACCACTCCGACCAATACGAAGGTGGCGAATTCACACTTGCACGTGCTTGGAAAGAGATTGCCGTAGGCGTGGGTATGGGGCTTCGTGTCAACATTTCGGTGGCCACCATTCGTCTCGACTTGGGCATACCTCTCATTGACCCAGGCTTCGACGATGCCAACCGTTTCCGTCCACCCCACTGGAAGATGAATCAGATTGTAACCAACATTGGAATAGGATACCCCTTCTGAATGAAAAACCGACTGGCCTACCTGCTACTATTGCTGTGTGGCGTGCTGTGGGGCTCAAGCTTCATTGCCACAAAAGAGTTGTTCCTCACCGAGCCGAGCATGACCGTAGCCATACTAATCACCCTCCGTCTCATCACGGCCACCATCGTCTTCCTGCCCCTTATGGCGCTTACACGCAAGTTGGAGCCCATACGTCGCACCGATCTGAAGTGGTTCTTGCTACTATCCTTGTGCGAGCCCTTTGCCTACAACCTTTGTGAGGCTTCGGGTGTACGCCTGGTAAGTGGCAGCCTCTCGTCAATCATCATAGCCCTGCTACCCCTCATCACACCCTTTGCCATGTCCGCCATCTACAAAGAACGACTGCGCGGAACCGTGGTTGTGGGCGCAGCACTATCGGTGGTGGGCGTAGGGCTTACAATTGTCGACGGCAACGCTCTGGCAGGTAAACCCGAGGGGTTGCTCTATCTCTTTGGGGCTGTAGCCGTGGCGGTGGTCTACACACTGCTACTGGTGCGCATCGTGAACCACTATCGCCCCACCACCATAACCGTTTATCAAAATCTCCTGGGACTTATCTACTTCCTGCCTTTCGTGCTCATCACCGACTTCAACAACCTGCAAGAATTGAGCTATTCGGGTAAAATGATAGTCCTTGTGGCTCTACTGGGCATAGGGTGTTCCACCGTAGCATACATGTGCTACAACTACGGCATACGCCAACTGGGAGCCACGCTGGCATGCATATTCTACAACACCAGTCCAATCTTCACCCTCATCATAGCCGTTGCCGTGGGGCAGGAACAATTTGGCTGGCTTAAACTACTGGGGGTGGTGCTTGTATTTGTGGGTGTAGTGTTGCCACAAACAATTCCATCGGCCAAAAGAAAGCAAAAATAGTGCCATAGCAACCCACCATCTAACAGGCATCATCTCCCTATCATCTCCTGACCAACTCCCTATCATCTCCTGACCAACTCCCTATCATCTCCTGATCAACTCCTACAAAAGCAGGACTTGATAGGTGGATAGTAGGTCGAAAATGTGGGCAACATCACCTTTGAAAATCAAGCACTTCGAGCTGCGATGGGTCGGGATCAAGCACAAAACGCACCAAAGTGCACACTCGATGAATGCCTTGTCGCCCTGCAGCACCAGGATTGATGTGCAAAAGACGCATGTCTTTGTCGTATCCGACACGCAAGATGTGACTGTGTCCGCACACAAAAATGTCGGGTTTCACCAATCGCAATCGCTCAGTTACGCCTGGGGCGTAGCGTCCTGGTCGGCCACCAATATGGGTAAGCATCACTCGCCGACCCTCACGCTCAAAGACATCGGTTTGCGGCAAGCAGTGATGAAGCGAGGCATCGTCAATGTTGCCCCAAACAGCCCTCACAGGTTTGAAATCCTCAAGTGCGTCAAGAACACCCTGGCCTATATCGCCAGCATGCCATAGTTCGTCGCACTGCTCGAAAAAAGAATACACCTGTTGCGGCAAAAAGCCATGAGTGTCTGACAGAACACCTATGCGCATCATAACGTTATCGCTTAAAAAGTGGCGCAAAAATACACATTATTTGCGCGCACACGCAATAAAGCCCACGTCGACACGTTTGGTAATACATGAAAAAAGGGAATGCCATAGTGCTGATACTGGTTATGATGCTGGCAGCATGTACCAACGATGCCGACTTCGTGGCCCCAGCGTTTTTGCATGTTGAGGACATCAACGTGGTGGGCAACACCATATCAACCGACACTGGCTTTTATACCAGCGACATAAGTGGTGCCTACGTAGTGGCACACTTCAATGGTAAAATGAACGAAGACACCATTGGTATGTTCGAATTGCCATTTACGGTACCAGTGCTGTATAGTGGTGCAACCGACTATATTGACATATACCCAGCCGTGCGCATGAGCGGTATCACGGCCACGCAACCATACTATTCGTTCTACACGTCAAAACGCATCTCGGGAGTAACACTTTCGTCGACCGACACAACCGACCTTGGCCACCTCAGCGTAGACTATGCCATTGGCCTTGACGGGGTGCTGGTGTTTGAGCCTTTTGAGCCCACTGAGGCAAGCACCATGTTCGACAGCGTGATGACATGGGAGCGCTATGCTCCTGCCGAAGCCCGATCGGGCGTGGGATATGGCCGTCTGCATGTCAATGCATCGCAGTCTACACGAGCCACGTTTATCGAACAAGACATCATTGTAACAGATCCCTCAAGCACCGTATACATTGAGTTCGACATCAAGAGCGACATCCGAGTACAGATAGAGATGACCAGTCAACAATATGAAGGGGCAAACAGCGAGACACTATCGGTTATGGTGTGCTATCCTACAAGCCAATGGCAACACATGTATGTAAATTTAGGTCGCACATGGCGCGACTTTAACCACAACCCCTCGTTTCGCGTGTCGTTCAATGCCCTTAATGTCGACAACATTGATGGCGATGTACGGTTAGACAACGTGAAGATAATCAAACGCTCTTGATGGAACGCCGTCAAAAAATAAGATACATCGTCTCCGACACCCTTGCTGCCATTCTTGCGTGGTTAGCACTGTTCCTGTTTCGCAAACTGACGCAAGAGTCGCTGCAACTGGCCGATATAAACAGCGTATTCACCGACCGTAACTTCTGGCTCGGACTGGTTTTTGTACCCCTCGGATGGCTGGCCTTATACACCATTCAAGGCCAATATCGCAATGTGTTGCGAAGGTCGCGTTTGAAAGAATTAACCGACACCGCCATGGCTTCTATCATAGGTGTGGTGGTAATATTCTTTTCGCTGCTCATTGACGACAACATATCAACCTATCGCAACTACTACTCGTCGTTCTCTTTCCTGCTGCTCGTACACTTCACTCTCACCTACATCCTGCGCCTCATCATCACCACAGGTACAGTAAAAAAAATACAATCGCGTCGCATCGGTTTTCCGACGCTAATGGTGGGTAGTAAGAAGAGGGCTCACCAAACCTATCTTGATCTTGAAAATCAAGAGACCTACTCTGGGAATTTGTTTGTCGGCTTTGTCGACATTGACGGCCAAATGTCGGACAGCCTCAAGGCAATAATGCCTCACTTGGGTAACCTCAACGATATTAAAACAATCATTGAGACCAACAATGTGCAAGAGGTGATTGTGGCAATAGAGGACAACGAGTACTATCAGTTGAAAGAGATACTGCTCTCTCTCAGTTATCACGACGACCTCATAATAAAGGTTACACCCGATGCACGCGACCTTATTATTGGTTCGGCCAAGGTTGATGCCATATTCCACTCGCCCCTCATCGTACTCAACAATAGGCTGATGAAGGAGTGGCAATACTCTGTTAAACGCATTGCCGATATCGTAATCTCGCTCCTTGCTTTAATAATCCTCTCCCCCGTTTTCCTCATCACCGCAATAATCATTAAGTTATCCTCGCCTGGACCAGTATTCTATGTGCAGGAGCGCATTGGCTACCACGGTAAGCCATTCAAGATGCACAAGTTCAGGTCGATGTATATCGACGCCGAGCGATCGGGTCCCACACTCAGTAAAGACAACGACCCACGCATTACTCCATTCGGCAGGTTTATGCGCAAAGTTAGACTCGACGAAATTCCACAATTCTATAATGTTCTAAAAGGCACCATGTCGCTGGTCGGACCTCGTCCAGAACGCCAGTTTTTCATAGACCAAATTCTGACTCGCGCCCCTGAATACCTACTTTTGCAACGAGTAAAACCTGGAATAACATCGTGGGGGCAGGTGAAATATGGATACGCATCAAACGTCGATGAAATGGTAGAGCGGCTAAAATACGACCTACTTTACCTTGACAATATGTCGCTTCAGATTGACATAAAAATACTTCTCTACACCATAATCATCGTCATTCAAGGGCGCGGGAAATAACGATGCGCGCAAATATATAGCGAATAAACACATCTTAATATGAAACACAACTACATCATCATCGCCGTGGCAGCCCTTACTCTTGCTGCATGCACCCAAGACAAAACTGTCAAACTAAACGACATGACCGACACCCTGTCGTGGGCTATGGGCGAAAACATTGGCCTTTCTCTGAAAAACAACGAATCTTTCAAACTTGATAACGATAAAGTTATCCAAGCAATTAGACACACACTGGAAGACAACGAGCAACCAATCAACGACACAGTATATCAAGAAGCTATACAATTGTTGCTCATGCAAGCACAGAGCCATCAACGTCAGACCATATCCGACATAGAAAATGCCCAAGAGGAATACTTTACACGACTGATGAAAGAAAAGCCTCAAGTAAAAAAGCATGATGCCGGTTTTTACTACGAAGAAATTAAAAAGGGACACGGAGCCAATGCCAAATATGCTCAAGAGGTACTTATCGACTACCGTAGTTTCCTGATGCTTACTGGCGAGCCCTACGATCAAACATACGGAAAACGCGAGCCAGTTCAGACTGTCATCGGCCAACCTATGTTCAAGGGACTTATCGAAGGGTTGCAACTGATGAACGAGGGTAGTATTTACCGCTTCTATTTTCCCTACCAGCTCATTGAAGGCACACGTGGAACTGCTGCCAAAACGCCATTTATCTACGAAGTAGAGCTTCACAAAATAGGCAACAACTAACAGATACATAATTAAAAACACCGAATAAGGGCGTGCCATACGGCACGCCCTTATTCGTTTACATACAAAATACAAACACATTTCATCTTATTTAGTTGTAACTTTGCAGCGCAATCCAACTTAATCAAACACGCCATAAAAACAAAACTTAACACACTCGGATAGCATGAAAAATAAATATTACGACCTCATTGATCAAACTTTCGACTTCCCCCAAGACGAATTCAGAACCGAGGATGGAGAGCTCTTTTTCCACGATATTCCTTTGATGGAAATAATAAAACAGTATGGAACTCCGCTAAAAATAACTTACTTACCCAAAATTAGTTCACAGATACAACGAGCCAAACGCCTGTTTAACGTGGCCATTGCCAAAACCGACTACAAAGGTTCCTACAACTACTGCTACTGCACCAAGTCGAGTCACTTTGCCTTTGTGCTTGAAGAGGCCCTAAAAAACGACATCAATCTCGAAACATCGTCGGCTTTTGACATAAACTTGATTCAAGAATTGCACAGCCAAGGTCTCGTTGATAAAGATAAAACAATCGTTTGTAACGGATTCAAAAAGGAGCAATACATCGAAAATATTGTGAATATTTTCCACGATGGCTTCCATAACATTATACCTGTACTTGATAATAAGAACGAGTATTACATGCTTGATGAGAAAATGTCGGATGAAGATGAAAAGATGAATTTAGGAATAAGGATTGCCTCTGAAGAGGAACCTAAATTTGACTTTTACACATCTCGATTGGGAATTAGATACAACGATATAGTATCATTCTACGAAGAGCAAGTGAAGCCAAATGATAAATTTAGGTTTAAGATGCTGCACTTCTTTATCAATACTGGTATACGCGACACAGCCTACTACTGGAATGAGTTGGCAAAATGTGTGAATGTCTATTGCGACTTGAAGCGAGTGTGCAGCGATTTAGATAGTCTTAACATTGGCGGAGGTTTTCCAAGCAAAGTTAGCTTGGCGGCAAACTACGACTACGAGTATATGGCAGAGGAGATCTTGGCACAGATAAAGGCTATTTGTGCTCTACGCGGAGTGGAAGAGCCAAATATATACACCGAGTTTGGCAGTTTTACTGTAGGCGAAAGTGGTGCAACGCTCTATAGCATTCTTGACCAAAAACAGCAAAACGATCGGGAGTTGTGGTACATGATTGACTCGTCGTTTATCACCACACTGCCCGACACATGGGGTATCAATCAAAGATTTATAATGCTGCCCATCAATCACTGGGACTGCGAATATCAGCGTGTTTTTTTGGGAGGACTAACATGCGACAGCGAAGATTACTATAATGCCGACTCTCATGCCAATGCCATATTCTTACCAAAGTTGCAGAAGGACGATCCCCTCTATATTGGTTTCTTCCATACGGGGGCGTATCAAGAGAGCATCGGTGGATATGGCGGCATACAGCATTGCCTTATTCCAGCCCCTAAACATGTGATTATTGATAAGGACGAAAACGGGGAATACACCACCAAACTATTTGCTAAAGAGCAAAGTTACAAGTCGATGCTAAAGATTTTGGGATACTAAACAATGTTTATAATATAAGAGCGGACGCTGCTTGTGCAGCGTCCGCTCTTATATTATAAACAAAACCGTCGTTACTGCTTAATAAGACGCCGTGTGAAGACCTGACCACCAGTATTCACACGCATAATATACACCCCAAGCGGTTGTGCTTCGAGGTTTATCTCGGCGACTCCCTCGGTATGAGTTTTGCCGTACACCTTTACTCCTGTAGCAGAGAAGACTTCAACCTCTGCATTTATCGGAAGCTCCACGCTGAAACGTCCTGTGCTTGGATTGGGGAAAACTCGGGCTTCTATGGTCTGTATACGGTCTATACTTAAATTGTTGAACGGCTGGAAGAACGGTTTATGACCTTGAGACATGATTGCAACCGAACAATTTGACAAGTCGGCACCCGTGGCGCGCATAGTAGCCACTCCTGTGCGCGAGGCAAACGCTGCCCCCATGACTTTTAGACTATCATTGGATACAAGGGCGACATAAGCATTCGGAGCTGTGGTAAATGTGAGCAGACCATTGTCGTTGGCCGTACATACAATGCTGATGTCAGAGGCACGCCCCAACCACGGCATGAGCGACGGATCGCCCATCACCTCATAAATTTCCCAGTAGTAGCGCTTATAAGTGGCGCTATAGGAAGAGTTTTGCATTGCCATGTTGCCACTGAAAACCATTGCGCCAGCGGTGAATCCGTGAGTTGAAAACGACTCATTGTGGGTGTGGAATAGGCGGTCGTACATGCCTGGACGCGATGGACTGAACGTGGCATCCATAGTGTTGTTAATGTTGCTGCGCACACCTACCGCCCAGTAGAAGTCCATGGGCCAAGTAGTGCTATTTGTGGCACCTATATATACCACAGCACCGGCGTTATTATTCTTGCGTAGCAATGCCTCGCCAAGACACACTCCTTCGTCAAATTTGTTGGTCAGACAGGCATTTCCTATCATCACCGATGGCATACCCTCGTTGGTCATCGAAGCCACCTGCGACACGGTGAGCTGCGGATTACCCCACTGGTTGTAATTGCCATGGGCGCTATAGTTTATCAAGCCAATACCTTCGTTATAGCGAGTGCGTACGGTAAGACCGATGCCTGCAGTCAAACTGCTTCCAGTAACCGTAACCCCTTGCGGAGCAAACGAGGTGTTGTTTTTCCAGTAATAGATGTTTTCATAACCATTGGCAGGCGATACATAGTACTTTGCAATATAATCCATCGTCGGGTCGCAATAGTTATAGGCGTTGTCGTTGGTCGTACCCTCGTCCTTGCCCGACACCAGTGCCGCACGGGCAAGATAGGAATCGTCGGTAAAGAGATATTGCTCATACATCAACGTCTTGTCAATGGCCGAAGCCAACTCGGTGGCATTGGTAACCGAAATACGGCCGATATAGGCATCGGGCACATAGTCGCCACCCGTCCACAACACATAGTCAAGGTCGGTGGGGTGCGTGCCCATACTCTCCTCAAGAATAGTGCTTGTACGTGTGGGAAGATACTCCTTATCGCCTATGAGTACGACAAAGGTAGGAGCAGGGTTTTTAGAGGTTGATTGAGTGTATAGGCTCTTCGTAAAACTGGCTATATCGCTATACGTAGTCTTGCCTATCTCCTCCAACACATACTTATCCACAATCATTCCCTGTCGTTTCTTCCATGCTATAAACTCGTCCAATTTGGCCGTGTTGAGATATTGTCGCACAAACACAGCCATCCTTATTGGAGCCTTCATCGACGCATCTTTGGTGGCTGGGAACAAATTGTTGAGTGTTTTGCCATAGGTAAAAGCAGGCGTGTGGTAGCGATTGTACACTGCGAGAGTGCTGTCAACATCGGCATCAACATATCGCACACTTACCTCGGCGCTACGGCAAACCACAGCCACACCTCGCTTGGCGTTGATGCTTACGGGCGAGAACTGGAGTTGCGCCAAATTTCTGTCGCGCGCCACACCCACCTGTTCTACCCTTGCAAGAGGCAACGCATAAAAGGTGTCGGTGTTGTAGAAAGCCCCGTCAATCACTTGAGCATAATGACCAGTGTCCGACTTGGCGCGTACTGGCTGCACCGGAACTGGATTACTAATTTCAATGGTGTCGAACACCACATTGCTCACACTCACCTCCATTCCTTTGCAAAACGGCACTGTAAGCATATAGCCCACTACGGGCAAAGCGGGTCTACCCACCTCGCCCCCATCAGCATAGCCGTCTATCAGCACGTGTGTCTGCCCATCAACAACTGCCAATTTAGCGTCTGGCACATTTATTTTTACCCTCAATTGGTCAAATGTATCGTCCACGACATATTGTGCCGAAACCATTCCTACCAGTGCCACAAAGAGGCCAAGAATAACTATTCGTTTCATAAAAGTAACGTTTTATGCCCACAAATTTACAATCTTTTTTCTTTTCACCCAATATTTATGCAAGAAAAAAAAACATTCCGTCGCAGCAAGTGGATAAGAGAGTAAAACCTGTTGGCATCTTTGTCCGTCCCTCGACAGTATCAAAGCCCTATCATCTCCCTATCAACACCCTATCAAGTCCTGCCGTTCTTCAGTCAAAAGCAGGAGATGATAGGGTGTTGATAGGGAGATTATAGGGAGATGGTATTAGTATGAGGATAATAAAAAAGTGCGAGGAGGCGACCTCCGGTCGCCTCCTCGCACCAGTTATACACTTTTTCTACACTCTAAACATTCTTTCAAACTCCTCGTTTGGAGCAACAATAGTCAATTGTTCATGGCTCACAGGATGTTCGAATGCTATTCTTCTGGCATGCAACGATATGCTTCCATCAGCATTACTGCGCGGAGCACCATATTTCAGGTCGCCTTTTATAGGGCTGCCCATGTGCGCCAACTGACACCTAATCTGATGGTGTCGACCTGTAAGGAGGTTAACCTCAAGCAGATGGTATCCTCCGTCCGATGTTGCAACAAGCGCATATTCCAGTCGAGCCACCTTTGCACCAGGCGTGTTTGCATCCACCACATACGATTTGTTTTGTGCCTCGTTCTTTTTCAAATAGTCTTCAACCAGAGCTTGCTTATTGGGAGGTGCGTTTTTAACCACTGCCCAGTAGGACTTGGTCAATTGCCGATCCCTCACCATGACAGTCATTCTTGACAGGGCTTTCGATGTTTTGGCAAACAGCACCACTCCCGACACAGGGCGGTCGAGCCTGTGGATGAGGCCACAAAAAACGTTGCCTGGCTTGCCATCGCGCTGCTTGATGAAAGCTTTCAACTCGTCAATCAACGGCACGTCGCCAGTCTTGTCGGCTTGCACAATCTGCCCAACCCGTTTGTTTATGGCAATCAGGTGGTTGTCTTCGTACAAAATCTGTTCTGCAGAGAACATTACACGATGTCGACGATGGGGCTGATGGCGTTTTTCACCTTATCGCGAAGATTTACGTTGACATGGAAAACAAGCGGAATAAACATGTCAATTCTCGATCCGAATTTTATGAATCCCATTTCTTGATTTTGCTTCACGCGCTCCCCTTCTTTTGCATAGCACACTATGCGTCGCGCCATGACGCCTGCCACTTGACGGATGAGTATCTTCTGACCATTGTCGAGTTTCATTCCCACCTCGGTACGTTCGTTGAGGTCGCTGCTTTTGGGATATGATGCAACAAAATAGTTACCACGACGAAAACGCACATATTCCACCAATCCATCGCATGGATAACGGTTAACATGCACGTCGGTACCGCTCATAAAGATACTAATCTGCATGCACTGACCTTTGATGTAGTCTTTCTCAAACACCTCTTCCACAGCCACAATCACACCGTCGGCAGGCGAAATCAATTGGCTTGCCGACTCGGTGAATATGCGTCGCGGTATTCTGAAAAACGATGTTATCATCAATGAGAACACCAACAATGCGGCAGCAAACAGGTAGTGGAATGGCGTCCACACCTTGACAACCAATGCCATACACAAGTAAATAAGGAAAGTTGCCCCAAAGGCTATTGCAATTATAGTGCGTCCTTCTCTATGTATTTTCATATCGAAATAAAAACTACGTAAAACACAAAAATGACTGGAGTAACCATCAAGAGGCTGTCGAATCGGTCGAGGAAACCTCCATGACCAGGCATTATCTTGCCACTGTCTTTCACATCGACACTGCGTTTCAACATCGACTCGGTCAAATCGCCCAATGTGCTCACAACACCTGTCAGCGCACCAACAACCGCCCATATACACCACGACATACTGTCGTTAAACAACGGACCTACCAGCGCAGCAAAAACCATTGTTACAATCACTCCACTAACAGTGCCTTCCCATGTTTTGCCTGGCGAATGACGCGGCCACATTTTGTGTTTGCCATACCACGAACCGCACATATACGCTGCCGAATCGTTAATCCAAACCATGGCAAGTATCATCACCAGTATGTTCGCATGAAAGTGAAGCGCAGGCATAAGTCCCAGTGGGACACCTACATATAAAGCAGGAAGAATAGTGTAGGCTGCATCTCTGAATGGTTGTTCACTACCACTCCACAATTGCAGCATGACCACAATGGGGAATATCAATAGCGCAAGTAGCGCAACCTGCACCAAACGCATCGGTCCACCAATAAAAACAGCAAGATCATTACTGAAAAGCAGGAAAGTTACAATGTATGTCGCAACAAAAGATGCTACAGCAAGCACATATCCCACTCCGCGAGTTGGGTGCGCCCCCTGCTTAGCCACAATCCTAAAAAATTCGAATGTACAACCGACGGTCACAAAGAGTAAGAATGCCCCGAAAAGGCACAAACCAAAGGTTCGGTTGCCCGAAAGTTGTGCACTATATATCGAGCCCAAGAACAACACGGCATAAACCGTCGCACTCAACGTGCGTTTCCAAAATGTTTTCATGCCTCTTGCGATGTTTCTTTATCGTCGGTCATCTCCCACGGACGCGGTCCATATATGCGTTCAAGGTCTTCCCTAAACAGCACTTCTTTGTCGTAGAGTTGTTGCGCCAACTCATCAAGTTGCTCACGATGCGTTGTCAGCAACTCTTTTGCCTTGGCATAGGCTTCTTCTACCATGCGTTTCACCTCACGGTCAATAGTTTCGGCTGTCTTCTCGCTGAAAGGTTTTGTCAGACCATAGTCGCTTTGTCCCGTAGAGTCGTAGAAACTTATGTTGCCCACCTCTGGACTCATGCCATAGTAGGTTACCAAAGCTTGCGCCATTTTTGTTGCTCGCTCTATGTCATTCAACGCGCCCGTGCTTATTTTCCCATACACAATTTCTTCCGATGCACGTCCTGCCATTAGGCTCGTCATCTCGTCAAACATCTGCTCATAGGTGGTAATCTGTCGTTCTTCGGGCAAGTACCATGCAGCCCCAAGTGCTTTGCCACGTGGAACAATGGTTACCTTTACAAGTGGATTTGCCCACCTCAACAGCCAACTAACCGATGCATGACCCGACTCGTGGTAGGCAATTGTGTGCTTTTCTTGATCAGTAAGCACCTTGGTTCGTTTCTCAAGACCACCAACAATACGGTCTACTGCATCCAAAAAGTCCTGCTTTTCTATGCGTTTCTTATTCTTTCTTGCCGCACAAAGAGCTGCTTCATTACACACATTGGCTATGTCTGCTCCAGAGAAACCAGGAGTTTGTTTTGCCAAGAAATCGCGGTCGACATAGCTTTCGCTGGATTTATCGTCGCACAACTTCAAGTTTTTCATGTGTACAGCAAATATGGCCTTACGTTCTTCGATGTCGGGAAGTTCAACGTAAATCTGTCTATCAAAACGTCCAGCACGCAATAAAGCCTTGTCAAGTACGTCTGCTCTATTGGTAGCTGCAAGCACTATAACGTTGGTACCTGACGAGAAGCCATCCATTTCTGTCAACAACTGATTGAGGGTGTTTTCACGTTCATCGTTGCCACCAGTGATGCCCGCACGACCTCGCGCACGACCTACTGAATATATTTCATCAATAAATATGATGCAAGGAGATTTTTTCTTTGCCTCCTCAAACAAACCACGCACACGAGAGGCACCAACACCGACAAACATTTCCACAAAGTCGCTACCCGACATTGAGAAGAACGGAACTCCCGCCTCACCAGCTACAGCTTTTGCCAACAGTGTTTTGCCAGTACCCGGAGGGCCAACAAGCAGCACTCCCTTGGGTATTTTACCGCCCAATTCGGTGTAGTGTTTCGGATTTTTTAGGAAGTCCACTACCTCCATCACCTCTTCTTTTGCGCCTGCCAATCCCGCGACATCCTTAAATGTTACGTTCACTTGCTTTGTAGCATCATATTGTTTGGCGTTGGAGCGCCCCACTCCAAACAGGCCACCTATGCCTCCACCTCCGCTTTCTCCACCCATTTGTCGGCGACTCCAAGCGCTCATAAGCCAGAAGAAAAGGATGAAAATCAGTAGTGGGCCAAACCATACCAGTATTTCACGGAATGTGTTGTTTTCTTCAACTATCTTGTAACTTATGGTTTTGCCGCTGCGATCTTCGACTTTTTTCAGTTCACGGTCAAAGTGATCGTACGAGCCGATATTGTAGACATACATACCTGCGGGCGATTTACCAGCAAGTGTCTTCGAATAAAGGTCTTTGTAGGTTACCGTGTCGCGTAACAGGGCTTCTTTTTTTATGGTAATCTCTGCCCTTTTACCGTTGATAACGGTGATGCGTTCCTGGTCGCCACGTTCGAGTATACCAACCAATTTGTCCCATTCTATATCGCGCTGTGTCGCCGACTCACCACCGCCAATCAGAGTGTAAAGCAGAGCCAGGATAATGACTCCATAGGCGATGTATATAAACCGAGGGCGACGTGGACCGTTGCCTTTAGCGTTTCTTTGAGGTTGTTTTCTTTGTTCAGCCATATGATGGTAGTAAAGAGTTTACTTGTTTTGCCATACGGACAGTTGTTCACCATCGCTCCATAGGTCGTCGAGGCGATAGAAAGAACGTTTGTCTTTCAAAAATATGTGTACAACTACATCAAAATAATCCATCAGTATCCACTCGGCATTGGCATAGCCCTCTACCTTGTGTGGATTTAAGCCTGTGGCCTTTTTCACCGTTTCAAACGCAGCATCGCTCAATGCACTGACGTGAGAAGGGACATTTCCTGTGGCTATGACAAATATCTCGGCTGGTGCTCCACTTACTTTTCTCAAATCAAGGATGCGCACATCGTCGGCTTTCTTGGTGTCGAGCGTTTGAGCAACAAGACGCGCCAGGGTTTCAGATGCTTTATCGTCGTTGTTCATTGTTTGTCGTAAAAAGGTTTCTCTTTGAGTTTAGGTTTTATAACAGAGGCTTCGATGGTGCGTGTTTGGTCAGTGCCACTTATAACAACCCTCACACAATCGTCGGGCAACAGGGGCTCTATGTTTTCGCTCCACTCGCAGAAGCAGTAGCAACCACTGTAGAAATAGTCGTCGCAACCAATATCGCGAGCCTCGTCAAGGTTCTTTATTCTGTAAAAGTCAAAGTGGAATATCGGCTCACCTGTGCCCGAAACATACTCATTCACGATTGCAAATGTTGGACTCGTTACCACCGTATCCACCCCCAAGTGCTTGCACAAGGCCTTTGTGAGCGTGGTTTTTCCAGCCCCCATACCACCCCAAAAAGCAAAGAAACGACTGTTGGGGAATGCCTCAAGAAGCGTGGCAGCAGCCTCGTCAATGTTCGATATGTTGTAGGTAAAGGTCATTCGTAGCAACTATAGGTGTTAACGCAAGCGGTCGGCGGCGCGCACTTTTGCCTCGTCGAGCCGTATGCCACGTTGCGCAAGAAACAGCAATGCCAGCGACACGATGGGCATAAAGGCGCTGAAATGCCACGAAGTGCTGATATTGGTCATGTCGCGAGTTGCAAGGGCATCGGCATAACCATCGACTGCCCACAAAAACACCAGCAACACGACCACCACATTGAGCATGAACACAACAGCTACCATACGCATCTGTATCTTGCGATTGCGAAACAAAAAGATGCAGGCCAAAGAGCCTATGGCACACGCTGCCACAAGCACCGTGAGTGGCCACACCTTAAAGCCCGACATTTTCTGACTGTATTGCAGGGTTTCAACACCGTCAAGCAATTGGCGATGCATATCGGGAGCCATGCGCGACACGAGGTCGAGACGAGTTTCAACATGCTGGCCTGTGTTGGGCATTGAGGCTTCATATTGGGCCAATGGTGCAAAAAAACACACCGACAGACAGCACGCTGCCAAAAGTAGCCATAGAGATTGCAGGCGTTGTATCATCGATTAACAGGTTGTTGTTTATGCTTATTCAAAGTTGGTCTATACTCAATTTCATAGGCTGCCTACTTTTATCCATCACCGTGGCATCCTTAATATACATAAATCCAGGATTGCCTCGCATGACGGTTTTAATGGCAGTGGCATCGGCAAAGTAGCAGTCAACAGCGGCAAGTTCGTTGTCTTGCAACCAGGCAAATGCTTCGTCGGTCAATGCCGATGTTAGTATAGCAATTTCCGTGCCATTCTCTTCGGCCAACCTCACAGCCCGACGTATAGCCACCGCATCGCGCTTGTCAAGTTTCTCAAGTTTGTGGATGGTAACCACAATGAGACCATCGCGCGCAGGCAACAAGTCGGCAGCATGATCTTCGCCCGAAGTGTCGAGCATTGAGAAGCCCTCGGCACGAATCTCGTTGGGGTCGACCACACGGCTGCTTTGCCACTCCCACTGTTCTTTCCAACCAGGTTGCTGCATCAGCTGCATCAGCTGCGAGGCCTCTATTTGCACGGTGTCGCCAGTGGCAGTGTTGGCATACACCAAGTAGGTCCTCACTGGTGCATTGCTTTCAAGATCCATCATCACATTGCCTTTCTTCCACGGACGGAAGTCGATGACAGGCTCGTGGTTGATGTTATAAAGGCAGAATATCATCATGACAACGAGCGATGCCAACAGCACAACACCGTCGCGCTCAAAACGACGTTTGTAGCGCACATTGCGAGTCAAGAATATCCACACCGTGGGAATATCCAGGGCAATGTTTTTCCAAAAAGTCTGCCAATTTGTCAACTTGACAGCATCGCCAAAGCATCCACAATCGGTTACCTTATTGGTTAGGGCATCAATCAGTGTGGTGATGGTAAAGAAGATCATCATCACGACCAAACCCCATGCCGACAGGCGACGATAGGCATTGGTTACGAGCAACATACCCACCAAAAACTCGGCGCAAATAAGTCCTACCGATAGCACTCCAGCCAGCGGTTGAGCCCATGCAAAGCCCACGCTGCCAATGCTCCAAGCGGTCATATACTCCTCTATCTTAAAGGTGGTGCCCATGGGGTCAACCCCTTTGACAAACGACGAGAAGAGAAACACCAATCCCACCAGCCAACGGGCTACACAATTGAGGGTGGCGTTGAGCGATGTGTCTTTCATGGCACTCATTTTAACCATTATTTTGTTCCTCCTCGGCCAGACGCACAAGGCAGAAGAGCGAGTAGTTTACAATATCCATATATCCACCTTCAACGCCCTCGCTCACCAAAGTAGAGCCACTATTATCCTCTATCTGTTTAATACGCAATATTTTCATCAGAATGAGGTCGAGCATTGACGACACACGCATGCGTCGCCAAGCCTCGTCGTAGTCGTGGTTTTTGTCGAGCATGAGTGTAAGCGGGCGCTGAAGTGCAGCGTCATAGAGGCGCAAAGCCTCGTCAAGTGGCAGGTAAATCGGCGCATCGTCGGTCAACGACAATTGCATCAGTGCCATAACAGCATAGTTCACCATGGCCACAAACTCGCCCCTCACGTCATCGCCCACACGATTTTCGCCCCCATCTTGCAGGGTGCGTATTCGACAGGCCTTGATATAGATCTGATCGGTGAGCGATGGCAGCCGCAGCACGCG
Organism: Bacteroidales bacterium; assembly: GCA_017480185.1. Lineage (GTDB taxonomy): Bacteria > Bacteroidota > Bacteroidia > Bacteroidales > P3 > Colimorpha. The sequence goes on from JAFVBC010000019.1 coordinate 57,094, forward strand.
CCACGCCGTGCCATAATCGCGGGTCTTGTCTTCAAACAGCCGTCGGCACACTGTTGCCTCGCGTTCTATCTCAACGCGAGTGCGATTATCCTTTTGTGCATTTTCATTCATAACCTCCTTACAACGTCCATTGCACACATTTATTGCCACCGCAACAAAGAAAAGTGGCCATTTCCCGTAAAAACACCTCGTATCAGTCTGACATCAAGGATGTTTTACATGCGCCCCACCCCAACATCATCGCCCTATCATCTCCCTATCATCGCCTGATCAACTCCCTATCATCTCCTACAGTTCTTCAGTCAAAGTGGGAGATGATAGGTCGATGACAAGAAGCAAATGCGAAGAGGATGCCTACCTGCCACAAGGTAAACTTTTGTTTATCCGATGTGCAATATATAACTGTATGGCCGCGTTTCTTACGCTAAACAAAGCAATGTGAAATGGAAATGAAATCATTTAGCATAGTGTCGCGCGGAGAGATGCATCGCTTCTGTCGCCCAGTGGTGATGGGGATACTCAACGTTACGTCAGACTCGTTCTACGACGGTGGTCGCTACACCAATGAGAAAGCCATGCTCGAACATGCCGAAGAGATGCTTGAGCAAGGTGCCGATGTAATAGATGTGGGTGTCATGTCGTCGCGCCCAGGGGCCATGATGCTCGATCCCTCTACCGAGGCACAACGTCTATCGGCAGTCGTAGCCACACTGCGCAAACACTGGCCCCAAGCGTTGCTCTCGGTCGACACCTGTCAGAGCCTGCCTGCCAGAGCTGCCGTTGAGGCTGGTGCCGACATCATCAACGACATCGGAGGTGGCAGCCTCGACCAGCAAATGTTCAGCACCGTGGCCGAGTTGCAAGTGCCCTACATACTGATGCACATGCGTGGTGTGCCACAAACCATGCAGCAACTGACAAACTACGACGACATTGTAGAAGACCTGTCGGTCTACTTCTCGCAACGTCTACACCAGCTGCACCTCATGGGGGTGAAAGACGTGTGGCTCGACCCAGGATTTGGTTTTGCAAAAACGGTCGACGACAATCATCTTTTGCTTCACAACATCGACCAGTTGTGCAACTTATTCGAACAACCGATGGTGGCCGCACTCAGTCGCAAAAGTATGATATATAAACGTTTAGACACCACCCCCGACCATGCTCTCTACGGCACTATTGCACTTGACACCGTAGCCCTCATGAAGGGCTGTCGTGTGCTACGTGTGCACGATGTCAAACCCGCTGTTGACACGGTGCGTCTGCTCTTCGACAGCCCCAATCCCTCCGTCTCATGATCCCACTACTCGACGCCTCGCTATTGCCCATTAGGGTGGTGGATGTGCTCGACGTGCTGATCGTGGCAGTGCTGATATACTACATCTACCGCATGGTGCGTGGCACAAATGCCATGCTCATCTTTTGGGCACTGATAGTACTGCTGTTGGCGTGGCGTGTGGCGGCACTGCTCGACATGCGTCTGCTGGGGTCGTTGCTCAGCGCAATTACAAGCATAGGCCTTGTCGCACTGGTGGTTATATTCCAGCCCGAGATACGCAAATTTCTACTGTTTATTGGCACCAAAACACAGATAGACCAGCCATGGCTGCAACGCCTACGGTTTTGGCACCGACACATGCGGCACACCTCCACTGTGAACTACGAATCATATATCGTGGCCTGCATGCACATGTCGCAAAACAAGACCGGGGCGCTGATTGTGTTTCGCCGCAGCAATGGTGTCGAGGAGCTGGTAGAAACCGGCGAACGCATTGATGCCACAGTGTCGTCGGCCTTGCTCGAAACCCTGTTTTTCAAAAACTCACCCCTACACGATGGTGCGGTCATAGTCAACGGCAACACAGTGCTTGCCGCTCGGTGCATCCTGCCCGTTACCTCACGTCTCGACATCGATCCCAATCTTGGCCTACGCCACCGCTCGGCTATCGGGGTTACCGAACAAATTGATGCCCTGGCCGTTGTGGTGAGCGAGGAGACTGGAGCCATATCCTACGCCATCGGTGGCGAATTGCATCACGACATATCGCCCGTCGAACTGCGTCAAGTGCTTGAAAAACACCAAGGTTAACCCAACGACCATTTCACCACCCAAACAAGAATTATTTTTTCACTACCTTTGCACACAAAACAAAACCGACGAAATATTATGAAGAAACAATTTTCAGCGTTGATGCTTGCACTGGTCATTGCCGTAAGTGCATTGGCACAAGGTCTGCCTGGTGCAAAACACACCGACAAAAGTTCCGACCTCAAGGCACAGGTGCCGTTAGACAAAAAGGTACGCTATGGCAAACTCGACAACGGCTTCACCTACTACATCCGTGTCAACAAAAAGCCCGAAAACCGCATCCAGTTTCGCTTGGTAAGCAATGCAGGCTCCATCCTTGAGCGCGAAGACCAGCGTGGCTTGGCTCACTTCTGCGAGCACATGGCCTTCAATGGCATCAAGGGCTACCCCCACAACGAGATGATTTCGAAATTGCAGGAACACGGCGTAGCCTTTGGCTCGCACGTCAACGCCTACACCTCGTTCGACGAAACAGTCTACTTTGTCAACCTCCCCAGCGACGATCCCGAAATGGTCAAAATGGGCATTGAGATTCTTGACGGTTGGGCTGGCAATATTCTCTTCGACCAAAAAGAAATTGAAAGCGAGCGTGGTGTCATACACGAAGAGTGGCGTGGCCGTCGCGGTGCTTCCGATCGTATTTGGCGCAAAATAGCTCCACTTGAACTTAAAGGCTCACTCTATGCCGAGCGCATGCCCATTGGCTTGGAGAGCGTCATCATGAACTTTGAACGTCAAGCCATAGTCGACTTCTTCAACGACTGGTATCGCCCCGACTTGCAAGCCATCGTCATCGTTGGCGACATCCCCGACATCAATGCCATGGAGAAACAAGTGAAAGAGGTGTTCGGTGCTCACCGCAAAGTTGTCAACCCCAAAGAACGTAAAATATTCAGCATACCTGGCAACATAGAGCCCATTGTAGCCATCGCCACCGATAAGGAGCAAACCCGCACAAGCTTGGAATTTACTTGGAAGCACGAGAAAGCCCCCCAAGGCACCGTTGGCGACTATCGTCAAAGCCTTGTCCGCTCTCTCATCAACATGATGATTAACGACCGTCTGCGCGACATCTGCGAGAACCCCACTGTACCTATGATGTCGGCCCATGCTGGTTATGGTGGATTTCTTGCTCGCGACCTTGACCAATTCTACGTTTCAGCATCGCCCAAAGAAGGTCGCATTGAAGAAACGGCAGTGCGACTACTCAACATAATGAAGCAGATAGACGACCACGGCTTCTTGCAAACCGAACTTGACCGTCAGAAAGAAGAACTCCTCTCACAGTACACCAAAATGGCAAAAGAGGAGAATAAGACACAAAGCAACAGCCTGGCCAACGAATACACTCGCCACTTCCTTGAAGGCGAATCGGCTCCAGGAATACGTCAAGAGTGGAAATATGCCAAAGAGTTTGTACCTGGCATAACCCTCGAAGAATGCAACCAAATGGTAAGCAGTTGGATTACCGATGAGAACATGATTATTGAACTCACCGCACCAGAAAAAGCCGAAGTAAAAATACCTACCGAACAGGCATTGCTCGACATAGTTAAAAAGAACAAGAGCGTGGCAACCGAAGCATGGGTAGACAACTTCAAAGAGGAGCCCCTGTTTACAGAAGCGGTTGATGCCATTACCCCAGAGATTACAAATACCAACCAAGAACTGGACTACACCGAATATACTTGTCCCAACGGCATTCGTTTCATCGTTAAAAAAACCGAGTTGAAAGCCGACGAGATACAATTTGCCAGTTTCTCATTTGGTGGTACCTCGCTCTATAGCGATGAAGAATACTATCAAGCAGCCAACGCAGCCAGCTTTATTGATGCTGGTGGCATATCCGATTTCAGTGCCACTCAGTTGGGTAAGAAACTTAAAGGCATGAACCTTAGCATAAGCCCCTACATAAGCGACGAGGTGCAGGGCTTTAGCGGCAGCTGTTCGCCCAAAGACCTTGAGACCACTCTCCAACTGCTTAACCTCTACTACACTGCTCCGCGCAAGGATGAAGATGCCTACCAACGCAACATCGAGAATACCATCAACCAAATCAAAAACATTCGCGAAAACCCACAGGTGGTCTTCGTAGAAAAATTCGTCAAGACGGCATACCCCAACAGCCGACGCACCATAGTTATACCCACCGAGGCACAGGTAAAGGGCTTGTCGCTTGACCGCATGTACGAGATTTATCGTGAGCGTTTTTCTGATGCAAGTGCACAAACTTTCTTCTTTGTCGGAAATGTAAATGATGAACACATCAAACTCATAGCCAACTACCTCAACCATCTGCCTGTTAATGGCAAACAAAAGGACGAGAAATATATCAACCGCAACCCGAAGTTTGCCGAGGGCATACAACACGCCGAAGCCGTTAAAGGCATTGAGCGTCAAGGTATGCTTATCGTTTCAGGCCAAACGGTAAGCACCGAGCCCATCGATCCTCAAACCCGCATAGCCATTGACGCATTGGGCGAGGCTCTGCAAATCACCGTTACCGAGATTATCCGCGAAAAGAACGGCGATGCCTACAGCCCGAGCGCAAACTTCGATTACAGTCTCATGCCCGAAAACACCGTCAGCTGGCAGTTCTACATCGGTTGCGACCCCGACAAGATTAAGAAAATTGAGAAAGACTGCATCAAAATCTTAAAGCAGTACATAAAGAAAGGCCCCGATGAGAAGACCATTGCCAAGGTGAAAAAGCAGATGATTGTAGACCGTGGCAACTCGCGTCAGAACAACGGTTTCTGGCTTGGTCAGATACGCAGCAGTTACATGCTCAATGAAGGTCGCGAATTCATCGAACAATACGACGAAATGGTTAACTCCATCACCGTAAAGGATCTGAAGGCTTTGGCCAAGAAGTATATCAATCTGAAAAACTATATTGCCGTCTCACTACGTCCTGAAGGTAGTTACGACGACAAAGAATAGCAATCTACAATCCCTTTAACAATGGGGACGGACGATAATGCCGTCGGTCCCCATTGTTTTTTTTATGCGTCGTTCAGCATGCGAAACCCCGACACAACAAAACACGACTACGGCCACACGCTTATCATTGCCGGCGCCTTTGGACGTATGGGATGTGCCATCCTGGCCGCCCGTGCTGCCCTGCGCAGTGGCTGTGGACTGGCAACGGTGCATCTGCCCCGCCAATGCGTTGCGCCAATGCAATCAGCCCTACCCGAAGCCATGGTGAGCATCGACACCCATGGCAACCTTTTCACCACTACCCCATCCACCCTTGAACGCTACACCTCTGTGGCCATCGGACCTGGAATAGGCACATCGCAGAGCACACAACAGGCTCTGCTTGAAGCCATACTTGCCACCCCTTGCCAAACGCCCCTCATCCTCGATGCCGATGCACTGAACATCATGGCCATCAACCCCGAGGTGCTTACTGCCGTGGCCAATCGCCAAGGGCTGCCAACCATCGTAACACCACATGCTGGCGAATATGCACGCCTGTTTGGCAACACCGATCCAATCGATGCAGCGCAGCGTTACAACCTCATTGTGGTACAGAAAATGCACCGCACGCGAGTAATTGCGCCATGGGGCGAGATATATGGAAACCACACTGGCAACGCCGCCATGGCCACAGCTGGCAGTGGCGACGTGCTGACAGGCATTTTGGCAGGATGCCTTGCACAAAGCCACCCCAACGAGCATCAACTATTCAACATAGCCACAAAAGCGGTGGCCATACACGGTCAATGTGGCGACAAATGCGCCGACATACAGAGCCAATCGTCGGTTATAGCAAGCGATATTATCGAAAAACTAAAAGAGATAACAATCGAAATATAAACACATTAGCATTTTCCGACCAAAATATTTCAAAAAAAATTTGGTCACTTTTTCAAATCGACTTAACTTTGCAACCGATTTCGAGAGAGAAACAATCCTCCTTAGCTCAGTTGGTTAGAGCACCTGACTGTTAATCAGGGGGTCGAAGGTTCAAGTCCTTCAGGGGGAGCGGAAAGAGTGTCAAGCAATTGACACTCTTTTTTTTGTATCCTGCAGCGAAGAATCGCCGTAGCAATGCACCACATGAGCCAGTTGCAAGGCGCACATCTGCCGACACGAGCGTGCAACACATGCAGCCAAACCGACAAAAACCTTTACCAACAAAGCAAACTTGCCACCCAAATGCTTTGCCCCATGCAATGGGCACGACAGCATCATATAGGTATCAACTTCGGCCGTTATTCAGTTGTTCTTCAGTTGTTCTTCAGTCATTAACTGAAGAACAACTGAAGAACAGCCCTACTTGATACTACCATAATGGCTTTTTGCACAGGTTTTGCCACGGTTGTGTGTGATAGAGTTCGCGCGAGTCGCACACCAATTCGTAGTATTGTGCCGTCATTGTACGGGGATATTTAGCGCGAAGCGTCCAGATTTTACCCAACCGTGCATAGTAGCGTGCTCGGGCATCGTTGGTGCGCAGTGTGCGAAAGGCCTTATCTCGCAGTTTCTTGCAGGTGGCATTGGCGCGTTGGGCATACCGCGTGTCTTCCACATCGGTCAGCCCACTGCCGTTCCAACCGCGAGAATAGGATGTAAGCCACCAACAGTTGCCAAAGCTGTTTTCAAGACCGATGGTGTATTCCAGCATGGCAAGACCACGGCTGTCGGCATCGGAGCCGTGATGCATGGCATGTTGCAGCGAGTCCATGCGCTGCGCGAAATGCAACTTGTAGCGAGTGCTGTCGTGGCTGGCGATTGAGAAGTCGACACAGAATGGGTCGAGCCAACAACTCAAATTTGTGAGTCGCTGGTAGGTGTCGGACAGGCGTTGAAAGTGCTTGATGGCAGCACGGTAGTTGCATTCGCGCAAATGGTGCGTACCAATGATGTCGTGCCAGTATTCGTTGTCGGTGTAGCCGTGGGCGTTGAACCAACGATCATCGTCGTTAATCGGGTGCAAAACGCGCCGATAGTAGTCTTCGAGAGTACGCGCCGACTGATCGTCGACCACACAAAAGAATGGGCAGCTATAGTCGTGGTGGTTAAATCTATCTTCATAAATCATCCACCAAATCTTGCCATCTATATTGGTGGTGTCGTCGAGCGAAGTTAGATTTAGATAATGATAAGTACCTTCAGGGCTTTCATAATACCCCCATAAAATTGAATCTGTGCTGGTGCGGAGGTGCTGCACCACTTGGTTGTCGGTCAGCTTTACAATACTGTTATCGGCCATGTTGGCCATTTGCAGTGCTCGCACACCACGTCCAGCCTCGGCCATTCGCCACGCCAAGCCCGTGCTGTCGGCAAGCACAATGCGGTTCATTGCACAGTAGGCATACATGTAATTACGCAAATGATAATCAAAAGACCAACGAGCCAACGACAAGTGTGCAATATGATACTTCATATTGTCGGGCAAAGCACGCCATTCACGCTTCATCTCGCGGTCAAGCCAGCGCATCTCGCCAATGGCATACGACTCAAAACTATCGTTGATGGGCTCTATCTTGGCACGAAGGTAGAAAGTGAGAATGCGTGTAGATTTGCGAAGAAAGGTGCTGCCACTACTGTCGGTGTCAGTTTGTAACACTTGCAACGCCTGCTGTGGGCAGCCTTTATAGTCGAGCATGCAAGCAGCGGCATAGCGCCACATGGCCTTGTTGCGCACCTGTGGGTTGCGCAATGCCTCGTTTACCACAACGAGCACCGAGTCGGTCTTTTCCATATAATCCTTATCATCCCTCCATTCAGATGCCTGGTCATAATCAAGTGCCGTCAAGAAACCTTGCAACCTGACGGCAATTTGCTCCGCATTTGGCCGCAACTGGAGCATAAGGCGCAGCTGTTTATAGACTGGAGCATTGCTGGGGATAAGGTCTTCCCACCTATTGCATCTTACACGGAGTTCATTCAGTTTTCCCAAATCTCCCTTACGTTCATAACTCCGCATAAGGTAGTCTTCTGCCTCATCATAGAATATTGTCAGTTTCATTGCACTTTCATACCTCTGCCATAGTCGTATCACGTCATCGTCGTGTTCTGCCGCCCAAGCACACTTGATGGCAAGAAACTGACGGCGCACAGCATACTTGTCGCGTTTCTTCAACATGCCACGTACTTCCTGCCACAGGTCTTCCATAAGACGAGTTTCGTCGGTACCCAGATGGCTATTGTAGTACCACGGTGAGCGTTGCTGGTTACGAATCGACTCATATAGTTTCGACAAGTAAAGCACCTCAATGGCAGCACTATCGTTGGTGTTCCAAAGATGATTCACAAAGGCATTTTTCTGAAACCACTCCTGCACCTTTGCCCCAGGTTCGCTATCTCGGTAAAGCGCTTCCCAATCGGCCAGCGTACCACTGTAGATGGCCTCACGTATGGCATATTTGTCTTTACAGCCTGTTTGACGGCTCCAAAGTTTGATATTTTCTTCGATGAAGTGGTTGCGCGGGTCAGACGATGTTGGAATTTCTGACGGATGAATACGATAGATGCGATAGTCGATGCTACTATAATAAAATGGGCCACAAGCAATTGTCGAGCCGCAAAACAGCAGCATGCTACCGAGAATAAAACTTTTCAATATCTTCATAGCTGTAATGTGATAGGTTGAATGAATCAAGATGATAAAGTATTGTGGTGTGGTCGATATCCAGAGTGGGCAAAGATTGTTGCACTTTCTTTATGTCTTTTGCGTTGCCCCATTCTTCTCTAATCACCACATTGTTACTATCAGCAAGGGTTATACTCTGTTCAAGGTTTTGCGAATGGACTATTTTACGGAAGTTTCCCTCCCGATCAAATTCGACGCCCCAACCGTACACGGGGTAGGCGACATCGGTTGAAGGCAGAGAGTCGGAGTGGTATTGTTTGAGGTAGGGCATGACATCGTCAATGTCGAGGATGGAGTTGTTGGTGAGGGGGTCTTGTAAACGACCGGTGTTGTAGCACATGAGCAGGGTTCGGTCGAATGGTAGGACATCGAGGTCTGGGGTTGCCTGCTCCATTATGCGCAATTGGTGCAGACGCAAAGTGGCGCTGAGGGTTATACCTTTCAAGTTCAACTGCGTTTTTATGGCTTGTGCAAGTGCGAAGTAGAGTGTTTTTGTGTGGGTAGTCCAGTCGCAGTCGAGCTGCACCTCGCGCACAGGGAACCCCCAGTGTTCGGTCATCATTTCGTCTATACGCTTCACAATGAGGCGTGCATAAGTGTCTACCAGATGGGCCTTGTCCCGCGCCAGATTTAGTGTTCGGATGGCATCGACGGTGATATACACCACGGGAACGACGTCGATGTCGGCTGGCAAAGGCTGAAGAAATCGGGTGGTGGCTGTGGGAACCATATTCCAATCGGCGTACCCTGCATCAATGCCACGTTCGACATCGAAGAGGCGAATGTACATTTTGTCGACGTGATGGTCGGCCATCCATTGTTTTTCCCACTGGGTTGGATTGTAGGTGGTTTTCCAATGGTAGATGCCTCGATGGGGTGATGGTGGACGGGTGTTGCTGGAGCCGTTGCATGAGCAAAGCATCACAATCATGGCAACACCGACAATAAGGGTGTTTGTTTTCATACTTGCAGTTGGGTCGTTACTTTTTTGCTGCAATAATACGGCTAAAAAACAACCCGTCGGAGGCTTCCGACGGGCATTGTATGAAATGGGCGAGTTAATGTATGAAATGTGCGTTCGAGGGCAATTTCATACACTACGAAGCCCTCTGAACAGGTATTTTCTATTGCTTGCGAAACACTATGTAGTTGATGTATTTTGATTTTTTGAGTGTCGAGGTGCCAATAATCACAAGTTTGCCCTCGCTGTCGCGGCACCAACCCTCGGCCGTGCCTCCAACCAAGAAGATGGCATCGCTCACGCCAAGGTGTGCCAATGCGGTGCTAAACTCGTTCATCAGCACCCTGTCGGTGCATGCAACGATACACACACGGCCACCCATAGTGCACAATGCACGACGGAACGAGGCATTTTCGGGGTTATTTTCAAGGCTTTTCCCCTCTTTGACCGATGGATATTGACGGAAGAAGTAGCCCTCCTGCTCGGTGGCTTGTTCGAAAAGTGGAGAGTTTTCAGCCACACCGATTGTGATACGTCCGTCGATGATGGCACAATAGCCTTTCTTCGATAGCCCCCACGACAGGGGTTGTCCCTCCTGCACGAAGGCCCCTACGATGCGTCCATTGTCGCGTCGCAGGTCGGCAGCCATTGCAGCAAGCACAACGTTGGTGTCTTGTCGCGACAGATGTCCGACGTGCAATTCGGGTGTGGCATTGTAGGGAGTGAATATGCGCAGATGCAGATTGTCGACCACCGTATCGCAAACAACAGTGGCAGCGGGCATAGATGGGTCGGCGTTGTCTATCAACAAGCTGGCCTCGGCGGTTGCGCCGACGGCATCGTCGGGCCGAGCATCGGGCTCGGTGCTCGGTGATTGGTGTGGCACTACAAGCCAAAGTATAACGATGACAGCAACGGCAACCACAAACAGCGCCCACCACAGGAAACGCTTTTTGCTGCCACGTTGGCCTCTACCGCCTATGACGCGTATTTCGTTGTCGTTCATTTCGCCCATTTTTACTATTACAAATCATTCTCCAAAAGTTCTTTTAACTGCCGCAAAGCATCGCGCGACGCAGTGAGGCAATGGCTGGCAGTGCACCCATCGGCAAGCACCAGTTGCTGCTTGCTGAGGTTGATATAGCTTATGAAATTGCGATTTATAATCAGACTTTTACCGATGCGTATAAAATTTTGGCCACTACGCACAAGTTGTTGCTCAATCAAGAACTCGACTCTTCCAAGTTGCATCGTCACCACACGCGACTCGCCCCACTTGAACATGAACGAAGAATAGTTGCCATCGGACGAGATGAAAACAATTTCGTCTGCCGCTGCACGCAGCAAGTCGACACTCGTTGATATGATTAGATATTCTGACATGTGGTTGTGGTGGTAACGCCGCCACAGACAGATTTATTGTACAGCGCGCGTAGACAGGTTGCATAATTACCCGTTAAACCACTTTATGCAACGCCACATTGTGGCACCTTAGACGTATCAAGTAGGGCATTTCTTCAGTCGTTCTTCAGTTGTTCTTCAGTCGTTGACTGAAGAACACCTGAAGAACGACTGAAGAAATGCCCTACTTGATTGCTTTCAACCCACCCCTTATTCCGCCACTGAAACGAGGATTGTTGCAACTTGTATCCAATGCTTTACAACATCAAACATTCGCCTCCAAAGCGCAGTACGGATGGGTAGATAGTAACCATTTGCATAGCACAGCAAAACATGTTGAAAAAAAAGACTACAAAAGGCAAAAATAAAATTGTACATTTGCACAACCCACAGCCCCTGCACAACAAGGCTTTTCGGAACGGGCATCTCTCTGAAAAAGAGAGCCGTTGCGCCACGTAGCCCCCTGTTTTGCACGGGTGGTAAACCATAGAACCCAATCATTCCTACACACAAACACAACCACATGGAGTTAAAGAAGATAAAATCAGCCCTCGTTTCGGTGTATTATAAAGACGGACTGGATGCTATTGTAAAAGAGCTCGATCGTCAAGGCGTTACTATCTATTCAACAGGAGGCACATACAAGTTCATACACGATCTTGGCATAGAGCCCATCGCCGTGGAAAACCTCACGGGCTATCCGTCGATACTTGGAGGCCGCGTGAAGACGTTGCACCCCAAAGTGTTTGGTGGCATATTGAGCCGTCGCGACATGTACTCCGACGGGCAGCAGTTAGCCGAATACGAAATACCCGAAATTGACCTCGTAATCGTAGACCTCTACCCATTTGAGCAAACCGTGGCCAGCAAAGCCTCGGAGCAAGAGATTATTGAAAAGATTGACATTGGTGGAATATCGCTGATACGTGCAGCAGCCAAGAACTTTAACGACGTGGTGATAGTGCCTGCCATGAACCACTACGCCGAGTTTTTGGACCTCTATACCGCCCAAGATGGCTGCACCACCCTTGAGCAACGGCATCGGTTTGCAACCTACGCATTCAACGTCAGCAGCCACTACGACACAGCCATATTCAACCACTTTAACCGCAGCGAAGGAGTGGAGGTGTTTAAGCAAAGTGCAATTAGTTCGGAGACATTGCGCTACGGCGAAAATCCCCACCAAAAAGGATGGTTCTATGGAAACCTCGACGACTGCTTTGAAAAACTCAACGGAAAGGAGATAAGCTACAACAACCTGGGCGACATCGATGCAGCATGCTCGTTGATTGACGATTTTGTCGGTCAAACCGCCTTTGCCATACTGAAGCACAACAACGCCTGTGGCACAGCCGTGCGCCCCACCCTGCTTGAGGCTTGGAAAGATGCCCTGGCAGGCGACCCAGTGAGCGCTTTCGGCGGTGTGCTTATCAGCAACCAACGCATCACCAAAGAGGTGGCCGAAGAGATGCACAAAATATTCTTCGAGGTGTGCATAGCTCCAGCCTACGACGACGATGCCCTCGAAGTGCTGCGTGGGAAGAAGAACCGCATCATTTTGCGACGCAAAGAGTTTGCCATGGCCAACCCCATGTTCCGCTCAACACTAAACGGAGTGCTTGTGCAAGAACGCGACACCGTGGTACCGACAACAGCCGACATGAAAAACAGCGTCACCTCTACCCCCATCACCGATAGTCAAGCCGCCGACTTGGCATTTGCCACCATACTGGTGAAGCACACCAAGAGCAACGCCATAGTGCTGGCCAAGAACGGTCAACTGCTGGCATCGGGCACCGGTCAGACATCGCGCGTTGACGCACTGCGCCAAGCCATTGCAAAAGCCCAAAGTTTTGGGTTCGACCTAAATGGTGCCGTAATGGCAAGCGATGCATTCTTCCCATTCCCCGACTGTGTAGAAATTGCCCACGAGGCAGGCATTGTGGCAGTAGCCCACCCAGGTGGCTCTATCCACGACCAAGACTCGATAGACTACTGCGAAAAGAACGGTATGGGCATGGCAATAACTGGTAAACGTCATTTCAAACATTAAGCAGAACCAAATCGAACATGGGACTATTCTCATTTTTCAACAGAGAACTTGCAATGGACTTGGGCACAGCCAACTCCATAGTGATATACAACGACCAGGTGGTGATTGACGAGCCCTCTATAGTGGCCTACAACCGCTCAACCCAAAAAGTGATAGCCGTTGGGCGGGAAGCACAGCCCATGGAAGGGCGTTCGGCCGAAATTGAGACAGTGCGTCCGTTGCGTGGCGGTGTGATTGCCCATTTTGAAATGGCACAACACTTGATTCGCGAACTGATAAACATGACCAATATAAACCGCTCGTTTCTGCCACCGTCGCTTCGCATGGTGATATGCATACCCAGTGGCATAACCGACGTGGAGCAAAAAGCGGTGCGCGAAACAGCCGAACAAGCCGGTGCAAAAGAGATACGAATGATACACGAGCCTATGGCAGCCGCTATAGGTGCGGGCATTGACGTGTTGCAACCCGAGGGGCACATGGTGGTCGACATCGGAGGTGGCACTGCCGAAATAGCAGTCATCTCGTTGGGAGGCATCGTTTGCAACACCTCTATCAAAGTGGCCGGTGATGAATTTAACGACAATGTGGTCGACTATATGCGCAGACAGCACAACATGTATATAGCTGTGCCGACTGCCGAACATGTAAAAATAGCCGTGGGAGCAGCGGTGTCGGAACTGGCCGACCCACCAGAAGACTGCCACACCACAGGGCGCGACATACTGACTGGACTGCCCAAAGCTGTGATGGTGAACTACAAAGAAATTGCTCATGCCCTCGACAAATCGGTGGCACGCATCGAACAAGCCATCCTTGACACCCTCGCTGTAACACCACCCGAATTGGCATCCGACATTTATAAGAACGGCATCTATTTGGCCGGTGGTGGTGCTTTGTTGCGCGGACTTGACCAACGCATTTCCTCGAAGACTAAATTGGAAGTACATATAGCCGAAGACCCATTGCGCGCAGTAGCAAGAGGCACGGGCATTGCCTTGCGCAACTTCAATAAGTTTGCATTCTTGATCAGATAGCGAGCCTATAAGCATTTGGCTCACGCAAGTGGTGTCCGCAGGATATTTTTTGTTATCCTGCGGACACTTCTTTTATGAAAAAAGGGTAATTTTGCACCTCGAAAATGCAGCACACCTTGTGTGCAACTGCGTTTTCAAGCCTGGTAGGGCGCATCACTCCACATCATCTTTTACTTAACCAAACACTCATGATCCATGAAAAAAGTAAGTCATGGCCTTACATGCGCCATTTTATCAATTAGTTTGCTAACAGTGATGGCTGGAGCCGCTGTAGCACCAGCTCTCGACACCATAGCAAAACACTTCTCGACACAGGGCTCTATGCTCACACAACTAATCGTGAGTATGCCCGCCCTTTTCATCATTGCAAGCACATTGTTATTCCGCCCGTTGTGTAAAGTGATGGGCAGTCGCAGCATAGCCCTTGTGGGTCTTCTGCTATACGTGGTGGCTGGCGTTGGTGCATTCATAGTCAACGACATATACGTGCTGCTTATTCTCCGTGCCGCGCTCGGTGTTTCTGTTGGCATGATCATGCCCCTCAGCACAGGATTGCTATCCTACTACTTTCCGCCCGAGCAGCAAAGCAAACTAATGGGTCTTTCGGCTGCAATGAACCAATTGGGCGGTGTGGTGGCCACCATGCTTGCAGGAGTGCTGGCTACAATCGATTGGAATTATCCGTTTTTGGTTTATGCCGCAGGCCTCATAGCCGTTGTTCTGGTGGCAATATTCCTGCCCAACGACCATCTTGCAATGCAGAATACGGGCTTTTCGGCAAAGCAACTCATTAAGTTTCATCCATCAGTAACCGCGATGCTTCTTATCATGGTGCTGTTTTTTGTATACCCCACAAATTTTGCCACCACTGCAAACGCAAATGGAGTAGGCACTGTAGCAACAACCATCATAATGGTGGGACTTGATGTAGTGGCTTTTGCTATGGGGCTACTCTTTCCGAAGTTGATGCGCATGAGCAGCCATGCTGTGAAATACATTCCACCAGTCTTTTTTATGGCTGGATATGCCTGTTTGTGCGCAATGGGAGGCTTGTCAGGTATGATAGTGGGATCGGCACTTATCGGAGTTGCCAATGGCATAGGGGTGCCCTACGTCAACACAATTGCAAGCATAAAAGGGGGCAAAGACGCCGCCGTAACGGTGATGCCCATGATTTCGGCAGCACTGTATCTCGGACAGTTCATCTCGCCTCTTTTGATAAGTCCATTATCACAACTACTTGACATCCAGAATGCTCAATACGCCATAAGCGTGACTATAGCCGCTGTGTATTTGCTTCAAGCATTTCTGACACGAAAGCATCATGCACTGCCAAAATAGCAGTCGGCAATAATTGGCATAAAAGTTGCCATAGAATGGTGGAAAGAACTTATCTTTGCAAAAACGAAAACATAAATAAAATGGCAAACATTGTAACTGAACAAAACTTTGAGAACATAGTGAGCAGTAACCTGCCCGTAATGATAGACTTTAGCGCCACATGGTGTGGACCATGCAAAGCGTTGGCTCCACGAGTAGAAGAGATTGCTAAAGAATATGAGGGACGCGCCGTGGTGGCCACCGCCGACGTTGACGAATGTCAAGAATTGGCTGCGAGGTTCCAAATTCGCAGTGTTCCAACAGTCCTCTTCTTCAAAGGAGGTGAGTTGAAAGACAAGTCGGTTGGGTTGGTGTCGAAAGACACACTTACCCAAAAGATAGATCAGTTGGCATAGGTGCAGCCGCACAGTAGCGACAACACAACGCATGAGGGCGTAGGGGGGCAAGTCGGCAGATATTCGTCGCTTGACTTCTATGCCCGTCAGGTTGTAGAAGGATACATTACTGGTCGGCATAGAAGTCCGTTTCACGGATTCTCAGTTGAGTTTGCCGACTATAGGCAATATAATACCGGCGAAAGCACTCGCCACATTGATTGGCGACTATACGGACGCACAGATAGGTTGTATGTTAAGAACTACGAAGAAGAGACAAACCTACGATGCTATGTGTTGATTGACAGTAGTCGCAGCATGTGGTTCCCAGTTGACCAAATGGCCAACTTTACGCGTCCCAACAAATTGACATTTGCAGCCTGCTCGGCAGCCGTGCTTGTAGAGATGCTTTACCGTCAGCGTGATGCATTTGCATTGACTTTGTTTGATCAAGAGACAATATTGCAAACAGAATGCAGGAGCAACGCATTGCACCGCAAATACATAATGGAGCAACTTGACGAATTGCTTATTCAAAAGAGTGTAAAGCAACAGGCACAACAAGAAACAAACGTTGCACAAACGTTGCATTCTATGGCCGAGAAAATGCACCGTCGCTCGTTGGTAGTGCTTTTTACGGATGCGCTGACCGATGCCACACGATTTGACGACATTCTTGAAGCCTTGCGGCATGTAAGGCACAATCGGCATGAGGTTATTCTGTTTCACACTCTTGACAATAGGCACGAAACGGAATTGCAGTACGGAGCTCGACCTCACAGGTTCATTGACCTTGAGTCGGGCAAAACAATAAATCTAAACCCAGTAAACGTTGCTAAGTCGTATACAACTGCAATGAATGAATGCCGACAACGATTGATAGAACAGGCTATGCAATATCACATTGAATATGTTGGGGTTGACATAGAAAAAGGTATTCACCCCGTTTTACTTCCATTCTTATTATACCGAAATAAGATACGATAAATTGCCCCGTGACATAGCAAAAACACTATTTATCGTTAATATTCACCATTTTAAGACTACAAATTACCGAAATAGGAAAAAAGATAGGAAAAGACATTTTTTTTTGTTATTTTTGCAGAAAGTCAGGCGACGGCTTATAAACAATGAAAAAAACTGAAAAGGAATATGAGTAACAAAAAGTACACGCTGGTAATCAATCCTGGTGCCACATCGACAAAAGCCGCCATTTACGAAGGCGAGAACGAGGTATTTACAGAAAATCTTTCCCACCCAATTGAGGAAATACAAAAGTTCAAAGAAGTTGCGGATCAATTCGAATACCGCAAAGGAGCCATACTTGACATGGTGAAGCGTCATAATATTGGCACCGATGAGATAGCTATAGTCATGGGTCGCGGTGGACTTACTCGCCCATGCGAAAGTGGTTGTTATCGTGTTAACGACCTCATGAAAGAGGAGTGCCATGCTGGTATACAAGGCAAACATGCTTGCAATCTGGGAGCACTTATTAGCGACTCTATAGCACGTGAGATTGGTTTAGAGTGCGCATATATTGCAGACCCAGGCATAGTTGACGAAAGACCCGAATATGCAAAAATTACTGGGCATCCTGTATTTGACCTTAATCCTCAAAACGAAGGCCCAATTTGGCATTGCTTGAACCAAAAGATGACAGCCAAGTTGTATGCACGTGAACTTGGCAAACACTACGAAGACCTAAACCTAATAATAGCCCACATGGGTGGTGGAGTCAGTGTTGGCATTCATAATCATGGAAGAGTTGTAGAAGTTAACCGAGCCCTTTGTGGTCTTGGTCCATTCTCGCCCACTCGTTGCGGCAGCATCAATGCCTCAAAACTAATAGAGGTTGCCTGTAGTGGAAAATACAGCGAGGCACAGTTGAAAAAAATGGTCACTGCGGAAGGTGGATTTGTTGCCTATCTTGGAACCAATGATGCCTATGAAGTGGAAAAAAGAGCCATTGCTGGCGACGAAAAATGCAAGTTGCTTGTTGATGCATTCTGTTATCAAGTAGCTATGGAAATAAGCCGCCTTGCCGCTGTGGTAAATGGGAAAGTAGATGCAATCATACTCACAGGAGGAATTGCATACAGCAAGCCCTGGATGGCACAAATCACTGAGAAAGTGGATTGGATTGCCCCAGTAAAGGTTTACAAAGGAGAAAACGAGATGCTTGCTTTGGCCATCTGCGGTAAAGAAGTTCTCGAAGGCGCTATTGTTAAAGAATATAAATAGTTCTTCATCTTACGTTGGATATATGAAACGTTTAACACTGACCGTGGCGTTGCTTGCAATATTGATGGTTGAAGCCAACTGTCAAGAAATAAAGGTTAAGAAAGGCAAAGTCACCATGACCGAAGCTCAATATAATGACCTTGTAAAGAAAGCTGACGCAACCGTAGGCTTGCAGTCAAGAATAATTGAACTGGAGACCACCATACAAAGGCTTACCCCATCAACACCACGCACATTTAATGACAGTGCCTCGTATGCCATAGGAAGAGATGTATATTTCCAATGGCAAAACCAAAAACTTGGCATCAACGGAGTTTTTGCTGGTCAAGCCATGATTAATTGTGCCACAGGACAAGACAAATGGACAGACAATATGGCTCACCCTCTACTTCAACGTTTTCAAGACAACTTCAGCGAGAAGCAAAAAGGGGCTATGGCTGACAACATCAAAGCAGGCGAAAAATATCTCGAAGAAATAAGCCAATTCAAATCGGTTAGAAAAACAGGAAGCGGTTTATTATATAGGGAAGTAAAAGCAGGAAATGGCAAACGCCCCAAAATCACCGACCGAGTAAAGGTTCACTATACGGGAACCCTCATTGATGGGACAAAATTTGACAGCAGCGTTGATCGAGGAGAGCCAATATCTTTTAGTCTGAATCAAGTCATTCCAGGATGGACAGAAGGACTTCAACTTATGGACGAGGGCTCAAAATACATGCTTTATATCCCCTACCAACTGGGATATGGCGAACAAGATATGGGAGCGATACCCGCCGGTTCTGCCTTAATTTTTGAGGTAGAGCTTCTGGAAATCAACCCCAAATAAGTTGAACTCTTTTGGCTCCAAATTTCGTTTAACCACCTACGGCGAGTCTCATGGCATCGCCGTAGGTGGTATTATTGATGGATGCCCATCGGGTCTACACATTGATTTTAACCAGATAGAATACCACCTCAACAGAAGGAAACAGAATGCGCCACGACAAGAGTCAGACAAAGTAACATTTTTGTCAGGCATTCTTGATGGCATCACCTTGGGTACACCAATTGCATTTCAAATAGCCAACAACAGCCAACAGTCTAAAGATTATTCTCAATTAGAGCATTGTTTTCGTCCAGGCCATGCCGATTATACCTATCAGGCCAAGTATGGCATTCGCGACCACCGTGGAGGAGGCAGAGCTTCGGCGAGAGAAACTGTGGTTCGAGTCGTAGCAGGGAGCATCGCCCGTCAGTTAATACCCGACATTAAAATATCTGCATGGGTAAAAGAAACAAGCAAGCGTCAAATAAATGACAGCTGTGGGGGCATTGTAAGTTGCCGTATAACAAACATAGCTCCTGGTATCGGCGAGCCTATTTTTGGTCGCTTGAACGCACTACTTGCCCATGCAATGATGACAATTCCATCGGCGGTTGGGTTTGAAATGGGTATTGGCTTTGAGGCAGCTCAAATGCAAGGATCGGAATATGCTGATAAATGGAGCTGTAATGCAGACGGCACTACTATTACCAACAACTGTGGCGGAATACAAGGGGGAATAAGCAACGGAATGCCAATAGAATTTAACGTAGCATTTCATCCAGTTGTCAGCATTCCCCAACCAACAGATTTTCTTACAGACGACGGAAAAATCAAGAATTTTATTCTCACAGGTAGACACGACAATAATCACATAGAACGAATACCTGTTATTGTCGAATCTATGGCTGCCCTCGTAATTGTCGATTTAATATTATGAAAAAAGCATTCCTATTAACATTATTGTCTATTTTACTTCTTGTTTCCTGCAAAAACAAGTCGTTTACCATTACTGGAGACCTCCAAGGAGGAGAAAACAAAGTGGTGTGGATAGAAGAATTATCGCCACAAGGAGCAATATTCATTGACTCTATTCATACCGATTCTATAGGTCATTTCACTTATAAATACACCTCACCATATCATACCCTATACAATATACACACAAGCGAAAACAACTATATTGTACTACTTCCCAACAACGGAGAAAACATCAAAATAAACGGAGATTGGAACAATCTTTCAGCCACATACACGGTATTCGGCTCAGACGAAAGTCAACTACTGTGGCAACTACAAGAGATGTCGAACAATGGGAATCGACAACTTTTGCGCCTAATCGACACCATGCAAAAATATGAGGTAGCACGCAGCAAAGGTCAAATCGGAGAGGCTACATACAACGCTAAAAAAGAGCATTGCGACTCCATATATATTTCTTCCTTTCAAACTCAACAAGACTTCATTACCGATTTTATATCTACAAACAAAGGTTCACTGGCAACCATCATAGCACTCTATAAACCATTCAATCAACGAATGATTATAGACCAACGGCAACCTTACAGCATATCCTATTATACACAAGTTCTTGAAGGGCTGGAAGAAACTATGCCAGACAATCCGCACACCATTCATTTTGCAAAAACAGTTGAACAACTGCGACTCGCCCATAAGCGCGAGTCGACAATGTCAGACAATATTCAACAACAAGGCCAATGAGCAAATTTATTGGGGCGCATGTAAGTGCCAGCGGAGGATTATCCAATGCTATTCTTAATGCCAAAGCCATCCACGCCGATGCTTTTGCCCTATTCACTCGCAATCAACGTAGTTGGACGAGCAAACCTCTTTCCGAAGAAGAGATTACCACATTCAAAACCTTATTAGGAGACAGTGGATTCCAGCCTCAATATGTTTTGCCACACGACAGCTACCTAATAAACCTCGGTTCTCCAAATGAAGAAACACTGCAAAAAAGCAGAGTTGCATTTCTTGATGAGATGAAACGCGCAGAACAACTGGGATTAACAATGGTTAATTTTCACCCTGGGAGCCATCTTAACCTGATTAGTGAAGAACAATGCCTTGACCAAATAGCTCAAGAAATAAACCGCGCACTATCACAAACCAATAATGTTATTGCCGTAATTGAGAATACAGCTGGACAGGGATCCAACCTCGGATGGCAGTTTTCTCACATAAGACGCATCATAGACGGAGTAGACGACAAAAGTCGCGTTGGAGTGTGCATTGACACATGTCACACACTTGCCGCAGGATATGACATATCATCACCAATGGGCTATCAGTTCACTATTGACGAATTTGAGAACACCATAGGATGGCAATTTCTAAAGGCCATACACCTAAATGACAGCAAGAAGGGAGTAGGCTCGCACGTAGACCGCCATGAGTCTTTGGGCAAAGGTTACCTTGGCACGGCATTTTTCGAACGTTTCATGCACGATTCTCATTTCGACAATATGCCAATCATACTCGAAACACCCGACCCAACCCTATGGGCAAGCGAAATTGCTTGGCTTCGCAACCTGTAAGCATAGCATTATCGAGAAACATCTTTTTAAGGCATGACAATACATCCAGACACACTCCCCTTTTTCAAAGAACTGTTGCAGAACAACAATCGTCCATGGTTTAATGAGAATAAGCCCCGCTGGGAGGTTATTAAGCAACAATTTGAAGCCTTTACACAGTGTTTGCTCAACGACATGGTAAAACATGATGCAAGTCTGGAAGGACTTACAGCAAAACAATGTGTATACCGAATCTATCGCGACACACGTTTTTCGCCCGATAAAACACCATACAAAACCCACATCGCATGTTTTCTACCCAGTTGGGGCAAAAAGAATATGGGGATGCCTGGCTATTACTTCCAGTTAGGACTTGACGAAGCCTATGGTCTTAAAGGCACATGCAACATGGGCGGAGGCATATTCATGCCAGCCTCCGATACATTGGCAGCCATTAGGCAAGAGATATTCTACAACACTGACGAATTCCTTAAAATAATAGATGAGCCATCCTATAAACACTACTTTGGAGACACGTTTTTTACTCAAAAAATACTAACACGCGTTCCGAAAGGTTATCCTTCCGATTGGGAGCACGCACACCTACTAAAATACAAAGACTACTGTACATCATACGAAATGCCAAACAGGATGATAAATAGCGACAACTTGAGCAAAGAAGTACTGTCGGTTTGGCAAGCCAGTGTTCCATTGAATTTATTCATTCAACGAGCTATGACTGAACTCATGTGAGTACAAGGGCATACTCATTTAGATTAAATAAAAATATTACATTCAACATCGCGTAGATTTATATTTGATGATGATATATAAGTGAACACACCTGTATTTTATGGGTCATTGCGATCAGAGGAAGTTGAGTGGGATGTATGTTCTCCTGCTTACCTGAAATACAAGTGCATCGAAAAGTCTGTCCAATGAATTACTGGTGCTCTACTACAACTGTAAGTAACAAACAAAGACAATCAGAATCATGAAAAAAAACATATTATTGTGCGTGATGGTGTGCGTTATCGCGTGGATAACTTCATGCAGGGAAGGAAATAAAAATAACGAAACGATGAAGCAACAACAGACACTAACTCAAGAGTGGGACAAAGTATTCCAGCTGAGCGAAAAAGTGAACCATAGTAAGGTAACGTTCGAGACACAGTATGGCCTAAAATTGGCCGCCGACCTTTATACACCAAAAGAGGCTGAAGGAAAGTTGGCCGCCATCGCTGTAAGTGGACCGTTCGGTGCCGTCAAAGAGCAGAGTAGCGGCCTTTACGCCATGCGGATGGCTGAGCGAGGATTCGTTGCTTTGGCATTTGACCCCTCGTTTACCGGCGAAAGTAGCGGTAATCCACGACGCACGGCCTCGCCCGATATCAACACTGAAGACTTCATGGCCGCCGTCGACTACCTCTCACGGCTGGATAATGTGGATGCCAGCCGCATCGGCATCATCGGCATCTGTGGGTGGGGTGGCATAGCCCTCAACGCTGCCGCTGCCGACACCCGCATCAAAGCCACTGTGGTCAGTACGATGTACGACATGACTCGCATCAGTGGCAACGGCTACAATGATGCCAACAATAATGAGGTCGACCGCCATGCCACGCGCGAAACCTTGGCCGGGCAGCGTCTTGCCGACCCATTGGCCATGGGTGGCGGTGTGGTAGACCCCGTGCCAGACGATGCCCCTCAGTTCGTCAAGGACTACCATGCCTACTACAAGACCCCGCGTGGCTACCACATCCGCAGTGGCAATAGCAACGACGGTTGGCGCGCCATAGGTACGCAGGCCTACACCAACGCCCGTTTTCTCTACTACATCAACGAAATCCGCTCAGCCGTCCTTGTTATGCACGGTGCCGAGGCCCACAGTCGCTACTTCGGCGAATCCGCCTACCACTACATGGTAGATGGCCGTGCTGAGGGCTACAACACTATCGGCAAGCCAAATCCTGTTCCCGAAAACAAAGAACTACTTATCATACCAGGCGCCTCTCACTGCGACCTATACGACGGTGGCGAAGGCAACTATATCCCTTGGGATAAAATGGAGCAGTTCTTCCGCGAAAATCTTAAATAATCAACACAATGAAAAACATAGCATCAATTCTCTGCGCCTACATGCTTATGTTCAGTCTGACGGCCTGCGCACAGAACAATAACAACAACCAACAGAAAGGAGATAACATGGACAAGACACTTGTGGCCTACTTCTCGGCTACCGGGAACACCAAAGCAGCCGCCGAGCGGCTGGCTAAAGAAAAAGGAGCCGACCTCTACGAAATCATTCCCGAGCAGCCCTATACCGCCGCCGACCTCAACTGGCGCGATAAGCAGAGCCGTTCCTCCCAAGAGATGACGGACAAAAGTTCGCGTCCCGCCGTCAAGGGGCGCTGCGAGAACATCGCCGACTACGATACCGTGTGGATCGGCTTCCCCGTCTGGTGGTACACTGCCCCCACCATCATCAACACCTTCATCGAGGCTCACGACCTTAATGGCAAGGTACTCTGCGTATTCGCCACCAGCGGAAGCAGCGACGTAGTCGGCTCGGCCAGCGATCTCCGCAAGGCCTATCCTCAGTACACTTGGGGCGAAAGTCGCCTGATGAACTAATAATACCGAAAGAAATCCATGCGCCGCTCCACACAATAATCTGCTGGGCGGCGCATTATTATCCTGTTATGAACGAAAATACAGAAAACAAATATGTGGGTAGCGATGCCGTCTATGAGGAGACACTGCGCACACGAAGGCTGGTGGCGGAGATGAATACCGGCTGGCATGATGAGAGCGATGTGCGCGAGTACCTGCGGAAGATAACCTGCAAGGCGATTGACGACACGGTACGCGTCTTCCCACCGCTGAACATCAACTATGGTCATGGCGTGGCGCTGGGGCGCGACTGTTTCTTGAACTTCGGCTGCACGCTACTGGCCCTCGGCGGCATCACCATCGAGGACGACGTCTTCATCGGACCACATTGCGTGCTGGCTACAGAGTACCATCCCGAAGACCACGCCACGCGCCACTCGCTGCTGACCAAGTCCATTGTTGTCCGGCGCAACGCCTGGCTGGGCGCGAATGTTACGGTGCTCGCCGGTGTAACCATCGGCGAAAACGCCATCGTCGCCGCTGGCAGCGTGGTAACCAAAGATGTGCCGGCAAATACAGTCGTCGCCGGTACACCTGCAAAGATTATCAGAACCATACGAACTGAACAATGAATGTCGAGGCTATCGCAATTACTGCATTTCTCCAGGCATGGACGATTGAGGAATAACTCTTCTACATCTACCTGAAATAATACATAACACCAAATCAGTTTTTACAACGGCTGCCGTCCTTATGGACGGTAGCCGTTGTAATCTATGGCCATCAAATCAGTGTTTTTACTGATGCACTGCTGGTTTAGTCGGTAAAACCACCTGCCACGATTTCCACGCGAGACATAGGCCTACGACGATCATCAGAGGCATGACTATGTACTGCGCAGCGTTATCACTGGGCAGTTCCATGTAGGCATGGACAATATTGAAAAGGCCTATGACAGTGGCCAACACTGTATTTACCCACAACAACCAGCGCTTAGGGCATGTCGGTAACAGGCAAAAGATGCCACACGAAGGCAGCAGCAAACTCAGGGTTGCCATCATCAGAAGCATCGACGCTGGTGCCGTACCACTGGCATCTACGGCGATACTCTGATTCCAAAAAAGAGGTAACAAATCCATTATAGAGTGGCAGACAAAACCACCTACCGTCATCAGCCACAGAACAATTATCTGTGATCTCTTTCCCATAATTAACAATGATTCATCTTTCATAATTATTACTATTTGTGTTATATAGCAAAGATAGTATCTATTACACGTGTTAGCAATACCCAATAATAGCGAAATTTGGCCTTAAGAAACAGGAAAAGTGAGCCAAAAAGAAAGGAGACAATCGAAGTGTGGTTGTACTTTTGCTGCCCGAAACGAACAATATTACTAACCATCAAAATATTTTAAGATGAAGCAGATAGAAACAATATCAGGCGTACTCGACGCCATCGAACTTTACGCAGAGGCAGGACGCAAGGCCAGCCGCACTATCGGACAGCAGGCCTTCAGCGAGGGTGCCACCATGTCGTGGGTGGAAAACGGAAAAATCAACACCGTGCCCATCAACACGCTCTTCGACGTGCTGGAGCATACAGGCGAAGAGGAGGTCACCTACACCGTCGAGGACGTTACCGTGGCGGGCAACGTGGCCTTTGTGCGCATCTCGTCGTGGTTCAGTAAGCTGACCAACTTCAACGATATGTTCACCCTGGCCGAGGAGAACGGCAAATGGAAGATCGTAAGCAAAATATATTCCGTAAAGCAATGAGAGCCAAGATCGAAGAATACGATGCCGTAGTAGAGGCCGCGTCGAAGTTTGCCCGCAGCGTGGCCGAGGGCAACAGCAAGTATGCCAAAGAGCTCTTCACCGCCGATGCCTGCCTGTTCGGCTACCTAAACGGCAAGTTGGAGCGCGGCAGTATTGAGCAGTTCTACCACAACGTCGACACCGTGGGCGCAGGTGACAGTTTTAAGACCCGCATTGATGTGTTAGCGCTGGAAGAGACCCTCGCCGTAGTACGCGTGCTGGAGGAGGGCTGGGGAGGCTCGATAGACTTCACCGACGTGCTACTGCTGCTAAAGATCGACGGCGAATGGAAGTGCGTAGCCAAGGCCTACAACCAGAATTCCAACACCGTCAAGCAGTGAAGAGAGTCTTTGCCATCAACGGCAGTCCGCGCAAGGACTACAACACCGCACAGTTGCTACGCGCCTTTGTTGACGGGGCCCGCGAGGCAAACGACGATGTGGAGATCGCGGAGGTCAATCTCTATGACCTCCGATTCACTGGTTGCCGCGAGTGCTATGCCTGCAAGTTGCGCAACGGTAACAGCTACGGCCGCTGTGGATTCCACGACGACATCACCGACCTCCTCGACCGCGTAGCCCATGCCGATGTGGTGGCCTTCGGGTCGCCCATATACTTCTCCGAAATCACCGCCCAACTGCGCGGTTTCCTCGAGAGGTTGTGGTATCCCTTCGTACAGTTCAAGCGCGGCGAGAAGCAAGTCATCGCTCCGCAGCCAGTACACACCGCCTTCCTAATACCGATGAACCTCACTGAGCAGGCGATGCTCAGCAGCGGCTATGACACGCTCCTTGCCCCTGTGCTGCAATGGACGCAGTACATCTTCGGCCACGAGCCACGGGTACAGTACTGCTTCGACACGCTACAGTACCGCGACTACGACCGCTACTGGGCCAACGCGTGGAACGTCGCCGCCAAACGGCTGCGCCACGAACGGCATTTCCCTACTGACCTTGAGCAGGCTCGACAGTTAGGACGATCATTGGTGGAAGCATCATTGATAGATTGAAATATTGATACAATATGAAAAAGATAGTGGTACTAAACGGAAGCCCCCGACTGGAGGGCAACACCGTGCAGATGATACGCGAGTTCCGCCGCGGTGCCGAAGAGGCTGGTGCAGAGGTTGCTGTGTTCGACCTGAAGCGGATGGACATCAAGACATGCCTCGGATGCTGTCGTGGCGGCAAGAACCCCGACAGCCCCTGCGTTCAGAGGGACGATATGGAGCGCATCTACCCCGCCTACGAGCAGGCCAACGTGCTGGTGCTGGCCTCGCCGATGTACTACTGGAGCGTGACGGCCATCCTCAAGGCCGCCTTCGATCGCCTCTTCGCCGTAGCCGAGAAGAACCCCAACCTGCGCAACCCGCGCAAGGACGCCGTGCTACTGATGGCTTCGGAGGGCGACACGGAGGCCAACTTCAAGCCCGTCAGCGACTACTACCACGCCCTACTGAGCCACCTGCGATGGAACAACCTGGGCGAGGTGAACTGCGGTGGCGTAATGGACGTCGGTGACATCAGCAACCACCCGAAGCTGGCGGACTGCTACCGCCTCGGCCTCTCCGTTGGGAAGGAATGAACATTCAGTACACAAATGCTGCCATCCGCAAGGATGGCAGCATTTGTGTTAATAATTTGATTGAATCAAAACGGCAAATCGTAGCCTACAGACCTTTCACATACGCAAAGAGTTTGCTCACTCGATTCAGTGCGCGCAATATCTTTGATTTTGCTGCGATATTCATTGTAGGTACGGATGTTGTCGATTTCCTTGCGACGTTGTCTGCTTATCTCGGCAAATTCGTTTTCTTTCTCAATTCCAAGGAAACGGCGACCGACAAGGTTGGCTGCAATGCCCGTCGTTGAAGAGCCAGAGAACGGATCAAGAATCCATGCTCCCTTGTCGGTCGAGGCGAGAATTATTCTCGTGAGCAGTGACAGAGGTTTCTGTGTCGGGTGCTTACCGCACGATTTTTCCCAAGGCGCTATGGCTGGTAACCGCCATACGTCTGTCATCTGTTTATCGTCGTTGAGGTGCTTCGCCAGTTATTTGTGTTTGATATGTGATAGACCGTCCTCGATGATATAGTTTGTATTTCCCTCGCTGTAGTCGAGTTTGTCATAAACATATTCTGCGAGGTCGTCGCCATATTCTTTCAGGACTTCTGGCGGCGTTTCATAGAATAAACTCCATTTGTTGTTTCTGTAATTCTTGTTCGTATTGCTTGTCAAGAGACTCATAACTGAGAAAAGCGACCCGTTTGTTTGCTCGTAGTGTTGTGAACGCCGCGTATTCCATCTTATGCACAAACTCGGAATGTCGTTTATCGTCGGCGACGATTACCATCCTCACGTAAAAGTCTTGTAGGTCGTTGAACTTCAGCAATGAATTTTGGATGTCTGTAGAGTGTTCTATTTCGTAGAACGAATGGGGCATGTGGTTTGCGTTAAACCATATTACGTCAATAGTGGAACTGCGGTCTACGAATTTCGGATAAGAATACTGCGGAATGGATTGCAGAGTTCGTATCTCGCCAAGTTGTTTGGTGAGGAACCTTTTGTGTTTGTCTTGATTTGGAACGAAAGTGTCAAGGTTGCGCATCTTTCCAATCTCAAGCAGGAGGCCTTGATAGTACGAATGGTTAAATGTCTTTACCTCTTCGGTGTCTTTGTTCTTGTCACTTTGCACGACGATTCCGTCCTGTTCCAGTTGTTTGCGGTGCGTTTCGAGTGCATACAAGCCTGGCTTTATCTTGTAGATGCCAGCTGTTTGCTGCACAATACGCCGAACGCTTGCAAAGGGAGTTTTGGTCTTCCACACACAATCCTCAATCGCAAAAACATTTTGGTTTATCTGGTTGAGTGTGGCTATTCCTCCCAACTTATCAATGGTTTCTATTACAGCTTGCGCTTGCGTCATAGCTATGCGATAAATTTATTGATGAATTAGGCCCTGCCGTCATCTACGGAATAGTTCCCTTGCTTGTTGAGGAATGTTGCGAGGTCAACCTTGCCCTCGTATATATGTCCTGTTATGGTGTTTCCACCACATTTGCCTCCAGCAACCATACTTTTTGCAGTTTGTACAAAAAAAACAACTTACGCCTATATCAACGCCATATCCTCAGTTTTATTGCCATCGGCTGTAGGTATACCGCATGGGGCTGACACATACTCACATTTCCTTCGTAATTGTTTTTTCGTACCTTTGCGTCCCGATTTATGAAACGGATATGAAACCTCAGACGAAATTCCCGACCGCATTGGTATCGGGCGACTATACGGCTTCATCGCTCACCCTTGACGGCGGAAGTATTATCGACCAATGTATCGTAACCGCCGGCGAACGGGGAACTTTCTTCCTTGAGCAGCACCTACTCTACGTGGTGTTGGGCGGTAGCGTGCGTCTCAACCATGGGCAACAGAGCTGGACGGTGGGCAAGAACGAGATGTTACTGCTGCGCAAATGCCAAAGCGTCGACTACGAGAAGACCAGCGATCCCGCAACGGGCCTTTTTGAGAGCCTTCTGTTCGGTATCAGTAGCGAGTTGCTTAAGGATTTTCTCGCCAGCCAGAACATCGGGCCAGTTACCACCACCGAGGAGCAGGGAGCACGGGTGAGCCCGATGAGCGAGCGACTGGTGGCCTACTGCCATTCGCTGCAACCCTATTTCGACCAACCCGAGCAAGCCGAACCTGCCCTGCTGCGACTGAAGATGATGGAGCTGTTGTTCGATGTGATGGACTGCTCGAAAAACACCTTCCGACAGATGCTACAACTGCGTCAGCCCGTGCGGAGCGACTTGCGACGTGTGGTGGAAGAGAATATCACCTCGCCCATTGGCATTGATGAACTGGCCTACCTCAGTGGCCGCTCGCGCTCCAGTTTTAAGCGCGATTTCCAGGACATCTACGGAATTCCACCCGCTCGCTGGATACGTGAACAGCGCCTTGCCCGTGCCCACCAAATGTTACAAGGCTCCTCGCTCTCGGTTTCCGAAGTGGCCTACACCCTCGGCTTCGAAAACCCCACCCATTTCAGTCGCATCTTCAAACAACGTTTCGGCGTATCGCCATCAAACGTTTCGTAGGGGGCACAATTTTAGATTACTCTTCATCATATTATAGGGGTGTGATGCATTACAATACATCACACCCCCATAAATTTCCCAGCTCTTTAATAACCGATAGATACCGTGTGGTGGTATCTATCAGCATTTATCAAAAAACTACTTGATATTGGGTTCCTCTAATCCGAGGTGCTTCTTCTTATCCACAGCCTTAAGGTAAATACCAATAAGCAGAGCAGCGACACCCAGCGCAGCCAACATAACCAAAGCCCAAGTATAGTTCAACTCATCGGGAGCCACATCTTTGGGGTTGGTCGAAGTCAACACTTTACCAATAAGCAGGGGGAAGAGCCACAGACCGATGTTCTGAATCCAGAAAATCAATGCGTAGGCCGAGCCAATAATCTTGTCATCAACCAATTTTGGTACCGAAGGCCACAAAGCTGCAGGAACCAACGAGAAACTGGCACCAAGTACCAAAATGGTAACATAAGCCACTACCGTTCCTCCAACGGCATTACCCTTGAACATAGGCAGGATAAAAGCAAATGTCAAGTGGCAAAGCACCAGTAGAATAGAACCTATCATCAACATCGAAGCAGCCTTACCTTTGTGGTCAACATAGTTGCCAAGAATAGGTGTGATAGCCACAGCCAACAGCGGGAACACGGCAAATATAGTCTCGGCTGTGCCACGCATATAGCCCATATAGCAGTAGACCACCAATGCCACAACAGCCATACACATAAGGCCATATTTCAACCCCTTGTTATTCTTTACAAAGTTGCTTGCAAAAGCGCAAACGGCAACGGCAAGCATTATAAGATACTGCACAATGGTAACCGAATCTCCACCCCAAAAAGTCGACGGATCAGCCTCGGTCAACGTGAGGTTGCACTGCAACATATTCACAGCATACTTCTGGAACGGGAATATAGCCGAATAGTAAAGCACACAGAGCAGAGCTACCAACCAGAAACCCAAACTCGAAAGTATCTTACCAATATCTTTAATCTTGAATGGGTCATCTTTCTCTTCGGCCTCACCAGTCTGACTGTCGAGCTTTTTATCCATAAAGAAGTAGGTGATGAACATTATCAAAGCAATGCAGAGCAACACCACACCAAAAGCCACCGAGCGCGACACGTCAATATGGTCGCCCAACTTTGCAAAATAGGGTGAGAAAATCATACATGTGGCAACACCCAAACGTGCCAACGCCATCTCTGAACCCATGGCCAAGGCTGTCTCACGACCTTTGAACCATTTCACTATACCACGGCTCACGGTGATACCAGCCATCTCTGTGCCACAACCAAAAATCATGAAACCTAAAGCGGCCATTTTTGCCGAAGCTGGCATACCACGATAGAACGGCGAAACGCCCAACTCGTCAAACAAAGGTATGTAGTTCAAATTGTTGTTGAACCATGCCTCAAGCGAACTACCAATAAAGTTGCTACTCACAGCATACCACTTGATTACACCGCCCACAAGCATCACCACGCCCGAAAGCACAGCCGTAAAGCGCACTCCCATCTTGTCGAGGATAATACCAGCAAAGATGAGGAAGAAAACAAACACGTTTAGGAATGTCTCGGAGCCTTGCATCGTACCAAATGCGAGGCTATCCCAACCACGCTCCGATTGCATGAGGTCTTTAATTGGCGACAGGATGTCCATAAAGATGTAGGAACAGAACATGCCCAGTGCCAACAGAAGCAGGGCAATCCATCGCATGGTTGCGCTGTCTCTCAAGGTCTTAACTGCGTTTTGTGTCATAAGGAATATAGTGTTTATTTGTTTTTTGCCATACGAGCAATCATGGCGCAAAGGTACGAATAAAAAAACACATATCGGCCACCTTTGTTTACAAACAGTCCCATTCTATAATAGTGTGTGTAGCATCTTCCCCTCCACGGGAGGGGAGGTGTTAACACTATTGGTTTCTGCTGTAACGAGGCAATGTGTAGCATCTTCCCCTCCACGGGAGGGGATTGAGGGGTGGGGCGTTGAGGAAACATACCCCTTTTTCAGACCCACCCCTACCTCAAATTCAGACCCACCACCTACCACTCCCAGGAGGGGAGGGGTTTGATATAAGCCTCCATATTAGGGGGAGGTGTTAACACTATTAGTTTCTGCTGTAACGAGGCAATGTGTAGCGTCTTCCCCTCCACGGGAGGGGATTAAGGGGTGGGGCGTTGAGGGAACACACTCCTTTTTCAGGCACACCCCCTGCCACTATTTCAGACCCACCCCCTACCCCTCCCAGGAGGGGAGGGGTTTGATATAACCCTCCATATTAGGGGGAGGTGTTAACACTATCAGTTTCTGCGGTAATGTAGCAATGTGCAGCGTCTTCCCCTCCACGGGAGGGGATTGAGGGGGTGGGGCGTTGAGGAAACATACTCCTTTTTCAGACCCACCCCCTACCCCTCCCAGGAGGGGAGGTGTTTGAGACTGCAAAAATCTCATCCATTTTTCAGACCCACCACTGCCCCTCCCAGGAGGGGAGGTATTTGATATAACCCTCCATATTAGGGGGGAGGTGTTAACACTATCAGTTTCTGCTATAACGTGGCAGGGTGTAGCGTCTTCCCCTCCACGGGAGGGGATTGAGGGGTGGGGCGTTGAGGGAACATACTCCTTTTTCAGACCCACCCCTGCCCCTCCCAGGAGGGGAGGGGTTTGAGACTGCAAAAAATCCACCTCAATTTCAGACCCACCCCTGCCCCTCCCAGGAGGGGGAGGAGAAAAAAAACTACGAGGAGGGGTGTTGTTTGAATGGCCACTCATACAAGGATTGGAGCGAAAAAAGAAATACAAACCGCAACGTAAGTGGGTACTATCATCGTACTCGCTTACATCACGGTTGGCTCTTGTTCAGACTATAGTCTTAGCCTTATTCGGCTTGTTCGGCCATGACTACCGATCCACGGTAGGCTGGGCAGGTGTGATGGGTGCAACTGGCGGCTACCAAAGCCATAACAGCAACTGCCACAATCACGATTGCTTTTCTTTTCATAGTGTTATCAGAGTGATATTTTTTCATTAACCGTCTTCAGTATTTCAGTTTCCAACGCTACAGCTTGACGCTCTATGTCGGCTGCCTCGGCCAGCACCGAGTCGCGGAAAGCAATGTCTTTGAGCGACGAGGCATTGATCTTGACGTTGAGGTGAGCCCCCATCACGGCACTGCGAGCTGCCAATGCGCCCACGCCACCATCGGTTACGCTGGCTGGATTGCCCCACTCGACCATTGCCTTGCACACGTCGAAGGCTTTGAGCGAGCTTTTCATGGTGCGCAGTGGCACTTCGGTTGCATAACGTGTGGCCTCCTGTATGGCCGCCGTTCGAGCCACTTTTTCAGCGTCGCTCTTCTTGGGCATGCCAAAGGCTTGCATTATGCGGTTGAAAGCGACAGTGTCTTCATCCACCAGATGCAACAACTCTTCTTTAAGTGCTTGCCCTTGTTCGGCCACCTCGGAGAAACGCTCCCATTGGTCGTCGTAGGCTGCTTTACCACCGGTGAGGTTGGCCACCATGGTGCCCAACGAGGCCGCCAAGGCTCCCATGTAGGCGCTGACGCTACCACCACCAGGGGCTGGACTCTCGCTGGCGGTCTCGTCGCAAAAGCCACGGCAGGTGAGGTCGACCAATTTCTTTTGCTCGTGGTCTTCTATCAAGTATTCGATTACTTTCTCGTGCGGGTTGAATGGTTTGAGGTCGTCGAGCCCCATGCTCTTAATGGCCACCTTCATCACCTCTTCTTCGCTCACACCAAGACTGCGACGTTGCTTGCGCAGATAGTGGTGCCCGGCATCGATAAGTACGCTTTTGGGTATCAAACCGACTATTTCGCACCCCGTTACACGCAGTCCACGCTCGGCTGCACAGCGGCTCACCTCGTCGAAGCACACATGCACAGGCGATGTCTTTATCGACGTGATGTTCATCGACACCTGTGCAATGCCATAGTCTTCGATGTACCAGCCTATGGCTTTTGTGGCTTTAAGTGTGCCTGGTATCATCACTGTGTTGCCCTGTTCGTCTTTCACTGGCTTTCCCGTCAGTGTACCGCCCTCGCGCATGGGGCGGCCTTTTTCTCGCACGTCGAAAGCCACGGCGTTGGCACGGCGGGTGCTGGTGGTGTTGAGGTTATAGTTGATGGCAACAAGAAAATCGCGTGCACCCACTTGCGTGGCACCAGTGTGGGCGACATGTTCATCCCAATGGTTGGGGCCATAGTCGGGACACCACTGGTCGGTGCCCAGCCGCGAGGCAAGACTCTCATACTCGCCCGTGCGGCAATAGGCCAGATTTCTGCGTTCTGGGCGTTTAGCAGCGTTTTCGTAGCAGAATATCGGTATCTGCAACTCGTCGCCAATGCGTTGTGCCAAGCGGTGCGCCAACCCGACCACTTCGTCCATCGTGATGCCAGCCACTGGTATAAGTGGGCACACATCGGTGGCACCTTGACGGGGATGGGCACCGTGGTGCTGACTCATGTCTATCAACTCGGCAGCACGTTGCACCACACGGAAAGCGGCTTCGAGCACAGGCTCGGGTTCGCCGACAAAGGTGATGACGGTGCGGTTGGTGGTCTGACCGGGGTCGACATCAAGCAACTTCACCCCCTCAACTTTTTCTATCTCGGCGGTTACCTGGTTTATAACGTCCATATTGCGCCCTTCGCTGATATTGGGCACACACTCTATCAATTGTTTCATCACAAGACTGACAATAGTTTAACGACTGCAAATATACAACCTTTTTGCGATGCGCAATAAAAATTACCCCACAGCAAGGAATGAGCATGTAGGTAGCAAGTAAGGCCGTTCTTCAGTAGTTCTTCAGTTGTTCTTCAGTGATTGACTGAAGAACAACTGAAGAACTACTGAAGAACGGCCTTACTTGAGCCATAGTTGGTGCCACCTTTTCGCCTCCACGCCGAGGGGTAGTGGTCTTGTGGAGAACAAGTCTCTATTCGGGAACCGCGCGCCCAGTGCCTACTTTTTATTCCCCTTTATCAAAAAAGATGTATCTTTGCAAGATTGGGTACGTCATGAAAGCCAAAACCACATCATACCTCATCTTGCTGATATTCGCCCTGTTGACCATAGCGGCGAGGGGGCAAAGCATTGTCAAATTGGATATTGACACGGTGGTGTGCATGGCCGACACGGTACGTATCAGCGTGGGCAAACAGGCGTGGCACAACGTGCAGCTTGCCGACGGTGTGCCGACAAGCGTTGCCGTGGCCAAACGGCGCATGATTCCCAATGGCACCGATTGTTTGCCCGATGGGTGTGAACTCAAAACAACTTTTGCCGTAGGCGGATATGACGATGCCGACACGGTGAATTCGGCCGAGGTTATAGACTATCTGCGTCTGAAAATCGAACACGGCGAGCAGCGCGACCTTTACATAGCCCTTACTTGTCCTAACGGTCAAACCGTGGATATAGACCGCCTGGCGACCCCTGGTGGCACCACCTCGTGCGCACTGTCGTTGCCCGACTCGTCGCACGGATTCGACCTCTCGCTGCCCGTGGCCACATTGCTGAAACTGGGCAACCCCTCAACCGTTGGCCACGACCTGCCACACTCATCCTGCGACAGCATACTGTTGCCACCGGGCACTGGCTGGAACTATTGCTGGAGCAACGCCCAAACCCACGGCATTACCTACGCCAACGACGATGCACGGATTTACAGACCGTCGAATGTCGACTTCGACTGGAGCACCGACTCGTCGATAGTGGCCACACGCACACGATTCTACCGCCCTGCGGGGTCGTTCAACTCGCTGATTGGCTGTCCGCTGAATGGCAATTGGGAACTTACCGTCATAGACGGCAACAACAACTACTACGATGGCTACCAGTTTGAAGCCGAGCTGTCGCTTTGGCCGCACTCGGTGGCACATGCCGACGTGATGGGCGAGTGGTCGCAACCAACGTCCGACACATCGTTTATAATCACCGCTCCTTGGGGCATGCAACACGACACCACCTTGCAATTCACCATGAGGGTTAGAAACTGGTTGGGGGGCTTTGTAGACAGCACATTCAGCGTTCGGTTTATGATGCCGACCGCATCACAGGCCGACACCTCACTGTGCAGCGGCGACACACTGATGTGGATGGGGCAACCCATCACGACCGACACCACGCTGCAACAACGGCTCACCGCAGCCAATGGGTGCGACTCGGTGCACACCCTGCACGTGCACTTCAAATCCACCTACCACCTTGCCGACACCGTTTACCGCTGTCCGAGGCAGATGCCCACCCCAGCATGGATTGACACCGTGATGACCACCGTCGATGGTTGCGACAGCACACTGCGGCTACAATTCTTGCTGCTTAAAGACTTTGAACCACTGATACTGCTGAGCACCGACAGCATTAACTGGGACAGCAATGCCACCCTTATAGGCTGCAACCCTATGCACCTATATCTGCGCGACACCACAAGCCAGCTGATGTCGCGACTGTGGACCATAGCCGACACTGACACCTTCTCGGCAGCCTCGTTCCACTACCGTTTCGACAGTGTGGGCACCTACAACATAGGGCTAAAGATAGTGTACGACACCGGTTGCCAAGCCTCGCGCAACATAATGCAAGCTGTGCAAGTGCTTGAAAGTCCAAAAGCCGAGTTTGACTGGCATCGCGAAATACCAGCCATGTCGAACCCCGAGACGCAATTTGTCAACCTCTCGTCGCCCAACGACATTACCTACCTTTGGAATATACAAACCGCTGGTGGCACCGACACCACCAGTGAGAAGCACCCATTCTATCATTGGGGAGAGCCTTCGGACGACATGACAGGCTCCTACTCGGTGCAACTGATTGCCAATTGGACCCACCTACTATCCGACACGTTGGAACACGTGTGCCACGACACGGCAGAGCACGTGGTAACCATTGTCAACGACTTTCTGCAATTTCCAAACGTCGTTACCCCCAACGGCGATGGAATAAACGACCGCTGGGAGGTGGTGAACCTTGTAGAGTTTGGGGTATATCCCATGAACGAAGTGTGGATTTATAGCATCTGGGGGCAACTGGTATTTCACGCCAAAAACGTTAGTCGTAAAGAAGAATGGTGGGATCCGGAAGCCAACCACGACCCCGATGGCACCTACTACTTCCGCTTCTTGGCCAAAAGTGAATATGGCATAGTGAAACGCAACGGAAGCATTGAAGTGACTCGCGGCAAATGACCCTCACCTCCAACAACATGAGTATAGCAGCCATTGTTTTGACGTGGCTGCTGTGTTTGATACCGACAAGCACGAGTTGTCAGGAGATTGCAGCAGTGCACATGCCCAAATCTGTGTGTGTCGGCCAACGCACCACCATCACGGTGGGTTTTGACAGCAACAGCACCATTGCACTTCGCAAACCCAACGTATCTCATGGTCGTAGCGAGCGCATCTTCCTGCCCGACGGTGTGGCATGCGGACGTTTGGGATGCTCCTACCGCTCGGCGGTGTCGTTCAACGGTTTCCCCGCAAATGCTACCCTCTCGTCGGTCAACGACATACAATATGTGCGCATCAATATGGAACACTCCTATGTTGGCGACATATATATCAACCTCACATGTCCCAACGGACAACGAGTAGACATTATGAAATACGGTGGTGGTGGCGAGTCGAGTTGCAGCGGAGTCATTCCCAGCCGCTCGCGCAACTGGCTCTCGGGCAACAACATGACCACAAACAACTATATGGGCGAGCCCAACGACGACGAGAATAGTCGGTACAAATGCGACTCGACAGCAGCAGGCAACGAACCGGGAGAAGGATGGAACTACTGCTGGAGCAACAATTCGACAGCAGGATATGTATATGCCGCTGGAGATGGCATTATATACCGTGCAGCAAATGCACACAACGGACATGTGGACTCAAGCCACGTCAGTGCCGGACGGCACTTCTACCATCCCGACCAGAGTTTTAGAGGCCTCGTAGGATGCCCTTTGAATGGGAAATGGTATATCGAAGTTGTTGACGGCTTTTCACAGGACAACGGCTATATATTTGAGTGGGAGGTGGCTCTTGATACCAACCTTGCCAATGGCGACTGTCGGATGCAGAGTTGCCAACTGACGGGCAACGGCGTTGAGAGAGTCAACGACTCGACATACACAATCACAACTCCACTCAACATCACTCGCGACACCATACTGAAATATCGCCTGAAAATAGAAAGCACCTGTGGGGTAAATATCGACTCTGTCGTAT
Organism: Bacteroidales bacterium; assembly: GCA_017480185.1. Taxonomy (GTDB): domain Bacteria; phylum Bacteroidota; class Bacteroidia; order Bacteroidales; family P3; genus Colimorpha. The sequence continues at coordinate 95,312 of JAFVBC010000019.1, forward strand.
CGTTGCCAGTTGTTGCCACACACCACCACTCGATAGATACAGCTGCCTGCCAACAACTGCAATTCAGAGACTTAACCTATGTGAACGACACAGCGTATACCGAGTATCTGACGGGCATGGCTGGATGCGACAGCCTCGTTCATATATCGATTGATATTCAGCAACCTACATTCTCTACAATCGACACCACTATAAACGATACCCTTATGCCCACACACCTATGTGGGCAATGGTTCTACCACGACACAGTGGCCACCGTGTTGATTCCGACACAGGGAGTATGCGACAGCGTGGTGAACATCAACCTACATCTGTCGTACGACCGCTTGACCCAAATTCAAAAAGACATCTGCCAGAACCAGTTGCCTTACCATTGGAACAGCCACACATTCACAACCGATAGCACAGCAACCGATAGTCTGACCACACACAATGGTTACGACAGCATAGTGATTATGACCTTGCATGTGAACCCTACCTACGACACATCGATTACGGCCATAGCATGCGACAACGTAGGGTATCGGGTTGGGACACAAACATTGTTCGAAAGTGGCGACCATAAAGTACACCTACTATCGCAAAAGCAGTGCGATAGTTGTGTGCATTTGACACTAACAGCCTATCCCCACAGCAACCGTCAACAGTACGACACTGTGTGTAAAAACAAGGCGGTGCACTTCGGTAACGAATGGTTACATCATTCTGGCACATACGTACAACAGTTAAAGAGCATACACGAATGCGATAGCATAGAGACACTGCATCTGACAATATTGGCCGAAAATATGCAGGCTAACATGCAAGTACGCCCACTTGTTGTAACTCCCGATCAACCAACCATTACCCTAAGGAATTGTAGTAAAAACAATAGTAGTGTACAATGGCTGATAAACGGTAAGGATTACGGTGACGATCAACTATCGTTCTCCATGCCAAAAGAACTTGACTCTTTGCCTATCTGCCTTATTGCAACGAGCATTGAGGGGTGTACTGACACGGCAATTGCCGTAGTTAACATGGATCACAACCTTGTGTGGTTACCAAATGCTTTTACTCCGAGCAATGAAACTAACAACATTTGGAAAGCCGTTATAACCGACATAGTAAGTGCCGAGCTGTGGATATTCGACCGTAACGGGCAACTGATGATGCACGACACCAGCCTTTCTCCCTCATGGGATGGCACACATAACGGGACATCCTGCCCACAAGGTAGCTACGTTTACACCATAAAGTACACCCCACGCGTGTACCCGACACAAACAAAAGAAATTCACGGAACCATACTTTTGATAAGATAATAAAACCACACAACGAATATGCAACAGACAATAGACCGAGCATGGGACGACCGCACCCTTATTGACAATGCTACAACACAAGAGGCCATACGCACCGTTATAGACATGCTTGATAAGGGAGCCCTGCGCGTGGCCGAACCAATCGGCGACGAATGGCGTGTCAATGAATGGGTAAAAAAGGCTGTACTGCTGTATTTCTCAATACAAGACATGCAAACGCTTGAAGCTGGCCCAATGGAATATCGCGATAAACTTCCACTAAAACATGAACATGCACAAAATGCAGTCCGCATTGTTCCACCCGCAGTGGCAAGGTACGGAGCCTATTTAGCCCCAGGAGTTATCATGATGCCAAGTTACGTAAACATCGGGGCGTATGTGGATAGCGGTACGATGGTAGACACATGGGCTACTGTTGGCAGTTGTGCCCAAGTGGGAAAGAATGTGCATCTTAGTGGAGGTGTCGGAATTGGTGGTGTACTTGAGCCTGTACAGGCCGCCCCTGTTATAATTGAAGACGACTGTTTCATCGGTAGCCGAAGCATAGTTGTAGAGGGAGCACACATTGGCAGAGAAGCCGTGATAGGAGCAGGGACAACAATAACAGCCAGCACAAAGATAATAGATGTAACCCAGACTGAGCCCAAAGAATACAGAGGGTATGTTCCTCCTCGCAGCGTAGTTATCCCCGGCAGCTACACTCGACACTATCCGTCAGGCGACTACAACGTGAATTGCGCACTGATAATAGGCCAACGCAAAGACAGTACCAACAAGAAAACAAGTCTCAACGAAGCGCTCCGTCTGTTCAACTAATGCCCCGACAACAATGATATTTCGTACAAAGGTCATACCTCTCACGCTGTTATCCCTACTGATGTTCGTATCATGTATCAAACACGATGAGATTGAATTTGAAGGAACGGTGATTGGAGCACGAACATGCACCGCTTATGGTCCCGACAAAAACGGAGGGTACATGATTCATATCACCAACCCTGAAAGTATTGGTGGCACGTTATATTCGACCGACGACAGCATTCAGAACGTCGTTGTGCTCTACGAGCCACCACGTCGAATCATGGTAGAAGACCACGTGAAAGGCAGTTTTTACTTCGACAACGACTATTCAAAGGCCAACTGCGGCGTACACTACACCGACATGCCTCTCCCCGAGGGTATATTCACCAGTGTAAGCGTAACAGATTAGTTTATCAACACTTTGTGAATAAAATATTGACAATTATAACCAAAGAAGACGTAAATTTGCAGTTGTAAGAATATAAACACAACATTACGATAGCGATATGAAATTCATTGTCAACAGCCAGCAGTTGCTTAAACAACTACAAGCGCTCAGCGGAGTGCTGTCGAGCAACAACACCATGCCCATCATCAACTGCTTTCATTTTCACCTTGAAGAGGGCAAGCTCACTATCAAAACTACAGATCTTTCTACAACCCTCGTGTCTCGTATCGATGTAGAAACTGGGCAGATGGCTGCTGCCGAAGAGGTAGCCATTCCATCAAAAATGCTGCTTGACACCATAAAAACATTCGACGATGTGCCATTGACGTTCAACGTTGATGCCACCGACCACAACGTAACGCTTTCGTCGGGCGACGGCGAGTATCGCTTGGCGGGCATGGATGCCGACACCTATCCCACAATGCCAACATCCGAGGGTACAAGCGTCGTTGTCATGAGCAGCAACGCTTTGGTAAACGCCATCAACAAGACCATCTTTGCTGCAAGCAACGACGAGATGCATCAGCAAATGTCGGGCATCTTCTGCGAAATGAAGCCCGAGGGGATAACCTTCGTAGCCACCGATGCACACAAACTGGTTCGCTACCGTCGCACCGATGTAACGAGCAACGAAACCACCAGTTTCATACTTCCCAAAAAGCCCATCAAGATTGTCAAAGACATCTTGTCGATGCAAAAAGACGACAGCGATGTCAGCTTAGAGTACAACAACACCAACATCTTCATCACCTACGGCAACTTCTACATGGCCTGTCGCCTCATTGATGCTCGCTATCCCAACTACGAGGCTGCCATTCCGAAAGACAATCCCAACAAACTCATCATCGACCGTCAGTCGTTCCTCAACACCTTGCGCCGTGTGAGCATCTTTGCCAGCCAAGCCACCCACCAAGTGCGTCTGGCCATCAACGCAGGTTCACTCGAAATAACAGCCGAAGATCTTGAGTTCTCCAACAACGCTCGCGAGGCATTGCCATGCCAATACGAGGGTGAACCAATGGAGATTGGTTTCAACGCCAAGTTCCTTGTCGAGATGATAGGCAATCTGGAAAGCGAACAGGTGCTGATAGAACTCTCCCATCCCTCGCGTGCTGGCATCATATTCCCCTACTCCGAACAGGCCGATAGCGAGAGCAAAGAAGACATACTAATGCTGGTTATGCCAGTGATGCTTGCCAACTGATGCGCAACAAGATAAATCTTTGGGGCACTCACGGCAGCACCATCCTTGGCATCACACTGGTGCTCTTTATGCTCAACCTGCTGGTGGTAATAGAGTATCACTCTTACCGCTTGACGCATAGCGCCCAAGAAAAAATAACCTACAAGGTTGATCTTGTGCCCGAAATAGACGACACAGCCGCCCAAGCTTTGAAAGCCGACATTCAACGCATGGACTACGTGAAGCATGTTGACTACATCTCCAAAACAAAAGCAGCCGAGATTTTCAGTCAGGAGCTTGACGAAGACTTTGTTGACTTCATTGGATACAACCCCCTCACCCCGTCGCTCATGGTCAACTTCTACGCCAACCTTATGCCCGACAACTCGGGCGAAGTGCTTGATCGGTTCTGCAAAGAGGTGGGCAACCGCGACGAGGTAACGGGCGTAGTGTACCAAGAAAACGTGGTTGAAGAGTTGCAAGAAGTATTCTACAAACTATCGTGGTTCTTCATCGTTTTCATAGCCCTACTTCTCATCATAACCATAGTGCTCATCAACAGCCTAATACGCATAGCCATCTACAACCAGCGCGAAACCATCCGCACCATGCGTCTTGTGGGTGCCACCCGTCGGTTCATAGCCCGTCCCTTTGTGTGGCGCAGCATTGCCTATGCCGCCCTCGGTGGATGCATCGCGGCAGTGCTCACATTCATCACCCTTTGGGTGTTTGAAAACGAGTTCTCCCTCAACCTCATCGGAGCAGACCATCTTGCGTGGTATGCCGTGATCGATGCAGCTGTGGCACTGGTAGGCATCATCATATCCTATGCATCAACCGCACTAACGGTGAGACGATACATAGCCAAACATTAAATCCTTTTCAGCAAAATGGAAAAGAAAGAGCAGCAAAAGCCCAAAAACGAGCAATTCACACTCGTGTTTGGCAAAATCAACTACCTGCTAATGGTGGTTGGCCTTGTAATACTGATATTGGGATACATCATGCTGTCGGGCGGTGGCAGCGACGACCCCAACGTGTTCAACCCCGCCATGTTCGACGCTCGTCGACTGGTGCTGGCCCCCATCCTCATCGTGGTGGGCTTTGTGGTTGAGATATTAGCCATAATGTACAAAAAGAAAGACTGAAGCAATGGATTGGCTTCAAGCCCTCGTGTTGGGCATACTGCAAGGGTTGACCGAATACCTGCCCGTGAGCAGCAGTGGGCATCTTGCCATCGGGGCACATCTTTTCGGACTTTCGGGCGAGGAAAGCCTCACCTTTACCGTGGCTGTGCATGTAGCCACCGTGTTGAGCACCATCGTGGTGCTATGGCACGAGATTGCATGGTTGCTGACCGACCTTTTCAAACTAAAGTGGAACGACGGCACTCGCTACACCCTCAACATCATCATTTCGATGATACCGGTGGGCATCGTGGGACTGTTTTTCAAAGACACCATCGAAGACATCTTCGGCAGCGGACTGCTTGTGGTAGGCATCTGCCTCCTTATAACCGCTTTGCTTTTGCTCTTTGCCCACCTTGCCAAACCACGCCAACGCAGCAACATATCGCCCATTCATGCCTTCATAATCGGGCTGGCGCAAGCCGTGGCAGTCTTGCCAGGCCTTTCTCGCTCGGGCAGCACCATAGCCACAGGCCTGCTCTTGGGCAATAAAAAAGAGCAAATGGCGCAGTTCTCATTCCTCATGGTCATACCCCCCATACTGGGTGAGGCACTGCTCGACACAAAAAAAATGGTCAGCATGGGCATGAGCGAAGCCATGGCAGGCCTGTCGCCAACAACACTCATCGTGGGTTTCTTGGCAGCATTCATCGTGGGGTGCGTTGCCTGTCGCTGGATGATAGGAATAGTGAAACGTGGCAAACTGGTGTGGTTCGCCGCCTATTGCGCCGTGGCCGGATTGCTCACCATCGTCCTCCCCTACGTTCTATGACACCCGTCGAAAGGCTCGAAGCGGGAATAGTGTTGCCCGTCGATAAGCCACTGGGGTGGACATCGTTTCAATGTGTCAATAAAATCAAAGCCTCCATTCGCAACTCACTTGGGCTCAAAAAGTTCAAGATAGGCCATGCTGGCACTCTTGATCCACTGGCCAGCGGACTGCTACTGGTGTGCATCGGCAAAGCAACCAAACAGATAGCCCAGTTGCAAGACGGCGAAAAGACCTACACCGGCACATTCGTATTGGGTGCCACCACCCCCTGCTTCGACCTCGAACAAGCCATCAACCACCGCTTCCCCTACAATCACATCACGCCACAGCTGCTCGACACCTGCCGTCGACAATTCATTGGACTCATCAACCAAGTGCCCCCCATGTTCAGTGCAGTGAAAATCAACGGCACACGGGCATACGAATACGCCCGTGTCGACGACCCCACCGTCACCACCACTCCCAAACAAGTACAGGTAAAAAGTTTCGAGATAACACAAATTCGTCCAGGCACACCAGTTTCCATCCCCCAACAACCCACCGACATCGAGGCACCCCCCACTCACCAACAGCCCCAAAACGTCCCAACATCCGAGAAACGCAAACGCAACCCACGCCTATACGACCACCCCGAAGGTAGCGTTCCCCCCGAACTGCCACAGGTCGACTTTGAAATCGTGTGTAGCAAAGGGACCTACATTCGCAGCCTTGCACGCGACTTTGGCGAAGCCCTTCAGTCGGGTGCCTTTTTAGCATCACTGCGTCGGCAACGCATTGGCGACCACGCGGTCGAACAAGCCATCCAACTCGACCAAATAGAAAACTGGTTGCAACAAAACCTCATGTAGTGTACACCTCATTGCACACCTTAATTCATTCTGGGATTCTTTTTGCATCGCACATCCATCTAACAGATTTCAGCCCTCAATTCTTCCACCATCGTGTGGTCGAAAAATAGACAAAACGTAGGGCACAAATACGTATCAACTAAGGCTCAACTTCGGCCGTTCTTCAGTCGTTCTTCAGTTGTTCTTCAGTCAATGACTGAAGAACAACTGAAGAACGGCCTTACCTGCTGCCTACTTAATACCACTATGCTACCCTTTTTACCCACCCCCTACCCCTCCCAGGAGGGGAGGTATTTGATGGTAACGGCCTTCCCCTCATCGGGAAGGGACTAAAGGGGTGGGGCTGCATCAACAACCTGGCACACTCTCACACTCTGCTTTTCAACCCACCCCCTAACCCCTCCCAGGAGGGGAGGTATTTGATGGTAACGGTCTTCCCCTCCTCGGGAGGGGACTAAGGGGTGGGGCTGCATCAACAACACTGTACACTCTCACTCTCTGCTTTTCAACCCACCCCTACCCCTCCCAGGAGGGGAAGTATTTGATGGTAACTATCCTCTACTTCTTGGGAGGAGATGTATTTGATGGTAACGGTCTTCCCCTCCTCGGGTTGGGAGGTATTTGATGGTAACGGTCTTCCCCTCCTCGGGTTGGGAGGTATTTGATGGTAACTCCCCTACCCCTCTCCAGGAGGGAGGGTATATGAATTTGGTGATAATTCTGCCCAATACGAGAGGAAAAAGATGTAACTTTGCACTTGATTTCCGATGCATTGGAAATCAACGAAGCGTTATGCCTCGACTCTTGCGGTCGGAAACGTAGGAAATTTCCAGCAGGTCAGCAAGATTTGGTATGACGGTTTGCGCGTTTCAGCGTGGGCTGTTTTATTACATCTGCTGACAAGGTTTTTCCTACGACCGCCGACTGAAGAAGTGGTATACAGCACCACGCTTCTTTGTTGCACCTACGGTATGGAAACAACCAACACAAACGGAAATAAAACACACTTTATGAAACAGATTCTCGCACTCGGCCTGAGCCTATTGCTTTCGGGTCTTGCCCTTGCACAAAAGGATGTAACAAAATTTATGGGTATTCCTGTCGACGGCACAAAACAAGCCATGATGCAGAAACTAAAAGCCAAGGGCTTTACCTACAACGCATCGTGCGACTGTCTGAAAGGTCAGTTTAACGGACGCGAATCAGAACTGCGCATTGGAACCAACGGCAACAAAGTGTACCGCATCGTGGTAAGTGATGCAAACAATGTTGATGAAGCGAATATTAAGATAAGATTCAATAATTTGGCACGCCAATTTGAGAAAAATGAAAAGTATGCTCATTTTTATGAAAGTCAAATAATTGACGAAGATGTGGATATTTCGTATGAAATGTCTGTTAATAAAAAGCGTTTCCAAGCTGAATATTTTCAAATAATAGATGAAGATACTGCTGATTTTACGAGTCGTGTCGTTTTAACGGCCATTGCTGAGGGATACAGAGATATGAACGATGAGGAACTTAAAAAAAATACTCTCAATGCAATATATGCTAATACCCTTCGTGAGATCATAGCACCACGATATAAACACCGCCAAGTATGGTTCACGATACATGAATCATACGGTAAATACTGGATTTCAATATACTACGACAACGTCCTTAACCAGGCCAATGGCGAAGATTTGTAGTACTACGCTAAAAGAAAGTTGCCCATGAAACGAATATTTGTTTTTGTATCCATAGCTGCCTTGATAGTCCTGATTGCAGGCGGCTGTAAACAGAGTCAAATAACTTGGTTTGATGAGCCTGGCGATTGCGTAGAAACAGTTAGCGTCAAAGTATTTCAAGCATATGGCAACAACACCGCATTGGCGGAATGTTTAGGTGATCGATTCTATACCTATGGATACCCTATTGTGCTTTTGTTCAACGATGAGGATAAGTTATATTACGACGACCAAGTAATTGATGCTCGAGAAGGGCAATGCTTTCGGCAAATGGGTATATATAGATACATGACCAAAGGTTACGATATAAAGACAGTGCCTGTGGTGCAACTGACGGACTGAAGATCCACCGTGGCATCAGTCCTGCAAGGCAAGGCCACCGAGCGACGTTTCGCGATAGAGGCTGGGAAGGTCTTTGCCCGTAAGTTTCATGGTGCGCACCACCTTGTCGAAGCTTATGATGTGGCTACCGTCGCTCATCATGGCATAGATGTTGATGTCGAGGGCACGCAAAGCGGCCATAGCGTTGCGCTCGATGCAGGGCACTTGCACCAGTCCACACAGGGGGTCGCACGTAAGTCCCAAGTTGTGTTCCATGGCCATTTCGGCAGCATATTCTATTTGTTTTGGGCTGCCACCAAAAATCTGATTGGCTGCCACCGCCGCCATAACGCACGCGCTGCCCACTTCGCCCTGACAGCCCACTTCGGCTCCTGATATTGACGCATTGGTTTTAATGACATTGGCGAAGAGTCCAGCCGTGGCCATGGCTCGCAATATCTCCTTATCGCTAAAGCCGTGGCTTTTCTTAAGGTGGTATAGCACCGATGGCAACACCCCCGATGAGCCACAAGTGGGAGCTGTTACTATGCGTCCGCCACACGCGTTCTGCTCGCTCGTTGCCAAAGCATAGGCGGTTACCAGTGCACGACTTTGCAACGATGGCTTGAAACTTGATGCACGCACATAGTATTGATGGGCTTTCGACCGCAAATGCAATCCACCACTTATCACGCCGTCGGCTTGCAATCCCTCCTCTATTGTGGCTTGCATCTGTTGCCACATGCTTTCGAGGTAAGGCCAAAGGGTTTCGTCCTCAAAATGCTCCACATACTCCCAAAAAGAGTAGCCCTCGCTACCGATATATTCTAAAATCTCGTTCATGGTGTGATGTGGATAGACCTCGCCTTCGGGGCCGATGCCTATGGGTAGAGTGCCTTGCTCGTTGGCAAGGTAACCACCGCCAATGCTGTATATGGTCCATTGATCGACGACATTGCCGTGCTCGTCGAGAGCCTCAAAAAGCATCCCATTGGGATGAAATGGTTTTACGATATCTGGCCGCCAAACGAGTTCGACGCGTTTGGGACTTATGGCACGCTCGATGGCCATGTCGGTGTGGTGGCCATGGCCAGTGGCCGCAAGCGAGCCATAGAGCGTAACACGGAAGTGGTCGGCCTCGGGGTGCTTACCAATAAAGGTTTGCGCCGCCAGATGGGGGCCCATGGTGTGGCTACTTGATGGGCCATAGCCAGCCTTGTAAATCTTCTTTATCGTTTCCATATCGTACGCATTTATGTGGGGCAAAAAAAAGAGGCGGCCATTGCCGCCATTGTTTATGCAAACTTTACGGCCGTGCCATAGGCCAGCACCTCTGCCGCCGAGGCCATAATGGCCGATGTGGCGTATCGCACCCCCACCACAGCGTCGGCACCCATTGCCTCGGCTGCAGCCACCATGCGTTGCATGGCTTGCGAACGCGCTTTCTCCATCATGCTGGTGTAGGAGTGCAACTCGCCACCAACGATGGTCTTAAAACTTGCTCCGATGTCGTGAAAGGCGTTCTTGGTTTGGATGGTGCTGCCACTTACCACCCCCAGTTGGATGAGGGTCTTGCCTTGAATGGTCTCTGTCGTAACTGTTAGCATAATGACTGGTGTTTGTTAATGATTTATGAACGCAAAATTACACTTTTTTTGCCAAGCATCTGTCCTACACAATAAAAGCATCGGATTGTCGTTTCTGAAAGAGTGAAAAGAAAGTGCATATTACTACTGCTATGCCTGCTTGGGGGTGTTGGTGTGCAAGCTTATGATTTTTGCCTGCCAAATGCCGAAGGAACAATGCTTTACTACAGCATCACATCGGCTCGAACGGTAGAAACGACCTACCCCAACAGTAACGGCATACCAGCCGAGGGCTGGCAGGGATATGCACGCCCAACGGGATTGCTTGCCATTCCTGCCGTGGTGCGCCACAACGGCACCACCTATGCCGTTGCGGCGGTGGGCAACTATTCGTTTATGCGCTGCGACAGCATAACGGCTGTGGTGCTGCCATCGAGCGTGGCAAGTGTGGGCACGAGTGCTTTCATGGAATGCTCACGATTGTTGCAGTTTGAGGCCTCCGAGGGATTTACACAACTTGGCATAGGGGCATTGCGCTATTGCAGCTCACTGCATAGCGTCAGTCTTCCGACCACGATAACAGCCTTGCAAGGATCGGCTTTGGCCGATTGCCCATCGCTGAGAGAGGTCAGATGTCTGTCTGCGACTCCCCCCACGACAGCAACCAGCGTGTTTTCAAATGTGCCACTTGATAGTTGCACCCTCATTGTGGCTTGGGGATGCGAAACGGCCTACCGCACAGCACAGCCTTGGAGTATGTTTCACTCGATAACATCTACTGCACGGCGCTATAGCATTGCCACCCACACCAACAACGCCAATCGAGGTACGGTGAACGGAGGAGGTAGCTATGCGGAAGGAAGCACCATAACACTCACAGCACTGCCATTTGACGGCTGTTTCTTTGCCTGCTGGGCCGATGGCGACACCACAAATCCTCGCAGACTTATAGCACAAAGCGACACAATATTCACCGCCCTATTCTTCGAATACCCATCGGATAGCAATGGTACACTGCCCCACCCCTGCGACACACTACGTCGAACCGACACAATCTTTTTGGCCGACACGTTGTGTCCGTCTCTCGTGTCAATAAACGTGTTGTCGGCACAACCCAACCTCGGTTCTACCGCCGGACAGGCCACGGTGCCTGTGGGTAGCCAACTGACCATTGCAGCCATTGCCTCAACTAATGCCACTTTCTTCCAATGGACCGATGGCTGTACGGATAACCCCCGCATTGTTGATGCTACGGCCGACAGTCTGTTTATAGCCCTATTTGAGCCACTCGGAATATCGCAATCACGACCAACCGATGTGCATGTGAACGTTGTGGGTATGGAGATAGTAGTTGAGACGGTGCCAGGAATGCCACTGGTGCTATATACAAGTGACGGTCGGTGTTTAGCACACGCCATTTCATCAGCCAACCCAACATCCTTTATAGCTCCAGAACGTGGGGTGTATGTGTTGTGCGTAGGCGACAATACGGCTCGCAAAATAGTCGTTTCGGGCAGAAATCCTGTGGTGAGATAAAATCCGTTTGAAAGAAAGAACTACCTTTGCAAACAAAAAAACACAACTAGTATGAAACTGCAATTTATGGGTGCCACACGAGAGGTGACAGGTAGCAAGCACTTGATTACCACTCGAAGCGGACTGAAGATACTGCTCGACTGTGGAATGTATCAGGGTAAAGGCCTTGACACCGATGCCATGAACCGCGATTTGGGATTCGACCCACGAGAGATTGATTACCTTATTTTGAGCCATGCCCATATTGACCACTCTGGGCTGATACCATATATCTACAAGTTGGGGTTCAACGGCACAGTGCTTTGCACACCAGCCACACGCGATCTTTGCGCCATAATGCTCGCCGATGCCGGACGCATTCAAGAGCAAGATACGGCTACGTTCAACAAGAAACGCAAAGCACAAGGGTTAGACCCCGTTGAGCCTATATACAACCACGAAGACGCCCAGGCATGTATGGGGTGTTTTATAAGCGTTCCCTACCACAAGAAGTTCAACATAGAAGGCGAAGTAACGGTTGAATTCTTCGACGCTGGTCATATACTTGGAAGTAGTTGCATCTTTCTTGAAATAAAAGAAGGCAGACGTACAATAAAGTTGGCTTTTACGGGCGATATAGGTCGCTACGATAAGCAAATATTGAAAAACCCAGAACCTTTTCCACAGGCAGATTATCTGATTATGGAGTCGACCTATGGCGACCGTAAGCACGAAAGTCTAAAGAATGCAGAGCAAGAGTTGCTGATGGCCGTGCTTGACACATGCACCAAAAAGAAAGGGAAACTGATTATCCCCAGCTTCGCCATTGGTCGTGCACAAGAAATAATCTACGCCCTTGACCGCCTGGAGCACGCTAAACTTCTGCCAGATATTGATGTCTTTGTAGATAGCCCACTGAGCGTATCGGCAACAAACATTATGCGACTCCATTCAGAGTGCTTTAACGAAAGCATTGCAGAATATTGCAAAACCGATCCCGATCCCTTTGGTTTTGACCGTCTGCAATATATCCAAAGTGTTCAAGCATCGAAAGCTCTGAATGTGCGCCACAAGCCGTGCGTGATTATTTCGGCATCGGGCATGATGGAGGCTGGACGTGTTAAACACCACATAGCCAACCATATTGAGAATCCAGCAACCACAATCCTGTGCGTGGGTTATTGCGAGCCATCGACCTTGGGTGCCCACATTATGCGTGGCGATAAGACAGTGAGTATTTTTGGCCAAGCACACACCGTGCGAGCAGAACTGCGTCGTATAGATTCTTTGTCGGGACATGCAGATTATGTGGAGATGATGCGCTACATAGGATGCCAATCCCCCAAAAAGCTAAAAGGGATATTCCTCGTTCACGGCGAAGAGGAGACTCAGAGAAACTTTGTCTCAACACTTCGAGACAATGGCTGGAACAATGTTTCGATACCTGCATTTAGAGAAGAAGTGCAACTATAATACACAAACAATAATACAACAATTACACACATCATGCTGCAACTGCAATACATAAAAGAGCATACCACCGAGGTTATCAATCGGTTGAAAATAAAGAATGTGGAAAATGTTGAGGCGCGTATTGACGAGATAATACACCTTGATGAGAAACGCAGACAACTGCAAGCCCAAGCAGACAATCTGAAGGCCGAACAGAATAGGATAGCCAAGCAGATTGGACAACTTATGAAAGATGGCAAAAAAGCCGAAGCTGAAGAAAGCAAACTGCAGACGGCTCGAATGAAGACTGAGGAGAAAGAAGTTGCATCCCAACACGACGAGATAGAGCAACAGTTGAATATGTGCCTTATTTCTTTGCCCAACGCTCCACACCCAACCGTACCAATTGGGAAAAGTGATAAGGATAATGTCGTTGTGGCAGAATATGGCGATAAACCAATATTACCATCCAACGCCCTACCACACTGGGACTTGTGTGCAAAGTACGACATTGTAGATTTTGAATTAGGAAACAAAATCACCGGGGCTGGTTTTCCTGTGTACAAAGGGAAAGGGGCTCGTTTGCAGAGGGCATTGATAAACTTCTTCCTTGATGAAGCAGCCAAGGCTGGGTATGTTGAAGTGCAACCTCCACTGATGGTGAACGAAGCCAGTGGGCTGGGTACTGGTCAATTGCCAGATAAAGAGGGTCAGATGTATGCCATACCTTTGGATGGTTTTTACATGATTCCAACTGCCGAAGTGCCTATCACTAATATCTACCGTAATTGTGTAGTTGACAGCAGCAAATTCCCAATACGGCATGTTGGATATTCCGAATGTTTTCGTCGTGAAGCTGGAAGTTATGGAAAGGACGTTCGCGGTCTGAACCGTCTTCATGAGTTCTCGAAAGTTGAAATTGTTGTCATAGAGCATCCAGATAAATCTTACGAGCGTTTGGAAGAGATGAAAGCACATGTTGGGGGCTTGCTTAATAAACTCGGTCTACCTTATCACATACTCAAACTATGTGGTGGCGACATCAGTTTTACAAGTGCTATGACGTTCGATTTTGAGGTTTGGAGTGCTGCCCAACAACGCTGGCTTGAAGTGTCATCGGTCTCTAATTTCGAAGCATTCCAAGCCAACCGCATGCACTTGCGATACAAAGATGAAAATGGGAAGATGCAACTTGCCCACACATTAAATGGATCGGCCTTGGCACTACCACGTATAGTTGCAGCCTTGCTTGAAAACAACCAAACCCCCGATGGAATACTGATGCCTCAGTGTCTGCATCAATATCTTGGATTTGATAAAGTATAATTATTGATTGGGTTCAAACATATAAGGGGCAACTTCAAATGAAGTTGCCCCTTAACATTTCTTGATAATAATGGATTGGTTTACTAAAAGTGAAAACCTATGCGAAGAGCTACCGAGCCAACGGTACGTGTTTCGCGTCCATGCCCAGCTGCTTCATTTGTGCTTAATTGCAAACTTGCAACATTATTGTTGGACAAAGTCTTTGACGTATAATCTATAGGGTGCTTACCTAAATAGTAATAGTATAGGCCTGCGCTCACGTGTCGGCCAAAGAAACAGCCTGCACCAAGCATCCACGACAGCGAAAAATTCGCCTTGTATGCATAATAATTATTGGGGTCATCAGATACCGACTTACCTTCTCTCGTAATCCATAACATATCAGTACCAATAGCGAACTCTCCAAAAGGCACTATATCATCCCATAACTGATCGTACTTATAACTTACACCTCCCAGCAACGGAAAGTTAAAATAATTGGGATTTTTCATATCAAGATCAAGGTACTTGTCTCGCCATTCTCCACCTACAAGGTTGTATAAAAAATCAACCTCGGCAAAAGGTGCAACATAACCTACGCCTATGTCAAACCAATAACTAACTCTATATCCAAGGCCAAAACCCAGCGTAGCATCTTTACCCACCTCTTCATACGTCAATGGTACCATGGAGCGACTATCATCGACCGACGAAGCAAATTTACCTGTAGGGAGGGTTCCGTTTATATATATAGACTGTCTAAATTGAGCACTTACAGTTGTAACGACACCCACAAGAAGCAGGGTCAAAATAGCTTGTCTTTTTTTCATCTATTACTTCTTTTTTGCATTTGTTTTCCTTTTCGAAGTGTTGCTTTTCGTCGTCTCTTTACTATCCTGTTGTTCGTTTCTTGCATCTGTCAACAAGTTAACCTCAATACTCCGAAGGTCATCGTCGCTTGGCTCAAAGTCGTCGACATCATCGTCAAAGTCATTTCCGTCAAGTAAGAAAGCAGCATCGTCAGATTCTGCAAGTATGTCCTTCTCCGTCATTTCCGACGATGTGTCTGATTCTCCAATCGTCACATGCGAACCATCGCCAGCCATCAAATCTTCATAGTCGCCGTGTTTCAACACTTTTTCTTGATGAGATGTAGCATTTTCCTCCTTATCCATAGCCTCACTCAACGGGGCAAACTCTTCATCTCTACTGTTTTCATCATCAAAAAGGGCTTTATCAACGTCTTCTCCAATCTGGTCTATCTTTACTTCAAACTTGACCATATACGAAGTATCGTCAGTTTCAAACGGTACAACGAATATCGGTTCTCCATTGGGTTTTACTATCTTTTGTAAATAGTCACGATAGCCTTCAGGGTAGTTAGCCTTAAAAGCTGCTTTTATGTCCTCTGGTAGATTCTTGTAGCTGACAATCAGGTTCCTTTTGTGTTTTTTTGTAGTTGACATAGTGTTAAAAATTTGTGCAATATTAGTAAGAAAAAGAACTCCGACAAAATTTTTTTAGGCAACCACTATCGACTCATCATCCTCTATTTTTAGGTTCTGCATAATGAATTCGCGACGTTCCATAGTATTCTCTCCCATATAGAAACTCAAAACGTTTTGCGTATTAAAGTCTTTATGCAATATCACAGGATCAAGTCGCATATCTTTGCCTATAAAATTCTTAAACTCATCAGGGCTAATTTCACCCAATCCCTTAAATCGAGTTATCTCTGCATTTTTTGTCTCTTTCAAAGCCTTTACCCGTTCCTCATCGGTATAGCAATACTGGGTTTTCTGCTTATTACGCACTCTAAACAGAGGCGTTTGCAGTATGTAGACATGCCCAGTTTGTATCAATTCGGGGTAAAAACGCAGGAAGAAAGTGAGCAGTAACAGCCGTATGTGCATACCGTCGACATCAGCATCTGTGGCTATTACAACATTGTTGTACCTCAGATTTTCAATACCATCGTCAATATTCAACGCGTTATGCAGCAAGTTCAATTCTTCATTCTTATATACATCTACTTTGCTTATTGAGTAGGTGTTCTTGGGTTTACCACGCAGAGAGAACACTGCCTGTGTATCGACATCTCGGCTTTTTGTGATACTACCCGAAGCCGAATCACCCTCGGTGATAAAGATAGTACTTTCGAGCCTCCGACTGTGGTTGCTATTATAGTGCACATGGCAATCGCGCAACTTGCGATTGTTCAAACTTGCCTTCTTACCAGCCTCACGTGCTACCTTTTTTATCCCTGCAATATCCTTACGTTCTTTCTCATTCTGAGCAATTTTTTGCAACATCGCATCTGCAACTTCCGAGTGCATGTGCAAATAGTTGTCAAGATGACGTTTCAATATGTCAAGCACATAGGTTTTTAGCAACGGGCTGTCGTTTGAGCCATCTACGTTATTCGGGGCTAAATGAGTTGAACCAAGTTTGGTTTTTGTTTGTGCTTCAAACACTGGTTCTTGTATTCTTACACACAACGTACACACCAACCCTTGTCGAATCACTTCTGGGCTATAATCTTTTTTTATGAAATCTTTCACAACACGAGCATACGCTTCGCGGAAAGCACTCTGATGTGTTCCACCCTCTGTGGTGTGTTGACCATTTACAAAACTGTAATAACTATCGTTAGACTGCCCGTCCACATGCGTAAATGCCGCCTCAAAATCACCTTCCTTAATATAAATTGGAGTATATAGAGGTGTGTTTTGTAAGTTATTTTCAAGCAAATCAAGCAAACCGTTCTTCGACACATAACGTTTACCGTTATAGTACATAGTCAGCCCACGGTTTAGGTAACAATAGTTCCACACTCTGTTCTCTACATACTCTCCTATGAAATGGAAATTGCCAAAGAGTTTACCGTCGGGAATAAACTCTACCAATGTGCCATTCTCACCACCATTCAGTTCTTCAATGCCACTGTCAAACGTCAATTTACCTTCGCAAAACTCTGCTCGACGGTGCTTCCCATCGCGAAAAGCCTCAACGCAAAAACGGCTCGAAAGGGCGTTGACAGCCTTTGTACCCACACCATTTAAGCCCACCGATTTCTGAAACACCTTGCTGTCGTACTTTGCACCAGTGTTCAGTTTCGACACTGCCTCGACCAGTTTTCCAAGAGGAATACCTCGCCCGTAGTCGCGTACACTCACTTGCCGTTCGGCAAAATTCACCTGTACATCAATCCTTTTGCCATAGCCCGACGTAAACTCGTCAATGGCATTGTCTATCACCTCCTTAATCAACACGTATATACCATCATCGTGCGACGAGCCATCGCCCAGTTTCCCAATATACATACCTGGTCTACGCCTTATGTGCTCCATGTCTTCAAGGTGCACAATGCTATCCTCTTTATAATCGTCGTAGGCTGTTTCGTTCAACGGCAGTTCGTCTTGCATATTAGGTAGATTTATTCGATGTTAATTTCAGAGTTAATTTCGTAGCCCGTCTTCGACGGCATTTCCTCGGCACCACGCAACACATGCAGCCTATTGGTGTCAGCTCCTTGTTCAATCATGTAGGCCTTAACCATGTGATTTAGCCGTTCATATCGCATCGCCACCGAATCGTTTTCTGCCAGCGGCATTTGCTGCACAAGACTAATACTCAACAATGTGTCGGATTTAAGTATCGAAGTTAGCGTGTTGAGGGTGTGATATTGTTCCGACGTGAGCCCATGCTGCGATGGGTCTATAGCCAAGAACTCCAAGTCTTCTCCACCTGCACCAATTGCGTTACCTATCGCACGTGCAGGCGACGATGCCACTTTCACAATCAAATTACCCAGCGTTTTCCACACAATCTTCATGTAGCTAAACTCCGGATTATCTATATTGCCTTTCACAGGCACATCTATCAAAATCTTTTCGTCCTTATCTTTCAGAATGTATAGAGCCGTTTTAAGTGGCAGCTTTACGGGGGCATCTATCTCCTTATTTCTGCTGCCCATCGAGGCTCTATATATGTCAATCTTATTTTCACCACCTATTACACTCTTGTTTATACGATTGCGCGATGTCAGACTGAACACACCGTCGGTGATGGGCTGGGCGGTGTAGGCCAATGCCCAAGGCGACAGTTGTGTCATATTCAACCCCTTAACAGTAATAAAAAGATCTTGATGCTGTTTCCAGTTATCTATATTACCGTTCCATTTCACCATCAAGTGGCCACCTCCAGGCAACGCCGCTTTAATCGAGGCCTTATTGTCGCCATTGAGAGTAATATTCTCAGATTTGACATCTATCTTCGTCAGACTGAAATCAAACAGTTCTGGCAACGTATGGTCAATATATTGAACACTACTGTTCACCACGGCCACGTTCCCCACATGCAGTTGCATCGGTGAACTTTCTTCTTTTCCCACCACCGTGTCGGCAGGCATAGGCTCTTCAACTGCGGCTTCTGTCGGAGCAGATTGCATGGGGCGCAACAATCGGTCAATATTGCTACCATTATTCCACTGCTCGTAGCGCGCTGCTAATCCGTCAACAGTCAATTGAGAAACGTCATATTGATTGTTTTCTAAATCAATTTTATCAATGTCAACCAACAACTTTGCAAGTCCAACCACTTGCACATTGCTACTATCTACCAGCGCAAAATCAGACAGTTGCACAGTGCCTTTTACAACACTCTTACCCACCTCGTCCAGTTTCCCCCGAACAGTAACATTCACATCCAGTTGCCCAGCCATATCTTGCAGCGCTACCACGCCAGTAAGATATTCTTTAACGCTCTGCATATTAAAGTCTTGCAAATGGGCATTAACAGCAAAATCATTAGTGGTACTGTTAAAATCGGCACCAACGCTCAACCGTCCCCCTTGCGACAAAGCCAAATTCAGGCCAGCCTTGCTCCGTTCTGTGCCCCCCAACTCGAAACCTGGCATGTGGAAGTTGAGGTCGGCCACATCCCATTGCTTTGCCAACGGCACATCGCGGTAAGACAGTCGAGCATGACGCAACCGTATGTCTTTGAAGCGCATCGCCCATGGTTTCGACGCAACCGTATCCTCCTCAACAGTGGTGTCGGTCGAAGCAAAATGGTCTATTAGGCTTGTAAAATTGAACGTTGAATCGTATTGCAACACATTAACATGTAGTCCACTGAGGTGTATGCGACGAAGGTCTACGGCATGATTCAACAATTGCATCAGTCGCGCCTTAACATCAAGCGTGTCAAACGACACAAACACTTGCTGCCCATCGTCTTCATAAAGGCGTAAACCACCAACACGTAGGTGTCCCGTATAGACGTTCACCAACAACTTGTCTACCTCAATCTTGCGTCCCACAAAATCCTCTCCATGACGATTTATCACAGCCTTACCTACAGGGGCTATTAGCAGTGTTAACAACACCACAAGGCCAACTATACCTACAACCACCCACATCGCCACACGCGCCACGCGTCCAGACACACTCCGTTTCCTTTTTTCTTTGTTGTTTGTTCGTTCCATCATCGTGTTAAGCCGAACGATTATTGTTTATAGTCCAATGCTTTGCAGACAACGGTGTTGCTGCATGTAGTCTGCCACACAATCGGGTGTCATATACCTTACACTGCTTCCGTTCATGATACGCCGACGAATGTCAGTTGACGATATCTCCATCATTGGCACGTCTATCATTGTAACCCGCTCGTGCGAGCTCATTTCGCAATGCTCGCTACCCGGACGTGGATACACATATACAGGGCACATTTCAAGCAGATGCTCATACTTATACCACCTCGTCAGTCCCTCCAAATTGTCACTCCCCATCACAATGGCAAATTGCCTCTCGGGGTATTGGTCATGCAAAGCCTCAACAGTAGTCACTGTGTAATTGGGGCGTGGCAAGCGCATCTCAACATCGCACACTCTGAACCGCTCATTATCCGCCGTTGCAAGGCGAACCATTGCCAGTCTATGCTCCTCCGACATAAGGTCGACGCTATGTTTGAACGGGCTTTGTGGCGACACTACAAACCACACCTCATCAAACCCCACCTCGTTCATCATCACATTGGCCACAATCAGATGCCCAATGTGAATGGGGTTAAACGAACCAAAAAACAATGCCGTTTGCTGCCTCTGCATAGCGCACACGCCGCACCAACGGCCGTTTAATAATACTTGTAGGCCGTTTCTATTTTGATATGTTTCAACTTCGTACCCCTAAAGGTGTATATCTCGGCCACTTCTCCAGCACCCGACACCACTTTCAGCACCGCAATATCGGCCGTGTACGACTTGGGGTAGCGCTTAAAGAACACCCCAAACACCTCGTCTTTCGTCATGCCAACATGCATTCCATTGGCCAAAATCACCTCGCTGTCCGACACATATCCATGCAAAAGTTCTATCTTCTTCGTCCAAATAGAGTAGAACATGTCTATATAACTGTCGTCAAGCCGCCTCATACGGTTCACAGACACCTCCATCGAGTCAAAGTATTTTCTGTAGCCACTCTCGCGATACCAGTGCAACTTATTGCCAGTGATAAACTGCTCTATCGATGTCCACTCGCCAAAGGGATAGATAACATACCGCGAAAGCGAGTAGACCGTCATTGTGTCGGTGTAAACCTTTATGTCTTTTATCTGATACTCGGGTTTGCTAAAACTCATCATGCGCATGGCCTTAGCGCGCGAGGCTACCTGCTGCGTCATCCCTGTCGCTGCCATAAGCAGCATCAACACCAGTGTGAGGGTTCTTTTCATCAGTTTCTTCTTTTATAATAGCAATCAACGACGCTCGGATAAAAATATTGCATTCTATCACCATTTTTTTATCATCGTCCGATTTGCGCCCTATCATCGCCCGTTTTAGCAGGAGTTGATAGGGACTTGGTCAGGCGATGATAGGGCGATGATAGGACAATAATATCTGCAGCAAACCGAGTAGGGTAAAGGAAAAGTATAGAGTGGGGGGGGGGGGGGGG
>JAFVBC010000002.1 GCA_017480185.1 Bacteroidales bacterium
AACAACTTTCCATCAAATAGGGCTCACGCAGGGCCGTTATTCAGTTGTTCTTCAGTCAATGACTGAAGAAAAACTGAAGAACGACTGAAGAACGGCCTTACTTGATACCTACATGCCCCTTAGATGATGTGGCACTCACAGCATGCACCTACATCCAATTTTCAAGACATAGATGGGGCGGGCAGTAATCTGCATTTGCAAAAAAAGATGAAAAAAGATTCGGCGTATGCAATATGTAAATAGTTTCTCGCGTTAGGGGATGGATGAATATTAGAAACTATTGGGTTGCATGGATGGTTGTGGCACTGTTGTCGGCTGGCAATGCCGTGGCACAGACCACCGACACTGTGAGCGACATTGAGTTTATGACACATCGCTACGTGGCCTCGTACGACAGTCTGATGAAGACCTACTACATGCAACGCACACAGTACCGCCAGTTTTTCGATGACGAGGGTTTCGATGTAGAAGCATTCGACCGAGTGCCCGACTCGGTTATAGCATCGCGGTTGGCCACGCTGCGCACCGTGGTGCCCATGACATTCAACGCCGAAGTGCGAGCCTACATACGCATGTATCTGCGACACATGACTAAACGGCTTGACGTGATTACCACTTTGAGCGAATACTATTTCCCCATATTTGAAGAGTCGCTTGCACGCTACAATATGCCCGATGAGTTGAAATACCTCACCATAGTGGAGTCGGCAATGAACCCCGAAGCCACGTCGCGTGTGGGCGCAGCCGGATTGTGGCAGTTTATGTACAGCACGGGTAAACTGTATGGTCTGGAGGTAAACTCGGTGGTGGACGAGCGTCGCGACATATATAAGTCGACCGATGCCGCAGTGCGCTATTTGCGCGACCTGCACACCATCTTTGGCGACTGGACATTGGCCATTGCCGCATACAACTGTGGCCCAGGTAACATAAACAAGGCCATAGCCCGTTCGGGGGGTAAGACCGAGTTTTGGCACATCTATGGTAATTTGCCTCTTGAAACACGCGGATATATACCTGCATTGATTGCCGTTACCTACGTGATGCACTATCACGACATGCACCAGTTGCATGTGGGCACCTTGCGCCAACCTTTGCAAACAGACACCATCGGTATACGCTCCA
The DNA here is from genome assembly GCA_017480185.1 of Bacteroidales bacterium. Classification (GTDB taxonomy): domain Bacteria; phylum Bacteroidota; class Bacteroidia; order Bacteroidales; family P3; genus Colimorpha. The sequence continues at coordinate 1,126 of JAFVBC010000002.1, forward strand.
ACCTTTTACTATGCTTTGTCTCGGAAAACATCGAAGTGCCTGCCGACGAGTTGCATGCACTCAACCCACAATATCGACGAAACTATATTCCAGGTGCCGATGGGCGCTACACTCTCTGTCTTCCGTCTGGCAAGACCGAGCATTTCATTATGATGGAGGATAGCCTGTATCGATTGTCGGCCGATAGCTTGGCACGGCGGCCGATAGTGATTGAGGCTGTTAAAACAAAAGCCAATCGCGGTGGCACAAGTGGAAAATACTACACCGTGCGCAAAGGCGACACCCTGTCGCAGATAGCACGCAAGCACGGTGTGAGTGTCGCCACGCTTAAAAAGCGCAACGGCTTGAAGAACGATAATATTCACGTTGGTCAAAAACTGAAGATATAAGCCTGTGACTCTGCCCGACAATCTGAAGAAAGTGCTACGCGTGTTGAGTAACAAGTATGTCATCGTCACGCTGGTTTTTGTGGTACTCATGCTGTTTGTTGAGGAGAATAATTTCATGGTAACATTGAAATTGCGTCGAGAGAATAAACAGTTGCATCAAGAAGAGGCCGAATTGATGCAAGGCTTGGCCACCGACAGCGTGGCTTATGAGCAAATACGTGAAAATGCCGACAATAAAGAGCGGTTGGGTAGGGAAGAATACTACATGAAACGTGCCGACGAGGATATATTTGTAATTAAATGAGAAGTCGTAAACTCATAATATTGCTACTGGCTGTGGCCATGATCCCATTGCTTAATAGCTGCGAATCGTTGCAACGGATTCTCTCGCGCGACTTGGAAGAAGAAGATTTTATAATAGGGCAGCTCTATGCCGACGAATTGGTTAAGGAGACACCCGTTATATCCAAGCCTCAGCCTGCCACAAACAAGCCCAACTCGACCACTGGTAAGAATGCTCTCGGGCTTACCTATAGCAAGACCGACAATGCTAAACTTTATGAAACCATCAACGGTTGGCTCGGGGTTCCCTATCGCTATGGTGGCAATGATCGGACGGGCATAGATTGCTCGGCGTTTGTAGGAACTATCTATAAAACGGTGTATTCCAAAACACTAAAACGCACATGCAATGACATGCTCAACGAGGTGACACTGCTCAATAAAACGCAGATAAAAGAGGGCGATTTGCTATTCTTCACTAATAGCAAAGGAAAGGTGGCGCATGTTGGCATTTATTTGAAAGAGGGGTTGTTTGCCCATGCTTCGACAAGCAGTGGTGTGTGTGTGAGCAGCATTGATGATACCTATTGGAGCAAACACCTCTATCGCGGAGGTAGAGTAAAATAACAAAAAGGGCAGCAACCGATGGGTTGCTGCCCTTTTTGTTATACAGTATTCAGCCGTGGCTGAATTTTATCGTTTAACGTTGCATAAATCTATTTGGCTTTATAGCCTTTTGATATTAGGAATGCCACTACACGGTCGCGCATATCGCCTTGTACGACAATCTCTCCGTCTTTGGCCGAACCGCCCACACCGCAATGCGTTTTCAGAGTTTTTGCCAACTGCAGTAGGTCGGCATCGGTCCCAATAAAGCCTTTAACAATGGTTGCCGTTTTACCACCACGATGATGGTGCTCGACCGACACACGCAACTGTTGTTTATCGGGTGGTAGGGTTTCTTTTTCAGCCTCGACATCGTATTGATATACAAAGTCTGGATTGGTGGAATAAACCACACCTACGGGCTGTTTTTTGCTCATGATTTGAGTTTTAACTTAAGGTCTTCTAATACTTGAACCTTTGGACGCAGTGTGCGGTGCATGTCACGTGCATATATCTTGACCGACTTCTGGTGGTTCACAAAATGCACAACATCGCCAAGATTTTCGCATTCGCCGTCAATGTTCACCCATTTGTCGAGGTTACCCTCTATAACCACTTCCTTGGTGCGGAACATTTCAACATGTTGTGAGAGGTCTAAATGGTTCATAAAAGCCAGTGGGGCCGTGATTGGCACATGATCAAGGGGGACTTTATCAATGATGCTAATGTCTATTAGGCCATCATCCAATTTTGCTTTGGGTGCTATGGCAAGATTGTAGCCAAACTGGCTACTATTTGCCACAGCTATGAACCATGCACTACGATACACATCACGTCCGTCGATTATCAAATGATAGTCGCCACATTTATACGAAGCATATTCTCGGAGTATGAGGTTGGTGTAGGCTGCAAAGCCACGCGTTTTGGCGGCCTTCATTAACCTGGCTATATACGCATCAAACCCCACACCCGCAGCATTGACAATAATATACTTGTCGTTTACCGTAATTGAGTCAATTTCTTGTTCGTATTGTTGGTTGAGCACACAAATAGCAAGCGACGGTTGAAGGGGCAATTTCAGTGTCCGAGCCAGCCCATTGCCACTGCCACAAGGTATAATTCCCATCCTCACATCTGTACCTTTAAGCCCTTGCGCAACATCGTTTACGCTACCGTCGCCACCAACGGCAACAACACAGTCAAAGCCTTTATCGGCGGCTTCGCGCGCAATGTCGGTTCCATGGTGTATATGCTCGGTATACTTTACTTGATAATCAAACAAGTCTTGATTCAAGTTGTCTTTTAGCAGCTGCTCAATGCGCCGCTGACGACCAACCCCAGAAATAGGGTTGACCACTATAATTGTTTTCTGCCTCATCGGGAGGAAATTTTGTCGTTAAGAATGCAATTGGAGTATTGCTGGATTACAGCTTTTAAGAATCGTAGGTTATTAGCACTGCCATATTCTTTATCGCCAGCAATAATGGTTATGTCATGCTGCGAAGGGTTGAGAGCATTATTGCTCACCATGCAATAGTAATTATTACCGTAGTATACCTGCCAACCACAATTTGGCTTTTGCATTATACTTTGGCCAAAACTAAAGGTGGTGTCGTTAATGCCAAGCATGTCAATAAGCGATGGTAGGAGGTCGGTTTGTTGCACAATACGTTGCTCTACCTTACCCTGTTGATTCTGCGGATCAAATACAATAAACGGTATGCGATACCATCCATCGTAGTCATTGTATTCTCGCGTTAGACCATGGCCACTATGATCGCCAGTGATTATGAAGAGGGTGTTGTTATACCACGGTTCAGATTTAACTCTTTCGAAGAATTTTTGCAAAGAATAGTCAGTATACTCTATACATTTGAGTATTGGATGCTCTTGCTCAATAAAGACATCCTTATATTGTTGTGGAATGGGGAACGGATGATGCGAAGTAACAGTAAAAATCTCGGCAAAAAAGGGCTCGTTGTATCCAGTTATATAGCGAGCTGTATATTGCAAAAACGGCTCGTCAAATATGCCCCATACACCATCGTAGTTTATCCCTCCGTCGCTACAATCGTCATCGTATTCGTCCTTACCAATATACTCGTCAAAACCAATCTTCTGACAGGTCTTATCAAAGTCCATAACGCCGTTATATGAGCCGTGGAAGAAAGCTGTGTGATAGCCATGTCTTTTCAGGATGGTTGGTATACCCTCAAATCTATTATCAGCATACTCCGAGTTTGTAAATGGGATGCTCATAAGGGTGGGTATACCACATGTTAATGCGGTAATGCCTTCTATGCTTTTTTTGCCATTGGAACGTCCTTGATATACAGTACTTAATCGCGCTAAAGAGTCGAGAAATGGAGTATGGCTGCGTTTGAGACTGTCGTTATAGCACCCCATAAACTCTTGCCCCATGCTCTCTATAATGATGAGTACCACGTTGCGAGCCATTGTGCTATCTGAAACTGTTTCACTATAATGCGCTGAAAGGGGCGAGAAGAGCGCATTCGCATCATCGTCAGACATATAATCAACCTTGACGATATGTGGTTGACCTATCGTACGTGCAATGTTATATGCATCATTGTTTACAAGTGCAGTGTTTTTGGGTTGACAATAGTGTGCTGCATCTGTGGTTTGCAAGAAATGGCCAAACCCTCCACGAACGAAGAACCACACCAGCAGCATTCCTATGCAAAACCCTACAATGTCATTTGACAAGGCAACACTTCTCCTTGTCCGATTACCTATCCTTAAACGAAAATTAAAGAACAAGAAAACGCCAAAAACGACAAGTGGGAATACCCATGCATACCAATAGTCGACGGCAAAAAGCGGCAAAAGACTATCCATCTGGCCACTTATACCAAGATATGAGAAAATCTCATCAGACAGTAACCGATATGTATACTGATAGTAGGCCGAATTACTACCGCGCGCCACAATAATGGCAAGAATGGGAAGGATATAGAATATCTCAGCAATTATCCGATACCACTTTTTCCATCGCCATTTTACGGGCAACAACATTAGTAGGAAATAGGGGAAAAGAAATAAAAAGACCGTTGCCAAACCAAATATCACGTTACCCCAAACTATACCGATAAACTCCTCAAACCCGTCTATATGGAATATACGTGTATTACAAAAATAAAACACCACCTGCATGGTAGTTACGGTGCACAATGCAAGCAGTGTTTTGTAGAAAAGGAATGTGTATATACCTTTACCTGTATGTTTGTTCATGCTTTATCAAGGTCGATATGATGATTTCTGAAGAATAGCGCGACTGTCGGGCTCGGGAAGCAAGTCAGAAATGCTTGATTTAGTATTTTTCATGTAAGCCTCAACTATTTTATATCCAATATAGCCCGTTGTACGTGGTGCAGAGCCCTCGCCAAAAGAGTTTGTTTTAGGCGCATCGTCAACAAAGTTGTGGAATTGAAACCAGTCAGTACTAAACAACAAATTGTTCTGAATAAACCACGCCCACACACTCCCTTCACTCTCTTTCATCCACTTCAGTTGAGACAAAGTGTATCTGAATAATATGGTATCCTCAACGTCTGGTATTGCTACAGAGGTTGTATACAATGCCTTGCCCTCTGCAATCATATAATCAAGCATAGTCATGTTTTCCTCATCAACAGAGGTGTGTGCTCTTACAATCTCTGCTATGCAATCGCTCACAATGTACTCCTTTCTACACAGATTCACTATGTAATTAGGTATGCCATAGTTTCTCTCACGTTGTAATTGTGGCAATATGTAGTGATCAATCGAAATGACAACGTCATCATCGTAGCAAAAAACACGTCTATCGTAATTCGAATAGTCACCCGTCACCATAGTGTAGAATCGCTTCGGCGCAATTGACGAGTCTTTTTCGTGCAATATAGAAAGGGCGCGTCCCAAATCAAATTCAAGCCACGACAAGTCATGGTACATGCTATCTGTCAATCGATATACGTCTTGCATCTGCTCATCACTGACAAACCCATACAATTCTTGCATGTAAAGTTCGTCATCGGGCATAACGTTTAGCAACCGACTATCATACTCTTTACGATGTTGTTTTAGAGCATGGTGCAAGTTAGCCTCATCCGTTTTGAATAACAATTGTTCAAAACGATGTATTTCGACTGGGTAGTGTCCTTTTCTACCACATGATGTGGTGGAAAAGGACACTACGATCATGAGCAGACATATAGTCAGCCATACTTGTATTCCGCCATTTTTATGCTCACTTTGAAGCATCTACGTCTCCTTTTATCTCGTCTTCTTTGGATTTCTTCTCCGATTCTATGAGTATCTTTAATTTAGCCTGTTGTAAAGCAATTTGCTGACGTGCATTTTGCATTTTTTTCTCAAACTCTTCTTTAAGAAGATCGGCCTGCTTAGAATTGGCAAGAAACCCTAAGTTGTTTTCCCACAAAGAAAGATCATTCCTCAGTTTTTCTATCTTCTCCTGCAATTCCTGTCTCTCGTTACTAATAAACCTCTTTGCATCACCACCATAACTTTTCAACTTTTCACGATAGGCCGATTCCTCTGCCTCTCTCGCACTAATCTTCAACTGCTCAAATATACGATCCAGTTCCTGGCGATAGGCTTGCTGCAGACGCTCTTTGTCTGACATGGGTACAAATCCTATTTCTGACCATTGACGTTGAAAGTCTTTAATAGCTTTTAGGTTCTCTGTCTTATCCGTACCAAAGGAATATTCCTTTAATTGCCGTATAATAGCCTCTTTCTTCTCAAGATTTTCTTTCTCAGAGCTACGACGTTCCTTATAGTATTCCCCTTTCTTTGCAAAGAACTCGTCACATGCTGCACGGAAACGTTGCCACACCTTATCGCTCACCTTTCGACTCGTAGTGCCTATAGATTTCCATTCTGCCTGCAATTGCAGCAGTTCTTCGGTGGCTTTTTTCCAGTCTTCACGCTTTGCAATTGCTTCGGCTTTAAGACACAAATCTATCTTTTTGTGATAGTTTTGGTCTTGTTCCTCGCGTATATTGCTAAAATATTCCTTCTTTTCCCCGTAGTGTTTGTCGATAATTCCTTTGAATTTACCCCATATTTCCTCGTTCACTTCGTGTGGAACCGGGCCTATTGTCTTCCACACTTTAAGCAATTCGTCAAGAGCAGCGGTAAGTTCATTCCAATCCTTGGCACTTTGTGGGGTTGTGGCAACAAGGTCTATGGCCTTATCAACAAGAGCTTGTTTGGCAAGGAGATTATTGTTCATTTCCTCTTTTCGGCTCTCGTAGTACTCTTTTCTTCTCTGGTCTATTTGATTTGCTGCATTGCAAAAGCGTTGCCAGATCTCGTCGTTTTGCTCAGTGGGCACTGGTCCTATTTCTTTCCAACGAGCACGTAAGTCTTGTAGCCCCTTAAATGCTTTTGTTATAGACTCCTCTACAATAAGTTCCTCTGCCTGCTCACACAACTGAATTTTATCTTCTAAATTCTTCTTTTGGTCAAGGGCACGCAGTTCTCTATTTATTTTTAGTTTATTGAAAAACTGTTCAATTTGAAAGTGGTAGGTCTGCCACAAATCATTCATTTTCTCACGAGGGACATCTCCAATGGCCTTCCACTTGTCTTGTACAGCGTTGAATTTGTCCAATGATGCCTTTACCGACTCTTCGTTAACATCAACCAGTTGACGCAATTCCTCAATCAACGCCAACTTCGCCTCGTAATTTTTCTTCTTCTGTTCCTCAACTTCTTCGTGCAGTTTCTGCCTACGTTGACGGTAGGTATCGTATAACTTGGAGAACTCTTCACTAACACTATCGCTCATTTCTTCATAACTCTCTCTATCCCCGCCATTGGCCAAATACTGCTCAAGGGCTTGTTGTTGCAATTCCTTAGTCTTACTTATAAAGGCAATGCGAACCGATGCCACAAGATTTTTCACTGTCTGAATATCCTGTTGCATCAAGTTTTTCAATTCGTCAACAAGTTCTTCGCGACTTTTTTCTTCGTAGTTAACCTCTTGCACAAATGCGCCACTTTCATTGGTCGAAGCCTCCTCCGATGGGGTAGGGGTGGTTGACAAGGTGTTGTCTTCAGCGTGTTGCAGTTCTTCGTTATCTAGAACATGGGTTACGTTGAGTTCTTCCATTTTGTTTTTTGTTTGTGATTAAGAATTACCTCTGTAACAAAGCATTACAGGATGACGTTCCATTCCATGCTATCAAGCATAGAGGTGCAAATTTATACTTTTTTGATGAATGATTGTGAAATAAAAACAATGCTATTAATCGCAAAGCACATATACGTCTTCTCGTTGATTTATCATCAACACAGGCGTATTTCCTGCGTGTTTCAACAGTCGTAACTCTTCTCGACCAATTATTAGGTCTATCGTATCGCGTTCGCGTAAGTTTGTGGCCAGCACAATCATAACATCGGGTTTTAACTCGTCAAGAGCTTGTCTATCGGTGGTTTTCCTCACCCTGGTACCACCATTCAATATGGTAAAAGAATATTTCACATTCAATGACTTAAGCATTCTCTCGGCAAACCTGCGATTGTTATGGCACTTTTCCTCCAAACGTTCATCTTTATACTTTGGACAAGCCATTGTGAGATCACTTCCCAAAAAGCGAGGAAAATATGATGCCCATATCAACTTATCTTTCCCTTCGCGACGGAAATCAAGTGTACAAATAGCTTTTCTAAAGCACGGAGTATTACTGACCGACACCGTTTCCTTTGCTTCTATAGGTACAAGCATATAGGCTGTGCGACAATCATTAAACATGCGAAGCACCTTTCCAGGCTTCAACATTGATCCAAACAAAGCCTTTCTATCGTATGCAGCCACTGTCAAAACGCCACCAATTGCATTTGGCAAACTACCTATAGCTGTTTTCCATTTGCCATGCAGTACCATATAATGCTGCCCCAATTTTGCCACCCATTCTGTAGCCACAGCCTGTTCCTCCTTATTTCTACATACATGAAGCAACACCAGGCCTTTGTTTAGCATTGATGCACACATTTGGGCATATTGCACCACCCTTTCAGCCGATTGCTTCTCAAACAAGCAAGCTATTACAAACTGATCTTTTTTCTGTGGCATAACCCTATTTTATCAATGTAATATCGCCCTTATAATCGCTTTCCTTATTGAACGGACATCGAATATGGCAGGTATAAGTGTATACCCCAGGTAGGCACTCGTGCCCTTTGTATGTGCCGTCCCAACACTTGTTAGCGTCATTGCTTTCAAAGACCTTCTCTCCCCAGCGATTGAATATTGCTATATGGAATTCAAGCAGTGCCTCACCATCAAAGCACAATTGATCGTTCACGCCGTCGCCATTGGGAGTAAAAGCATTGGGAATAACAAAATAACTCTCGCCACACGTTATAGGGTCGCAAACTATTGTTACCGTATCTATTGCTTGACATCCATTGGCATTTTCCGCTCGCACTACGTATACTACCAACGTATCTGTTGGCTCTGCTACTGCGGTTGAAGCCGATGGATTGACGATATCAGAAGCGGGACTCCACTCGTAACGCCATGATGGATTACCATTTGTGAATAGACTAACAGTGTCGCCAAGCAAGATTCTTCTTCGTCCACTCCATGCACGAAAACCCCACATTGTGCTATCTATATCAATCTTACTTGTGTCAGAAACGCTGCAACCATTATCGTCAACGAGCAACGTAGTATAAACCCCAGCACAAAGTCCCGTAGTATCGTGGCGACTAAACGTCCCTGTCGAGCCCTCAACCCATACCGAGAGCGTACCAACACACGACGTGTCGCACAGTGAGGTGGATATTTGTTTGCCGATGCGTGGTCTATTGGGAGTACGAATAATTGTACTTCCCATCTCTTCACAACCGAAACCAATAGCACGGTAAGCCACATTCTGGCCACCTGCAAGGTTGTCGAGCCACACCGTGTCGGCACGCCATCCAGTATATGGTACCGTTCGACTATTAACCGAGAAAAAAATCTGCAATGAGTCGGCATCATTTTCGCGCGTCAATCCCGATCCTAAAATTAGCGTCATTCGTCCATCAGTGTGGTCGGTACATGAAGGATCAACTACAATCACACTGTCTATCAGTGTGTAACTCTTCACTATAAATGTGTCGGTCTCGGTACATCCTTGATCAGAAACTTCTATCACATATATTCCGGCACTGCTCACCCACGGATTTGGCACTGTGGTGTCGCTCACATTTGTTGTTAGCCAACGAAAATTCACACCAGCTTGAGGTTCAATACCTATTTGCACATCAACGTCGCCACAGGCTGTGATAACTGACGTTTCGCGCATCGATGCACCTATCACACGCACCACATGACTCACTTCATCGCTGGTTGCACATCCCTCTGGCAACGTGGCAACAAGTCTCACCGTGTAATTCCCAGCATGTGTATAAGTGTGGGTAGGGGAGCGTTCGGTCGAAGTGGTGCCATCACCAAAATCCCATAAGAATTGTGAACCGCGACCAGTATTGTTGAAATTCACCGTGTAGGGGGGGCAAGCTGCAGGTGGTGGAACAAACTCAGCCACAGGGAAGTCGTTGGTGATGTTGAACTTAAATACAGCATTATTGCAGTTTGTTGAGCGGTTACTGTCGCTCCAGGCTCCAGCACTGGTGGGGAACTGATTAGTGCCGCCGCACGATGCACACACCGCCTGGTAGAGTGTGGCTAATTTATCAAAGCGCGACGTACCTCCATCCACATGGTCGCCACCGCCATAATTGCCCATTGTGGCATCATGCATCTCACCAAAGAAAGTGGCATATTCCAAATGATTGGCATCGCGGTCTATGCTGATGATATAGAAATCCTGCCCGTCGGTGGCATTACTATATGCGTTCGGGGTGGTCTCCATACCTGTAGTGCCTTGCGTGTTCCATGTAACCGAGCCATATCCCACCATATCGCGCCCCCATCCAGCGGCATACACGCGGTTGCACACATCGGCTGCAAAGGCTGTGGGCGAGAGATTTATGCGCCCTGGGGTACCAAACACTGTAGCCCACTCGCGACACGATAAATCGGCCAAAAAACGAACCAAAAGCATGCCCGACCCAGGCACACAATAACCAGCGTTGTGCAACATGGTGGTTCCCTCTGCCTTTGTTTGCCCATATGCAAAAACCTCATCGTTACTGCCCGAGCGCACAAAATAGGTCTGGTCGTAAACATTACTACCAAAGTATGTCCCACCCAATATACGATCGCCATGGTAGGATATTCGATACACGAAACCATCGGCCGAACCACCACCATACAGTTGCTGATATGCATTCGATGGCATTACCAAGTCGGTCGAATTGGTTCCGCCACACACCAGCACATTGTAAGACGTGTCAACATCAACCGAGTATACTGCATCGTCGCCACTACCACCAATATACGTGCTCCACAACATGTTGCGCAGGTTATAGTCCAGTTTCATAACAATGCCGTCTTGCCGTCCGCCCGAACGGGGTTGCACCGTACCTGCAGTGGTAGGGAAATCAAGGCTCATGGTTGTAGAGCCTATGTAGACATTATTTTGATCGTCGGTTATTAACTCGCCACGGGCCCCATCGCCATAGTTGTAGTAGAGCGAGTCGTTTCCGTTCATCACGGTCATGTAGTTGTTGTTGTAGTAGCTCCTGTAATTCAACCCATCATTACCACTTCCTCCGACGTAGGTCGATGCTTGAAGTTGACGTCCATCGGCACTAAAGCGCGACACAAATATATCGCTGCCGTTGGGATAGTTGATTGTGTAACTCTCATAGTAGATTGAAGAACCTCCGTTAAAACGCGTGCTATACGCACCTGGTGTGACAGGAAAGTCGCCCGATCCAGTGGTACCAAACACCAACAACTCATTCATTCCGTTGACATACATGCTGTGAGGCATGTCGGCACTAGCCCCTCCAAGATAGGTGGCAAACATGCGTTGCGTTCCGAGACTATCAAATTTGAATATACCCACGTCTGTTCCTCCATTATAGGCCACCGAATATGCTCCAAGCGAGGTAGGATAGCCCACACCAAATACCAATCCAGCCGTGTAAACATTCTTCTCAACATCGTATGTCGCCGTGGCCCCCCAGTTATCGGCCGTTGCACCAGTATAGGTAGAGAACACAAGCATCGGATCTATCACCAACTCTTCTGTCTCGGCATATTCACCCACCTCCACACGCACCTCATAGGAGCCATGTTTCCGCTCTACTGCCCACCTTGAAGCAATCTCTTTCTGCTGGCCATCAATCATTTGATAAACATAGGGCTTCAACTCCACAATATCGCGTACCGATGTTTTGATGCGTAGATCGCCCTCGCGAGTAAGCACAACGCCATCGGTCCCCTCATAACGCACCACTATTTGCTTTGTGTCGGCATGGGGTTTTACTACAAAGTTGTATTTCAAGGCTTTTTTAGCCGAAATAACCTCCAAATCCACACCACTATACAGTTCACGATACATCACTCGGGCATATTCACCCACCCCCGAACGCCATCGGCTGGGGTCATTACCAAGGTAATAGTTTGAATATGTCTCCAAAGCATCATCACCTGTCGGTACTAACTTATGGCACCCCACAAAACTCATCCTGTATGCATGAAAAGCAAGTTCCTTTTTTCCTGGCGAAGGGTGGGGGATAGGATCACGCAACGCAACCGTCAAGCAGCCATCTTCAACAAACACTGCCCCATCACGCAATTGCGCCTCAAAGCGTGCAGGGTGCGACCACTGGCCAATATTCTCAACAAAACTCACTGCGCCACCCACACCAAGTGTGTCGCGCGCACTGCGAGCACCGCACATCGGCATCGCCCACACACACAATAAAACCAGCACAACCCCGTGCGCCCACAAGCCTTGATATGTTCCACGTCCAAAGTTCACATTGCAAAGATAATCATTTGTTTTGCGAAAAGCAAGCGTGAAATGTTTTTTATTTCACTTCTCAATCTTTACATACTTCAGCCAACACCTCACGGCACATCTATTTTGGGAGGTATCAACTACGTATCATCTTGCTATCATATTGGGCTCATGTTCGACTGTTGTAAGTGTTAATAATGTATAAAAGCCTAACATGATCCTTAGTTGATCCTTAGTTGCTACCTATTTGATAGCACAATGGTGGTCTGACGGTGGCTACAACAGGATGTTTGATGTAATGTGTTCAGATTGAATGGATGAGGATAAAAATACAGGGAGGACTCCTTTGGGAGTCCTCCCTGTATTCAAAAACGGATTTGATTCGATTAAAACTTATTGAGCCTGCTGAATTTCGGCCAATCGGGCATTGACGGCTTTCAAATCGTCATACTGCTCTAAACGGGCATATACCGTCTTCAGAGCCTGTAGGCAATTGAACAGATTGGCACGTTGCATTTTTTTTGCATTGTCATCGGTCATGTTGTCAATGTAATTGATGGCCGCCGTGAAGTATTTTGTCGAGTTGCTAAAGAAGCCGTTTGCCTCGCCAAGCAACTTGTCATACAGACCAGTCTCATCGTCGGGCGGAACCGCATTGGCTGCATCCAACTTATCAACAGCACGGTTGAATATCATTTTGCCCATACCAAAGTTGGCATCGAACTGGGTGGGATTGATCGTAAGGCTTTCGCTGTACTTTGCCTCCGCACCTTCATAATCTTGTGTGGTTTCGAGGATGGCTGCCGACAGACCAAGTATTTGAGGATATATATCCGACTGTTCCTTAGTCATTTCCAACACTTGATTTATCATTTCTTTTCCTTTCTCAACATCGTCATTCAACAAGTAAGCCTCGGCCATGAGCAAGAAGGCATTGTAATCTTTCGGGCAGTTCTTTAAGTAACGGTCGGCAACTTGCTTTGCTTCAGCCTTGTTTCCATCTTCTTTATACTGATTGAACAAGGTGCGATAGACCAAATTTTTATCGGTTTTGGCTTTCATCATTTGCGTGAAGTATTTCTTCATGCCCTCGTTGTTTTTCATAGCCTTGCAGCTAATACCTGCAATATACCGAGCCTCGTCAATATATTTGCGGTCGCCGGTGTTTTGGAACATTTCTATGGCTTTATCCGAACAAGCCAAGGCATCAGCATATTGTTGCTTGTTGTACAACTCTGTCGAGCGGGTGTAGTATTCGTTGCCAACAAAACGGAACACCGAATTGTTCTCGTCAGCATACTCTTTTTTAACGTCAAGGCGCTTACATTCCAGTGCAGCAGCATAGGCCTGTTCTGCCCAATCGGGGGCAAGGTCTTTGAACTTCGACTTTGGATTTGTAGTTTCTCCTCCTATTCGGGCATAAATCAACCCCTTATACAGCCATGTTTTCGGTTCTCCCTTTGTGTTCTCGTGTTCACATGCCAAGTCAATCTCTTTCTTTGCCTTGTTCAGGTAGTTTTTCTTTAGGTCTTGTATGGCGCTCTGCACATTCAGGTTCTGTGCCCCGGCCGACAACGTCAGCGCAAAAAGAGCCACCATGATGCTCATTTTTTTCAGTTTCATATCGATTGGTTTTTATTGGTTACTCATTCTTTTGTATTAGCATCGGTCTCATTATTGCCATTTTCCGAGCCTTGCAATTCTTCTTCTCCACCCTCAATCTCTTCATCTTCGGTCGGAACTTTTGTAATTGAAGCAATATAATCTTTACCTCGAAGGTCGATCAATTTAACTCCCTGTGTAGTTCTCCCAAGCACCCGCAACTGACTTACCTTCAAACGAATCGTAACGCCACTGCGATTTATTATCATCAAATCGTCATCGTCGCTCACCGTTGTCAATGCCACCAAACCTCCAGTCTTATCAGTCAATTGCATGGCTTTAACACCTTTACCACCGCGGTGTGTGTTGCGATATTCTTCTATGTCGGTACGCTTTCCGTAGCCATGCTCCGACACAACAAGTACGTTATCCTCCTTATTGTCCGTCCAAAGCATGTCTATTACGCTGTCGTCTTCGCCATCAAGTTCTATTCCCTTTACGCCCGAAGCCGAACGTCCCATGGTGCGAAACTCTTCCTCGCTGCATCTAACCACTTTGCCTTTCTTTGACGCTATCATCACTTCGCCCTCACCGTTGGTCAGCGTAGCCGAAATCAACTCGTCGCCCTCTCTGATTCCAACAGCAATAATACCGTTAGAACGCGGTCTTGAATAGGATTCGAGAGCCGTTTTTTTCACCACACCTTGCTTTGTGCACATCATGATGTAGTGTCCTCCAACGTATTCTGCATCGCTCAGACTATCCACATTTACATAGGCTTTCACCTTATCGTCTGGATCAATGTTTATTACGTTAAGAATGGGTCGACCTTTAGTGTTTTTCTCACCTTCTGGCACTTCGAAAGCACGCATCCAATAGCAGCGGCCTTTCTCGGTAAACATAAGTAGGTAGTTGTGATTTGTGGCGGTAAAGATGTGTTCGACAAAATCTTCACTGCGCACCGAACTTCCCTTTGACCCAACACCTCCACGACTCTGTGCCCGATATTCATTAAGGGGGGTTCGTTTGATGTATCCTTTATGGGATATAGTTATCACGACCTGCTCGTCGGGAATGGTGTCTTCTATGCGGAAGTTGGCAGCGTCGTAGCGAATGGCAGTGCGTCTCTCATCGCCGTATTTCGCTTTTATCTCCGTAAGTTCATCTTTGATCACCGACATTAACACACTGTGGTCGCCAAGTATTTCACGACATCTTGCAATGAATTTCACCTTGTCGTCGTACTCCTCTTGCAGTTTCTGTTCCTGAAGTCCGGTCAGTTGAGCAAGGCGCATGTCAACAATGGCTCGTGCTTGAAGTTCACTGAATTGGTAGGTTTCCATCAGTCCTTGTCGTGCAGCCTCTGGGGTTTTGGATGCCCTTATCAACTTCACTATCTCGTCAATCAGATCGATTGCCTTAAGCAGACCCTCAAGGATATGGGCTCGGCGTTCAGCTTCGGCCATATCAAATTGGGTGCGACGAGTAACCACTTCCTCGCGATGAGAAATAAAATTGGCTATTAGGTCTTTCAGATTGAGCAGCATGGGCCGTCCGTGCACCAAAGCAATGTTGTTGACGGCAAACGAACTTTGCAGCTCTGATAATTGGAAAAGCTTGTTGAGAATGACATTTGGCACCACGTCGTGGCGAAGCACATACACCACCCGTATGCCATCCTTATCGCTCTCGTCGCGAATGTCGGTGATGCCTTCTATTTTACCATCCTTAACAAGTTGGGCTTGTTTCTTTATCATCTCGGCTTTGTTTACGCCGAAAGGAATGGTTGTTACGACTATTGTGTTGCGTCCTTTTGAGTCTTCCTCTATAGATGCATCAGCACGAAGAACAATGCTACCCCTGCCAGTGAGGTAGGCTTCACGCACACCGTTGTATCCGTATATGGTGCCACCCAACGGGAAATCGGGAGCTTTGACAAATTGCATCAATTCCTCGACTGTGATGTCTCGGTTGTCAATGTATGCCATACAGCCATCCATAACCTCCGCAAGGTTGTGCGTTGGCATGTTTGTAGCCATACCAACCGCTATACCATTAGAGCCATTGACCAGTAGGTTGGGTATTTTGGTGGGCAGTACTATTGGTTCTTTACCTTCGTTGTCGTAGGTCTCAGTCATATCGACAGTGTCCTTGTCGATGTCGGCAAGCATTTCATCGGCTATTTGTTTCAGTCTTGCCTCGGTATAACGCATGGCAGCAGCGCCATCGCCATCTATCGAACCAAAGTTTCCCTGCCCATCAACCAGCGGATATCTCATAGCCCACGGTTGTGCCAGGCGCACCAAGGCACCATACACAGAACTGTCGCCATGGGGGTGATACTTACCAAGCACATCACCCACTATACGCGCCGACTTCTTGGTAGGGGTATTGTAAAGTATGCCATTTTCGTTCATTGAGAACAATATGCGACGATGAACTGGTTTTAAGCCATCGCGTACATCGGGCAAAGCCCTCGACACAATGACCGACATAGCATAATCTATATATGCCGTTTTCATCGTGGTCTCAATGTCTACTTTGGTAATTTTTTCCTTATCCGAAATCATTGGCAATATTTGTTTAACTGGGTAAAAGTCAATAAAGTGCGATTTAACGTACACCAAAAGGGTTGAAAACAAAGGTACGCTTTTTCTTATGAAATGCAAACACTTTATTTCCTCAGTATGTGAGCTATCAACGCTTGGGTGTTGAAAATATGTTGTGGCACGCTTTTTGACGCACCTCTACATAGAGTATATTTGCATTACATTTACTGACATAAGTTAACATACGATGAATTCCAAGTTTAGTGAGAACGCCACTAAAGTACTCAACGGTTGCCGAGACGAGGCCATCCGTCTTAAAAACGGCAGCATAGGTATTGAGCATGTATTCCTTTCCATGACCCGTTTCCCCGAGTGCATGGCCATCACCACACTCACGGCGCTCGGTGTCGACTGCGAAAAGGTCAAAGAACGCATTGTGAGCCATATCGATAATAGTGCTGCCGACATGCGTTATGCTCCCGACAGCGATATTCCAGTGCTACGCCAATACGAGAAGGTTATGAGAATGAGTTACCTCGAAAGTATTCAGCTCAAACAATCGCCTATTGGCACCGTACACATCATTTTGGCCATATTGCACGAAGACGACAATTTGGTGTCGGCAGCATTGAAGAAAGAGGGGGTTGACTATAATCGCTTTTTCAAAACGGTTAAAGGGGCTGCGAGCGAAACATCAGAGACATTGCCCGACTTCTCGGCACAAACCAGCGATGACGACAACGACGAGCCTTTTGCCGACCCAGAACAACCCAAAACAACGCAACGTCGAAAAGCCGATAGCAAAACACCTGCTCTTGAGAATTTTGGGCGCGACCTTACACTTATGGCCGAACAGGGCAAACTTGATCCCATAGTAGGCCGCGAACGTGAGTTGGAACGCATCGCTCAAATTCTGAGCCGTCGCAAGAAAAACAACCCCATATTGATTGGCGAAAGTGGTGTTGGGAAAAGTGCTATAGCCGAAGGTTTGGCACTGCGCATAGCCGAGGGGCGTGTGCCACGCACACTCTATGGCAAGCGCCTTTTGAGCCTCGACTTGGCCTCGCTGGTGGCCGGTACAAAATACCGTGGGCAATTTGAGGAACGCATGAAAGCAATACTCAACGAACTTGAGCAACACCCTGAAATAATCGTCTTCATTGACGAAATACACACCATTGTGGGTGCTGGCAGTGCAAGTGGCAGCCTCGATGCATCAAACATGTTCAAACCTGCACTTGCACGAGGTGTAATTCAGTGCATCGGCACAACAACCCTCGATGAATACCGCCAATATATTGAGAAAGACACTGCTCTTGAGCGGCGTTTTCAAAAAGTGTTGGTCGAGCCGGCCACACCTGCCGAGACACTCGAAATCCTAACCAATATAAAAGACAAATACGAGCGGCATCATCTTGTAGAATACACCGCAGAGGCCTTACAGGCATGCGTAGACCTTACCGAGCGCTACGTCAGCGACCGTTTGCAACCCGACAAGGCCATTGATGCTCTCGACGAGGCTGGTGCACGCGTAAGAATAGCCAACGTAAACGTACCCGAAGAGATTACACAACTTGAAGCTGAACTAACGGATATAGAGAATGTTAAGCGCGAAGTACTGGCAGAGAAACGTTACAGCGAAGCAGCAGAATACCGCGACAAAGAGCACCAACTGCGTGCCCGACTGGACGAACTGCAAAAGCAGTGGGAAGCCGATGAGCGAGACAAAAAAATAACCGTTGGTGCACAAGACGTTGCTGCCGTGATAGCCATGATGACTGGAGTGCCCGTGGAGCGCATTGCCGAGAACGAAAGCAGTCGACTGCTACAAATGGAACAAGAATTGAAAGGTAGCGTGGTTGGGCAAGACGAAGCAATTGCCCGCATAGCCAAAGCCATTCGACGTAACCGAGCAGGTCTCAAAGACCCCAACCGTCCAATTGGCAGTTTCCTCTTCCTTGGACCGACTGGAGTGGGAAAAACCTACCTGACAAAAATATTAGCACGCTATCTTTTCGACTCCGAACAAGCCATGATACGCATAGACATGAGCGAATATATGGAAAAATTTGCCGTAAGTCGTCTCATCGGTGCACCTCCCGGCTACGTTGGTTATGAAGAAGGTGGGCAACTGACTGAACGAGTGCGCCGCAAACCCTACTCCATTATCCTGCTTGACGAAGTAGAAAAAGCCCACCCCGACGTGTTCAACGTACTATTGCAAGTGCTTGACGACGGTGTGCTCACCGATGGCATCGGCCGCAAAGTCGATTTCAAGAACACAATCATCATCATGACATCCAACATCGGTAGCCGCCAGCTCAAAGATTTTGGCGTAGGAGTTGGTTTTGCCACAGCTGCTCGAGAAAACGACAAAAATGCCATGCAGCGCGATGTAATCGAAAAAAGTCTAAAGAAATCATTTGCCCCCGAGTTTCTGAATAGAATCGATGACATCATCTATTTCAATGCCCTGCAGCGCGACGACATCCATCGCATAATAGATATTGAGCTCGATGGACTCTTCAAACGGGTGCGTGGCATGAATTACGGCATAGAGATTGACGAGGCTGCAAAAGACTTTATTTTGGCTCATGGATGGGATGCACAATATGGGGCTCGTCCTCTGCGTCGCGCCATTCAGCGATATATTGAAGACGACCTTGCCGACGAAATAATCCGCGCTGCCATTCTACCAGGCGACACCATCTGTATCACATGCCACGACGATAAAATAGCGTTTGATATTCGCCCAGGCGAAACATCACGCCAGTTGATGGATGCTCTGCATCATACCGAGACTCTGCCATCCGAACCATAGTTTGGGGCTACATTTACTCCCTATCAAGTCCCTACCAACTCCTGATCAACTCCCTATCATCTCCCACTAATGCAGGACTTGATAGGGAGTTGATCAGGACTTGGTCAGGAGTTGGTAGGGGGTAGATACATAGCAATTACATCGTGTATATTTCCTTTCTTCCCCACACATCATAATACCCATTGGCCTCGGCAGCAACAAAAAAAAGCCCTGAGTATAACACTACTCAGGGCTACCCTTTAATTGTCACTGAAATTTATTCAGCCCAAACAGCCTGCAAGTTGCGGTCGCCATAGGCATCGTCAATCTTGCTTATCGTAGGCCAATACTTCTCAACATGCGGTAGTGGGAATGCGGCCTTCTGACGACTGTACGGCAATGTCCATTCGTCGGCACAAACGGTTTGCATCGTGTGGGGAGCATTGCATATTGGGTTATTATGCTCATCGCTACGGCCACTCATAACATCGTCAATTTCTTGGCGTATGGCAATCATAGCTTCGCAGAAACGATCCAATTCCGACAGAGGCTCACTCTCAGTGGGTTCGACCATAAGGGTGTTGTGGACGGGGAACGCAACCGTTGGTGCATGGAAACCATAGTCCATCAAACGTTTAGCTATATCGCCAACACTCACTTTCAGACTAAACTCGTTGAAGTCAACAATCATCTCATGTCCGCACATACCATTACGGTTGGTGTAGAGAATCTTATAGTATTTCTGCAAACGAGCCTTAAGGTAGTTGGCATTGAGGATGGCGTGTTTAGTGGCATCAGCCAATCCCTCACCACCAAGCATAAGCAAGTAGCCATAGGTAATAGGCAAGAGCATAGCACTACCGTAGGGGGCTGCAGCCATTGTGTTACCCTTTTCGCCTCCAACTTTCACCACTGGATGTGTGGGGAGGAACTGTACAAGATGTTTAGCCACGCAGATGGGACCTACGCCAGGACCACCACCACCATGAGGCATGGCAAATGTTTTGTGCAAGTTGAGGTGACATACGTCAGCGCCCATCGTGCCAGGGCTGGTAAGTCCAACCTGACCATTCATGTAGGCACCATCCATATATACCTGACCTCCATTTTGGTGGATTATGTTTATAATTTCAAGTATTCCGTCTTCAAAAGCACCATGAGTCGACGGATAAGTAATCATCAAGCAACTGAGGGTGTCTTTGTACTGCTCGGCTTTTGCACGAAGATCATCAATGTCCACATCGCCATTGCTGGTACATTTCACCACCACCACCGTCATACCAGCTTTTGCTGCACTGGCAGGATTGGTACCGTGAGCCGATGCTGGTATCAAGCACACGTTGCGCTGTGGTTGACCATTGGCAATATGATAGTTGCGGATAACGGTTAAGCCAGAATATTCACCAAATGCACCCGAATTGGGCTGCAATGAAGTGCCAGCAAAACCAGTAATGATGGCAAGACGGCGCTCCATATCGTGAATCATCTCAAGGTAGCCTTCAGCCTGATCGGCAGGAACAAAGGGGTGCATAGATGTGAATTCAGCCCAACTCAACGGTAGCATTTCAGAAGCAGCATTGAGTTTCATTGTGCAACTACCAAGAGGTATCATGGCGCGATTGAGCGACAGGTCTTTCTCCTCTAAACGTTTAATATAGCGCATCATCGATGTCTCATCGTGATACTGATTAAATACCTTGGCAGTGAGGTAGGGGGTATGACGCTGCAGTTCATTAGGCAGCGAGCTTTCTGTAGACTGACAGCAGCAACCACATTCAAGCGGCTGAGCCTCTTTACCAGCAGCTTCGGCCAAGCATGCTATAATAGCCTCAATATCAGCATGCACTACTGTTTCGTCGATAGAGATGCCAATACATTCATCACAAATATAACGGAAGTTGATTTTGTGTTTTAGGGCCACCTCGCGCACCTTTGCCGTGGGTACTGGGCATTGCAAAGCAAGGGTATCAAAGAACACTTTATTCCACTGCTTATACCCGTACTTCTCAAGTTCTGAGGCTAAACGATGTGCCTTCCTGCACATAGCCTCTGCAATTTGTTTTATTCCTTCTGCACCATGCCACACTGCATAAAAGCCACTCATATTTGCCACAAGAGCGGCAGATGTGCAGATATTTGACGTAGCCTTGTCTCGCTTGATATGTTGCTCGCGCATACCAAGAGCCATACGCAAAGCAGGATTGCCCTTGGCATCAACACTCCATCCAATTATACGTCCAGGGAAGGCACGCTTGAATGCTTCGGTAAAGGCAAAGAAACCTGCATGAGGACCGCCAAAGCCCATTGGTAAACCAAAGCGTTGAGCATTTCCAAACGCACAGTCGGCTCCCATTTCACCAGGGGTTTTCAGTACGGCAAGTGCCATTAAGTCGGTTGCCATACCAACAAAGATACCCTTTTCGTGGCATGCTGCAATGTATGCCGTCCAATCACACACCTCTCCAAATTGGTTAGGATACTGAACGAAAGAGGCAAAATAGGTGTTATCCAGTTCTTGATTTGCAGCCTTACCAGTAACAATTTCTATGCCACGAGGAGCAGCGTTGGTTTGCATAACGGCAAGCGTTTGGGGCAATAAGCCTTCGTCAACAAACACTTTGCACACCCCCTCCTTAACTTGTTGACGGGTACGACTATTAAAGAACATTATCATAGCCTCACCTGCCGATGTCGCTTCGTCAAGCAACGAAGCATTGCTTAAAGGCATACCAGTCATATCGGCAACCATGGTCTGATAGTTCATCAAGGCCTCCAATCTTCCCTGGCTAATCTCAGTTTGATAAGGTGTGTAACTGGTATACCAACCAGGATTTTCAAACACATTGCGCATAATAACAGCAGGAGTAACCGTGCCGTAATACCCCATGCCAATGTATGTACGATAAAGTTTGTTCTTTTGTGCCAACTGACGAACTCTATTGAGAAAAACATTCTCGTCAATGCCCTCCTCAAGAGCCAATGGCTCCTTCAGACGTATTGCCGAAGGCACAGACTTCTCTATAAGTTCATCCATTGAGCTAACGCCAATGGTTTTCAACATCATGTCCACATCAGAGCCTTTTGTAACTCCGTTATGGCGTTTTGAGAAACTATTTTTACTCATATTTATGGATTTATTTTTTGTTATTTTTTCGAATGAAAAAACTTGAGAAATTGCTCACTGTCATAGGTTCTTACTCTGACAATGTATCTACCTGTTGGGTATCTGCGCATGCGTATACGTCCATGCCGTGGGATGCCCGTCATAATGCACTCTCCTGCATCTGTATATAGGGCAATATCCAACAATGACTTATCATTGTCTGTAATATCTATCCTGCGGTGTTTTTTATCGTAAACAACAGAATTCTGACTTGAAATAGGAGTGGCTCGATCGTTAATTTCATAATATTCATACACCACCTCACGGCCTTCCATGTATGTCGTATCATGCACATATTCAACATCCCTGACAGTATCTACAGCATACATAATAGCCATATAGTTAATAGTGTCGTTGACAATAACCATTCTTGGATTATCAACAACGCCATCGCTCCATCCGGCGAAGCCATATCCAGCATTACATACTGCAATTAAAGTTGCAGTATCACCCATGCGATATAGTTTCCCTCCAATCACCTGTCCCGCGCCAGATATATTCACAGAGGTGTACAGTTCTATCTCACATGGATTTTGTGATTTCAAATGCCTAATATTCTTCCATCCATTTGCCTCACGATACTTTTCAAAACTAAAACACGGGGCAACATATTCTGCAGAAACTGGTACACCAGAAAACACTTCGTTTTCAAGGGTTGGTGGAGTAAAAGATGTTGCTACTATACGATTAAGATTGATACACCTATTAAAAGCACGAGTCTTGATGATTCTCAAAGACTTTGGGAATGTAACACTTGTGATGGAGTGACATTGCGCAAATGCCGACTGACCTATGGATTGTAACGATTTCGGGAACCTAAGTGCATCTTTTATGTTGAAACAATAGGCAAATGCGAAATCGCCAATTATTTCCAATGATGATGGGAAATAGAGTCTACAATTGAGCTGATCCATTCCCACAAACGCGTAACTGGGAATGATCGTTACCTCTTCTCCAAAAGTAATCTTGTGCAACGAACGGCATCCAGAAAAGGCCATAGAGCTCGTTGATCCTCCCATATATTCACACGCCCGAGCCTTAAAGTGCAACTCGGTAATACCTGTGCATCCAGAAAAAGCAGAGCGCCCAATTGATTGAATTTCCTCACCGATGACGAGAATGCCCGTCAAACCACTACACTGATAGAAAGCGTAGGCCCCAATCTCAACAATGTTGTCTGGGAAAGAAACTGACTTGATAGACTGGCAACCAGAAAAAGCTCTATCTCCGATTGCCGTAACTGCATATTGCACACCCTTATTTTCAACGATTGGTGGTATTTCAAGTTTACCCGAGGGTTCAGAAAAACCACGCCAATAGCCATTTTTAGACTCTGCGGGGAAAGTTACTTCTACCGACTCCTCGTCAATAATGTTAAAGTAAAGGGTATAACCTTTAGGCTGAAGCGTGCAGAAATCATAGCCCCATGAGTACACGCACAGGGCTATGAATCCTGCAAATAGCAACAACCTCTTCATTTACTTGGTCGACTTCGGGCCTGCTGCTACCAAAGCCTTACCCGCATCGTTATGAGTGAACTTAACGAAGTTATTGATAAATCGATTGGCAAGGTCAAGTGCTTTAGTATCCCATACCGAGGCATCGCTGTAAGTATCTCTCGGATCAAGGATATTCGAGTCTACACCTGGTAAGGCTGTCGGAATTTCGAAATTGAAATAGGGGAGGGTCTTTGTCGGAGCTTTCAATATAGAGCCATCAAGTATTGCATCTATAATGCCACGCGTATCTTTAATACTGATGCGCTTACCTGTGCCATTCCATCCCGTGTTAACAAGGTATGCCTTTGCTCCACTCTGCTCCATTCTCTTCACTAATTCTTCAGCATATTTGGTTGGATGCAATTCAAGGAATGCCTGTCCGAAACACGCGCTAAAGGTGGGTGTAGGCTCTGTAATGCCTCGCTCAGTACCAGCCAATTTCGCAGTGAAGCCACTAAGAAAATAATACTTACATTGTTCGGGCGTAAGTATAGACACAGGAGGCAATACGCCAAAAGCGTCAGCACTTAAAAATATAACATTCTCGGCGGCAGGTGCTGCGCTGACTGGGCGCACAATCTTTTCGATATGATCTATCGGATAACTCACGCGAGTATTTTCCGTAACACTCTTATCCGTGAAATCAATCTTACCCTCGCTATCAACGGTTACATTCTCAAGCAACGCATTGCGTCTGATTGCATTATAAATATCCGGCTCACTGTCTTTGTCAAGGTTTATGACTTTAGCATAACACCCACCTTCAAAGTTAAATACGCCATCATCATCCCATCCATGCTCGTCATCTCCAATCAGTAGACGTTTAGGATCGGTGCTAAGTGTGGTTTTACCAGTACCACTCAACCCGAAAAAGATTGCGGTGTGCTTGCCATTCATATCAGTATTTGCCGAGCAGTGCATTGAGGCTATACCCTTTAGGGGAAGGTAATAATTCATCATTGAGAACATACCTTTCTTCATTTCACCACCATACCACGTATTCACTATCACCTGTTCACGACTGGTAATATTGAACATGATAGCCGTCTCACTATTTAGTCCAAGCTCTTTGTAGTTGTCAATTTTAGCCTTGCTGGCAGTGTAAACTGTGAAGTCAGGAGTAAAACTGGCCAATTCTTCTTCCGTTGGCTTGATAAACATGTTTCTCACAAAATGAGCCTGCCATGCCACCTCCATTATAAAACGCACAGCCATGCGAGTGTCTTTATTGGCACCACAGAAAGCATCCACAACAAACAAATCCTTGTTGCAGAGTTCTTTTTTTGCTAAATCCTTAACTTGAGCCCACACGTTTTCATTGACAGGATGATTGTCATTCTTGTACTCATCGGTTGTCCACCACACAGTATTCTTAGAATTGTCATCCATGACAATATACTTGTCTTTAGGCGAACGTCCTGTATAAATACCCGTCATGACATTTATGGCATCCAACTCGGTGAGTTGTCCTTTGTCATAGCCCGTCAATTTATCATCCATTTCAAAACGGAACAGGTCTTCGTATGACGGATTATAATGAAGTTCCTTTGTTCCTGTTATGCCCAAATCATTCAGGGCTTGCTTGATTTTCTCTGTCATAATTTGCTTTATGATATATAGTACAATATACTGTGTGATATATTACTTATTTACCATTCTCTCGTTCTTCTTTAATGGCTGCCTGTGCTGCAGCGAGGCGAGCCACAGGCACACGGAAAGGACTGCAACTAACATAATTCAGTCCCGTTCTAAAGAAGAACTCAGAAGCCGTAGGATCACCACCGTGTTCACCACACACGCCACATTTCAGATCGGCTCTGGTTGAACGACCACGCTCAACACCTATCTTAACCAATTCTCCAACACTCTCGCTGTCAAAGTTGTTAAACGGGTCTGCTGGAATGATTTTCTCATCTATGTATGTCTTAACTATGGCGTTGACATCGTCGCGACTAAATCCATAGGTCATTTGTGTCAAGTCGTTAGTTCCAAAACTAAAGAACTCGGCAACCTCAGCTATTTGGTTGGCCACCAATGCGGCGCGAGGTATCTCAATCATAGTACCAAACTTATAGTCGAAAGGCTGATTGTAGCGTTCCTCAACCTCTTTTTTCACCCTGTTGGCCAACTTCTTCTGGTGACGAAGTTCAGCTGCATTGATAGTAAGAGGCACCATGATTTCAAGCATTGGGGTAAATCCTTCCTTCTTTAATTCAGCTGTAGCACTGAATAGGGCACGGAATTGAGCCTCTGTGATTTCTGGATAAATAATACCCAAACGAACACCACGCAAACCCATCATTGGATTAACCTCATGCAGTTTTTCAATACGAGCATGTAGATCTTCATATTTTATTCCTCTTGCCGTAGCAACCTCACGTTGTTTCTCTTCATTTTGGGGAACAAACTCGTGCAGTGGGGGGTCCATAAGACGGAATGTCAATGGCTTACCATCCATGACTTTCAGCGTACCCTTGGCGCTTTCCTTGATGTATGGTTCCAACTCTGACAAAGCATCCTTACGAGCAGCCGTTGTATCGGCCAATATCATATTGCGCAACTTCTCCAGAGGCACCTCACTATTCTCGCCATAGAACATATGCTCTATGCGGAACAGGCCAATACCCTCGGCTCCAAAGTCAATGGCCTTTTGTGCGTCAATTGGATTATCGGCATTTGTACGGACACCCATCTTGCGATATTTGTCGACCATTTTCATGAACTCTTGGAACAGAGGATTCTCGGTGGCATTTATCATCTTCACTTCCTTGTCGTAGACCCATCCCTTGGTACCGTTAAGCGACAATAAATCGCCCTCGCGGAACTGACGACCACCTATTTCTATTGTACCGTTTTCAAGATCAAT
Organism: Bacteroidales bacterium; assembly: GCA_017480185.1. Taxonomy (GTDB): domain Bacteria; phylum Bacteroidota; class Bacteroidia; order Bacteroidales; family P3; genus Colimorpha. The sequence continues at coordinate 27,771 of JAFVBC010000002.1, forward strand.
CTTCAATGCCTCACATCCAACTATGCAACATTTACCCCATCCACGAGCCACCAATGCGGCATGGCTTGTCATTCCCCCACGGGCCGTGAGTATACCATCCGCGGCACGCATACCCTCAACGTCTTCCGGATTGGTCTCTTCACGCACCAAAACATTCTTAATTCCAGCAGCAGTATAAGCCTTTGCTTTCTCGCTCGTAAGAGCAATCAAGCCAACAGCACCTCCTGGTCCAGCAGGCAGACCTTTAGCTATTACATTATGATGTTTTTCGTCGTTGCTATCAAGTATGGGGTGTAACAGTTCATCAAGTTGAGACGGGCTAATGCGCATAACAGCCTCACGCTCATCAATCAAGCCCTCTTTCAACATACTCATAGCCATGGTCAAAGCAGCCACACCAGTGCGCTTACCAACACGACACTGCAACATATACAACTTGCTGTCTTGAATGGTAAACTCAATGTCGAGCATGTCGTGATAGTTAGCCTCCAATATACGGCGAATTTCACAAAGTTCTTTATACGTGTCGGGCATAAGCTCCTGCATCGAGTGCATGTGCTTGTTCTGCTCGTTCTTGGTTTCGTCATTAAGTGGGTTGGGGGTGCGTATACCAGCCACCACATCTTCACCCTGTGCGTTAATCAGCCATTCACCATAAAACTGATTGTCGCCCGTTGCAGGATTGCGGGTAAACGCCACGCCGGTAGCACTGGTGTCGCCCATATTGCCAAACACCATGGCTTGCACATTGACTGCAGTCCCCCAGTCATCGGGTATTCCCTCTATCTTACGGTAACTAACAGCCTTACGCCCATTCCAACTCTTAAACACCGCCTTAATACCACCTTCGAGCTGCGCACGAGCATCGTCTGGGAAGTCTACGCCCAACACCTCTTTCACTTTCACCTTGAAAGCATCAGCCAATTTCATAAGATCTTCGGCAGTAAGGTCGGTATCGCTCTTATAACCCTTGACAGACTTATAGTTGTCAAGCATATCATCAAGTTGCTTACGTATACCTTTGCCATCAACAGGATCAATTCCCTCACTTTTCTCCATCACCACATCGGCATACATCATGATTAGTCGACGATACGAATCGTAAACAAAACGTGGGTTACCCGTACGCTTCAACATACCAGGAATAGTCTTACTCGAAAGGCCAATATTCAGCACCGTATCCATCATTCCTGGCATCGAGCTACGAGCACCCGAACGACACGACACCAACAACGGATTCTCGGCATCGTCATATTTCATACCCATCAGCGACTCTATATTAGCCATGGCTTTCCACACATCGTCCATCAAGCCATTGGGCAACTGACAGTTATTCTCATAGTAAGCAGTGCAACATTCGGTGGTAATAGTCATACCAGCAGGCACCGGCAATCCCAAGTGGCACATCTCAGCCAAGTTAGCACCCTTGCCGCCGAGCAGGTTTTTCATATCAGCCTTACCCTCTGCGGTCTTACCTCCAAATGTGTAAACAAATTTCGTCATCTTGAAAAATAAACAGTTTAATATTAGATTATTACAATTATCTCTACAATGTTCGGAATTGCAAAGATACATTTTTTATCCAGTGCAAAATACCTTTTTTACCAAAACATTTCAACACAAAAGGTTGAAAATTGCCCGTCCTAAAAAAAACAAAAAAAAATAACACATCACAACATAACATTTGACACTCAACGGCGTTATATGGTCGCTTTTGAGCGTTATCGAATAATAACATCCTACAAATGAAACTGTCGCAATTCAAATTCAATCTACCCAAAGAACTGATAGCCGAAAAGCCACTCCGCAACCGCGACGAGGCTCGGCTTATGGTGGTTGACCGTGCAAATGGCACTATCGAACACCGTATTTTCAAAGACCTACTGGAGTATCTACACCCCAACGACGTTGTGGTGGCCAACAACACAAAAGTGTTTCCAGCGTTGCTCGAAGGCGAAAAAGAAAAAACCGGTGCTAAGATACAAGTGTGGCTTCTGCGCGAGCTAAACGAAGAGATGTGTCTGTGGGACGTTGTGGTCGACCCTGCCAGAAAAATTCGCATCGGTAACAAACTTTATTTCGGTGCCAACGATGCCCTCGTGGCCGAAGTAATTGATAACACCACCAGTCGTGGCCGCACTATACGTTTCCTCTTCGATGGTTCGCACGACGAGTTGATATCCACCTTGCGCAGTATTGGCAAAACCCCTCTACCCGAAGAAATTCGCCGTCTGCGCAACAGCTATAAAGACGAAGACAAAGACTATCAAACACTCTATGCCAAAGAAGAGGGTGCAGTGGCTGCACCAATTGCAGGATTGCACTTCAGTCGTGAAATGCTTAAACGCCTTGAGATAAACGACGTGAAGTGGACCGAACTCACACTACATGCAGGCATGGGCGAATACAAAGCCATCGAGGTTGAAGACCTTTCAAAACACCGCATGGATGCCGAAGAGATGCACCTCGGTGCAGAGACCTGCCAGGCCATAGAGCAGGCCAAACAGTCGGGGCACAAAGTGCTCTGTGTTGGCACCACCACCATGCGTGCCCTTGAGAGCGCCGTTACCACCCCTGGGCATCTTTACCCCTACGACGGCTGGACCAACAAATTCATCTTCCCCCCACACGAGTTTACAATTGCCGACATGATGGTAACCAACTTTCACCACTCCATGTCGTCGCAATTCATCATGGTGTCGGCCTTTGCCGGTCCCGAACTACTCATGTCGGCCTACCAAACAGCCATCAAAGAGCGCTATCGGTTCTCCACCTACGGCGACGCCATGCTCATCCTATGACACCGCTGGCCGAACTGCTACGTCCTCACAGCCTCGACACCTACGTAGGGCAGAGCCACCTTGTGGCCAAGGGGGCAGTGTTGCGCTCGCTTATTGAGAGTGGCAACCTGCCGTCTATGATACTTTGGGGACCTCCAGGAACAGGCAAAACCACACTGGCCACCATCATCTCCCACACACTGCAACGCCCCTTCCACACCCTCAGCGCCATCAGCAGCGGCGTGAAAGAGGTGCGCGAGGTGCTCGACAAAGCCAAACAAGAGCAGGGGAGCATACTCTTCATTGACGAAATACACCGTTTCAACAAAGCACAGCAGGACTCACTGCTCGGTGCTGTAGAACGAGGTGTGATAACACTGATAGGTGCCACCACCGAAAACCCTTCTTTTGAAGTAATATCAGCCTTACTATCAAGGTGTCAGGTCTATGTACTTAAACCATTCAACGAGGAGGATATGCACCACCTTATCGACCGTGCCGTGCAACACTATGCCTCCGAGGGGCGGCACATCGAAGTAGCCGAGACCGACGCCTTGATGCGCATCAGCGGTGGCGATGCACGTAAACTACTCAACGCCATAGAACTGGTGGTCAATCGATCAAACATCGACCCACTGGTAATCGACAACCATCGCACAGTCGAGGTAATACAGCAAAATCTGGCCTACTACGACAAACTGGGCGAAACCCACTACGACATCATCTCGGCATTCATCAAATCCATGCGTGGCAGCGATCCCAATGGCGCCGTCTACTGGCTTGCTCGCATGATAGCTGGAGGCGAAGATCCACTCTTCATAGCCCGACGCATGCTCATATTTGCCAGTGAAGACATCGGCAACGCCAATCCAAATGCACTGCTATTAGCCAACGCCACCTTCGATGCCGTAAGCAAAATAGGCTATCCTGAATGCAGAATAAACCTGTCGCAATGCGCCATATACTTGGCCTGTAGCGAAAAAAGTAATGCAACCTACATAGCCCTTGCCCATGCCGAAACAGCCATACGCCACACCGGCGACTTGCCCGTACCGCTGCACATTCGCAATGCCCCAACCAAACTGATGAAAGACCTCGACTACGGCAAGAACTATAAATATGCCCACGACTACGATGGAAACTTCGCCATGCAGGAATACCTTCCCGACGGCTTGCAGGGTAGCACATTCTACATGCCCGGACAAACTGCTCGCGAACAAGACACCCTCCGACGCCTACACACCCTTTGGAACGGCAAATACCAATATTAGTAGGGCAGACACATTCACCCGACCCACCAATCAGTCCCATTCCAAGTAGGGTATTACCATCGCAAACACCACGTTGCTGCTTTTGCCCCACCCCTTTATCCCCTCCCAGGAGGGGAAGATTGAGCTCTTGTGAGTATTGTCCCCTCCCGACAATATTTTCCCTCACATTTCTCCCATCCTGGCAGGGGTTTCCCTCACATTCCTCCCCTCCTGGGAGAGGTAGGGGTGGGTAAGAATCTGAACTGGATGGTAGGAGGGACATAGAACAAGAGCAAATACAACGTTGCTGTTGACCCACCCCTTTATCCCCTCCCAGGAGGGGAAGATTGGGCTCTTGTGGGTATTGTCCCCTCCAGCGGAGGGATTACTACCGTATACATCATTGCTTTTGACCCACCCCTTTATCCCCTCCCAGGAGGGGAAGATTGGGCTCTTGTAAGTATTGTCCCCTCCTGGGAGGGGTAGGGGTGGGGCAAGAACATGAAGGGGGAGGGGTAAGAACAAGAAAGGGGCGGATAAAGTATCGGAAAGTGTGGGGGGAAAAGAGGCATCAACCAAGCATCAAGTAGGGTCGTTCTTCAGTTGTTCTTCAGTCATTG
>JAFVBC010000020.1 GCA_017480185.1 Bacteroidales bacterium
CATGGCGTTTTGCACCCTATCCTGTAGGTAGTTGGTAAGGCCGTTCCTCAGTGGTTCTTCAGTAGTTCTTCAGTCATTGACTGAAGAACGACTGAAGAACTACTGAAGAACGGCCTTACCAACTACCTACAGGACCACAACATGCAGCGTTGCCGATTGTGGGCATCTGGGTGGGGTAGATTATCTCTTTCCCAAAGTGTGGAATACAAAAAAAATGACTGCCCAAAGTTTTTTATTGCGGTGTGGTTTATTTTGTATCTTTGCACTTTATCAAAGCACGTCAATAACACAAAACACTCTCAAGACATGTCTCAAAATCAGATTGTTAATAAAGAGGATCTCGTGGTTCGATTTGCTGGCGATTCGGGCGACGGGATGCAGCTTTCGGGCACTTTGTTCTCCGACGCCTCGGCATTGACAGGTAACGATATTGCAACATTTCCCGACTATCCAGCCGAAATTCGCGCGCCACACAACACGGTGGCTGGCGTGAGTGGCTATCAGGTGCATGTGGGCAACCACATCTATAGTTCGGGCGACAAGTGCGACATACTGGTGGCAATGAACCCTGCCTCTTTCAAATCGAACTTGAAATGGGCTAAAAAAGGTGCCACGGTTATTGTTGATATAGACACATTTACCGACGATGGTATGAGTAAGGCTGGCTATAGCGAGGACCCGTTTACCGACGAGTTGGAGCGTGCCTACACCATCATAAAGGCTCCCATCACATCGTTCACAGCTCATGTGGGCGACGAGATGGGACTTGACAAGAAAACCACCGAGAAGAGCCGCAACATGTTTGCGTTGGGGATTATCTTTTACATGACCCATAAAACGCTCGATCAGACCTTTGCCTATCTGGAACGTAAGTTTGCAAAGAAGCCCGATGTGGTGAAGCTGAACAAATCGGTGTTGACCGAAGGCTATGAATATGCCGACAAGATAGAGGCCATACACTCGCACATATATGAAGTGGCTCATGCCGAGATGCCCAAGGGGCGTTATCGCAATATTACGGGCAACGTGGCCACTGCGTGGGGTCTGCTGGCAGCGAGCGAGAAGAGTGGACGTCGACTTTTCCTTGGGTCGTATCCCATCACCCCCGCCACCGATGTTATGGTGGAGTTGGCAAAACACAAATCACTTGGGGCACGAGTGTTTCAAGCCGAAGATGAGATAGCCGGCATCTGCTCGGCCATTGGCGCAAGCTATGCTGGTGCATTGGCTTGCACCTCGACATCGGGTCCGGGCTTGAGCCTTAAGAGCGAGGCTTTGGGTTTGGCTGTGATGACGGAATTGCCCCTGGTGGTGATTGACGTGCAGCGTGGCGGTCCTTCGACAGGTCTGCCCACCAAGACCGAGCAGAGCGACCTTGACCAGGCTCTGTATGGTCGCAACGGCGAAGCCCCGCTGGTGGTGGTTGCTGCATCGAGTTCGGCCAACTGCTTTTATTGGGCATTCAATGCCGCCAAGATAGCCCTTGAGCACATGACCCCCGTCATACTGCTCACCGATGGCTATTTGGGCAACGGCAGCCAGTTGTTCCGCATACCGAGCATGGCCGACATGCCAGCCATTAACCCGCCGTTGGCAACGCCCAATGACCCCGACTATCGTCCGTTCCGTCGCGACCCCGAGACCTTTGCCCGTCAGTGGGCATTGCCTGGAATGGAAGGCTTGCGCCACCGTGTGGGTGGACTTGAGAAGTGTCCCGACGGGCCTCTCAGCACCGATCCCGAAAACCATGCCTTGATGGTTCACAATCGTCAGGAAAAGGTAGACCGCGTGGCCAACTACATTCCTGAACAGACCGTTGAGGGCGACCCCAATGCCGATCTTTTGGTTGTGGGCTGGGGTGGCACCAGTGGTGCACTTACACTTGCTGTTGAGGAACTTAATGCCGAGGGTAAAAAAGTGGCCTACACCCACTTCAACTACATCTGCCCATTGCCTAAAAACACGGGCGACATACTGCGCCGCTACAAAAAAATAGTGGTTTGCGAATTGAATAGCGGTCAGTTTGCTGGCTATTTGCGCACCAAATTCCCCGAATGCCCCATGACACAGTACAACAAGATTATGGGTTTGCCGTTCGAAGTGGGCGAATTGAAAGCCGAATTTGAACGCCTGCTCAACCAGTAAAGCATACAGATAGTCAAGTAAGCGCTTAAAAAGAAGACACGATATGGAGAAACACTTTGTCCCCCAAGCCGACAGAGAATACACAAAAGCCGACTTTACAAGCGACCAAATGGTAAAGTGGTGCCCCGGATGTGGTGACCATGCCATTCTGGCTGCCCTTTTGGCAACGTTTCCAAAAACCAACCATAAAAAAGAAAACATCTGCATGGTGAGCGGCATCGGCTGTTCGAGCCGCATACCGTATTATGTAGACACTTATGGTTTCCACTCTATTCACGGACGTGCATGCGCCGTGGCCACTGGAGTGAAACTGGCCAACCCATCGTTAAGTGTGTGGGTTAACATGGGCGACGGCGACTCGATGGCCATCGGAGGCAACCATCTGATACATGCCATACGCCGCAATCAAGACCTCAACCTCACAATCTTCAACAACGAAATCTATGGTCTGACAAAGGGCCAATACAGCCCGACCACCAAGTTTGGGCAGGTAACAAAGACGTCGCCCTTTGGTACGATAGACTATCCGTTCAATCCGGGCGAGTTGGTGATGGGCGCGCAAGGCACTTTCTTTGCTCGCACGCTTGACTGTGTGCCTGCGTTGAGTACCGATGTGATGACTCGCGCAGCGGGACATGACGGGTGCTCGGTGGTGGAAGTGCTGCAAAACTGTGTCATTTTCAACGATAAAACCCACCAGGCCATAACCGATCGTGCCGTACGCGACGACCGCACCATTGTGCTTGAACATGGTAAACCCATGATTTTTGGCAAAGACCGCAATCGTGGCATACGCTTTAATGGTCGTTCGCTCGAAGCCGTTACCATTGGTGAAAACGGTGTTACGATAGACGATATTTTGATTCACCACGAAGACACAGAAGACGTTGGCATACACATGATGTTGGCCAGAATGAGTGGCGATTTGCCAGTGGCGCTGGGTGTTATACGCAACGTCAAGAAGGTGAGCTACACGCAACTCTATGAAGAACAGATGGAAGAGCAGTTAAAAAATGGCAAATACCATTCGGTTGACGAGTTGCTCAATAGTGGCGACACTTGGGAGGTTTAACGTTCCTCGCAAGAGGGTAGAAGAAAAAGACAGTCTGACCATGCAGGCTGTCTTTTTTTGAGTAGAATGATAGAGGAAAAAACGTAACTTTGCACCCAACAGATCTGCAATGAAAACAAGACTTTTTGTAATAATTCTGACACTTTTATTACTTCCGAGCACTCAACATGCACAAGTGAATAAATGTGGCATCGACACCCGTGCCCTGATTGCCGAACAGGTAAAGGGGGGGCAAACATCGGTGCGTATGCTTGTAAAGGTTGCTTCGTTGACCGACATACCAGAGTTGGAAAAGGTTGGAATAGTGGTTGGTACACGAGCTGGGAATATAGTAACTGCCACAGTCCCAGTTGCGCTATTGTCCGCTCTTGACACCATGAAACAGGTGGTGCAATACAGCGTGTCGCACCGAGTGGCTGCCCCCAATTGCGAGCATACAATTGTTGACACCCGCACAGATAGTGTACATAATGGTTTGGGTGTGCAGAATGCTATGTCGTATACAGGAAGTGGGGTGTATGTGGGCGTAACCGATTGGGGGTTCGACTATGGCCATATCAACTACAACTCGTATGGGGCATCCAATTGGCGAATAGATAGAGTGTGGGACCATTTTCGCAAGGCTGGACCTGCACCTCAGGATTACGACTATGGCACAGAAATATCGGGACATGCCAACCTTATCTCTGCCCGTGGCGACACGTCGAACCTTTATGATTATGGCACCCATGGTACGCATGTGACGGGTATTGCAGCTGGTCGAGGCGTGGATGGCAGATATGTTGGTCAGTCTCCAGGTGCCCGATTGCTCTTGTGCTCGTTCGGACTTGGAGAGGCTGAATGGCTTGATGCTGTCGGGTGGATGCAGCGCGTGGCGCGCGACAGTTGTCGCCGTCTGGTGGTTAACAGCAGTTGGGGTATGTACACCTTCAGTTGCATCGACGGAAAATCGCTGCTTAGTGAAGCTATAAACAACATGAGCGACGAGGGCGTTGTGTTTTGTACGTCGGCTGGAAACAATGGGAATAAGAACTTTCATGTCAGCAAGACATTTGAGCAAGGAAATACAGATACCCTGCGCACAGTGGCCTCCTACTTCAACTCTTCTGAAGGGGTAGGGCAGGCGTTGATAATGTGGGGTAGCGAAGGAACAGACTTCTCTGCTGGTTTTGCAATGGCATCGGGGGGGGATGAATGGAGAAGTCCAATGTTTAACACGGCTATGGGCGATACAGTTGTGATTGACACTCTGCACATTGACACAATATCCATTCCGTATCGTGCATTGATAGAACATGTAAATCCCTTTGACAATAGGCCACACATACAGATGGATGTCGCTAAATCGACGTCGCATCAGTTGCAGTTGTATATAGCATCCGACTCGGGAACGGTACATGCATGGAATGTTGCCAACAAGCAAAATCATGCTGGCAACGAGGGATGTGAATTCTCGCGCGGTGGAAGATCCGATTTTGCACAAGGCGATAATAAATATGGAATAGGAGAACCAGCGTGTGCGGAAAAGGCCATTAGCGTGGCTGCTCACATGGCCGACCGCTGGAATAGCACACAGACACGCTATAGCACGGGCGATTTGGCTGGCTTCAGTAGTTGGGGACCACTGATAGATGGCCATCAAAAACCCGACATATCTGCTCCAGGAGTGCAGGTGGTGTCATCGATTAGTCGTTGGACAACCTCGCAGTATACAACCGTACATCGTGAATTATTTGGCGATGATTACCATCGCTGGGCTTCGATGGATGGCACATCAATGTCGTCTCCTGCCGTTACAGGCGTAGTTGCCTTGATGCTTGAGGCCTGTCCGACCCTTTCGGTCGACACCTTGCGCCAAATAATTAAGCACTCGGCTCGCAACGACGACAAAACAGGCTTGCTGGTAGCCACCGACAGCGCCAGTGTGAGGTGGGGCTGGGGAAAGATTGACGCACTGAAAGCTATAAACGAATCGCTAAATCATGTGGGAATTAAACTCGCAGAAAGTCTTGGACTACCGTTGCACATCTATCCCAATCCCAGTAGCAATAGCGTTACGATCAACACCAACTGTGGTGAAAAACAATTGCTTCAGATATATAGTGTTGATGGAAGATGCGTGTATAGGGCAGATGTGAGTAAGGAAACAATGGTTGATGTGAGTGATTTTGCAAGGGGAATATATGTGGTTCAAGTTGGGAATAGGGTGAATAAACTGGTGGTGAAATAGATGATTGCCCTTTTCAAAAAAAACACACTGACGCAGATATTGCTCATTTTGGCAATATCATTGCTATGTTGGGGACGTTGGATAATTAACCCAATGGCAATGTTGGAGCCTACCGACACGGCCCCATTGTATGTGCTTCTTTACAGTTGGTTGTCGCCATATCCATACTTGTGTACAATTATAGCCCTCGCATTGATTATTGTTGAGGCCGTATTCTTTAACGCTTTGTTGGTGAAGTATGGTCTGTCATCGAACAACACGCTGATGCCAACGGCTACGTTTATCATGGCAATGTCGGCCACCAATCACACACTGACTCCGTTTATCATCATAAATGGACTCTTGTTGGTGGTGCTTTATCAAGTAATGCTCCATAGCACCCCTTTCACACTGTCGGTGAATCGCATATCAAACGCTACGGCTTTAATCTCTATTTGTGGGCTGTTCTATTACCCAGCATTTGCTTTCATATTGACCTATCTTTTTATAGTCTTGAGTTATAGACTCTATACGTGGCGCGATTGGGCGGTCATGCTGTTGGGGTTAGCAGCACCATTGATCCTGCTGTTTGGTTTCTTGTTTCTGTCAAATAATTGGGAAAAAAGTATGGCTGATGTTCTTGGAACGATGCCGATGCTACAACTGCAGACGGAAGATATACCTGTGCCCAATATGCTGTGCAATATTGTGCTGACCATTGTAGGGTTTATTGGCATTGTGCAACTGCTTTCGGAACGAAGTGAACACGTTATCCTGTGGCGCAAAAATGCACAGGACATTGCCTATATTGTGCCCTCTGCACTTGTTGTCATGCTTTTCTCTTCGCTGTTTCCAGTCAATATCTCGCTCTTTGCCATGCCTATAGCCATTGGCGAGGCTCTCTTTTTTCTGCGTAGACGCAAACGGCAATTTGTGGCCGATGCATTGTTTATCATCTTAATAGTGGCCACAGTGGTATGTTAAAGCCGTATGAAATAAAGGGTAGGTGCGAAGTCGGCTGCGATGAGGCAGGGCGCGGATGTTTGGCTGGCCCAGTGGTGGCGGCAGCCGTTATACTGCCCGAGGGATACGAAAATGAGATATTGAACGACTCAAAGCAACTCACCGCACGGCAACGTGCGCTGTTGCGTACCGAGATTGAGGCCCAAGCCGATGCTTGGGCTGTGGCCGTGGTACAGCCAGCCGACATTGATAGACTCAACATTCTACATGCATCAACCCATGCAATGTGCCTGTCGGTGCAGGCCATGCTTGGCCAAAAGGCCGACAATGTTAGTGTTGGTGGCACGCGTATAGGGCATGTCAACCCACAGTTTTTGCTCATTGATGGCAATCGGTTCTATAACGAGACAGGCATACCGTATAAGTGCATCATAAAAGGCGATGCAAAATATATGGCCATTGCTGCTGCAAGCATCCTTGCAAAGACGCATCGCGACGAGATAATGGAGCACCTTGATACGGCTTACCCTCACTACTTATGGAAGCAAAATAAAGGTTACCCCACCCGCGACCACTATCTTGCCATTGAGCAGTACGGCATCACCCCACAACATCGTCGCTCGTTTGCCCTCTATCGTCAGCGTTCACTTTTCGAATAAAACATCATTTGCCCATGTTGTCATACCTAAAATCATTCCGTCAACGACGCATCATCCGTAACCTAAAATCGAATGTGCGCTCAAAAAAAATCGACAATTTGAGCGATTTGAAAACCATCGGTGTAATCTGTTCGCTCGACACCGAGCCCAATTGGAACATCCTTTACCACTTTGCTAAAGTCATGGAAGAGCAGGGAAAGCAAGTGTCGTTTATGGCACTTGTGCCACAGGGACAGGAGATAAACTTTGTGGTTACCCACCCTTCGGCATTCCTATGTCGTGAGAAAGAAGACTTTAACTTTTGGGGGATGCCAAGCGAATCTTCAATTGCACAATTTATTGCCCATCACTTCGACCTGCTTATCGACACCATTGGCGACAGTAACTTTTTCTCACAATACGTAGCCCTTCGTTGCAATGCCAACCTAAAAGTGGTTTACGCCACCCCGACGGAAGACCCCTCAGAGGTGTTCGACCTCATCATACGTGGCGATGGTAGGGTGGAACTGAAAGACTACTTTAACAACGTGGTGAAATATCTCACCATGATAAGAAAATAATACAAATAAAAGGACCTATTTCGAATACAAACAAAACATAGGATATGTCAGCAAATAGCAAACTGTTCAACGGCACTGGTGTGGCTCTCATCACCCCTTTTCGCAAACAGCAAGAGACGGTAGACTTTACCAAGTTGGAAAACTTAATTGACCACATCATACAGCAAGGCGTTGACTATATTGTGGCGCTCGGCACTACCAGCGAGGCTGCCACCATGAGTGAAAGTGAACGTTCGGCTGTGCAGGAATTTATTGTCGAGACTGTGGCCGGTCGAGTGCCAATCATGCTTGGTCTTGGAGGCAACAACACCCAGAGCATTGTTGATGCCATACACCGCACCAACTTTGAGGGCATTAGTGGTATACTTTCGGTGACGCCCTACTACAACAAGCCCAACCAAAGAGGTCTGTTGCAGCACTTTCGCAGTGTGGCCGATAACTCGCCAGTACCAGTGGTGATATACAACGTGCCTGGACGCACAGGTGTCAACCTTGCAGCGGAGACCACCCTTACTCTTGCCAACGAGTGTCGCAACATCATCGGCATAAAAGAGGCCTCGGGCAACATGACTCAGGTGATGGAGATACTGCGTAACCGTCCAGAGGGCTTCAAAGTGATGTCTGGCGACGATGCCTTGACATTCCCAATGCTCACGCTTGGTGCCAATGGCGTTATCAGCGTCATAGCCAATGCACTGCCAGCCGATATGAGCAACATGGTACGTCTGGCTATGAAAGGCGACATAAAGAAGGCCCTGCCGTTGCACAACGCAATGCTACCACTGATGCATGCCATCTTTGATGAGGGTAATCCCACGGGTATCAAGGCGTTGCTCGAAATAGAGGGTAGCATCTCCAACACATTGCGCTTGCCATTGATTAAATCTTCCAAGACTCTTTACAACAAACTGGCTACACTATACAATGAATATAGAAAATAGGTTGCAGGACGTTCGCAACGAGTATCGTCAACGTCTGCTCCACGTTCAAGGCACATTGCTGCAACAAGTCGATGCACACGCTCTGGCACATCAGGGCAAAATGCTTCGCCCACAACTGACGCTCCTTGCTGCTGCCCTGCTTGGCAACGAGGCGTTGCAATCGCGCATCACCATGCTCAAAGCTGTGGCAGTTGAAATGCTACACAACGCCTCTCTCTTGCACGACGATGTAATCGATCAAGCTTCACAGCGACGAGGGCAGCCCAGTGTGAACAACAAGTGGAATGAAAAAGTGGCAATACTGGTAGGCGACTATCACTTGGCACTGCTCATGCAACTGCTTGATGAAATAAACGATCGCGAGACCTCCCGTCGCATCAACGACACGGTGATTGCCATGTGTCGCAGCGAACTGTTGCAACAGGAGGTATTGGCGGGAAGAGAGATGGATTGCGACATATATCAACAAATTATCGAAGGTAAGACAGCACGCCTTTTTGCTACAGCCTGCGCCATTGTTAATCCTGCCCTCGAAACCTTTGGCTTGCACTTTGGCTGTCTATTCCAGTTGCGCGACGACATGCAAGATGCCGAATCAACTATATGGACCGCCGAACTGGCCAACCAACACCACACCCTGGCTTATGAGCAGCTGATGCTCCTGCCCGGCAGCCCACAGCGCCAGACGCTGCTGCAATTGCTCGCTTGAGTCCCCTTTGCCTCGCCCATTTACAAACCCAACCATGAAGCAAATACAGTGCCCCAAATGCGGAAGCATTTTCTCGGTAGACGACAACGACTACGCCTCCATTGTTAGTCAAGTGCGTAACATCGAATTCAACCAAGAAATTGAGCGTCAGCAGGCCGAGATCGAAAAACGCTTCGATATCGAGAAGCAGAACCTGCGCATGCAATACAACCAAGCCCTCGACCAACAAAAAGGGCAAAACACACTTGAACTGCAAAAACGCGATGCCGAAATCGAGCGACTTAAGAGCGACCTTGCCAACATCGCCAGCAACGAACAGTTGAAATACAACGCATTGCTTGCCGAGCAGCGCAACGAAACCACGCGCGTGAAAGCAGAAATGCAACAATCCATGCAGCAGCAAAGCCAGGCACACGAAAGGCAACTATACGAAAAACAAAGCCAGATAGAAGCATTGCGCAACGACCTTTCTCGAAATGACGAGCGTGTAAAATTGGCTGTACTTGAGGAACAAAACAAAGCCCAACAAACCATTCAACAAAAAGAACAAGACATAGCTAGTCTGCGTAGCGAGATTGATATTATGCGTAATATGAAAGCTCGTTTATCGACAAAAATGGTGGGCGAAACGCTTGAAATTCATTGCAACACACAGTTCAACACCCTCATCCGCCCACTACTGCCCAATGCCTACTTTGAAAAAGATAACGATGCATCTGGTGGTTCAAAAGGCGACTTCATTTTTCGCGACTTTGACAACGGCACAGAATACGTGTCAATCATGTTTGAGATGAAAAACGAGGTGGAAGAAACCGAGCGAAAACATCGCAACGAAGATTTCCTTGACAAACTCCATCGCGACCGCGAAGCCAAGCACTGCGAGTACGCTGTGCTGGTGTCGATGCTTGAAACCGAAAGCGAACTTTACAACTCTGGCATAGTCGACATGTCGCGCCGACACCCCAAAATGTACGTCATACGCCCTCAATTCTTCATCCCACTCATCACCTTGCTGGTGCAAACATCGAAAAAGGCCGTCGAATACCAACGACAACTCGAAATTGCCCAGCGCCAATCGATAGATGTTACCAACTTTGAGAAAAAAATAAACGACTTCAAAGAAGGATTTGCTCGCAACTACAACATAGCCAGTAAAAAACTGTTCGACGCTGTCGACCAAATAGACCGAGCCATTGGGCAACTGCAAAAAATAAAAGAAAATCTACTGGGGTCGGAAAACCAACTGCGCATTGCCAACGACAAAGCCGACGGACTGACAATAAAAAAACTGACCTACAACAACCCCACCATGAAAGCCATGTTCAAAGAGGCTCAGAATGCAACAGAAAACGACGATAAAACCACCGACAACGAATAACCCAATTGCACAACAAAGCCACTCCCTCAGATAGAACCACCCACATTCAAGTAGGCATCAACTAAGGACCAACTAAGTATCAACTAAGTATCAACTAAGGCTTTTAACCTATATTAACACTACCGGAGCCTTATCAGGGCCATAGATGATCATAAGATGATTCGAAGATGAGATGGCTATGTAAGTAAAAACCACATGCTATGCTATACTCTGCAAAAGACGTTGAAGCGCAGGTAAATCGATGGGGCTTTTTGCCTTTCTTTGCTGGCGAGATTGAGGGCTTCTCAATTGAGGAGTTGATCTCGCCCGACTATTGGTTTCCCGATGGTACGGTGGAAGGGGTTTGGGAGTGGAAAAACGACATTATTATTGACGGCGATTGCGCCTATGGTAAGTTCTATAGAAACAAAGCCTGCTTTATTTCTATGGAGTGGTTCCCCGACTTTGCTAATTGGCGCCGTAGCCTTTATGTGCCTTCCAGCGACGAACAAGCCATCCTTTCGGCAGTGGTCGAAAAAGGTTCGTTGCTATCGCGCGAGTTGAAACGCCTGTGTGGTTACACGGCTCAACCACGTCGCCGAGGGGGCAATCCGATTGAACGAGCTGCTGTTAAGGTGGAACCTGCACCCAAACCAATCCGTCGAGGATTTGATAGCGCCATTGCGCGGCTACAAATGGGCTGTCAGTTGCTTTCGGCTACATTTGAATATAACTACGACCGAGAAGGGCAACGCTACGGTTGGAGTATTGCTCGCTACTGTACGCCCGAAGAATTTTTTGGCGAAGATAGAATGTTTGTGCCACGTACGCCTGAAGAATCACGCCGCAGGCTCGTTTCTCACCTGTCAGCTCTCTTGCATCACGCAACAGACAAACAGGTGGCACGCATTGTGGACTAAAACAGAAAATAAATGCTCTGTAACGCAATAAAACAATTGGAGGCTCGTTTAGACAACGTAGGGAGAGCCTTATTGCTACCTGTAGGTGAGAATGAAAAACATTTTACGATGAAAAAACAGCCAATTATAGCCATTGTGGCAACCCTTTTTATAGGCACATGTGCGTGGGCACAAACCGGACGCGACTTGACCGACGACGGATTGCATGGTGCGGTTAAGCGTGTGGATGCCATCATGTATGAGGCCGCTTTCAATAGCCACGACAGTATTGAGCACGGTGACCAGATGGAACACTTGGTGACAGAATACAATAACAAGGCTCAACGTCGTAGCCAAACATATCTTTCGGTAGCCGAAAACATCATTTTCCGCACACGTTATAAGCACGACGGTTTTGGACTCACTACACTGGAACACGTTGTCGACAACAACGACGAGGTTATTGGCCGCACCTACTACATATACGATGCCGATAATGTGCTAACCGAGACCTATGTTGAGGACGAAGAACGTCAGATAGAGTGTCGTATGCTTATATCGCACGATGCACAGAGACGCATAAGCGAGCGCAGCTATAATGACCACAAGAATAACATTTTCAAACGCGAGGTGTATACATACAACCCCGATGGTACGATAAACAAAGCTGTGGTTTACGACCGCATGAAACGCAAGGTGCAGGAAAAACGCTGGGAGTACGATTCGCATGGCGAACCGACAAGTTACACCCTTTACGACTACACCGAGGCTGAAGTAGAGATGTTTGTAACCCTTTATGAGCGTCGTTACGATGCTCATGGCAACTGGGTGAAGTGTGTGGAATATGAGCTTTTGGGCGACCGTAAGTTGCCTCTATATTCAACAGTACGTAAAATAGAGTACTTTTAACAGACACGTTTGACGTGGTTTGCCGCTCTGTTGGTGCGGCCTTTTCTTACTGAAGAATGCACAAAGCCGGTTTTGTTAATATCATTGGCAACCCCAATGTGGGAAAGTCAACCTTAATGAATGCCCTTGTCGGTGAGCACATTAGCATAATAACCCATAAGGCGCAGACCACGCGCCACCGCATTATGGGCATTGTAAATGGCGACGACTTCCAAATTGTCTACACCGATACCCCAGGCATTGTCAATCCTCACTATAAGCTGCATCAGCAGATGATGGGATTTGTGGGTAGTGCATTGCTTGATGCCGACCTCTTTTTGTTGGTAACTGAGGTGGGAGAGCAGTTCAAAAATCGTCAAATCCTTGATGCCATAATTCGTTCGACAACTCCAATTGTGTTGGTAATAAATAAGATTGACCTTTCCAACCAGCATCACGTTGACCAGATGATCGAACAGTGGCAGGCATTGATTCCGCGTGCGGTAATCATTCCAGCTTCGGCCACAGAAGGATTTAATATTGGCAAAATATTTGATAATATCATTTCTCGGCTCCCCGAGCATCCTGCATATTTCCCTAAGGACGAACTGACCGACCGCTCAATGCGTTTCTTTGTGAGCGAGATTGTGCGCGAAAAATTGCTTCTAAACTACCAGAAAGAAATACCATACAGTTGTGAAGTGGTGGTTGAATCATATCAAGAGGGCGATGAGATTGACAATATTTCGTGCGTTATATATGTCGAACGTGAATCCCAGAAAGCAATAATCATCGGCCATCAAGGCAAGGCAATAAAGAAAGTGGGCATAGAGGCTCGGCACGATATTGAGGCCTTTACTGGTAAGCGCTGCTTTCTGCAGTTGCATATAAAGGTGCTAAAAGACTGGCGCAACAGCGATCGTGCACTGCGTTCGTTTGGCTATATAGTCGACGAATAAAAATAGTTTTTCTTGCCTGGGCTTGGCTTTATTCACCCTCGGTGTGAAAATGATAGTAAACTGCCTTTCCCTTTGAGGTGCCAATGGCCTGCGAAAGATCTTCCAGTGTCAAGGTTTGAATCTTTTTAATCGAGCCGTAGCGCAGTAGTAAATCGTGCGCTGTGCGTTCGCCAATTCCCTTTATGTCGGTCAGTGAGGTGCGAATGGTGCCCTTGCTGCGTTTGTCTTTGTGAAACTGTATGGCAAAACGGTGTACCTCGTTTTGTATCTGTTCAAGTAACAGAAACAGAGGGTCGGTAGGTTTGAGCCCTACCACCTGTGGAGGAAAACCAAAAAGTAATTCTGATGTGTGATGTCGATCGTCTTTAGCCAGACCAGCAATAGGGATTTCGAGTTGTAGATCTTCATAAATGGCCTTTCGTGCCACCTCCATTTGCCCAGCCCCACCATCAACAATTAGCAGGTCGGGCAATGGTTTACCCTCTTCGCTCAACCGTCGATAACGCCGATAAATCACCTCATGCATTGACGCGTAATCATCAGGGCCCTCGACGGTTTTGATGTTAAACTTCCTATATTCTTTTCTGTTTGGTTTGCCATTGGTGAAACGAACCATGCCTGCCACAGGGAATGAACCTTGAATATTCGAATTGTCGAAGCACTCGATATTCACTGGAAGGGTGGGCAAGTGCAGTGCCTTTTGTATACGTTCAAGCAGGTGTTTCTTTTGACGCTCGGCATCGGCTTCGCCGTTGAGCAGGGCTCGTCGGTGGCGACATTGCTTGCCATAGCTATCCACATTGCGCAATGACAGTTCGATGAGTTTGCGTCGGTCGCCTTTCGGGTTAACGGTTTGTTGCAGATAGTCCAATGGTAGGTCGGGTACTGCGACCGACACTACAACCTCACGTGCAGTGCTTTGTGTCTGTTCATGCAGTTGTGGTATGGCTGTCGACAATATTTCTGCGTCGCTTTCGTCCAGTTGTTTTTTTACCTCCTTTGATATGCTGTATATTATGGCGCCATGTTTCACCCTCATCATGTTGATATAAGCATATTGGTTGTCGCTCATTATCGACACCACATCCACGTCTTTTACCCGTGTGTCTACAACTGTCGAGCGTGCTTGGTACTCTTCAAGTAACCTTATTTTACGTTTCACGCTGTCGGCTTCTTCAAACTTCAGTTCTTCTGCCAAGCCATACATGCGTTTTTTCATATCGTCTATTATCTCGCCGATATCGCCTTTCAGTATGCGACGTATGTTGTTTATGCTGGCCAAATAATCTTCTTTCGATTGTTTGCCTATGCAGGGAGCGCCGCACAAACCAATCTGGTATTTCATGCAAGCACGATTAGCCATTCGTTCACACGTACGGTAGACAAATAACCGACGTATGATCTCTTGCAATTCACGCAGTATGTTCCCATTTGGGTAAGGCCCGAAGTATTGGCCTTGCACAGTCTGTCGACGGGTGTATATCACTCTTGGATATGCTTCATCGGTGATGCAAAGATAGGGATAAGACTTATCGTCTTTGAGAAGACTGTTATATCGGGGTTGGTGCTGTTTTATGAGAGTGTTTTCCAGTAGCAGGGCATCTACCTCTGTTGCTACTACAGTTACTCTTATATCACACACGTTGCGCACCAGCATCTTTATTTTTGCGCTTTTTTCGTCGTAGTGAGAGAAGTAACTGCTCACCCTTCGTTGCAGGTTTTTAGCCTTGCCAACATATATCACCTTGCCATTGGTATCAAGGTGTTGGTACACTCCAGGACTTTCTGGTATGGTTTTTAACCGCATGGATATGCGGTCGATATTGGGATTGATAGACTTGTCTATCATTGCATTTTAGTCCAAGGAAGCCCGCGTAATTTTCGTTTGCAGGCTTTCAACTCCGATGAGGTCGTGGTAAACAGTGGCCTGTCCAATTTCCATCCTGTGGGCTCCAACCGAGTTGAAACTGAACAATCTTTTTGCTCTATGGTCAATGACCCGCTTACCGTTCACAACAGTGCCACGCCAACGTCCGTTTTGCTTTAGGACGATGGTTGAGTAGAAGAATCTACGTTCGTTGCGAGGGCTGTATATGTTCACAGTCAGAGGTAAATCTTGTTGGTTGAAGATGGTGGTGTCAATAATCACTTGGAAGTCGATGTTGTAGTAGTCCTGGGCGTTTTTTATGTCAACGGTAAATACTTCTGGCGTTACACGATTCCAACTACGTTGGGTGAACGTGCGCGACTCGTCAAGGATTGTTTGATCTTGATTTTTGCACGAGCAAAAGAACAGCATTGCAATGGTAAGTAATGGAAGTAGTTGTTTCATAGCGACTCGATAGCTTGCATTATTTGTACGGCATTGGTGGCAGCACCTTTTCTGATGTTGTCGGCAACCACCCATAGGTTCAGTGTATTAGCCTGTGAATGGTCGGTGCGAATGCGCCCCACAAGTACTTGATTTTTGTGGTGGGCATTGATGGGCATTGGATAAAGGTTGTGTGTAGGGTCGTCAACGACGCTCACTCCTGGTGTCAATGCTATTTGTTGTCGCACGGTTGCTATGTCAAATGAACGACGCAACTCTACGTTCACAGACTCGCTGTGTCCACCCACTACTGGCACTCGCACTACGGTGGCGGTTATGGCTATTGTGTCGTCGGCGTATATTTTATGAGTTTCGTCAACCAGTTTTTGCTCTTCTGTGGTGTATCCATCGGGCAGAAAGTCGCCACCGTGGGGAAAGAGATTGCGATGGATAGGGTAGTGGTAGGCTGGTTCAGTCGGCTTCTCGCCACGCTCTTCTTGCTCCAGTTGATTTATGGCTCTCATACCAGTGCCAGTTACACTTTGGTAGGTCGAGATGACGAGGCGGCGTATGCCGTATTCTTTTTGCAACGATGACAATGCAAGCACCATTTGAATGGTGGAGCAGTTGGGATTGGCGATGATGCGATCTGTTGGTTTTATTGCCGAGAGGTTAATTTCGGGCACTACGAGTGGCACAGTTGGATCTTTGCGCCATGCCGATGAGTTGTCAATTACCGTGGTGCCTTGTACTGCGAAAAGAGGGGCGTAGTGTAGCGATGTTTGTGCGCCAGCCGAGAAAAGGGCATATTTGGGCTGTTCTTGAATAGCCTCTTCTACACTTGTTACTGTCAGCGTGCGCCCAGCAAACGGGAGGCTTTTCCCTACCGACCTTTCCGATGCGGCCACTATTATCTCGTTGTCGGCCAAGCCTTGTTCCTCTATCACTTGCAGCATTTCGCGCCCAACAAGGCCGGTGGCTCCTATTACCGCTATTTTCATTGTGTGGTTGTCTTTAGGTAGTTAAGTATTGTGAGTTAACGAATTAGTGTTACGGTGCCACGTTTGGTCATCCTACGGTCGGGATAATACTGTGTTGTGTAGTGAATGATGTAGATATATGTGCCTTGAGGGGCAATATCGCCGTTTGAGTAATGCCCATCCCAAGTGCAATCAACACCTTCACATTGGAAAACTAACTGTCCTCGACGGTCGAATATCTGCATCTCCTGTGATAATGTTTGTATGCTTGTCGAACCAAACAGGTTGTTGCCTGTGGCAGCATCGGGGGTAAACGCGTTGGGTATCCAAAAACTCTCGCGATTCATAGGAATAAAAACACTTGTGCTGTCGTCGCATCCACTTTGGTGATGAGCAACAAGGGTTATATCGGCTCCAGGCAGATTTACTGGGATGGTGTAGTAGGCCGTGGTCGATGTCTGTGTGCTACCGTCGGGGAAAATCCATGTGCGACTATCGTTATTCACACTGTTGTCTATCAGTGTTATGTCGAGGTTGTCAAAGGTGAATGCCGAGCGACTGGCACTGATGGCCGCCTTGACGGGCTTTAACTCAAAGTTTAGAACCACAATGCTGTCGCAACCAAAACGGTTTAGCAGGCGGACTGTGTCTTCGTTTACAGTGCCACTATTGTTGTCGTAGTAGGTTTGTCCGTTGCGCCATGTATAGGGCTGACAACTCACAACGTGGTCAATCGTGCGGCTCACCCCCGACACCGAGAGGTGTAAGTGTACAATGCTGTCGCACCCTGGGCGCGAGTGCATATTTACCTGTGGTAGGTTTGTTGGCTGGGTGTAGCGTTGCCCATTGGCATCCCAATAGAAACTTGCCCCATCGCAGATACCAGCATATTCGATTGTATCAAAGTTGGGGTAAATCTTTATCAGCATACGTCTAAAACTGTTGCACCCATTGGCAAAGGTGGGCGATGCTTGTACCCATATACTGTCTATCTTGTTGCGGGGCAGTGTGTCTTGACGGTTATCGGGGTGAAGGGTCAGTGTGTGGAGTGAGGGGTTGATTGAATATAGCGATTGCGGCACTTCATGCTCCACGCCGTACATCTGACGGGTGATGCGCCAGTTAATATCTGTCGCCAGTTGGCGCGTGGGGTAGGTTACATCGCAATTAACCGTTTGCCCATGGCACACGTTGAGCACTGCTGTGTCGCTGCCACTTTCGCTGCGAGCGGTAAGGGTCATGTCGCGTGCGGTATCAATACCAATGGTTATCGTGTCGTTAAGTATATACCAGTCGCCTTTAGCATTTCTGAAACGCAGTTCGCATGCATAACGCGACGTTACGGTTGGCGATATAGTGGCAGTACTTTGGAATATGCTGTGTGCAGGGTCGTATTCTTCAAGTCGAGTGGCATAGCCATTAGTGTCGTTGGGGTCGGTGCCGAGTGTTACAGAGGTGCCGTCGTCAAACAGGCGTGTCCACGTCAAGTTGTAACTTGTATTTCCTTTTGGTGTAAATCGGAAAGCAATGCTATCAAGTGCCTGTGTAAATGGGGCGTAACCCTGAGGGAAGAAAGCGGCTGGACTGCCAGTTACCACCTCATAGTTAGGATCGCTTCGGTTATCGCTCTTCACTTGTGGGTCGCCAGTCTCATTTATTATGCCTATCATGCCGAGCAGCCCGTTCCACCCAGTCGAACTCTGCATTCTTTTCTTCACATGTACCTCTATAATGTTCGACCCCTCAAAACATACAATTTGATAGGTGCAGCGGTTGTTTTGGTTACTGGCGGCAGGGTATTGTGGTACGTCGTTCCAGTTGCAGATAATCTTACGGCAGGGATATTCACCCTGAATACCGTACCAGATACCTTGATAGTATGGAGCGGCGTTGTTGGTATATTGTTGAATGGGATGGGTGTCTTCCATTATGCCGAAAATGGCATCAAGGGTCGAGGCCATGGTTTTATAGTTGCGTGTATCTGCCCATGGCAGACGGTCGCTTGATTGTAGGCTGTATTCACAGTGTTGACCATGCACATCGTTAAAACACACCATTCCGTTGCTACCAACCGTAAAACCACTTTTCTTTTTACCGAAAAAGTAGAAGTCGTATGGAATGTTGGTGTACTCGTTGCAATAGATATCGTCGCTGGTAATTGGCAACCATGTACCTTGGTGGAACGAAGGGTCGGGCGGGTTAAATGCAATTTGCTCCACCAAATAGGTGCCGTTGAAGAAACGTGCAGGAATGTAGGGACGCACAGAAAGCACTATTTGCTGTTGTGCACAACCCACTACAGTGTCCCATCCCTGTTGACGGTAGTAGGGTAGAGGGGTGTGATTATGCTTTTGAATCACCTGAATAGAAGGACATGGCTCAAAAGCAAGACTGTCAATGTTCTGCCCACTCAAAGTGGCCGACGCCGTTAGGCCAACAATCAGAGCGAATAATTTCTGTAAGGCTTTCATATTATGGTGCGTGGAGAGTACAATTCCATGCAAATTTATGATTTTTCTTATATCCTCACATATTTTTTTTCAATTGTTGTCATTATGCTGTGTATTAGCGTAATATGGTTGATATGGAAAGACTGATATGAGACAATGGTAGATAGTTTGTCTCATCTTCCCCCAATTTGAGGAAAGGTAAAATCAACTTCAAGTGTTGTTAACAATCTTCCCCTCCTTGTAGGGGGCATGTATAGTGGATAAACTGCTATTCCACGTCTATCCAAGTGCCATGTTGGGTCGATTGAAATTCAGGTGCGTAGAGACAACGTGCGGTGGTTGCACCCGAGAGGAATCGTCCCTCGGTAGTAGCGTATATCTCGTAGTCGAAAGTGTAGGTGCCACGTTCCAGATGCTCTATGAAAAACCGTGTTGTAGTTTGCCCCACCTCGACATAACAACTCGCCCCACGCATATGTCGCCAACCAGAGTGTGTATCGACTGGTTCGAAGCAGGCTGCTCGCTCATCGTCCACCACAATGTAGTCCATGGCGCGGTCTACTTTAAGGGTTATGGTTAACTTTACACGTTGCCCCACGTTTAGCGGAGCATCTGCAGACATGCTTTTCCGTACACTTATGCCACTTGCATTGCTTTGCAGACGGTCTGCGCGGTCGGTATAGTGGTAGACCACCGAGCCCCACGTCATGCCTCGGTCGGCCTTTTCAAGCACCACTTCGCCGTTGCTTCCATTGAGCAGTGTCTGTAGCGAGTCGCCACTCCACGAGTGCACCACATAGCCTTGTGGCGACCCCGGCCGCGACTGCGCCGTGAGACTTCTTCCAAAGAGTGTGAGCGTGGCCTGCGCACTGCTATCGGCTTTCAGAGCTGTGCCCTTTTTAGGGCTGAACATCAGTGCATCAATAGCCTCGGCAGTAGCGCGCTCGTTCCCCCAATGTGTAGCCTGACGCTGCTTTAGTAGCCACTGTTGCATGTGTCCTATAAAGAGGGTGTCGGGTTTTGTGGCAGAACAAAAAGCCTTTATGAGCATCGCCTGTGTCTCGATAGGACGTGCATACCAGTGGTACGTCGCCCTATTGTCGCGCCAATAGGTGCCTTGCTCGTCGTCGGTGAGACAGCGTTCGCGCAGTCGTCGCAGCAAGTCGGTAGCCTCTTTCCGATGCCCTGTGCGTGAGAAGATAAGTGCCAGTTGCGCCTCGGTATATAGGTGCTCTGTGCGAGCATAGCTCTTCAGCGCGTTGTTGAGGTGGTAAGCATAGGCCTCGGTCGAGGCTTTGCCATACATGGTGCGCATATAAAGATAGTCAACGTTGGTTGCTTCGGGGCTGCGTTTCTGATTTATGTGAGGTTTGATATACTTCTCATAGTAGCGTTGTTGCTCGCGGTCAACATAGGCTAACGCCCGTTTGTATGCTTCGTCAAACGTGGGGTCTGCATCAACCATCAATGTAAGCACCTGTGTTGTTATCCACACGCTACTTGGTGCATCGGGCATCCAGCCCCATCCGCCGTCGGCGTTTTGTCTATTTATAAGGCTATGTATTGCTTCATTGATCAGACTGTCGGTGTGCAATGTGTCAATATAACGCGCCACGTCGGCCATCTGTGCCTCGTGGCTCTTTGCTGCCGAAGTCCACGGAGTGGTGCTCAGCAGGTCATCATAATCGGCCAAGTGGCGTCGCAATGCACTACTGTCGGTTGCGCTGAGCAGTTTTAGGTCGGCAAATTGTGTGGCAAGGCTGCGCCCGATTGTAGCCACATGTGCCTGCGTTGCAAGGAATATGGACGATGGATTTGCCAATCTATTCACGTATGGCATTGCTCCAACGGCCAGCCAGATGGGGTTGGCCGTAACCTCGGCGGTGAGCATCAGGGGTGTGTGGGTGGGACTTGACAGGACTTCAGGCTTAAATACGAAGCGTTTGCAGCCGGGACCGTTGACATACAGCGGCTGCGACACCGAGGCCTGTCTACGGTCGGAGATAACCTC
Organism: Bacteroidales bacterium; assembly: GCA_017480185.1. Lineage (GTDB taxonomy): Bacteria > Bacteroidota > Bacteroidia > Bacteroidales > P3 > Colimorpha. Next base: position 21,114 of record JAFVBC010000020.1, read on the forward strand.
AATCTCGCCTCGCTCGGCATCGTTGGCCGATGGCGTGTGGGCCGTAATTTCATATCTCAATGTGCTTTCTCCCTCGGGTGCATGAATGGCGAATAACACCTGTGCGGTGTGATTGGCAACGACGGTTTGCTGCAGTGTGCAAATGGTGTCGGATGTGTATTTGTCTGCAACCAGCAGTCGCACCTCCACCTCGGTTTGAGCCTCGGCGCTGTCAACCATCACCTTGAATGGTAACATCAAACTGTCGCCCACGCGCAGAAAACGAGGCATGTTGGCCTGCACCATGAGACGTTTCTTTGCCACTATGTGCCATTCCTCTGTCCCCGTCTGCAACTCGTTTGTACTGGCTGCAACTATGCCGTGCCATTTTGTTAAAAGGTCGGGCAGATTGAAGTCCACTGTGGCAAATCCCATGCTGTCGGTCGTCAGAAAAGGTACGAAGAAGGCCAGCGTATTCATATTTGTACGTGCGTGTTCGGCAGGCATTTCCGTTTCATCAACGGCCACTTCTTGTAGCGTAGCAACAGACTCATCGTAGGCCACCATCTCCTCTTCTGCATCTTCTGCCATGTCGGCCGTTGCCATCTGTTTCATGCTGTTGCTCATGGCGCGGCTTTTGTACATGATGTGCCCACCCAACGGACGTGTTTCGCGAGTCATATGCCACACTGTGGGGTATTGCCCTTCATAATTGTACCAGGTGTTGTCGCGTAGCCAATAGCTGGAATACGTGTGCTGCCCAGAAAAATATGGCCATCGAGTGTTATATCGCTTATGTGAACGCCACGGCCAAAGCCTCCATTGGCCGACCGAGCCATAAATATCCAAAGCCTCATCGTAGAGCGTAATGGCCATTGCCGCCTGTACACCGTGGCCTTTGGCATCGGTTACATGTAGCCGCCACCGTCCTTTCGAGCCCGGTTGCATCTGCTTTTCAACATCAACAACCTCCACATTAAGATGCTTATGTGTGAACGGAACATCCACATATTCAGTGCTACTTTCAAACATTCCACCCCTGAAGCCCATCACATAGAGGTAGAAACCACCGAGCATCGAGCTGTCTACGTCAATGCTTATGGTGGCAATCTTACCATTTGCAACATGTGTACTCATCTCTTTCACGCTGTTGCCCACAAGCACGGTGCAAAGTAGGTTCACCCCATCAAACCGACTGCCTATGCGGAAGTTCACCCTCTCGCCCACGTTGGCTTTATGCTTGTCGGCATCCGTCCAAACCAGCCGCTGGCTCTGCACGCGTTTACACCCGGGTAGGGTCAGCGTTTGATGGCACACAAAGGTGTCTACATCCGCTGCAGTGTAGGTAAGGCGGTAAACACCACTACCATTGAGACCACTATCGGCCACCTCCCATGTTGCAGGATTGTTGTAGGAAAGATCGTAAGCAAGGTGTGGAAACAGACGTGAAAAATCCTCTCTCGAAAGTGTATTCACCGCATGCTCGCTCATCACATAGTGGTCTATCAACGCCTTTTCTGGCACTTTAAGCCGTTCCACCTTCACATCATAGTCGCGCCTTATCTCATTGCCGTTTATGTCATATATCTTCACGTTGCCTATTGCGAGGCTCGAAACATTGGTGTCTTCATTCTGTAGAGCAAAGAAAGCCTGACGAAAACCTACACGTATCACACTCGAAGCGCGGTGAGTTTCGCCATCCACGTCCGACACATCAGCATCAACAGTAAACTCAAAAGCGGTGTTGGGCACGAATTGCACGTTGCTGTCGGGCTGTGGGGTGAATACAATGTCAAACGTTCCGTCCGAGGCAACGGTTGTGCTTCCCGATGCAACCACCTCGCAACCATTGCCGTTATTGTGCCAGTTTCTACCATATAGCAAGCGGCAACGCTTCACGGCGTAGTTCACCTTTGCTCCTTCGAGCGGTAAGTCGCTATATGTCATGGCATTTCCCACCATTTTCAGAGGCCTGTAAAGCCGTGGCACGCTATCGGATGCTGGTGCAATCGTAGCCTTAAAACGGGGTTGTTTATAGGCTTCAATGCGTGGATAAACATGGCCAACAAGGCGGTCGTTACACATGATGTTGATGGAATATTCGCCCAACATGCGGTCGGTTGGCACAACAAACAGGGCTTCGGCTATGCCGAAGTGGTTGGTGAGCACGGTGTCGGTATGTATCAACTGCCCGTCGGGGTCGGAGAAAAGCAACGTTAGGGGCGTGTTTACAAGGGTTGTGGCACTAATACCGTCCAGCTTGTATAACAACACCGACAGGTGGATGGTGTCGGACTGATGATAAACAGGTCTATCTATGCGTGGTGCACAGTTGGGCGAAGAAGATTGATCAAAGCGAGCTTGTCTGCGAACTGATTCATGTATGGTGTAGGCTCCGTCCGACACAGCAAAGAACAGGTTGTTGGCCGAGCTGTGTTTGTCGAAACGGAAAAAACCGTCGTGTTTGGTTGTGGTTGTAGCAACGAGGGTGGTGTCGACCTTGCCACGTTGATATGAGGTGCTATACAGCTGCACACTCCTGCCATGTAGTGGCTTACCTGTGTGGCGGTTCACCAGCCAGCCCGATGTCTCGTCGACACACACCAGCTGCATGTCGGTGCAAGCCATTTCGTAGGCCACAAAGCCGCTGTCGGTAAAATCGGGTGTTGGCGAGAGCATAAGGGCGTATCTTCCACCGTCGATGGGTGGCAACGCCACAAGCGAATTGGCTGGGCAGTAAGGCTCGGTGGCGGCCGTTTGCCACACTCCCTCTCCGACAATTTTGGCGGCAAGCAGTTGTTTGCGCCCTTTGTCGTCGTACCGCCACTTGCCTTTCAAGGGCACTATGCGATAATATATGCGAGGGGTGTTGCGGTGCATGATGTTTTGTAGCGAGTGCTGCGAGGGGGAAACCATTTGCCCTTGGTGGTCGAGATTTATTATTGGGCGTGTAATCTCGGAGCGGATATTTGCACATTGCACACCCCCTTCGGTCTTTGGCCAACGGGCAATAGCAGTGTCGCAGTAGGCCATGGCGGCAACATACTGGTGTTTCCAATTGAGCATGTTTGCCATAAAGGCGTAGATCGAGGCCACCTGCTCCGAGCCACTGTTGCGTAAGTGGTTGATGAGGGCTTGCACTGTGTCGGCCGAAAGTTCGCTATTGGGGCGTTGTTGCAGGAACGACAGCAGGCGCAGTGCATGCCATATCTGCACATCGGCGGGGCTCTCGGCATGCACACGGCAAAGAGTGCGCTGCCATTCAATACGCCTTTGCAGCGATGTTGCACCCTCGTCTTGCATCTGCACCACGATAAGGTCAAGCATTGTGGGCGTTACGTTGAGGGTCTTACCCCCCGTGGCAAAAGGCGACGACCGTTCTATCGGAGTGCGCATCAGCAGGTCTATATTGGCCAATGCCGAGTCGTAGCTGCCCATCATGGCGTAGCACAGAGCACTGTCAACCCCGTCCAGCGTGGGCAACAACCGTCGGTAGCGAGCGTGGCTGCTGTCGATGGCATCGTCTTGATAGTGCACTGCTGCGCGTTGCATATACCATGCTGCTGTGAGCCGCTGCCGACTGGTCTTGGCTTTTGTCAGCTCGGCCTCGGCACGGGTGTAGTCTGTCTTGTACGAGCCTTCGTCCATGAGCCGATCAAGGGCGTTCCATTGCCCAACAGCAACAAGGTGGCACAACGCTATGGCCACAAATAAAAAGAGTCTTTTCTTCATAGCAAGGGTATGAAAGGCACCGATGTGGGGCAGAAAAAACAAGCGTGACAGACGCGACCGTGCCGCACCTGCCACGCCCATTTTGCGACACATCTTATTCGTTTGTGCCTGTTACGATTAGTTCTACTTTGGTGGTGCTGAACGAGCCGTTCTTGTCGAGCACCGATGCGGCAGCGCGTTTAATCTCGTTGCGTGTCATGCCAGCGGTGGTGATGCGCGAGGCTTCAATGCCATTGCGCACAAAGTAGTCTTTTACCGCTTTGGCACGATCGAGCGACAAAAGCATATCGGCCTCAAGGTTCACACCATAGGAGTTGACATAGCCTTTAACGAGGAACGTTACCTCGGGGTGGTTGCGGAACATTGCCACATAGTCGGCCAGCACACTATCAAAGGCACCAATCAGTTTAGCTTCGCCATCCTCGAAATAAATGTCGGATATTGGGAACGTGGTGCCACGCTCGGTGCGGTTCATCTGATAGAGCATCAGCGTGTCGCGCATCATAAGGTCGCGCGAGTTAAACTCGCGAAACACCGAGAAATAGCCCTCTCGTTTGGCATATAGCGTGTAGCTGAATCCTGGCACAAATTTGATTTTGCCCCCCTTGAAGTTCTCGTCGTGCATCAATTCACGTTCGCCACCCGTGCTGGTCTTTTCAAGTATCATCAAGTTAACGTCGACATATCGTTTGGCCTTGCGGTCGTAGAAGAGCACAAGTGGCTGAAAGGCGTTGACGTGGACGGAGCACTCAATGGTGTGGCCACTGCCACGATCGGAGCAGTTGTCGAGCACTATGTAGTATTCCTCGCCCATGCGCACGGGTATCGACTTAATGTATTTCCCCGTTTGCTGCTTGGTGAGCATGGTTGGTTCGGCATCGTGGAACATGCCTATGGTGGCCTTCGGCGTTGCATTGGCGGCAAGCGAGTCGGCGGCGGCACGACGTTTGGCCGAGCCTTCACTGGCTGCACCAGCCTTTGCGGGTTTGCGTTGCTGAGCAGCGCGTGCGGCAGCTGCCAGGGCTGCGGTGTCGACAGACGCAAGGTTGACGGCCACTGGGGCAACCTTGTTTTGTATCACTTGGTTGGAGAAGTATATCCCAGTGTTGCGATAGACGAGGAAATCGTAGTCATCCCACTCGTTTTTCTGCGTGATGGCTACCTCAAGCATACCGTTGTAGGGAATGGTGATTTTGTACCACACCGAGTTGTGCTCGCGTTCAAAGAGGTTGGGATGAGCCTTGTCGGCCATTATCTCCTGCACTCTGCCACCTCCAAAGGGTGCCGAAGTGGGGCCGTAAGCCTTATCCACCGTCAGCGGAATGGCAAAGATGCAGTCGCTACTGTTGTCGGGCAACTCAATATCGGGTATGACGGGAGCTGCTGGAGCAGCCTTCTTTGTGGTTTTCTTTTTCGACGACGATGCCGACGTTTTACCTTTCGACTTTTTGGATGCCTGAGCCGATGCGTCGGGGGCAAAACCCACCACCAGCAACGCTGCAAGGGCAACCATGAGGAAACGTTTGATGTTGTGCATAACGTTAAACACTATTAACCAACGCAAAGGTATGAAAAAAAATCAGAGATGCACACTTTTTTTTTGTCGTAGGTCTCTTGCAGCTGAATATCAACCATATAGATGTAGGAATTTTTTCTTGTACAATATTGCCAACTCGACCACCGATGCGTGTGGCGATAGGCCGAGTGTCGACGTATCATGTAGGTATCAAGTAAGGCCGTTCTTCAGTTGTTCTTCAGTCATTGACTGAAGAACAACTGAAGAACGACTGAAGAAATGCCGAAGTTGATCCCTACTTGATGGGTAGTTTTCCCAAACTAAAACCTCCCCTCCTGGGAGGGGATTGAGGGGTGGGGTATGTGGCAGGGATGAAGGCTGTATTCAAAACCTCCCCTCCTGGGGAGGGGACTGAGGAGTGGGGGAATGTGGCATGGGGTATAGTCAGCATACCAAACCTCCCCTCCTGGGAGGGGACTGAGGGGGGGGGGAATGTGGCAGGAATGAAGTCTGCATACCAAACCTCCCCTCCTGGGAGGGGATAGAGGGGTGGGGTATGGTTACGAGATGTGAGCAATGAGTTATGAGTTATGAGCAATGAGAGACCCACCCCTAACCCCTCCCAGGAGGGGAAGAAGAATGGGATAGCCCCTCAGGAGGGGAAGAAGATTGGGTTAATCTCG
>JAFVBC010000021.1 GCA_017480185.1 Bacteroidales bacterium
AATGACTGAAGAACAACTGAAGAACGACTGAAGAACGGCCTTAGTTGATACCTACTTATCCCCTATCAGAGCCTCACGTTGTGGAGTATTCGGACGCTACGTGTGGCAAGAATACAAAAAAATGTATCTTTGCACCCACATTATAATCCACTTTCAACGATGAAAAAACTGATGCAAACGCTTTGTGTTGCTGCGGCAACACTTGCTGTGGCTGCCTGTGGTGGCAACCACCAATACGATATTTCCGCCACTGTTGGCAACAACAATCACGACGGAGAAATGGTCTACTTGATTGACCGAGCCACCGACGCTGTGGTTGACAGTGCGACGGTTGCAGATGGCAATTTCACGTTTACTGGCTCCGTTCAAAAGCCATGGATGGGCAACATCGTATCGGCCAAGAGCAAAAACCGCCTAAATGTGCAGTGCGTGGTGGAGCCTGGCAACATCACTATTGACATTGCCAATCAAACGTTGGCTGGCACAAAGCTGAACAACAGTTTGAACGATTTTCAGGTTGCGCTCAACCGCAATGCAGCCCCCTACGAGGAGGAGATGGCCACCTGGTTGCAGATTTACTACCAGACATCGAACCCCGCTGAGCGCGCCGATGCCGAACGCCGCTATGACAGCATTGAGGCTATAGTCGATGCGATGGCTCTTGCTCGTGCCACCGACCTCTATCAAGCCAATGCCCACAACGTGTTGGGCGCCTACGCCATGTCGGTGATGACCTCCACGGCCAAGTATTCCTTTATCCAACTTGACAGCATGCTCTCGGCAGCCGACCCGATGGTGCAGTCGTACGGCCCGGTGGCTGCAAAACTCAAGCAATTGCGTGCCGTGGATGCCACGTCGGTAGGCAAACACTACACCGATATTGAGGGTGTCGACGGCCGCTTGAGCGACTTGATTGACGGTCGTTTGGCGTTGGTTGACTTCTATGCATCGTGGTGTGGGCCATGTCGCGCCGAGATACGCGACAACATTGTGCCGCTGTGGAACAAGTATAAAGACAGTGGGCTTGTCGTTGTTGGCCTAAACGTATGGGAGCGCGGCAGTCGTGCCGAACGCGAAGCTGCTCATGCAAAAGTGATGGCCGACCTCGGCATCACCTACCCCCAATTGGTCGACAGCACCCGCCATGCCACAGAAACCTACGGTGTGTCTGGCATACCACAAATAATGCTCATTGCCCCCGATGGTACCATACTGGCTCGCGACCTGCGTGGAGCAGCCATCGAAGCCGCTATAGTGGAGCATTTGAAGACAAAATAAACGCAGAGTTTTGTCTGTGCCTATTAGCCACAAAAGGTCTCGCCCGATTGGCACCGCACTGCGATGGATGGTGGTGTGCGCTGTACTTGTCGTAAAGCAGGTGCCCATCGCAGCCCAAGTCGACGACACCACAGGGCGACTGTGGTTGCACCTTGACAACTACAACTTCTTCCAAAACAACGAGTATAAAGGCAGTCGAGTTGATGGCTACACTCTTCCTGGCTTTGTGGTCAACACACGATTGACATGGAATGTAGAGTCGCGGGTGAAGATTGAAACTGGGGTTCATTGGTTGCACTATTGGGGTGCTCCGAGTTATCCCACCAACGGTGTGTATGCCGTGTTGCCCGACTGGAGCGACACAACCACCGCCATGCACCTCAGCCCGTGGGTACAAGCACAGATTGCATTCTCACCTCGTTTACGCGTGCTACTGGGTAGCCTCGACAACAATCAAGGTCATCAGCTGCCATTGCCGCTCTACAATCCCGAACTTCGCTATGCCGCCGACCCCGAAGCGGGGGTGCAGATGATAATAGACCACCCCTTGTTGCAAGCCGATGTGTGGGTCGACTGGCGTAAATTCATCTTCAACAAAAGTCCCTACCAAGAGCAGTTCACCGCCGGAACATCGGCACAGGCGCGATGGCAGCACGGACGCTGGCTGCACTATATTCCGCTGCATGGCTTGGCAGCCCATCATGGGGGCGAGATAACCGATATGGACTCGGCACATGTGCAAACCAACTACAATGCAGCAATCGGCCTTGGCACGACTTTCGCCGACGGACAATGGGAGGCTACTTTTGAGGCCTATGCTATGCGCTCGCTCTTCGACACCACCGCTCACCAACCTTTTACCCTCGGCAAGGGCACTTTCCTGCATGCAAAAGCAAAGTATGCCGACTTTGAATTAGACCTATCCTACTGGGATGGTCGGCAGTTTATACCTCTGCTGGGCAGCTATCACTTCTCCAACTTGTCGTCCAACACCTCGGGAATGACTCACGACAACACCCGAGTGATAAGTCTGTGGGGCAGTTACACCTGGCGCAACTTTCGCCACTGCACAGCCACATTAACTGGTGCCTTGTATCACTATTTGCCCAATACAGCCAATCGCATTGGGTGGGACGAGAAGATAAACTGTGGCCACTCAACATCGCTTGCCTTTGGGTTCTTCATTCACCTGCATCCAAGTCTGTGTCTTGTAAAATGAAGTTGCCATTCACCATCTACTCACCCTCGGGGAAAATAGAAAAGATAGTCGAGCCTACGGCGGTTACCATCGGAGTCTTTGACGGTGTGCACCTTGGCCACTGCCAAATGATGGCGCGATTGAAAGATATAGCCTCGGAGGGGATGGCCTCGTTGGTGGTAACATTGGCGTCGCATCCCGCCTTCATATTGGGGCGAAGAAGTGGCGAGTATTGGCTTGATGAACCAGCAGAACATCTACAACTGCTGTTTGAGACGGGTGTAGACTATGTGGCTGTGCTACCTTTCACACCCGAAATTGCGCAAGAAACTGCGTGCCAAATGGCATCCATGTTGCACAAAACATTCAACATGCGAGCCTTATTGTTGGGATATGACAGCCGTTTTGGAAATCGCTCCCACGACGATTTTTCGCAATTGCCACAACTTGCAGAACAACTTAATTTCACCATACATCACAACACTCCCCTACTAATCGACAACCAACCCATAAGTTCGTCGCGCATAAGAGAGTCGCTGCAACGGGGCGATATGGAAGAAACGACACGGCTAATGGGACGCCCCTACACACTTTATGGCACGGTAATGCATGGTCGTGGCGTGGGACATACAATTGGTTTCCCAACTGCCAACATAGATTTGAGCCACTCGCGCAAGACATTGCCCCGACCAGGAGTGTATATAGTCGATCTAAACGGCATACCTGGCGTGGCCAACCTCGGGGCTGCACCCACTTTTGGGGTGAACATCAACACCCTTGAGGTTCATCTGCCCCACTTTGAGGGCAATCTTTACGATCAAGATGCCACAGTGCAATTCCATAGATGGCTTCGCGAAACACAAAATTTTCAATCGTCTGATGCGCTGCAAGAGCAAATACAGGAAGATGTGAAATCTTTGCTCGGCTCGCCATTATGCTGCAATAAAAACGCAATGGAGTAGTTGTTACACCTTTTCAATTACAGATGACGCTCAGAATTTCATTGTTGCAACACAACACCTTGTGGATGCAACCTACGCAAAACCGACAACACATTGAGCAGATGTTGACCAACATGCCCACGTCAGACATCGTGCTATTGCCCGAGACGTTCACCACTGGTTTTGGCGACAATATGGCTCAATGCGCCGAATGCCCCGAATCTGACACGCTGCAATGGGCACGCACCATTGCCAAACAGCACGACACACTTGTGGTTGGCACTTGGATTGTCAACGACAATGGCCGTTGCTACAACCGTATGCACTGGGTGATGCCAAGTGGAGAGTACGGATACTACGACAAGGCTCACCTTTTCAGAATAAGCAGTGAAGCAAGACAATTAAGTGCTGGAACCAAGCAAACGACGTTTGAATGGCGAGGTTGGCGCATCCGTCCATCGGTGTGCTACGACCTTCGCTTTCCAACATGGTTACACAACAGGGTAGACACCAACGGCGAACTCGAATACGACCTGCTGCTTTTCAGCGCCAATTGGCCAGAGGCTCGCCGTGGAGCCTGGAGCACACTGCTGCGTGCTCGCGCCATAGAAAACCTATGCTACGTGGCCGGATGCAACCGCGTGGGGGTGGATGCATCGGAAGTGGTGTATGGGGGCAACAGCGCAATAATAGATTTCAAAGGGCAAACTATCGTAGAAAGCACTAACGAAGAGATAATCACTGCCGAACTTGACAGTGAGAAACTGCAACGTTTTCGCACGAAATGTCCTTTTCATCTCGACTACGACTAAAAACAATGAACGTCGATATTGAACAGAAACTGGGGTTTGACCGCGTGCGCCAACTGGTAGCCGAGCAAACTACCAATGCCCTTGCCGCGCAGATGGCACAGCAGATGTCATTTTGTGCCGACTACGACCGCCTGTCGTTAGAGCTACAACTGACGGAGGAGATGCGGCAAATTGAACTGATGAGCGATGGATTTCCACGACAAGACTTCATCGACCTCACGCCCGAACTGCACCGCCTTCGCGTACAAGGTACGGCCATCGAACCCGATATGTTGTTCAATCTGAAGGTGTCGTTGCAAACCATCGACGCTTGCATGCGTTTTTTTGCAGCCGACAGCGAAAACGAAGTGCCCCAATATCCACAACTCGACCGCGTGGCATCGACCATCCAGACCGATAGCGCGATTGAAAAGGAGCTGCGAAAAACGGTTGACGACCACGGCGAAATATACGACAATGCCACGCCAAAACTCTTTGAAATAAGGCAAACCATAGCTCGCAAACGCAACGAGGTAGACGCACAGGTGAGCCGAGCATTGGCTCGTGCCAAGCGCGAGGGATGGGCAGCCGAAAGTGCAGAAGCCACGCTGCGCGATGGACGGCCTGTAATACCCCTACTCACTACCCACCGACGCAAAATGCAAGGCTTGATACAAGACGAATCGGCCTCGCGTCAAACTGCATTTGTCGAGCCTGCCGAAGTGGTGGAATTGGGCAACGACCTACGGGAACTGGAGTTTGACGAACGACACGAAGTGCAACGCATTCTGCTTGATTTCAGCAACAAGTTGCGCCCACTGCTCCCTCTCTATGAGCAAGCCTACCATTTTTTGGCGCAAATTGATTTCCTTAGAGCCAAAGCACGGGTGGCAATGATGATGAATGCCAGCGTGCCATTGCTGCACAACAAGCCCACCATTGAGTGGCGCGACGCACGCCATCCACTGCTATTTCTGCAAAAAGGCGATGCTGTGGTTCCTTTCGACATCACACTTGCAACCGACGATCATGGGCACCCCGAGCGAATACTCATAATATCGGGCCCCAATGCGGGTGGCAAATCGGTGTGTCTGAAAGCCGTCGGATTGGTGCAATACATGCTACAGTGCGGCATGGCCATACCAGTTAGGCCGACATCAGAATGTGGCATCTTTAGGTCTATTTTTATCGACATAGGCGATCAGCAAAGCATAGATAACGACTTGTCAACCTACACGTCGCACCTGCAAAACATGAAGCACCTGTTGAGCGTGGCTGACGACAGCACTCTTTTCCTACTCGACGAACTGGGTGGTGGTACCGAACCTCGCTCGGGTTGCGCCATTGCCGAAGCCGTGCTTGAGGAATTGCACGAGAGACAGAGCATTGGCGTGGTAACGACCCACTTTGCCGACCTCAAGTTGCTGGCCGACAGACTGCCTCTTGTGGTGAACGGAGCCATGCTCTACGACACCGTTGGTATGCACCCACTATATAGGCTTTCGGTAGGTCATCCAGGCAGTAGTTTTGCATTTGAGATAGCACAAAGCATTGGTTTTCCACCCGAGGTACTGCAACGAGCTGGCGAAAAAGTTGGATCGGCGCAACTTAACTTTGAGCACCAACTGCAACAACTCGAAATTGACAAGAAAGAGGTGGCCAAACAACGCGAAGCATTGCAAGCTGCCGACGAAGTGCTCAACGAAGTGGTGGAGAAATATCGCACCCTTTCGGAGCAACTAACAGCACGACGGCACGACATTGTGGGGCAAGCACGTCGCGAGGCACAACAGATTTTGGCCGACGCCAACCGTACCGTAGAGCGCACCATAAGCGACATCAAGACCGCCCAAGCCGAGCGGCAGGCCACCATTGAAGCGCGCCAGCGCTTGGCACAAGCCGTTGACAACAATGCGGCCGAATTGCGAACCATCGTAGCCACGCCCCACAAAAAGGCTAAACAACAAGTAAATCGCTCGACAGAGCAACAACCAATAGCCATAAAGCCAGGTACCATAGTGCGCATAGATGGGCACGACACCTTTGGCCAAGTGGTGAGCATCAGTGGTCGAAAGGCTGTGGTGGAAAGCAATTCAATGCGTATGACCATAGCTATTGACCGATTGGAGGGAACAGCAAAGCAGAAGTTGCCACAAACAGACCATCCTCGTCAACGCACCCACCAATCGGTGTTCGACGAAATGAACGAGAAGCGTCAAGCATTCAACCCCACCCTCGACCTGCGTGGTCAACGAGCCAACGATGCCATCGACCAGTTGCACCACTTTATAGACGAAGCCCTACTGCTGTCGGAAAAAGAGGTGCGAGTGCTGCATGGCAAAGGTAACGGGGTACTAATGAGCGTCATACGCCAGGAGTTGATGGCACGTCGCGACGTGCGTACTTTCCATGCCGAACGCCTCGAATTGGGAGGTGAAGGCATTACGGTGGTTGAATTGCGCTGAATATCAACCATTGTTCGCCACACTTCCAACCAACCATCGCCCTATCAACGCCTATTCATCTCCCTATCAACGCCTATTCATCTCCCTATCAACGCCTGCATTTGTAGGACTTGATAGGGAGATGAGTAGGAGTTGATAGGGAGTTGACATGGCGAAAAGCTGTTGAAAACTCGTTGAAAAACCGCCTCTATAAACCAGATAAAAAAAGTATCTTTGCAAATTAAAACGCCTAACTTAAGAAGAACATCGAAAATGAGCGAAGACGAGAAGAACAGCAACACCTATAGTGCGAGCAACATAACTGTACTGGAAGGGCTTGAAGCCGTGCGTGTGCGTCCTGCAATGTATATTGGCGACGTGAACTTCCGTGGACTTCACCACCTTGTTTATGAAGTGGTTGACAACTCGATAGATGAGGCGCTTGCCGGCTACTGTACCCGCATAGACGTAAGCATTAACCCCGACAACAGCATCACCGTCGTCGACAATGGTCGTGGTATACCCGTAGATATGCACGAAAAGGAGCACAGATCGGCTCTGGAGGTGGTGATGACAGTGCTGCACGCTGGTGGAAAATTCGATAAAGGCAGTTACAAAGTCAGTGGTGGATTGCACGGAGTGGGCGTTAGTTGTGTCAACGCGTTGAGCGACCACATGACGGTAGATGTGTATCGCGGTGGCAAAGCCTACCGCCAAGAGTATTCAAAGGGCAAACCACTATACGCCGTAAAGGAAACTGGAGAGACCGACAAACGTGGAACTTGCATCACATTCCACCCCGACCCTTCAATCTTCACCGTCACAGAATACGACTATAACACCCTCCTTGAGCGCATGCGCGAGTTGGCCTACCTAAACAAAGGTATAGAAATTAACATTGTTGACTGGCGCAAAACAGACAATATCGATGAGCAAAACGCCCAGAATAGCGCTGACGTTCCTGCCCGTCAGAATCATTTCTTCAGCGAGCGTGGCTTGCGCGACTTTATAGCCTACCTTGACGAGAACCGCGAGCGGCTAATGCCCGACGCAATATACATTGAAGGTGAGCGCAATGGCATCCCCATTGAGATTGCCATGCAATATAACAACACGTTCAATGAAAACATCCACTCCTACGTCAACAACATCAACACCCATGAGGGGGGCACCCACTTGGCTGGCTTCCGTAGCGGATTGACACGAACACTCAAAAACTACGCCGACCGCAGTGGCCTGCTGGCCAAAGCAAAAGTAGACATCACGGGCGATGACTTTAGAGAAGGGCTAACAGCCATCATAAGCGTAAAAGTGGCCGAACCTCAATTTGAAGGCCAAACAAAAACAAAACTCGGCAACACCGAAGTGCGTGCAGCGGTGGACAGTGCAGTGAGCGAAATGCTCGAAAACTACCTTGAAGAGCACCCCACCGAAGCCCACACCATAGTAGACAAAGTAATTCTCGCCGCGCGTGCCCGTCAGGCTGCCCGTAAAGCGCGCGAAATGGTGCAACGAAGCAACGTGTTTAGCAGTGCTGGCTTACCTGGCAAATTGGCCGATTGTCAAGACAACGACCCATCGATGTGCGAAATCTACTTCGTCGAGGGCGACTCGGCAGGCGGAAGTGCAAAACAAGGTCGCGACCGTCGCTACCAAGCCATCCTTCCCCTACGAGGCAAAATCCTCAATGTCGAAAAAGCCATGCGGCACCGTGCGTTTGAAAGTGAAGAAATACGCAACATATACACTGCACTGGGTGTAACCGTAGGAACACCTGAAGACAGCCAAGCCCTCAACCTCAGTAAACTGCGCTATCATAAAGTCATCATCATGACCGATGCCGATGTTGACGGTGCTCACATCGACACTCTTATGCTCACATTCTTCTTCCGCTATATGCCAGAACTGATTGAAAACGGCTATGTTTACCTTGCCACTCCCCCACTCTACCTTGTACGCAAAGGGAATAAGCACATCTACTGTTGGACAGAAGAAGACCGCGAGCAAGCCCTTGTTGAGGTCGGCGACAAAGGTGTACACGTGCAACGATATAAAGGTCTCGGCGAAATGAACCCCGAACAACTTTGGGAAACCACCATGGATCCCGACAACCGTCAGTTGCGCCAAGTAACAATTGAAAATGCAGCCTCCGCCGACCGTGTCTTTTCCATGCTCATGGGCGATGACGTGCCGCCTCGCCGAGCCTTCATCGAACAGAACGCCACCTACGCCACCATCGATGCGTAACGGCCTATAATCGGATGGAAGAATTCGTACACAAGAATATCCAACTGATCAACGCTGACTCTTTAGACCCGTCTGTCGTAAATGAAGAGTTTGCCGATTTGATTGTCACCTCACCACCATACAATGTTGGCATTGAGTACAACTCAAACAATGATACTCTAAACTACGAAGACTATCTTGCTTTTTCGCGCAAGTGGATGGCCAATTGCTATAAATGGAGCAAATCGCAAGCTCGCTTTTGCTTAAACATTCCGTTGGATAAAAACAAAGGAGGTAATCGCTCCGTTGGTGCAGACCTTACACTTATAGCACAAGAGGTAGGTTGGAAGTATAAAAGCACTGTTATTTGGAACGAGGGAAATATTTCACGTCGCACAGCATGGGGAAGTTGGAAATCGGCCTCTGCCCCAGTGGTCATTGCTCCTGTGGAATTGATTGTCGTGTTGTATAAAGACGAGTGGAAGAAAACTGGCGGAACTAAAGTATCTGACATATCGTCCGATGAATTCAAAGAATGGACGCAAGGGGTTTGGTGTTTTAATGGTGAGAGCAAAAAAAGGATTGGCCATCCAGCCCCATTTCCTAAAGACCTACCATACAGGTGCATAAAAATGTTCAGTTATGTGGATGACGTCGTACTTGATCCATTTTCTGGAAGTGGTACAACGCTAATAGTAGCAGAAAAGACTGGGCGCAAGTCTGTAGGTATAGAGATTGATCCTACCTATTTCAATTTAGCAAAGAAACGCATTCAATGTGAGATTGGACCATTGATTTAGAACTCTATGGTAAAAAGAATATCTCAAAAAGATTTAATCGTAGAATACTTTATTAACCATCCTAATAAAGAAGTGCCGCATCCCGAGGTAGTGGATTGGGCGGTAAGCGAATGGCATAAAAGGACTGGTGAGGTATTTAGAGACCCCGACCGAGCTATACGTTCATTGGCACAACAAGGATTTCTTATCAAAGTAAAAAAAGGTGTTTACATGTACGATCCCGAGCATGTTGAGCATCGGGACCTGGAAGATTTCACACCCGCACAAAAGAGAGAGATACTTGAACGTGGAGGATATCGCTGTGCAGTATGTGGCAAGGGAATTGAAGACGGTGTCGAACTACATATAGACCATATTCGTCCGAAAGACCTTGGAGGGAAAGCCACAATTGAAAATGGGCAAGTGCTATGTGCCAAACACAACTTCATCAAAAAGAATACAGGGCAAACAACCACAGGGAAGAAACTGTTTGTCAATTTATATGAACAAGCCAAAGCCGCAGGAGATGACGAATTGATGAACTTCTGTGCAAGTATACTTGAAGTATTTGAGAAGTTCAATATGAATGGTCATATTGTATGGAAAAAATAAACAGCATAGATATGGATAAACGTAACCTTTTACTTATCAGCAACAGCACCATGCGTGGCGAGGCTTACCTCGGCTGGTGCAAGGATATGATTGCCGACTTCTGTCGTCGACACAATGTGAAACGTGTGCTCTTCGTGCCCTACGCCGGCGTATCACTGGCTGAAGGGGGGCTCACTAAGAGTTATGACGCTTACGAGAAGAAAGTGGCGGCCGTGTATAAAGAATTTGGTGTTAAACTCACCTCCGTGCACCACAAAGCGTTGCCCGTAAATGCTGTTTACGACACCGACTGCGTGGCTGTAGGAGGAGGCAACACATTCCATTTAGTAAAAGAGTTGCATCGCACCGGACTGATGCAGGCCATACGTCAGCGTGCTTATGACGGTATGCCCTATATGGGCTGGAGTGCGGGCAGCAATGTAGCTGGCCCCACCCTATGCACCACCAATGACATGCCGATAGTGATGCCGTCGTCGTTCGACTGCATGGGGCTTGTTCCGTTCCAAATCAATCCACATTACACTGATTTCTTTGATCCTAAACACGGAGGTGAAACCCGCGACGACCGATTGAAAGAGTACATCATGGTGAATCCGAAAGCTACAGTGTCCGCCATAAGAGAGGCCACGGCATTGATGCTTGAAGAAGGAAAACTGAGTCTTATTGGTAAGCCCAACAAGATGAAAGTATTCAAAACCAAGATGGAAAACACTAAAGAATACGGCCTGGATGATAATATCGACTTCTTACTCAAGGCGTAAATAGGCCGATTTTTAACACTTTTAACGTAGGGCTGTGCACCAAGGTGCACAGCCCTACGTTTTTTTTAACTCTCAAATGACAGTAGTTGCAGTGTTTCTCCTGGGATGAACACTGCATAGGTGCGATGGGTGAGCCAATCGCCAGTGTTGACATAGGTGCATGTGTTGGATATAGGCATTGTCAGTGGGGTGTGGCGATGACCAAATACACAATAGTCTACCGAACATTTTTCTATTTGCTGCTTACAATAAATGACTATTCCTTCGCGGTCGTCGCCCAAATATCGGTCGCAATCTTGCTGCAGATGTTTCCTTTTGTTGTTGTTGCTCCAACGCCTGGCAAATGGTATAGTTAGGGCTGGAGGTAGCATCGAGAAGAGCCGTTGACAGGTGCGACTACGGAAAAAGTGGCTTACAAAGTCGTAGGCTCGGTCAAGGTGTCCCAAGCCATCGCCATGTCCCACAAGAAATGTCTTCTCACCAAAGGTAAATCTCTCTGGTTCAGAGTGCATTATAATGCCGCATTCTTGATGCAAATAGTCGAATAGCCACATGTCGTGGTTGCCAATAAAGAAGTGTATTTCGGTGCCTTTATCGGCCATATTGGCAAGTGTACCTATCAAGCGTGTATGGCCTTTAGGCACAACATGACGATATGTGAACCAAAAATCGAACATGTCGCCGAGTAAAACGAGCGTGCGACATGTAGGTTCAATCTGGTTAAGCAATTGGCACAACTGGCGTTCGCGTTGCAAAGTGTCGGTCCCGCTGCCCAGATGAGCGTCGGAGATAAACACAAGATTTTGTTTCATCGAAGCCATGTACGAGGGTTAAGGGACGATGTTCCTTTCCACAATTGGAACGAGAACTCGGCAGCACCGTCGCTGTTGGTATACACCGTGCCAAGGTTTTGACGCTGACTTACTTTGGTGTTTTCGCGCACCGTCACGGTACCCATATTTGCATAGACCGACATGTATTGCCCATGACGTATGATAATGCCTTTGGTGCCGTTGGGGCAAGTGAAGATGCGGCTCACGGTGCCTTGGGCTATGCTTTGCACGGCAGTCCCACTTTTGCATAAAAGGTCAATGCCGTTGTTCATGTTTTGGCCACCCGAGCTATGGGTGTATTTACCATATTCGCGCGACACACGAGTGTAGTAGACCGGCCATGGCAACTGCCCTTTTGCCGAGGCAAACTGGTCGGTGGCTGGGTCGGAGGTGGTGGTTGAGGTGCCATTACTGCCTGTTGCTGTGCGCTGCTTATTGGCTTTGGCTATCTCCTCGTTTATCAACTTCTGTATTTGCTGCTGCAACTTGCGCTTTTGCGTCTCTTTTTTAGTGATTTGAGCTTGCAGGTCGCGCTCCTTTTGTTGCGATTTCGACAACTGCTGCGACTGCTGTTTTTTCTCGGCAGCCAGTTGGTCGCGGTGCTGTTTTTCTTGTGCCAGAAGGTTTGCCGCCTCACGTTTTTGCTTTACAAGGAGCAATTCGGTGTCGTTCAGTTCGTTTTGTCGACGCTCGATGTGGCGAGCCTGACGGCGACGATAGCGGCTGTAGTCGTGGAAATATTTTGTGCGCAAAAAGGCATGGTTGTATGATTTGGTGTCGAGCAAAAGCACCATGGCATCAAGGCTGCCTCGTTCGCCATACAGTCTGCGCACCACTCGGGCGTATTCGTCCTTCATGCTGTCAATCTGATTGCGCATTTGCCGCAGGGTGTCTTGCGTGTGGCCGATATTGGTGTTGAGCAGGTTGACTTGACCATTTATGTTGTTTATCAACTTGGTGCGCTCACCAATCTTCTTGTCGAGCACCTTTATATGTTGCTGACCGCTGCGGCTACTCTGTTTGGCCTTTGCCAAGTCGCGGTTCAATTGCTTTATTTCCTTTTCCAGCCGCACCTTGTCTTTCTCCAGTTGTGCCTTCGATTGTGCACAAACAATATGTGGCACAGCCAGCAACAGCACAAGTGTTGCTGCCACCAGCCGTGCATTGTGTAGCAAGCGTTTCGGGTGTGGTCTACCAGTTGAGTATTCGGTGGAAGTCATACTCTTCGGGGTTGGCCAAGTAGGCTTTTGCTGCCTCGTAGTCGGATGGGGTGATGTATTCCATAATGTCGTTGACGTAGGCCACGACATTGTTCGACTTAACATCGACCAACCGCGGTGGAATCTTACCCGTTACGGGGTCTTGCAAGTCTTTCAGATATAGCGGACTGACGTTGCCCACATGGTCTACATACACCATACACCCCGTGCATCCTTGCTCAAACAGCGCATAAACGCCCATACCCATCTGTGTGCAATAGGTGAGGTCGTAGGCAATGGGCGTATTGCAACGTATGTCGTAGCCAATCTCAACAGGGCGACTTTTAACTTTCAGACCCAGTTTCTTTATCTTCTGTTCAAGCAAATCGTTGAATATGTGTGCCTTCGACACCTTTCCAAGTTCGGGATGACCATGCTCGTCGTAGGAGAAATGTATGCCCGAACGCTGAATTTCGTCGTCGCTCAAACTGTGAAAAACGCCCTCGCTTATCATGGCTACACCATAGTTGATGCCCATAAGTTTGCGTTTCACGATGCACGAAACCAGCATGTTGACAATCTTCTCGATGGTGATTTCCGTGTTGAAGAAAAACTCCGGAATAATAACCATCGGGTAGTGGCACGCGCTGGCGATGCCCATTGCTAAATGGCCAGCTGAACGTCCCATGGCGCTCACCACAAACCAGTTCTCGCTGGTGCGGGCATCCTCCATCACGGTCGAGGCCAAAACGCTGCCCTGCGCCGTGGCACTGTTGTAACCAAACGTGGGGCTTCCGTTGGGTAAAGGCAGGTCGTTGTCGATGGTTTTGGGCACGTGGATGTTGGCAATGGGATATTGCCTATCGGCCAAGAACTTGGCCACCCGATTGGCGGTCGAGGCCGTGTCGTCGCCTCCGACGGTAACCAGCAGTTTCACGTCGTTGTCGACAAAAAACGACAGGTTGAAGCGTTGAGCAAAATCGTCGTCGGTTGGTTTGAAACGGCTCATTTTGAGCAACGAACCTCCACGGTTGAAGATACTGTCGGCCAGCAGGAAATCAATCTCTTGCACGCGAGGCTTATCGGTAAACAGCGCGCTGTAGCCGCCATGCAGTCCGATAACGCGAAAGCCTTTGCGCAGAAAAGTTTTGGCCACCGAGGCCACCACGGTATTCATTCCAGGGGCGGGACCACCGCCAGTCAGTATTGCAATGCTTTTCATAAAAGGGTAATCATAACGTGCTGCAAAGATACATCATTTTTCCAAGCCACGGTTAGTAAAGTGGCGCGGCCACACAAAAAAACTTGCACCACGGCATCAAGCCGCCATCATGTAGGTATCAAGTAAGGCAGTTCTTCAGTCGTTCTTCAGTTGTTCTTCAGTGATTGACTGAAGAACAACTGAAGAACTGCCTTACTTGAGCCGAAGTTGATACCTCGTTGCCCCACCCCTGCCCCTCTCGCTGGAGCGGACGAACACTTATGGTACATAGAGTAAAAAGTGTTATCTTTGCACTTTACTGTCCGATGCTGCTTCAGTGGCGGTAAAAACACAACAACTAATTGAAATTTAGATATTTCAACGCTAATATCAAACATTATGAAACACATCAATCTGAAGCGTTTTCTGATGGCAACAGTGGTTGCAACGGCCGTAATCTCGGCCACTTCTTGCCTGCGCGACGACGATATTGAGCTCCTGCGTCACCCTCTTGAGTTGCGAGGCGATTTCGACCCCAAATATTGTGTGCCTTTGGGTTATGGGCAGATGAATATCAACGAACTGCTCAACTCGCTTAACCCCGACTACCGAGGTCTTGTTGATGAAAGCGAAGATGTGGTAACCGTGTTTTACCACGCCGGTGGGTCGGACACGGTAAAAGGAATGAACTTTTCTCCAATCAGGAGCATACGTAAACCTTTGTTTACCAAGGATGAGGGTACATGGAACCACCACGATTCAATTCTGACATACGATTTTGATATTGACCTGTTCAACAACACTGGTGATGTTGATCTCGGTCAGGCCAATATTAGCATTAAAGACCTGTGGATGAAGATGGACCTCGGCACACGCGCCTATTGCCCCGACAATGTGCGTCAAGGGTTGATTGACTATGTGCGAGTGGTGTTTGACAGCGTGCGACTCACCTATATTGACCACAACGGAGTGCTGAAAAATTATGACATATTCGACACCGTGGATATGCGTGTTGACAACATCGTTGAGGGGGGCATGCGAGAAGACTCGATAAACTTGGCTCCGATAATCAACGAATTGCCCAGCAAGATCTCGGCCACAATGCGCTTCCGCGTCAGTGTCAACACAAATCTCTATGCTGGTGCTATCGACTACATGTCGCTGAAACAGTTGGTAGACAGTTTGAACATCACCTACCTGGTCAACACGATGAACGTCGACGTGCTGTTCCCGTTCAACATAAAGATTGGCGACCTGCCCTATAGTTTTGACCTTGACATCACCGAAGACCTCTCGCAGTCGGGCATTGACAGCCTTATTGGCGATGTAACCGATGGCTTGAATATAGACTTGAAAGAATCTTTCTTCGGCATTAGGTTCGTTAACGACCTGCCTCTTGAGTTGACAATGCACGCCGCCGTGCTTGATGCCGACAGCAATGTGCTGTTCGACCTGTTGCCACTCGACACCATTGAACAGGCTCGCATGGCTCCTATGCCCAACGACCCATTGTTGCACGAAAGCATTGCCAGCAGCCCAAGCACCATCGAATGCCTAATTGATGCCGACCGACTGGCAAAGCTTGCACAGGCTAAAAGCGTACACATCGACCTCGGTCTGCGCACCAACGACCTCATGGTGGTGGCCAAACGCAGCGATTACCTGCAAATGCAAGCCTACCTAAAGTTGCACCCCAGCATCAAGGCTCGATACAAAATAACCGAAAAAGGATTGCTAAACCCTAAAAACTAATGGCCATGAAACACACAAAAACACTGGTGTTTGCAGTACTGCTGCTCTTGGGCACTGGGGTTAAAGCACAATATGCTCCAGCCAACAACCTAGAATATCACTCGTTTCGCAATCCCAATGCCAACGATTTGAATCCTGCATTCTTCCCCATTCGCAACAGCATTTTCGTACGGTTGCCACAAATGGGCTTCGAAATGGGTATGCCTTTTGCCATTAGCGACGTGTTGCACTACGACCGCGAGACACAAACCACCGTGCTCAACTTCAACGACATGTTGAATGCCTTGCACGCCGACAACGACATACGCTCGGCTTTCGACGTTGAGGTGCTGGGTGCTGGCGCAAAATTCGGCAGCCTGTTTGTTACCTTCAACACTCGCCTCCACGCCGACTTCAACTTGGGTTTACCTGTGCAATCGCTCACAACACTCGAACAAGGCAACTATAACGACGACGGCTCTTCGAACAACGAGTTGGTGGTGCTCGACGGCGACTTGCTCAGCACACAGGCCTACGCCGAAGTTGCTTTGGGTGCAGCCTATAAACTGCCAATGATAGACCTCACTGTTGGTGCTCGCGCCAAGTTGCTATACGGTATGTTTAACATGCAAACAGCCAATAGTCGGGTTAGTCTTACCACCTCGGACAATGCCGACACATTGACTGCAAGAATAAACTATCAGCTGCAGCAAGCTGGTGCTGTACAGTACGACACCTCTGCTCATGAAATGATATTCAACAGAAACGAGCTCTTTGACCTATCCCACGCCAACTCGGGCTTGGCCTTCGACCTGGGTGCAAAGTATAAACTGGGGCCATTCACATTCTCGTTTGCGCTAAACGATATATCGCGGGGCATTCACTGGCAACAAAACGTCAACACTATAACTCCACGTGGGGGCGCAGCTACGGTGCAATTTACTGGCATTGACATCAGTGAAATGCTGGTCGATGGACGCGTAAACACCGATACGCTAACCACGCTCTTGAACGAAAAAATAGATGAACTACAGCCCCAGTTCACCCAAAATGCAGGAAGCTACTGGTCGCCAATACCAACCAAAATAATGATTGGTGCAAGCTACAGCATGGGTAGTTTGCTGCGTGCTGGCCTGCTGCTGCATGGGCAATGGGATCGGGGCATTTTTTCGATAGACGAATCAAGCAGCGCATTAGGTCTGCCAAAGATCGACAACACGTTCCGTTTCAACACCACTGCCAGCGTGGGTGTTAATCTATCTGACTGGTTTGAAGTGATTGTTGGCTCTTCGTTGGTATACGATGGCGAACACATTGACCTTTTTAACCCTGGTTGCAGCATGATCTTCTCGGCTTTCGGTGCTGCCCAGATCTACTTCACCGTCGACTATGTGAGTAGCATCTTCTTCACCGACTTTAAGGCTTTTCACTTCAAAAGCGGTATGAATGTGATGATTGGTCGCGGGAACAAAAATAAAAGCTAAATAATCCACACACGCACCTAACATGAACATTATAGCAATAGTAGGGCGACCCAACGTAGGAAAGTCTACCCTTTTCAACCGCCTAACCGAATCGCGTCAGGCCATTGTCGACCAAACAAGCGGCGTAACAAGAGACCGTCAATATGGTCAATCTGATTGGAATGGGAAACACTTCTCAATAATCGACACTGGTGGATACGTAATGGGGGGCGACGATGCATTTGAGACAGAGATACGCCAACAAGTGGCATTGGCCATTGACGAGGCCGATGTTATTCTTTTCCTCATTGACGCTCGTGAAGGAATAACACCAATGGACGAGGATGTGGCCGAGATGTTGCGCAAATGTGGCAAACCCGTTGTGCTGGCTGCCAATAAAGTCGACAACTCTCAGCAAATGGATACCCTGCATGAATGCTACAGTCTTGGACTTGGCGAGCCTTTCCCCATTGCCGGAATTACGGGTAGCGGTACGGGCGACCTACTCGACCACATTGTGAAAGACTTTTCGGAAAACGACGATCGTCCCGACGACAACCTGCCACGCATTGCTGTCGTTGGCCGACCAAACGTTGGAAAAAGCTCGTTCATCAACACCATCACAGGTCAGCAACGTAGCGTTGTTACCCCAATTGCTGGCACCACACGCGACTCGATATACACCCACTACAACCTATTTGGATTTGATTTCAACTTTGTAGACACCGCAGGCCTGCGCAAAAAACAAAAAGTAAACGAGAACATTGAGTTCTACTCGGTGATGCGCTCGGTGCGTGCAATCGAAGCCAGTGATGTGTGCATACTAATGCTCGATGCCACCCAAGGGCTTGAACAGCAGGATATAAACATCTTCTCACTCATTCAGCGCAATCATAAGGGTGTGGTAATTGTGGTGAATAAATGGGATTTGGTTGAGAAAGGAACTAACACACACCGCGACTTTGAGAATTTGATTAAAGAACGCATTGCCCCATTTAACGATGTGCCAATTGTTTTTACCAGCGTCATCAACAAGCAGCGCATCTTCAAGGTACTCGAAACGGCAAAAGCGGTATATGAGGCTCGCACACGTCGTGTTTCAACAGCCGACATCAACAACCTTTTGCTGCCCATTGTTAAGGAACAGAATCCCCCACCCTCGGTTAAGGGCAAATGGATAAAGATAAAATATATCACTCAACTGCCAACAAGCTATCCGCAGTTTGCATTCTTTTGCAACCTGCCACAATACATACGAGACCCCTACAAGAGGTTTGTTGAAAATAAGATTCGTGAGTTGTGGGACTTTCACGGAGTCCCAATATCTATCTTCTTTAGACAGAAGTAGTGTTATAAAACAGCGAGAGAGGGCGGATCTCCAGCAGTGGAAATCCGCCCTCTCTCGCTGTCAAACGGCACATATTATCTACATCGCTTCTCTCTCTTCTGTTTATCTAAAGCAGCTCTCAGTTCTTCCTTTTGCCTTGCGGTGAGTATCTTTTCAATATTCACTTTGGCATTATACGTTTCTTTTGATATGGTACACTTTATCGTAGCCTCTCGCTCAAACAAGGGGTATAAGGTTGTTGACTGATCTCCATCTTGCTGCAGGCTACGATTGATGCTGTCCTTAACCTGTGATTCTTGCTGTTTTAATACATCCAAAGTGGATTGCAGCTGTTTTATAACAACATCTATCTTTTTCTTCTGCGACGTGCTTAAATTGCTTACAATCTCTCGCACATCTTTGCAAGAATCTCGTTCTGTACAATTGCGGAGTTGGGATGCCTGCGAATATACTCCCAACGATATTACGATAAATAAAAAGAAAAAAGAGATTCGTTTCATACAGTATGTCAATACTATAAAATGAAAGGTTCAAGTGATCGTTCTGCCAGCTCTTCAATAACTGTTTCTTCTTGGTAATAAGAATAGTCGCCGAGAGATGTTATGGTCATTGTAAGACGCATATTCATGGCGCGCTGGTTTTGGATATTCACGGCTGTCCACACACCTATTGCCAGCAACATAACCGCTGCTATAGACGAAATCTTCCATGCCGATAGCTGCCTGCGGTTTGGCCTTGCTACACCAGCTGTCACCTGTTTCATCACACTTTCAACAACGTCTACTTTATATGGCAATTCCATCTGCGCAATATGCCGCGATAAATGTTCTATTTTTGTCATCTCAACATTTTTTCTAAACTTTTTTTGGCTCTAAATATCAACGATTCTACCTTGCTTAAACTACATTGCAGTGTTTCTGCTATTTGATTGTATGAAAAGCCTTCAAAGTTATACAACACAAGTGCTGTACGCTGTTCTTCTTTCAGCCGACCAATAGCCTGACGTAAAAGTATCAATTGTTCTTCATGTATAACCTGTTGCTCGGCATTACGTTCTGTAGCACTTACTTGATTTTGACTATCATTACTATCGGCCCAAACAAAACGTTTATTCCGAGCAATCCATTTACACGAAGTATTAACCGTTATTCTATATATGAAAGAACTTAATTTAGAGTCGAAACGAAATCGAGGCAAAGCATCGTACAACTCCACAAACACTTGCTGCGTAACATCTTCTATGTCTGCGCTTCTACCGCACAATTTATAGGCAAGATTTGCAACAATTTGTTGGTAACGGTCAACAATAAAAGAATATTTATCCACGTCACCAGCCAGTACTTGCTCAACCACTTGTCTGTCGTCAATTTCCACTCTTCATCAAATTAGTTCTATAAGGTGAATAAATATTGCAGATAGGTGAAAATAAATCATTTATACTTAAACTCTTCTATATCGCGTCTATCTCGCTTTGTTGGCCTTCCAACCCCATGGTCTCTCTTTTCAAAAGCATATCTTCTGGCCATCTCTATGCGTTCGTATTCTTCATCTGGGGTTAGATCTTTCATATAGTTTGGCACAAGCGCTGCTCCAACCCTATTGACCGGTATAGCAATCACTTCTATTTGTTTATGCAACTGCTCTATATTCAACGCAAGCACCTCACCTATCTTCACTTCGTGTGATGGCTTTAGGACTCGTTTCTCATCACCCTGTACAAGAAATACACGACCATTTGAGCAGGCTTCTGCGGCAATGGCACGTGTCTTATATAACCTCACTGCCCACAGGTATTTGTCAAGCCTCATATCTTGAACGTATATGTTATCGTACCATTTTGTTCATCGGGAGCATCTGTCGAGGCGTTAAACTTTGATTGCAACGCAGCCTGTTTGGCTTGCTGAACCAAATAACCATTAGAGGTTGTTGACCCCTTGGGTTCATACTCTGCCCTTACGACCTCTCCTCTTTGATTTACCCATATACGAATAACAACTGTCCCTTGAACATTAGAGTTGTATGCCACTTCAGGCATTGATACTGCACGACGTCCAGCAAGCGTCCAATTCCCTCTCCCACTGTTGCCTGCATAGTTGTTTGTGTTTGTCGTACCATATTCTTTCCCCTGATTTCCAGTTTCATTTGCTGCACCTTGACTTTGGCTCTTTCCATCAGTCTGCTTACTCCTATTACCTGGGAAAAGGGCAACTTTATTGATCTCGGGCTCTTTATTTTCCTCCTTATTGGTCTTTACTGCATCTGGATGAGTCACACTCCCCGTCTGATTGTTACTGGGCATAGATAGAGAGCTTTCCGTTTCTTGTGTAACAGTTTGCTCTTGAGAGGATGGAGGGGCATACTGCGACGACGCTTCGTTCTGACTAACTGGCGAACTTCCCATTCCAAAATCAAAATCGCCAACATTTATTTCAACACCTTCTTCTGGTATTGGTGGGTCGGGAGGATTGTAGCCAAAGGCCTGTAGGAGCACTATTACCAATATTACGAATACTGCTGTGCTAATTCCGGCTATTACTTTCGACCTCATTGGATAGCAATTTTATTTATTACTGTTTTGGAGATGTCGCGAGTATTACCTTGTGTTTTGTACCACTCTCACTATTCATTTTATTCACAACATCGATGACATTTACCACATATTGCACTGGAACTGTCTTATCTGCACGCAACACAACGCAAGCATCGTCAATACCCCCCTCTATACCATTCATGATATACTGCTGCAGCTCAACCACATCCACCAATTTATCTCCTACATAATAGTTGAAGTTATCATCTATATACACCGTTACATTCTGTTTTGCCATAGTTTTACTATCACTCTCTGGCAACAACAGTTTCACGGCATTAGGGCTAATTAGTGTTGACGTTATCATGAAAAAGATGAGCAATAAGAACACCAAATCGCTCATTGATGACGACGACGATTCTATTTTTATCTGATTTTGCGATCTAATCATCGTAAAAACGCATTATTTTAGTGTGTGAAATCATGCAGGTTCATGGAGCAAGTCCATAAACTCGTTTGCACGAACTTCGAGTTCAAAAACCACCTTGTTGATACGTGTAACCAACAGATTATACAAGAAATAACATATAATGCCGACGATCAAGCCGCCAACTGTGGTAACCATTGCCTCATATATACCTGTCGATAACAACTGAATATCAATATTATTACCAGCATGAGCCATGTCTTGGAATGCGGTAATCATACCTGTTACCGTACCCAAAAAGCCAATCATTGGTCCCAACGATGCCACCGTAGCCACCAACGAGACTCTTTTCTCCAAATTAGCCACCTCCAGTTTCCCTTCATTTTCTATAGCAGCCTGAATATCTGGCAACGGACGACCAAGACGAGAAAAGCCCTTGTCTATCATCCTTCCTATAGGCGTTTCGGTTTGTTTCGACAACGATCGCGCAGCCTCGACATTCCCCTCGTGCACCAAACTCCTAATTTTTTCCATGAAGACACCGTCATCACGGCCGTTAAGGGCATTGCTCAACGTAACATATCTTTCAACAAAGATGTAGATAGCCAACACCAATAGCAATGCCAGCACAAGCATTATCCATCCACCATGAAGAGCCATCTGCCACAATGTGATGCGTTCTGGAGCAATTGCGCTGCTCATTGTATCCACCACCGTTTGTGGTTCGATAGCATCGCTTTGAATAAAAAGAGGTATATTCATAACGTATAAAATGATTTTTATTTTACCTAAAAAGAGAAATTAAAAGACAATGTGGGTACAAACCCCACTTGTGTTTGCGCCATTGATGGGTGCATACTCATACTTATATCATCGTCTATCTGAAAATCAAAAAGGTGTCCAAACACGTATGCATCAATCAAATTCACAGCATATATACCAGCCGTTATTATTATCATCAACTGAAAATTACGATTATACGAGTTGTACAGACTGTAAATGCTACTTGTGGGATATTGTGCATAGTCTTCCAAGTTGGGGGTATCGTTGTGGTTTACCCTATACAGATATTCCTCCTTAAATGTCTTCATCCCTGTATAGTTATCGTAAATCAAATAACCCATCGTGGCAAATGCACCATATATGATTGGAACCTTCCACGCCTGATGGTTGTAAATCTGTCCTGCCCCCGGCAACAGCGACCACTTCAAGGCCGTGTTCGCTCTCTCGTCGGCACTGGCCTGCCCATCACCGTTTGCAACACTTTGAGCGTTTACCTGCAAACAAACAAGAAAAAGACCTATCAAGAGTATTGTCTTTTTCATTGTGTGCACTATTCTTTTTCCAGCAACGACATTATGCGACTAAAATCATTGTCAGAATTAAACATGATTGTCACACTGCCCTTACCTCGCTGTGTGCGTTTTATCTCAACCACCGATTGCAACTTCTGCTTCAACATCTCCTCCTTCTCCTTGAATTGTGGTGGCAGAGAATTGCTCTTTTGCTTGATTTGTTTGGGCTCTTTTTTAAGGTCTTTAACACGCTGTTCGGTTTGATGCACCGACAACTGACGCTCTATAATCTCATGCAATATAGCCAACTGCTCATCAACATCTTCCACACTGATTAAGGCGCGAGCATGTGCCATACTGATTTTTTCCGCACTTAACGCCAACTGCACCTCGGCTGGCAACGAAAGCAAACGCAGATAATTGGTTATTGTCGACCTGTTTTTTCCAACCTTTTCACTCAACTGGTCGTGGGTGAGATTGCACTCTTCTACCAGTGCTTTGTATGCAAGGGCAACCTCAATGGCATTCAGGTTCTCGCGTTGTACATTTTCGACCAATGCCATTTCCATCATCTGCATGTCGGTGGCCGTTCTTACGTATGCGGGCAATTCCGTCAAACCAGCCATTTTCGATGCCCTCAAGCGTCGTTCTCCTGCCACAAGTTGGTATGTCCCATCGGGCATCTTTCTCACCGTTACAGGGGTAATCACCCCCTGGTGTTTTATTGACTGTGCCAAATCCGCCAGGGCCTGTTCATCAAACTCCTTTCGTGGCTGAAAAGGGTTTGCACCGATCTTGTCTATAGGAATTGATGTGATAGCTGTAACGCCACTGCTCTGTACACCATCAATCTCAATGTCGGTCAATATTGCACCCAGTCCGCGACCCAATCCTCCGTTTTTCTTCTGAATCATGATGGCTTGTTTATCCCAGCTTTTCAGCGTTTCTATTTAGTATTTCCTGTGCAAGGTTAAGATAGTTCACCGCACCCGACGACGATGCATCGTGCATTATTATCGACTTGCCATACGACGGTGCCTCGGCCAATTTGGTGTTACGATATATCAACGTATCGAATACCATCTTCTTAAAGTGGCTTCTCACATCTTCCACCACCTGACGAGCCAACCTCAAGCGGTTGTCGTACATCGTAATCAGCAGGCCTTCAATTGTCAAACTCGGATTTAGCCGTGTTTGCACAATCCTAATGGTGTTGAGCAACTTACCCAAACCTTCAAGGGCAAAATATTCGCTCTGTATGGGTATAATCACCGAATCCGATGCCGTCAAGGCATTGATTGTGATCAAACCCAACGAAGGCGAGCAGTCTATGATAATGTAATCGTAGTTTTCCTTCACAGGCTGCAACACTTTCGACAGAAACTGTTCCCTACCCTTTTCGTTTATCAACTCCACCTCGGCTCCCACAAGGTCAATTCTCGTAGGCAGTATGTCAAGATTGGGAGTGTCTGTTTCGATGATAACATCCGAAGCCTGACACTCGCCCAATATGCAGTCGTAAACACTTTTCTCCAGTGTGTCGGGGTCAACACCCAATCCAGAAGTGGCATTGGCCTGGGGGTCGCAATCAACCAGCAACACCCTCTTTTCCAACACGGCCAGCGATGCACTGAGGTTCACTGCCGTGGTGGTTTTACCAACACCGCCTTTCTGATTGGCTACAGATATTATTTTAGACATCTATTAAGCCCTGTTAGAACTTAAAATCAACGTCGTTATAACCACCTTCGCCGCCATTCTCACCTTCACGATAGGTGTCTTCAACCACCACAGGAGGGGGCACTATGCCTGTTTCTATGAACGAGAAAGCATTTTCCAACCCTTGACGAAACTTATCAAAATCCTCCTTGTAAAGAAACATCTTGTTCTTATCAAAGTACACCTCACCCGTGTTATTGTCGAACATTTTTCGACTTTCGGTGATTGTGATAAACTTATCGCCACCACGGGTCTCTTTCACATCGAAGAAATATCTGCGTTTGCCAGCAGGTATTGCCTGGCTGTAGAGTTCTTCTTTCCGATTCTCTTTGTTTTCCATATCTCGCTTATGTTTCTTTATTGTGTTTTCGACTGCAAAGTTAGTTTTTTTTTTGATGTAGCCACCATGTAGCCACACAAAGTTATTAACACAATAGGTTTAGTAGTTATGCTTGTGTGTCATAATGTCAAGTATCATGTCGTCGGTCTGCAACATACCGTCTTTGCCAATCCTGCCCAAATTGTGGATAGACAAATCTATATCCTTGTCGCTCAAACCATCGGTTATTTCTACCACATGATTTTCCAAAGCCAATTGTGAGCAGAGGAAAGCAGCATAAAGGGTTACGCTCATTTTCAGTGCACAACTGGGTTTGGCCCCATCACACAGCATACCCGTCACCGTGTTTATCATGTTTTTCATAGCATCCGACGACTGCTTTGGGTTTCCACCGTCAAGGTAGACCACTGCTGCCGCCACACCCATGGCAGCATTCACCATGCCACACATGGCGCTCAACCGCCCAATGCCACGTTTTATGTATATCGACATCAAGTTGCTCATCGTAACGGCTCGTAACACCGTGTCGTCGTCCACGCCTTTCATCTTACCGTAGTAGTAGGGTGGCAACGAGCACAGTATGCCCTGATTTCCCGAACCCGAATTGGAGTATACCGGCTTTGTACAGCCATCCATGCGAGCGTCGCTGGCGGCCACAGTGCGAGCTATCACGGTGCAAACCGCATCGCCACCACTGCGCTTCATCAGCATCTGTCCGGTGTGCAGACCACGACCTGTCAAGCCTTCTTCCGATGCTGCATCGTTGTAGGCCACAGCAGGACGCATAAAAGCCAACTCATCTATCGGTGCCGATGTGGCATACTCATACACCATGTCGGCTGTCAGTTCGTCGGCGTGCAACCCACTCTCGGGACATTCGTCGTCCTCATCGGGTTGAAATGGGGTTTGTGGCTCATCGAGCAACACCTTTCCATTGTGGCTAATGAACGTAAAGTGCGTATGGCTGTGAGCAATGACACACACTGCCTCTCCGTCCGTGCCAGTGCATGTGCACTCCACGTACAGTTTGTCGGCAGTGTCGAGGGCACTGATGTTTATGTTGCGCTCGTTGACTTGTAGCCACCGACGTGCATCTGCAATCTCGTTAGGCTCCAACGTCAGCACCTCAAGGCCGCGTTCACTGCGTCCATGCGTAGCAGCCATTGCCACAGCTATTGGCAAGCCAATCATACCCGAGCCTGGTATGCCCACTCCCATGGCGTTCTTATACACATTCTTACTGAGCCGCAAACTTATCTTTTGTGGTTCAGCACCCAATGTTTCACATGTCTTTGCCACACACAGAGCCACTGCCGCCGGCTCGGTACACCCGGTAGCGGGCAACACTTCGCTTTTCAGCAGCGCGGTGATAAGATCTCGCTGTTTCTTATCCATCAAATAGTAGTTGGTGGGTATTTATAGATGCAAGGGCACACATAACCCTGCTTTTGGCAAAGTTTTGTGTGCCCTCTCTTGTTTCATACTGAACGGTTTGCCAATGGCTCTACGGCCGCTCGCTATTTAACAAACAGTTTTTGCCAGTTTTTGTATTCACGTTCGCGCCACAAGCCTTTGTGGTAGGCATAGCTTGCAATGGCAGGTATGACGGTTGTGCCTTCGGCATAGACCATTTGTTGCAATTCTTCGCTCACCTTGCCCCAACTGCCAGCTTCGAGCAGTGTGCTGCTGCTGCAAGCGCCATCGCGCACATCGGCCACTGTGATCTGTATGGCATACTTATGCATGGGCACTTCATGACCCAGTATTTCGGCACACACCACAGTGTCTTGTGCAAAGTTTTTCGGGGTGCCACCACCCACCATAAACAGGCCTGTTTGTGGGGCATTCATCTTTATCTCGGTCAGTTCCAGGAAGTCGGCTACGCTGTCGATGCTCACATAGGGCTTACCTGTTTTTTTTCTCAGCCACTGATGTTTACCAATACCAAAGCCAGCACTGCTGTCGCTAAAGGCGGGACAGAAGATGGGCACTCCACATTCGTAACAGGTCTGTATCAGACTGTCTTTCTTAACGCCGTGGCCATTTGCCAACCATTTACCCACTTCGTAGAGAAATTCGCGACTACTGTAGGGGCGACACTCCAAGCTGTCGGCCACATCGCAAGTGGCTTGGTCGCAAGCTTGCAGCTCTTCTTCGTCGATAAAGGTGTCGTAGATGCGGTCAATATACAGTTCACGCAGCTGCGTGTCGGGAATGACGTTTTCTTTTGTGCCGATATAGTGCTTGTAACCCAGAGCCTCAAAAAGGTCCATGTCTATGATGCTGGCGCCAGTGCTTACCACGGCATCAACCATTTTGTTGCGCACCATGTCGACATACACCTGCATGCAACCCGCAGCACTGGTCGAGCCGGCAAGGGTCAAGATGTTGGTGCAGTCTTTTTCGGCAATCATCTGGCACAGGATGTCGGCAGCACGAGCTGTGTCGCGACTGGTAAACGACATCTTTCTCATGGCATCAATCAGCTCGGTGCTGTCGTACTTCTTGATGTCAATGTGCTCGACGGTTTCTTTCAGGAGGTCTTTTTTTTCCATTTGTTGAATGTTTTAATTTAAGTGGTTATTAAAGCTTCAGCGGGCACGCACGTGGGAGACTCCCTGCCTGAAATGTTTCTTTGCTTGTATGAACGACGATGTCGACGCTTTATTGCATGGGCGGTGCAAAAAGCCTGCTCATGGGGTTAAAAGGGGGCGTCTTCGTCGGTCGGTAGGTCAATATCTTCGTTCATTTTCGAGTCAACAATCATTCCTCCGCCAGCGTTATCGAACTGGGTGTTGGAGGGCATTGTGCCACTCATGTAGTCGGCCTCACTGAATTGGGGCACATCCATAAAGCGAGCAAACTGTTTTTCAAACATCACCCGAGCCGTCCCAGTCTCGCCACTGCGGTGCTTGGCCACAATCAAGTCGGCTTTACCTGCCGTCGATTCTCCACCATCGTATTCGTTTATACCGTAGTATTCTGGACGATAGATAAAAATCACAATGTCGGCATCCTGTTCAATAGCGCCACTTTCGCGCAGGTCGCTCAGTTGCGGAATGTTGTTGTTGCGGCCTTCGACCGTGCGGTTCAACTGCGACATGGCCAACACGGGTATTCCCAATTCTTTCGACAGGGCTTTCAGCTGGCGCGATATCATGCTTATTTCCTGCTCACGGTTGCTGTTGCGATTGTTGTTGTCGGACGAGGCTGCTGTCATCAACTGCAAGTAGTCAATGAATATCATCTGTATGCCAAACCTGTCCTTCAGACGTCGGGCTTTGGCTCGCAACTCGAATATCGAGAGTTGTGGGGTGTCGTCGATATAAATCGGAGCATCGCTGAGGGTTTGTGCAGCCAAACGCATACGTGCCTGCTCATCGGCTTTCAGATGCCCCATTTTCAACACTTTTCCCTCTATCTGCGATTCGGCCGAGAGCAACCTCAACGCCAACTCCTGTCCCGTCATCTCAAGCGAGAAGATTGCCACAGGCTTTTTATAGTCGATGGCCATGTTGCGTGCCATCGACAAAGCACAAGCCGTTTTACCCATGGCCGGACGCGCGGCAAGGATGATGAGCGTGCCTGGCTGAAAGCCCGTGGTCATGCGGTCGAGCGCCGTAAAACCGCATCCCAAACCGCTGAAACCATCGGTCTTCTCCTCGGCTTTTTTCATCTCCTCTCGTGCCGTAGCCACAAATTCGCTCAACGGCTTATAGTCCGACCTAAAGTTACGGTCGTTGATGTCCATCAGTTTCTGTTCGGTGTCGTCGAGCAACTTCACCACGTCGGTCGTCTCGTCGTAGGCATTCTTTATCGTTTCGTTCGACAGGCGTATCAACTCGCGCTGTATAAACTTCTCGCTCAACACGCGCACGTGGAATTCGATGTGGGCTGCCGACACCACGTTCTCTGTCAACTTGGCCACAGCATAGGCACCTCCGGCCTCTTCCAACTTGCCATCGTTCCGCAGACGATTCACCACCGTCAACAAATCAACGGGCTGCGAATGGTCGAAAAGGTAGCGTATAGCCTCGTAAATCACCTGGTGTTCGTGTGCATAGAAGAACTCGGAACGCAGAATTTCCACCACGTTTATCAAGGCCATTTGGTCGAGCATCAATGCGCCAAGCACCGATTCCTCCAATGCCAACGCCTGTGGTGGCACATGGCCACCATCGGCAAAAGACTGATCATACGTCGTTCTACTCCTTGTTTTGCTGGTTGCTTGTGGCATAATGTCGCTAATCTTTTTCAAGGGGCAAAGGTACACAATTCCCCTCAAAGCCGCCGTTGCTTTTTATCAACATTGCCCACTGCCCCACTCTACGAAGCATCAAACAGGGGGCATGTAGGTATCAACTTCGGCATTTCTTCAGTATATGTTCAGTCGTTCTTCAGTGATTGACTGAAGAACGACTGAAGAACTGCCTTACTTGACCCCTACTTGATACCTGTCATCTGCCGTTTTGCTACACCATCAATTTCGCTCAAATAGCACAAAAAACTGTACCTTTGCCCCTCAAATCATGAATGCCGACGACGTTTTCTTTGCCGATGTATTGCTACCATTGCATGTGCAGGGCACATTCACCTATCGCATACCACGCGAGTTTGCGGGGCAGGTGAAGGTTGGCGCCCGCGTGGTGGTGCAGTTTGGTCGCTCGCGCCTCTACTCGGCAGTGGTGCGCCGTGTGCATCAAGAGCAGCCCTCCTTCCAACTGAAATATGTCCTTGCCATACTCGACACCTCGCCGATAGTCAATCCGCGGAGCATGGACTTTTGGGAGTGGATGGCCGATTACTATATGTGCACCGTGGGCGACGTGATGGCTGCCGCCCTGCCAGCCGCGCTGAAGTTGGCCAGCGAAAGTGCCGTGAGCATCCACCCCGACTTTGAGGGCGAGTTGTCGTCGCTGTCGAAAACCGAGATGCAGATAGTACAGTTGCTCACCGAACACCGCGTGATGAAGGTCAACGACGTGAGCCGTGCCCTCAACCTGCAAAAGATAATGCCCGTGATGAAAGGGCTCATCGAGCGGCAAGTGGTGATAATGGACGAGGAATTGCGCCAACGCTACACACCGCGCACCGTGGCCTACGTGTCGCTTGCACAAGAATATGCCACCGAAGAGGCACAAGCAGCCCTGTTTGCTGCACTCGAAAAGCGAAAATCGACAGCACAGGTGGCACTGATGATGAGTTTTCTACAGCTTTCGCATTTTGGCTCGGAGGCTGTTGCCAAAGCCGACCTTCGCCCCTCCACCTCACTGGATGCTTTGGTAAAACGGGGCGTTTTTCACATCGAAGAGCGCGTCGAGAGCCGCATTACGACAGCAGGTAATGGGGCCGAAGCCAAAGTGGCCGACATTGTGCTCAACGACGAGCAGCAAGCCGCCTTCGACACTCTGCGCAAAGGGCCAGCCGTGAGCCTTCTTCACGGTGTTACTTCGAGCGGAAAAACCGAAGTCTACATAAAGTTGATAGACGAAGTGGTGAGCGCGGGCAAGCAAGCGCTGTTTCTTGTACCCGAAATAGCACTCACCTCGCAACTTATCAACCGCTTGCGCACCTATTTCGGCGACAAGGTGGGCGTTTATCACTCGCGGTTTAGCAATAGCCAACGCGCCGAGGTGTGGCATCGCACCCACTCCGATGGTGCCGACCGTTATCAGGTGTTGCTCGGGGCTCGCAGTGCCATATTCCTACCCTTTGTCGACCTTGCACTTGTCATCATTGACGAAGAACACGATGCTTCCTACAAGCAAACCGACCCCCTACCCCGCTATAACGGGCGCGATGCAGCTATATACCTCGCCTCGATGTGGAAGGCACGCACCGTGCTTGGCTCGGCCACCCCAAGCATTGAGTGTCGATACCACGCCCTAACTGGCAAATATGGCCTTGCCGAAATGAAACATCGCTATGGGGGCTTTGCCCTGCCAGAGGTGGAATGTGTCGACATGAAAGAAAAACTCCGCACCAAACAGGTCAAAGGGATTTTTTCCGACACACTTATAAGTGCCATTGAAACAGCCCTCGACAACGGCCAGCAGGCCATCATTTTCCAAAACCGTCGAGGCTTTGCCCCCCGACTGGAGTGCGACGAGTGCCACCATGTGCCCCAGTGTGTAAACTGCGACGTGTCGCTCGTATACCACAAAGGCACCAACACCTTGCGTTGTCATCGGTGCGGCTACTCTATCCCCGTTCCCTCGGAATGCCCCCAGTGCCACTCTACACACCTACGCACCATGGGCATTGGCACAGAGCGCATTGAAGAAGACCTACATTTGCTGTTTCCAAACGCCAATGTGGCACGAATGGATCTTGATAGCACATCGCAAAAAAACCGCTACGACGAACTGCTCACCGATTTCCAACATAAGCGCATTGACATTCTGGTGGGCACACAGATGGTAACCAAAGGGCTTGACTTCGAGCATGTAAGTGTGGTTGGAATAATCGGAGCCGACAGCATGATCAACTTTCCCGACTTTCGTGCCTACGAACGTGCTTTCCAGCAAATGACTCAGGTGAGCGGACGTGCCGGACGGCATGGCACGGCAGGGCGCGTAATTATTCAAACGTTCAACCCGTTCCACATGGTGCTTGACGACGTGCGTCACAACAACTACGACCACTTGTACGGCGAGCAAATAAATGAACGACGGGTGTTTCACTACCCCCCTTTCTCTCGCTTAATAGAGATAACGCTGAAACATCGCAGCAGCGCAGTGCTTGACAATGCGGCATTGCAATTGGCCACCACCTTGAAAGCCACCTTTGGCACACGCGTAATAGGACCAGAATATCCGCTGGTAACACGCGTCAGAGGGCTTTGTCTGAAAATGATAACCATGCGTTTTGAGCGCACCGAACCCATAGCCGAGGCAAAAAAAATAATAATGCGTGCCACCGACGCGCTGACGGCACAAAAAGACTATGCCTCGGTCGCGGTTCACTTCGACGTAGATCCTTACTAAACACAGGCCACAGAGACGATAAAAAAGTGCAGCCTGCATACCGTTGAATATCAACAGTAAACGCATTCCACACAGAAGAAAAAGCAAAAAAAGTGAGTGCAGATAAGAAAAAGGATGTATTTTTGCACTCGGGTAAGTCTTATACGACCAGCTCCCATTGAATCCCCCAGGGTAGGAATACAGCAAGGGTGTTTGGTTGTAGCGGTGCGATATAAACAGCTTACCCTTTTTTTGTGCCTATGCTTGGAGCATACATACTTGTTGTTATTGGTGTGGCGGTGTGGTCGTTGGCTGTACCGTTTGGCAACCGCATGTCGGTGTCGTTGCAGCGAGGCATCACCGTGTTTGGAGGTGCATTCCTCTTGGCGGTGTGTTGCCTTGAACTGTTGCCCGAAACAGCATCTATTGAAGACCATGATGTGTGGCCATTTGTGGCCATACTGGTAGGTTTCTTGGTTCAACAGGTGCTTGATGGCCTATCGGCTCACGCCGAGCATGGCCACACCGAAGATGGATTTACCATGCTGGGACTTATGATTGGCCTGTGTTTGCATGCCTTTCTTGAGGGCATACCCCTTGTGTGGCAAGGCAAAGTGATGCACGGTCTGCTGTGGGGAATAGTGGTGCACAACATTCCTGTGGCACTTATCATTGTGTCGCTGGCCACCAATCGCGGATGGGGCTTTGGCAAAGTGTTGGCCATGCTGGTTGTGTTCGGCATCATGTCGCCCATAGGTTCAATTTCAAGTTTGTATGTCATTCGTCCAAACCCGCAATGGCACTGCATTCTGACAGGACTTGTTGTAGGTGTGCTGTTACACGTGAGCAGTAGCATCCTATTCGACCATAAACGCAATCATTTTTCATGGTTAAATATCGGCATAATGACAGTGGCGTTTGCTTTGGCAGCTCTCATAACGCTTTAACCAACGTTTGCCGACACTAATTTCAAACGGATTATGACTAATCAAGAGCAAATAAAAGACCTTGTACAACGCAAGGAGGCATTGAAAAAATTTCTCGACATAGACACCCTCCAATCGTGGATTTCTGAAGAAGAACGTAAGACCGAGGCTGCCGACTTTTGGAACGACCCCAAGGAGGCTCAGAAAGTGGTGAAGGGTATAAACGCTAAAAAGACATGGGTAACAGCCTTTGCCGACGTTGAGCAAGCATGTAGCGACATGGAGGTGATGGGCGAGTTTTTTGATGCAGGAGAAGCATCGGAAGAGGAACTAAACGAACAGATTGCACTGGCGCAGAAAAAGGTAGAAGAGTTGGAGTTTAAGAATATGTTGCGTGGCGAGAGCGACCGCCTGGATGCCGTGTTGAGCATCAATGCTGGTGCCGGTGGTGTTGAGGCACAAGACTGGGCAGAAATGCTGATGCGCATGTATATACGCTATGCCGAAACCCACAATTACAAGGTAGCCATTAGCAACAGTCTTGATGGCGACGGAGCTGGCATTAAGAGCGTTACGATGCAAATAGAAGGCGACTTTGCATTTGGGTACTTGAAGAGCGAAACAGGCGTGCACCGATTGGTTCGTGTAAGCCCATTCAATGCTCAAGGTAAGCGTATGACCAGTTTTGCCAGCGTGAGCGTTACGCCATTGGTCGACGACACCATAGAGGTGGTGGTTGATATGTCGCGCCTTTCGTGGGACACATTCCGAAGCGGGGGCGCTGGTGGGCAGAACGTCAATAAGGTGGAGAGTGGCGTGAGATTGCGCTACCAGTATAAAGACCCTTATACTGGAGTCGAAGAAGAAATACTGATAGAGAACACCGAAACACGCGACCAACCAAAGAATAAAGAGAACGCCATGCGCTTGTTGCGCAGCCAACTATATGAGCGCGAGATGCGTCATAGAATGGAAGAACAGGCAAAGATAAAGGCATCGCAGAAAAAGATTGAATGGGGTAGCCAGATACGCAGTTACGTGTTTGATGATCGTCGCGTGAAAGACCACCGCACCAACTATCAAACAGCCGACGTAAACGGTGTGATGGATGGCAAGATTGACGAGTTTATCAAAGCCTATCTGATGGAATTTGGTGCCGAAGTGTAATCTTAATCCAAGCATGAACCAGACAATTGACCTATGCAAGCAATTTGCATTTGAGAATGTCGACGTGGTACGCGACTACGAATGCGACATTCAAGGCATCGTAAACAACGCCAACTATCAACACTATCTTGAACACTCTCGCCACCTTTTTATAGCCTCGCGTGGCATAACATTTAGCCAACTTCACGATGATGGCATTGATGTGGTGGTTGCACGTTTTTCTATTGCATACAAAAAGCCGTTGCACCCGGGAGAAGAATATGTGTGTCGGCTGATAGCCGAACGCAATGGTTTGCGCTACATATTCCACCAAGCCATATTTAGCAAAGTCGACATGAAAATATGTGTCACTGCACAGGTAGACTGCGTGGCGCTTGTAGAAGGTAGACTGAAAGCCGTGCCACGACTTAATGCGCTGTTGACAGAATAATGCTAATGATGCTACACAGAAGGTATTTAATCCCTGTAATATTACTACTATTGCTTGGTACCACAACATCGGCGCAGGTGGTGACTGGGATTGAGGGTGTGGTGGTGGATGCTCGCAGCGGCGAGCCACTGCCGTTTGTTAGCGTTTTCTGGGTAGGTACAACTGTAGGAATGTCGACGGATACCAATGGGCACTTCGAACTCAGTAACGACCAGGGTCTTGTTACCGTTGCCGTGCGATACATAGGCTACAAATCTCAGATTATCACACTCTCTCCTGGCAAGACGACGAAGGGTACAAGGGTGAAGATGGAACGGGACAACTATGACCTAAATGAAGTGAAAGTTACGGCCAAAAGGACAAAATACATCCGAAAAGGTAACCCCGCTGTGGAATTGGTTGAAAAGGTAATTGCTAACAAGGATGTAGGACGTGCTGAAGGTAGCGACAACTATAAAGTGGATGTGTATGAGAAACTGACAATGGCTATCAGCGATGTTGATATAGATTATGAACGCTCGAAGCTGCTTAGTAAATTCTCGTTCCTGCGCAATTATATTGATACAACACAGAATAACGGTACTCCACTTCTCACCATATCTCTACGAGAGACGAAGGCCGACGAATACTACAAACAAAACGGAAACTCCCGTCGCCACATTACGGCAAGGCGTATGCAAGGTCTTGATGCACTACTCGATAAGGATGGACTGGCAAGCAATATTGATGCAATGTTCACTCGGGTGAACATTTTCGACAATAGCATTGAGCTAATGCTAAACCGTTTTGTCAGTCCGTTGAGCAGCACAATGGCAGTGGGATACTACCACTACTACATTATGGATACAGTGATAGTGGATGGCGACAGCTGTATAGAGATGGCTTTTGCACCAGTTAATCCAGAAAGTTTTGGCTTCACGGGCTACCTTTACATTATGAACGACAGTAGCTATGCCATTCGGAAATTCTCCATCAGCACTCCTCCT
Source organism: Bacteroidales bacterium (assembly GCA_017480185.1). Taxonomy (GTDB): domain Bacteria; phylum Bacteroidota; class Bacteroidia; order Bacteroidales; family P3; genus Colimorpha. The sequence goes on from JAFVBC010000021.1 coordinate 35,591, forward strand.
ACCATCAATATGAACTTTGTAAGCGACCTCAGTATAGAGCAAAAATTCCGCCAGTCGCAGAACGGCTTATGGGTTGCCGACGAACAACATATATACACACGCTTTTACATCATCGAAGGTTGGCGTGAGCTCTACGCCCATCAAACAACTAAATTCGGTGATTATACTTTCGGCATGGTGCCACCCGACACGCTTTTCTCCTCATTCGAGGGCAACGAAATTGAAGCGACTGATGCACGCAAGCACAGCAAGACCGAATGGACTGCACTCCGCACTTTGCCGTTACAGGGGAAAGAAGCGATATTCGACAGTCTATTGGTTGAATTAAAACGTGTGCCAGAGTTCAACACAATCATCAAAACCGCCCAAGTGTTCGGGTCGGGCTACATCCCAACGCATTCCAATCGCGACAAAAGCCGCCTCGATATTGGTCATATCTATAATATGGTGAGTTATAATTCACTTGAAGGATTGCGACTGCGCATTGGTGGAATGAGCACCACAAACCTCGATCCCCACTGGTTTGCCAATGGCTATGTAGCCTATGGATTGGGCGACCTACGCTTGAAACACAGTGCCTCACTCATCTATTCTTTCTCCGACAAGAAGTATCACCCCTACGAGTCGCTACGCCACGCGCTGTACCTTACCAGCAGCTACGATGTTGAGGTGCCAGGCATGGATTACTCATTGCTTGACCGCGACAACATCTTGATGTCGTTCTCAAAAGCAGGTTCTGTCGACCGCATGCAATATGTACGCCGCGTTAAACTACGCTATGAACACGAGTTTGCCAACCGTTTCAGCTATGAACTTTGGGCGCAGTATGAAAACAATGAGTCTGCCGGCGACCTGCGCTACCACCGCATTATGGCCGATGGGAGTACCACGCAGGTGCGCTACTTCAACGATGCCAGTTTGGGTATTCTTGTGCGTTATGCTCCAGGTGAACCGCTATATAACAATCGACTGGGGCAAGAGTCTCCGTTCAACCTATCGAAAGACTCCCCCGTGTTCCGTATGCAGCACATCGTGGGACTGATGGAGAATGAGTTTTTGTACAATCGCACAGATATATCTGTCGAAAAACGTATCTGGCTATCAGTATTCGGTCATATTGATACTAAAGTGCAAACTGGAGTGGTATGGAATCGCGTACCCTACCCAAAGCTTTTCTCGCCACCAGCCACCACGTCGCTTCTGATGACCCCAAACACATTCAGCCTAATGCAGCCCATGGAGTTCATCATGGATCAATATATCTCACTCCATGCCACCTACTACCTCAAGGGGCTCATTCTCAATCGTATACTCGTGATTAAACGCCTGGGGCTGCGCGAGGTACTTTCGTTTGCAGGCGTCTATGGTGGTCTCTCTGCAAAGAATACACCCAATGGTAAAGCAGGCATGTATCAGCTACCCGAGGGATGCTCTCCTATGGGAAAGATGCCTTATATGGAAGCGAGCGTCGGTATCGAGAATATTTTCAAATTCATTCGTATTGACTACGTATGCCGACTGACATATACCGACGGTCTCAACAGTTCGCAGAAAAACGGAATACGATTTACGTTCAGATTAACACTTTAGGAAACAATAGCAAAATGAAAAGAATATCTTTCGCATTGGTAATGTTGTCCGTCGTAACCACCCTGTCGGCTCAAGAAGTAGGGAAACAGCCAGTTGTCAATTGGGGATTGAAACTTCAAGCCAACACGTCGAACTTTATATTCAAGGACGTACCAACAATGCCCAGTTTGTCGTCGAAAATGAACGTCGGAGCCGAAGTTGGTGGTTTCATAGATTTCAATATTACGCAGCGCTTCTATATCCAATTCGGATTGATGGGTACTTTTGAACAGTGCACTCTCAACTTTGGCGACCGTACGGCGCCAATGCAGTCGACGTCATTAGAAATCCCAGTCTTTGCCCTATGGCGATTCGGGGATGCCCATCTGGGATGGTTCAGCATTGGCGGTGGCCCCTACACGGAATTCATTATATGGGGGGAGTTAGAAGGTTCTAATCCTTTTCACCACGTCATTACCGATGCTGCTACAGGT
>JAFVBC010000022.1 GCA_017480185.1 Bacteroidales bacterium
GACTGAAGAACGACTGAAGAACAACTGAAGAACGGCCTAACAAGCACCCAAGATGATCGCTCTTTTGCGTTGGGGTGATGTGGCAGATGTCTGGGTAAAAAAGCGGGGCGGCGGATGCAATCCGCCGCCCCGCACGGGTTTTGATGTTTAGTAACTATTCACATTCTGCGAAAAAGAGGTAGCCGAGGTTACAGCCCGAGCACTGCTACGCCTTGGTTATAGCGTATGTCGCGTGGGATGTTGGCATCGCGAATGGCATCAAGGTCTTTCTGAAGGTCGGGGCGCACTTTGCCGTTTTCGGCGGCATACTTGGTTGCAAAATCGATGTCGCCATCGCCTTCTACCTTGATTATCAGGGCTGCCCAACCACACATAGCCTCTTTGGCCTTGTCGTAGTCAATGACATATTTGCCCTCTGTGTCGCGACTGAACACGCCATGGTCTTGGAAATAGTTGTAGCACATCATGTTGGCCACGCCGTGAGCCTCGGTGGCTCCAAAGCGCACGCTGCGCAACAGTCCGGCTATGAATGTGGTGATGTTTTGCTCAACGGTGCAGTCTGTGATAAGTCCGCGCTCGATGAGTTGCTGTGTGAGGAATAGTCCGCACACGTCGGCTTTGGCCTCTTCCCATGCGCTGTATTGTGCGCCGAGGGCTTTACGGCAGGGTATGTGGCTGGTGATGGTGTTTTTGATGCCCAGTCCGTGTGCCACCTCGTGGTAGCAGGTGTTGCCAAAGAAAGCTGGGAATGTGATGTTGTTGCGTTGCTCGGGGCAAATCATGAGGTCGGCAATGGGGATGAGAATTTTGTCGTATTTGGCCTTCATGGCGTTTTTCAACTGCAAGCGGCGACTGCCTTTGGCCAGTTGCACACGCTCGTCGTTGGGCAAGTTGATGGCTATGGTCTTGCTGGCAGCATTACAGTCGCCAGCATAGTAAATCACGTCGTAGACGTTAAGGTCGCATTCGGTGCCAGGAGTCTCTTGTTTGTATTTGTCTTCGCAGGGCAAAAGTTTTTGCATTTCGGGTAGCAGACTGACAAATTGTGCCAAGCGGTTGCTCCACTCTTCGTCTTTTACCAGCACAAAGGCCTCGTGCGAGCACTTAAGTCCGTTGAGCTGATCGTCGTAGTTCTCGATGGGACCAACGACGAAGTCCAGTCGGCTGTCTTTCATATCCATCCACACCATGTCGCTCTCGAAGTAGTCGTCGGTGCGTAGGGCTTGACGACGGGCGGTGAGGTAGGCTTTCATGCCAGGATTGTCGGCCAGGCCAATGGCTTTTTCAAGCAGCGAGTCGACTTTCTGCAGTTCGGTGGCGTAGGCCTCGTGATAGGGCAGTTCTATGAGTTTGCCCTCAGCATTGCGACGAATGACGCTGTATTGGTTCATTTTCTGTTGGTCGTCAAGTGTGGCATACTCCTCGGGAGTCATGTCTGTGGGGTAGAAATTTGCCCCGGCTGGACGCTCGCCATAACCACCAATAAAGGGGCGTTCGGCATCCAGACGATCCCATGCACCATAGTGGATCTCGGCAAAAGCACGCACGGCGGGGTCGGTGATGGTGTCGAGGCTGCGACGGTTCTCGTTGCCAAAATACTCGTCCCAGTAAATGTCGTCCATCACTTCTCCGATTTCGATAAACAATTTGACAAGCTGTTTCTCGTTGTCCGTCAGGTTGTTCACAAGGTCGGATGTGAGTGTAAACTCGGCATACTCGGCCACTTTCTTCTCAATTTCGCTTTCGGGATGTGTCGTTTGGTTGCCTTTGCACCCAACGGCGGCAAGGGTTGTGATTGCCATGATGCAGATGATTAACTTTTTCATTATAAGAATGGTTTAAGAATTATTGTTCTGTGCTTCAAAGTGGTGCAAAGGTACATTTTTTTGTCATTTCGCATAAAAGGCGTATCTTTGCACGGTTTTTGAGGCAGTGGCAAGGCCGTCTGCTTTAGATTAAGGAAAGGTGCTCGAGTGGTTGAAGAGGCCCGCCTGGAAAGCGAGTAAGCGTTAACAGCGCTTCAGGGGTTCGAATCCCCTCCTTTCCGCCCCTGTAAGGAGCGAGTAGAGCCGCCAAATGTTTGGCGGCTCTACTCGCTTTAGGTGTGAACGATTAGTCGTCGAGATGTTTTTGGGCTGCTTCGAGCAGTCTGCTGTCGGTGCCCAACAACGAGGCAATGCGCAGGGCTTCGTGGGGCGCATCGTCGGCTGTGTCGTCGACGAGCGAGTAGTCGATGAAACGACTTATGTTTTGCGGCGATACTGGCTCGGTAAGCATGTCTTCGATAAACCCTTTCACCCTCAGTCGGCGGCACCCGTTGCCGATGCCACTATAATGGGTGGTAACCACTGCAAAGCTGTTGGCCTCGCTCAATGTCTCGGCAATGGCCTGCACTATGGCGCGCCCTTCAACGGGGTTGGTGGTTCGGGCGGGTTCGTCAATTACTATCAGCATGCGCTTTTCGCGACTCTGTTTCACTATGTCGCTTATCTTGATAATCTCTGCTGCAAACGATGAAAGACCGTTCATCTCGTTCTGGTCGTCGCCAATGCTCCGCACCACACACTCTACGGCTACGATGGTGGCTTGCTCGGCAGGTACAAACCATCCGCATTGTGCCATAAGTTGCGCGCTGGCAAGTGTTTTGAGTAGCACCGTTTTGCCCGCCATGTTGGCACCGGTGATGAGCGTAACGCTACGGTCAATGCTCACACTGACAGGTTGATAGCGCAACGATGCCTGCTCGTTGTGATGCTTGAGACGAGGATAAAACAGGGATTTGTACTCGACATGGTTGCCCAATGTTGGACGCACCAAATGCCATTGCTGTGATAGTTCGGCTTTTGCTATCAGAAAATCGGCGTAGGCAAGTTGTTGTAAGGCATCGGATAGCATTGTGCAATGAGCGAAGAGGGTGTCGGTGAGGCGCTTACACACCTCTTGCCGAATGCTGTTTTGTTGGTCAATGAGTTCTCCAATGCGCACTGGATCGTTGCCTGATGTTTGCAAGGCAAGCAGTTCGCGTCGCAACGAAGGTAGCCGTGGGTCGTAGGTGTCGTATATGTAGAATGCGGCGATGCCTGTCTTGTCGGGGTCGAGAAGTTCGAATACGGGTTTGGTGTCGGGTAGGGTGATGATGTCGGAAATGCCCATTGGGGCTGTGGCTTGTGTGGCCTGTATGGCAAGATGCGACAGTAGTTTTACCTCGAAAAGGTCTACTTCGGAAAGCACGGTGTGGTTGGATAGCAGGGCGAGTGTCCCCTGACAATCGTGTAGTTGCATCAGGCAATGGCGCAAATCAACGAGCGGTTGCCGCAGGGTGTCGTCGGTTAGAGCCTTTTGCATGCGTGTCATCCTGTCCCATTCGGCTTCAATGGCACGGTTGTCGGTCATGAATGGGGTGTCGAGCATCAGTCGCCGCCCTGCCGACGACATGAGGTTCATGCTGTCGGTCACGTATTTTAATCCAGCGTCCTGCTTAATTATTTCCTTTATTTCCATGGGCTAATTGTGCTTAATACGCATCACGTCGTAGACCGGTATGCCCAGTGCTTCGCTTAATGCTGCGCAGGTGCTGTCAGAGTCGAGTTTAAATCCTTGTGGAGAGGTGGGATTGAGGGTTACGGCAACGAGGGTTGAGCGTTGTAAAACTTGTATGCTGTGGCCGTGTCGACAATAGTCGGCATACACTTCTGGGGTGATGAAAAGCTTGGTAAAGTCGCGTACAACGAGGGTTAAGGGATTGTGGTGGGGTGTGATAAGACGCAGTAAACGGTCGGTTACTGCACCAGAAACAAATACTCGGTTGCCAAATTGGGTTAGTGCAGATACGTCGTTACCGAGCAGAAAAACCGACGAAATACCCAAGTCGTGTGGCTGGTTGTCGGCATCAATGCCCCACATTCCGCCCTCAATATCGGCCAATAAAGTCTTTAGTTGAGTATCTACCTCGGTCAGAGATATGAGGTTGTGTTGGAATTTGGTTTTCGCAATGAGTTGTTTGATGTTTGCCGACACCGCTGCTCCTGTGGCAAGGATCATGGCTTGCGTAATGGTGGGTGATGCTAAACTGAGGCGCGACAAGGCCCCATCAACGATGGAAACACTGCATCCCAACGATGAAAGTTGATGGATTTGCTTTTTTAGCAACCCAGTTGTTGACGCTCCAGACAGGAGCACCTTGCCTGGAATGAGCACTTTGGCTGTTACTAAAACACCAAGAGCTGTGCGACGGTCGCTGACATCCTCTATGATTGATTCGGCTTGACGCACTGCATAGTGCTTTTCTGACGTGATGAAATGAGAGCCCTGGTAAAGAGTGATTTCGGGTTTGGCAGTGGCAAATACACTGTCAACTTGCTCGCCATCAACCCCAATAGATGTAACCCCTACGTGTATACCCTCTTCGTTGAGCCGACGCAACACGTAGTTGAGGCATACGGTCTTACCTGTATTTTTGTCTAATCCGACGATTGACAGGCTTTTATACTTGGCTATTTGGCTTATAAATGGCATTTCTTTAGTGGCAAAATTAGCAAAAACGGCCGATAGTGTTCTGTCCGTGATTCAAACATGGTTCATAATATGTGAAAAAAACATGCTGTCGTTGGGTTGAATAAAAGAGTATATTTGCAGGGTGAACAACGATATTTCTAATAATACAAATTACTATAAATCAATATGATTACAAAACTTGAAGACCTGCTTGAACAGGTAAAGACAAAAGGAAAAAAACGTTTGGTGGCTGCATACGCCAATGACTCGCACACCATCGGGGCTGTCAGCGCCGCTATTGACCGTGGCATTGTGGATGCAACCCTTGTGGGCGACCGTGAGACCATACAACGTGTGTGCGCCGAAGAGGGGATAGACATCAATAAATTCAACATAGTTCAGGAGGCTGATGAGACTAAGGCAGGCGTTAAAGCAGTGGAACTTATCAATAATGGCGAGGGTGATGTGCTGATGAAGGGACTGTTGAGCACCGATAAATACATGCGTGCTATTCTGAATAAGGAGAAAGGTTTGATGCCTGGCAAGAAGACCGATATGCTTACACATATGGCTGTGTTCCAAATTCCGGCCTATCATAAACTGTTAGTCTGCTCGGATGTGGCCATTATACCTGACCCCGACTTTAAGCAAAAACAGTCTATTATGAATTACCTAATCTCGGTAGCAAAGAGCCTTAATATAGAGAAACCCAAAGTGGCTGTCCTTGCTGCTACCGAGCAGGTAAGTATTGGAATGCGTGCTTGTGCCGAGGGTGCATGGTTGGCAATGATGAGTCAAAGGGGTATGATAAAGGGAGCTATCGTGGATGGCCCACTATCGCTTGATTGTGCCATTGATCGAGAGAGTGCAAAAACAAAGAAATGCACAGGCGAAGTGGCTGGAGATGCAGATTGCTTGTTGTTCCCCAATATCGAGAGTGGTAACATCTTCTACAAGGCTTGCACAAAGTTTGCAGGTGCCGAGTTGGCATGTATGGTGATGGGAGCTCGTGTGCCGTGCATCCTCACCAGCCGTGGCGACAGCATGAATACAAAACTATACAGCATAGCTCTGGCAGCTTTGCAGTGCAAATGACACGCTAAATAACATGTTTTTTTAGAGGGGAAGAGACGTTCGGGCTGGGGTTGTTGACAACCAAGCCTGTGGGTCTCTTCCCCCTTTTTAGTTCTTAATCAAAAGTAAAGATATGGATCAGTGGTTTGAAAGTCTGAAAACAATGGCTGTAACGGTGTGCGATGCAGAAGGAAATGTGCTCGACATGAACCAGCGTTCGGCCGATGTGAACAGCCATGGTCAGAAGATAATAGGTAGCAACCTTATGAACTGCCATCCCGAACCAGCACGCACCAAGCTGCAGGGCATGCTTGAACGTCATGAGTTGAATGCTTACACGATAGAAAAAAATGGCGTGAAAAAGCTGATTTATCAAGTGCCGTGGTGGCAGGAAGATGGCTCTTTTGGTGGTTTGGTTGAGTTTTCCGTCGAAATTCCTTTCGAAATGCCTCACTACGTCAGGCAACCAAAAACCAGTGATTAGCGATGAAGCGTGTTGTTTTCTTTGCCCTACTGCTCTTGTGGGGCATTGTCGGTCGAGGACAAGGCGTGGTGATTGGTCGTGTAGTTGATGCTCGAAGTGGCGAAAATATCGAATATGCTACCGTGGCATTGCTCACCACGAGTGATTCTGCCATAGTGAATGGCACGGTTACCGATGCCTCTGGGCGGTTTCAACTGTCGGCAAAAAATGGGAAATACCTGCTACGAATAACTTTCATCGGCTACCAACCGTATGTGCATGGGCAGACAATTGTTGTCGACAACAGCCACACCAAGGTGCAACTTGGCAAGATAAAACTCGCACCGGCAGCCACCATGATGAACGAAGTGCAGATAACGGCCGAGCGTTCGATGGTGGAGTACCAGCTTGACAAACGTGTTGTAAACGTAGAGAAAAACCTTGTAACGGCTGGAGGGACAGCGTCGGACGTGCTCGAAAATGTGCCCAGTGTAGCCATAGACAACGATGGCAATGTTACTCTTCGAGGGTCAACCAATGTCAAGGTGCTTGTCAACGGTCGGCCATCCGAGTTGTTGGCCTCCGACGTAGCCACACTTCTTGAACAGATACCTGCTTCGACGATTGAGAATGTTGAGGTGATAACCAACCCTTCGGCCAAGTACGACCCCGAAGGTATGAGTGGTATCATCAATATCAAGCTGAAGGATAAAACTGCCGGGGCATTAGGATTGAACGGAGTGGTTTCGGCCAATGTCGGAGCTCCACTGCCATTCATGGTACCATCCGAACTGCAAAAATTCATCCCTACGGCATCGGGCAACGTCAGTCTGAACTATAGCACCAAGCGCTACAGCCTCTTTCTCAATGCCGATGCTGCAAGTCGTAGCCGAGCACGTACCAGCCACACCGACATCTGGCGCAAGAATGGGGCGACCATTTTAAGCCACGACAGCCTGTATGAATACGGGCTCGATCCGGGTCGCTCGGGTAGCGTGAAGGTGGGTGGCGAAATCTACATCGACACAACGCAAACATTGCAGGTGTCCTATCAACTGCGTGGAGGCAATCGTATGCGTCGCAGCGGTGTGCAATCGGCCGATTGGCTCAACGATGGCCTCTACAATTATTTGCAGACCGACACCAACAACAACCTGCATATCAACCACTCGTTCAACATGGGCTATGTGAAACGCTTTGCAAAAAAAGACCAGATGTTCACGGCCGATTTTACCTATAGCCGTCGTTCGGGCAACGGAAATGGCTTGCAACAGCAGGTGTATGACAGTGCAATGTCGAACCTTGAACGATACTACCTGCGTGAGACCGAGCGCGACAACCGTGGTAGCAATCTCAACATTCAGCTCAATTATACTCATCCGTTTAGCGATGCATTGCGGTTAGAGGTAGGCTACGAAGGTCGAGTGCAATATTCTGATCAAGACTACAACTATTTTATGACCACCTATGACACGGCAGGAGTGTTGGTGAGACGCGACGAGACCGAGTCGGATATGCACTATGTCTACAGCCAGCAGGTGCATGCAGCCTATGCAACGCTGGGGTGGAAGATAAACGAACGGCTTTCGGCGCAAGCAGGACTGCGTGGCGAATATGCCTCGGTTGACGGTCGCGACGAGTTGCACACCGAGGCCGACCGCGTAACAAAAAACTACTGGCAACCCTATCCCACGCTGCATCTATCCTACCAGATCTCACAAAGCCAGAGCATGCAACTCAGCTACAGCCGCCGTGTGCGTCGTCCGCACATGTGGGATTTGAATCCCTATCTTGATGTGCGTCAAGGCATGGAAATGTCGTTCGGAAATCCTAATCTCGACCCCGAGTATACCAACTCGGTTGAGCTGTCGTATAATATTGGATTTAAGACCACAAACATCTTCACTTCGCTCTATTTTCGACAAACCAACAACATGATGACCCGCTACGGTTTTGTGTGGGATAGCACCACTGCGCAGCGTTATTCATGGTGGATGCCCTACAACAGTGAGTACGATGGCTATTGGGCATCGACATGGCAAAACCTTAATCAGGGTATCAACTTCGGAGCGGAATTGATTCTCGACCAGCAGATCCTTTCGTGGTGGAAAGTGAATGTGAGCCTCAATGCTTTCCAAAACTATATTGAGGGCACCGACTTGCTCGACAATCAAGACCGTTCGGCCTTCCGTTTAAGCGGTAAGTTGAACTCGTATATGAACTTTAGCGACGGTTGGACGGTGCAACTTTCGGGACAATATCGCGCTCCCTTTATGGACTTGCAAACCGATATGGATGCCAGCTACTGGGTCGACCTTGCAGTGAAAAAAGATGTTTTGCAGCGACGCGGAGTGGTAACGTTGCGTGTGTCAGATTTGCTTTGCACTGGTGGCTTTGGCCACACAACGCACAACGACCAACTTGACCGCGTGTTTAAGATGCGACGCATCTCGCCCGAGGTTACGATAGGCTTCACCTACAAGGTGAACAACGGGCTGCGTCAGCAGCGCAACCGAATGCAACAAGACGACGATGTCGAGGGCGACGACAGCTATTGAGACCCGCCTGCGCGACGGACGCGACGAGGTGTTTGACCCCTGTCGACGACGATGGGTAGCACTGACCCCCGAAGAGTGGGTGCGGCAAAATGTCATTCGTAGGTTGCATTTGGATTATTCCTACCCCCTTGAAGTGATGCAGGTGGAGGGGACGATAGAGCAAAACGGTATGAGCCGACGTTGCGACATTGTCGTCTACAACCGACAGGGACTGCCATGGATGATAGTGGAGTGCAAACGCGACACTGTGCCCCTCACGCAGTCGGTGTGCGACCAGGCTTGCCGCTACAACCGAGTGCTGCAGGTGCCTTACCTGGTTCTGACCAATGGGCGCTCACAGGTGGTGATGAAAGTCGACTTTGCTCAGGGGCAGTTGCTGCAATTGTCCGACATCCCCCACTACGAGGCATAATTGTTGGCTGCTTTTGGGGAGCGACAAGTAGACATCAACTAAGTATCTTGTAAGGCCGTTCTTCAGTTGTTCTTCAGTCAGCGACTGAAGAACAACTGAAGAACGACTGAAGAACAGCCGTAGTTGATACATAGTTGATAGTAGGCAATTCACATCTTGCCCCGCCCACAGTTAATGGGTTAGAGGCACCTAAAACAACAGTTCCGACTACCCTCTGAAAAAAAGACGTAACTTTGCCCAAATGGTTGGTGGTTTGTCTGCCAAATGTTAAAAAGGTAGGCAACGATGCAACGGCAACGTCTGTAGAAAGGTGAACAGGGAAAGAAAACGCCACGAACTGGAGGAGCATTATTTAGAGTTTTATGCCCTGGCTTTCAGCATGCTTCGCAATAAGGACGAGGCCGAGGATGCTGTGCAAGAGGCTGTGGTGTCTACGCTGGTGAGGGTGGGTATTGGCAACCCCTGTGCATATTGTAAGCGTGCCGTTTACACACAGTGTATCAATATATTGCGACGCAACAAGCGCGTGATACATACCGACGAGATTGCTGCCAATGTGGCCGACGCAGAAGCCGAGAGTGTGCCCGATATTGGGCGTGCCCTTGCGTCGCTCTCGGAAATAGAGCGAGCCCTGGTGGGTTTGCATTTCGAAGGAGGGTGGTCGCTGAAGCAATTGGCTGGGTTGACCGACCAAAGTGAGATTACGATGCGTCGCCAAATGAAGAAGATAATAGACAAATTAAGAAAACGTATATATCAGTGAACAACGAAAAAAAGATAGCCGACATGTTGCGACGTGTCGATAGTCTGTCGGACGAAGAGCGTGCCGAGTTGGAACGCATGACTGGGAAAGAGCGCGTGATGCACGAGGCCGATAGGCGTGTGGCCGTCATTATTGGTCGTCGAAAGAGGGCATTTGCAACTGTAGCAATGGTTGTTTTGGCTGCCACGTCGCTACTGGTATTGCAGCCAGGAGGTGTCAACACCACGTCGGAAGGCGAACAGGTTGTGGCCGAGGCTCATGAGCCTGCTATTGTGGCGCCGATGGATGAACCCACGTTTGTTGTGTCCGATGAGCCCCAAGGTCATGAATATGTGGCCTCAAAACAGGTGCCGAGCACTCGCACGAGGGTCGAGACAACGGAGAAATCTGTAGACTGGGTTGTGCCCGAGGTGAAGTGCAACAGCGTGTGCGATGCCGACTCGGTGATTAGTGAAATATGGCAGTTCCTTTCGGCATGAGAACAACACTGTTTTGGCTGCTACTTTTGACCTCGATGGTAGGCCAGGCTCAGAATGGGCTTTTTGAGCGCTATGCGTCGCAGTCGGGAGTGAGGGTGGCCGAGGTGGAACGTTTCCCCATAGACAGTGCGCTCACTGTGGGGGTTACTATTGTCGAGGCACAGGATTCGGCTGGATGGCAGTGGATGAAAGAGGAGTTCTTAATAGGCGATCTTATGCCTGCGCAAACGGCTCAGTTGCGCCGAGGCAGCGATGTGGTGCTATTCACTCAGCGCCACAGGCAGCAACCGATGCAGCCTGCTCCGATAAAAGACGAGCGGGTGGTGCTGCCCGAGAGCTGCTATATGGTTATTTCTTATCTTTCGCGCACGGTTTTTTTCTTCATGACCGACACCGAGGCGCAAAATGAAGCTATTGTAGCGTTGCTTGTGAGGAAGATAATGCGCTCGCAGGGTGGACTGAAAGATGTGCGTTGAGGGTGAGGTTATAACCACTTTACCTCTTTAAGATTGTAGCATCGTTTTTCACCCTCTGTTGTACAAAGAACGAGGCGTCCCCAAGGGTCGACACCGTCAACGGTGGCCGAGAATGCAACGCCGTTCGATTCAAAATGATGCTGTTGCCCAAGCATGTATAGACGTTGCAGATAAAGAGGTGTGGGGTTGATGCCTCGGCGCAGTGCGTCGTATCTGTTTTTGATGCACTGCACGAGTTGCTCAAGTAGAGGCATGAGTGGCGTTTCGTGTCTGGTTTCGAGCAATATGGAGGTAGCGTTGGGTAGGTCGGTGGGGAAATGGGGCTCGTTTACGTTTAGCCCTATGCCACAGATTGAGGTGGCAAGGTTTTGCCCTTGTAGATGGTTGGAGATAAGTGTGCCACAGATTTTTTTGTTGGCCACATAGATGTCGTTAGGCCATTTTATGGCTATTGGAGCAGTAAGGCCGAGGGCATCGAGACAGTCGACCAAAGCCAACGACAGCGACATGGTGAGCCAAAACTGGTGGTTGGCTGGCAAGAATGTGGGTTTGAGTATAAGAGAGAATGTAAGATTTTTATGGGGAGAGCTGTGCCAGGTGTTGCCACGTTGCCCGATGCCGGCAAATTGGTTGTGGGTATAAAACACGGTGAGCTCCTCAACCTTCGAGAGGTCGAGGAGCTCACAATAAAGATTGGTTGAGGCTACGGCTCCGATGTCAACCGATAGCATCGCTTAAATGGCCATTATTTCTTTTTCTTTGGCTGCATAAATCTTGTCGCAGTCGGCAATGTGTTTGTCGGTTATGTCCTGTAGTTCCTTTTCCACCTGTTTCACTTCGTCCTCGGGCACCGATTTGTCTTTCAACTTTTTCACCTTGTCCATCACGTTGCGACGCACGTTACGGACGTTAACCTTGGCATTCTCTACCTCGGTTTTGGCGGCTTTGCACAGCTCTTTGCGGCGCTCTTCGGTTAATGGGGGGACAACGATGCGCAGAATGTCGCCTTCGTGACGTGGGGTGAAGCCCAGATTGGCATCGAGGATGGCTTTGTTGATGGCCCCAACGATGGTCTTTTCCCAAGGTTGAATCACGATGCTACGTGCGTCGGGGGTGTTGATGTTGGCCACTTGGCTAATCTCGGTCGGAGTGCCATAATAGTCCACTTTCACGCCTTCGAGCATTCCGGGATTGGCTTTACCTGCGCGTATTTTACTAAGTTCCTTCTCAAGAAAGGTAAGCGAACTTTGCATGCTTTTTTTTGCCTCGTCGAGGCAACTCTTTGAAAGATCGTTCATATTTATGTGGTTTTATTGTTTGTTTTTTAGATGTTTATCGTGTTACGATGGTGCCTATTTCTTCGCCACACACCACTCGGCACAGGTTGCCTTGACGATTCATATCGAAGACGTATATCGGAAGGTTGTTTTCCTCACATAGAGCAAATGCCGTAAGGTCCATCACCTTCAGTTTGCGTTCCATGGCTTGAGTAAAGGTGAGTTGGGTGAATTTGGTGGCAGTGGGGTCTTTCTCTGGGTCGGCAGAGTAGATGCCATCGACGCGAGTGCCTTTAAGTATCACGTTGGCTTCAATTTCTACGGCACGGAGGGTTGAGGCGGTGTCGGTGGTGAAGAAAGGATTGCCAGTGCCACCGCCGATTACCACCACTTTTTTCTGTTGCAAGGCTTCGATAGCGCGACGTCGGCTCATGGCCTGACAGATGGGCTCGATGGTGAGGCCAGAAAGTAATAGGGTCGACATGCCTTGCTTCTCAAGTTCTGCCTGTAGCGCCATGCTGTTGATAAGTGTCGACATCATGCCCATATAGTCGCCTTGCACTCGGTCCATACCTTTGGCTGCTCCACTCAGTCCACGAAAGATGTTGCCTCCGCCCATGACAATTGCTACTTCGCATCCGAGGTCGGTTACCTGTTTTATGTCGTGTACATATTGCGCCACAACTGAAGGATCGATGCCGTAATTTTGCTCTCCCATGAGCGATTCTCCACTCAATTTGAGGAGTACGCGTTTGTATTTCAAGTCCATGTCGGTTTTTTGTTTTGTTGCTGTCATTACGCAAAAGGTCGTTTTTTATTGCGTAGGTGATGCGTTTATTGCACCATGCTGAGTACTGCTATGCTGATTTTTATGTCGGGAACAGTCCTCAAGGCGTCGCAACAACTGGTTAGGGTAGCCCCAGTGGTCATGACGTCGTCTATAAGAAGAACGTGTTTGCCAGAAAGGAGTGTTTGATTTTTGACTCGGAATGCACCGTAGACATTGGATGCGCGTTGGGATTGGTGTTGCAAACTCTGTTTGCGGGTAGGCCGATGGCGGTAAAGGCAACCAATGGATATTTCACGATGAAAGTTTTTTTGTACGCCCTGGCAAAGAAGAAGCGACTGGTTGTATCCGCGACTTATACGCCTTGTCCAATGTAGTGGTACGGGCAAGAGGAGGTCAACATCGTCGAAACGTCCGCTGGAAAGTAGCTCTATCCCCAGCATTGTCCCCATCATAACACAAAGATCGCTGTTGCCGTGAAACTTCATGTCATGAACTATGGTTTGTGTGGCGTTGCCGTGGCTATAAAAAAGCATAGCAGTTGCGCTTACGAACGGTATGCGTCCAGCCAACATCATTTCGGCAGGGTTGTCGGGTTGTTGTGAAAAATAGGTGTGTGGCAGATGAGCAAGACAGGAAAGACATATCTGACTCTCGTCGCCCACAAGTATGTCTCCACAGCAGATGCAGGTTGAGGGAAAGAGGGTGTGGATGATATTGCGGATGGCCGACATGTGGCTATGGCAGGAAAAGACAACTGTCGCCGTAGCTTAAGAAGCGAAAGTCGTGATCAAGGGCGAAACGGTAACAATCGCGCCAGCGCTCGCCAACAAGGGCCGAAACGAGCAGTAAAAGAGTGCTTTTGGGCTGGTGAAAGTTGGTTATAAGCCCGTTTATGACACGGTAGCGATACCCAGGAGCAATGAGTAGTTGGGTCTCGCCATGCAGTTCGTCGATACCTTTATTTTCCATCCAACGCAATATGTTTTGATATGCGTCTGTGTATGGAATGTTATCGACACTTTGCATGTAGGGCATCCACTGGTCTATATGCATTCCCGTCGTGTTGGGATTATTATGCAATTGTACTCCAAACCAGTAGAGAGATTCAAGTGTTCGCACACTCGTTGTACCTACAGCAATGATGGGGTTGTTGCCGTGGAGCACAATGTGGCGTAGGTTGTCGGCTGTTATGTGCACTGGCTCTACGTGCATCACATGTTCTCCAATGGTATCGGAGGTAACAGGTTTGAATGTCCCAGCCCCAACGTGTAGGGTAATATATTCCATGCTCACGCCCTTGTCTTTTAGATTGCCGAGTACTTGTGGCGTGAAATGTAGCCCTGCTGTTGGGGCTGCTACGGAGCCCTCATGCTGGGCATATACGGTTTGATACCGTTCTGTATCGTTTTCGTCAGCTTCGCGATGCAGGTAGGGTGGGAGAGGGATTACGCCAAGGGCATCTATTACTTCGGCAAAGGTATAAGCGCCCGTCCAGTTGAAGTCCACAATCCAGGCATCGCCAAGGGCACTTCGCCGTGAGACCGTCAGCTGTATAGACTCGTCGTTCAAAAGAAAAGAGGCTGTTAATTCTCCACCTTTCCATTTTTTGTTGTTGCCAATATAGCACACCCACGAGCAGTTCCCACGCTGATCAAAAGCTAAAGCAGTGGGCATGTTGTATGGCTCAAGGCAGAATATCTCTATTGTTGCTCCGGTATCTTTGCGAAAGAAAAGGCGAGCATGTATCACTTTGGTGTTGTTGAACACCAAAAGGGAGTTTGAGGGTAGAAGGTCGGGGAGTTGAAAGAAATGGTGTGCAGTGATGTCTTTACCGTTGAGAAGTAGCAGCTTTGAGTTGTCGCGCTGAGGCATAGGGTATTTTGCTATGCGTGCGTCGGGTAGTGGGTAGTCATAATCTTCTATGCGTATGCTTTTCAGATCAGTTAGCATTTTGTCGGCATGTGATTACAGATAGGACAATGTACCATAGTATTATGATGGAAATGGCAATCCAGTCGCGTAGCAGCAGTGCAATAAGAACGCACCCTATGAGAAATATGTACTGGGTAGAATTGTCTTTCCACGATAACTTTTTGAAGTTAAATTTGAGAGAGAACATGGGTAGTTCCGAAATCATGAGTACATCGCCTGCAAGTGTTACCAATATAAACGCGGTGAGCATGGGAATTGTTGAGGGAACAAAACTACCGCTGAGGGCTACTCCAACCCAAATTAGGGCGTTGCTTGGAACTGGTAACCCCAAGAAAGAATGTCTTTGACGAGTGTCGAGGTTGAATTTTGCCAGCCGATAGGCCGCAAAAAGGGGAATTAGAAAGGCAACGATGGCAAACTCCTTTATTGGAGCGTGTGCTAAAATGATTTGGAATAATATCATTGCCGGGGCCACTCCACTGGTGACAACATCGGCCAATGAGTCAAGTTCTTTCCCAATTTCAGACGGAACATTTAGTAGGCGTGCTGCAAGTCCGTCAAAAAAATCAAATAGTATACCCAAACAGATAAAGGCAGCTGCAAACTTTATGCCACACTCTTTATCAGCTATTGCTACATACGAAGCAACTACTCCGCAGAGCAGGTTGCAGAGTGTTATAAGGTTGGGAATTTGCCTTTTCAGACCTTTCATTAGTATTGTTTGACAATGAGTTTGAACTCTTCGTCGTCCCAATATTCCTTGAACTCCGTATCTACGGCTGCTTTTTTCTTGTAGTCGTATTGATCGTCAATAGAGGCTTTGAGGTTCTTTAAGGCGTTTGTTTTATCACCCAAGCGAGCGTAAGCAACTGCTCGCAGGTAGTTTACATCGCTATTTTGGTCAAGGCAACAATCCAATGTCCGGATAGCCTGCGAGGTTTCTTCGTTCATCAATTGAGCAAAGGCCAGATTGTATGAGCATGTATTGGCTTTCAAGGTCTTCTCAGCTTCGCTGTAGTTGCCTCGTTTTAGATTCAATATGGGGATGTTTGCATCGGCATCATTACTTCCTTGACGCTTTGCCTCTTCAAAGTAATATTTGGCAAGTGCATAGTCTTTCTGAGCCAAACACAGCAGACCGGTGTTGTTGAGTATGTCGGGGTTGTGAGGATTTATGTCGCGTGCCACATTCAGATACCTTTCTGCTTCGGCGTAATCTCCAAGATAGAATGCTACCGCTCCAGCGTTGTTCCATGCAGCCCATTCGCCAGAATGGTTCTCGGTAGCCCATTTATAGTATTTCATTTTGGTATCGTAGTTGTAGTTTATATAGGCAGCATACATCAGTTCATCAAACGATAACTTGGAAGGATTGAGGGAGGCAAGTTTTGAGAGCTCTGCATCCGTCTTCCGAGCCTCTGAATAGTACAATGCAATTTGGGCACGGCGCAAGTTAGGGAATATTTCTTCATTTAACTCGCCATATACTTCGGCCATATTGCGAATCATTTGTTCGCGTTTGACGAGGTTTTGTTGTGTTTCAACAATGTTTATAATAGCGTGTTTGTCCTGTATATTAGAACCTTCAACCATGACAACAAAGTGCACCCAGTCTTCACCAGCAGCGCGAGTAGTAATGACCAATTGCTTTAGTTGTTCGTACTTGTAGTATTCCAGGTCTTGTGGTTTCACTTTAGCACGACGTGCCATTATGGTCAACACTTCGTCAAGTATCTTGTTCAATTGTGCTGTTGCAACGTCGGCACGGTTTTTCGACACCCCAACATTATGACTTTCTTCCCCTTCGGGCGATGCCCATCCGGTGATGCTTATTTGTTTGGGCAAACCTTGTTCGAGCATTATACGTTTCAACTGTTGCAGGCTATTCTCGGCATCAAACTTGCGATTCATATAGAAATCCCAGTCTAAAACCGATGTGCCATTAAGGAAATAGATGTCGGCAGTTTCAACGATGCCCTGTTTCTTGTTGTAGTTAATGGGCGATATGGATATGTTGCCTTTAATGTCAACCCACGACGATGTGTTGTTTACTCCATCAGAAAGCAGCACCGGTGTGAATTCAACCCCCTTATTGTCGCGTTTCACATCGTCGGCAAAGCGAGCATCTTCATTGGTGCGTTTGGATTTATATCCTATCGGGGTCAGTGTAACACGACCCGTTTCCATACCGGGCTTAAAGTCGAACATGTCGGTATAGGTGAACCTACCCCCGTTAGCGTAGTTTATGATTGTACCGTCGCCGTCCACTTTCTCGCCCTTTAGGGTTAGTGGTTCAAGTGGAATGTTGCCATCATCCCAACTAAAAACGGGCTGTATGAACATCACGCAGTTCTTGTCGAAATATTTCTCGGGTATGGCACCGGTGAATTTAACCACCACCTTGTCATCCATTGTTTCAACAGGATTGGGGTTGGCTTGGTAGCGAACGTTTTTGCTTGCCGATTTCATTTTCGACAATCCGCTGCACCCTGTTAGCAGCAGGGTGGCCATAACGAGTGACAATATGCTTCTTCTCATTGCTTTATTTTGTGCTTGAGGGTTGCGTTGTGTGCTGTGTTTTAGTTATATACGCCGAATCGACCCCCGTATCATGGCGGTCTCATCCACCTGCAAATATATATAATTTCTCCTTATTGCGATACTTTTCTTTGCTTTATTTTGGTGTACTCGTAGCTTGTGGGCACAATTGTCTGGCGGGACAATAGTCGCATTGTTGTTGGCGTGGGGTAAACGCAAAAGGCTTTTCCGCATCAAACATTTCGTTTATTAAAGCTAATACCATGCTCTTAAAATCGTCAAGCGTCTGATTATCTATCTCTTCGGTTTGGTTGTACGAAGCATACTGCACGTCGTCATTCAGGTTACGCAGTTGATATATGCCCGACAGTAGAGGTTCGGCCAAGCGGTTTTTGCCACGGTAAATCAAGGCATAGGTCATCAATTGCAACCATTTCGACGGCATTTTCTCAACATCTGCTTTGGCCATGTCAATATTTAGGTCGCCTTTCTTTAGGCCTCCTGTCTTATAGTCGATTATGCGTAGCCGTCCGTTTATGCGGTCAATGCGGTCGTAGCGTCCCCTCAGCTTTATGGCAAATGGCGCGTCAGTGGGTGTAATATCCACCTCTTTTATCTCTTCAAGCCCCACAATTTCTATCCTATTCCCGTCTTTGATCAATTTCATTTCCCGCTCAACAACCCCCTTTATCTGCGCTTCGGCCACACTGAGGTAGAATCGGTTTTGACCTGTTGTGGTGCGATGTTGCCCCATCTCATTGTCGTAGGCCGACTTAAGTATTGTTGGTAGGCTGTCAAGGGCAGTACGTAGCCCCTCTTGTGTTACTGCTTGCCCCACGAATGGGCTGTATATGGCTTGCAAACTGTTGTGGACGCAATTGCCCAATTGAGCCAACGACATATCGTTCTCGATAGTGTTGTTGTCGCGAAGATGCATCACGTACCTAAAGTAGAACTGCATGGGGCATTCGCAATAGTACGACAAGGCCGAAGGTGAGAATCCACCAGCAGCCATTTGGCGCATGGTATTTAATGCAGTGGCACTTTTCTTGCCCCACTCTTCGCTGTTGGCTACATGCATACCTGGAGTGGCATTGACGGTTACCTCGCGCAGCGATATGTTGTCTTTGAAGTGTTGTGCCAACTCAACTTTTATCTGTTTTATAAACCTGCTCGGCTCGCCCTTGCCCATGGCTTCCGATTCGGTGCTGTATACCAGGTAAACCTCCTCTGCGCGTTGCAGCAGGCGGTAGAAGTGATATGCAAATACGTTGTCGTGTTCTTCGTAGGTGGGAAGGTTGAATGTACGCTTCAACTCATAGGGTATCAGTGTGTTGTTTCCTCGTCCAGCTGGTAATATTCCCTCGTTGGCCGAAATAAGAATCACCCGTCGAAAGTCGATGTTGCGTGTTTCGAGCATACCCATTATCTGTAGTCCTGAAAGGGGCTGCCCCAAAAACGTGATGCTGTAGCGTTGAGCAATGCGACGGTAAAGAGCAGATAGTGTGTTGATAGTGTCAATATATCCGTAGGCGGCCTGCAATTCTTCAACATAGCACACAATGTCGACCAGCGCTGCCAGTGCTTGCTGCTCCTTTTTGTTGCGTTCCAAGGCCGAGCTCTCGACCAGTTTTGCTGCCGATAGACGCAGGGCGTCAAGGGCGTGTGCCACGCTTGGTTCGTCGGTCGGCAATAACGCCTGCAGCAACTGGGCGGCCATTGGCGAGTCTTCGCCAATGGCCTTGCACACCTCTTCGGTGGTGCATCGCATAGCCTTCTCGTGTTGTGCCCATTGGGTTAGCCCTGCCAACGAGCACTCTTCGCCGAGCATTAGCACTGTCAAGTAGCACGACAGCAACTCGGCAACATCCTTTACGGCGTAACCCTGCGTGTTGCGGTTGCGGAGCGTTTCTAACAGCAGTGTGGCAAATCTATGGGTACGACTGTCGGCAAAGGGGTAGCCCATCGATATATTCACGTCGTAGTCGGTGCCGTCTTTTCCTTTGTCGGGCAGCGAATTCAGCATGGGCATTAGCAACTTTTCATCGGCCAGCACAAGGGCTGTACTCTCGTCGGTGTCAATCCAGTCGGGATGCTGTGTCAGCAATTGTCCGACATATTTGCACTGCATCAGATTTTCTGGGCACTCGACCAACGTGATGTTTCTGTGTCCCTGTGCAAATACAGAGGGAGTGCGACCTATCATCTCGGGAAACTCTTTGCTGTGTTTGCGCAGAAAATAGCCCGCCTCTTGATGGATGTCGTCCACATAGTAAGCATCCGAGTCGGTCAACAGATGCCCTTTGCCAATCGATGCATAGTGGCCAATGATGATGCGTTCGCACTCCGACAGCGCGTTGAAACCGACAAAGTAAACGCTGTCGCAGTCAAGTATATTGGCCAAGGAGGTGATGTTGTCGGCCACGTGGCGGTAGGCCATGCCTGCATAGGCTTTCTTTTGTTCAAACAGGCGCTCCCTGAGTTGTGTGTAGTATCTGTAAAGCGATCGGTAGAATTGCAGATATTCGCGCTGATGTGGTGTGAGTGTCGGCTCTTCTATGTTCCATTCGCCTATTTGTTTCAGATTGTGTAGGTTGTCGAATAGCTGCGCAGCATCAACACAGTAGCGGTCAACGTCGGAGAAATCGGCCATCATCATTTCGCCAAAGGGAATAAACTCCTCAAACGTTTTGTATTTCCGTCCCTCTCCCTCTATGGCAATGTGAATGTTGTAAAGCTCAAACAGCAGGAACTCGGGGCGCACAATTTCCAAGCCACCCAAATGTTTCACCACTTCGTCAATGGTCATGCATCGTGGAAGGAAGAATGGTTGCGCCGAGGTGGTGCTTATTTTGGTGAACTCCTTGCGCAGAAACACTGCCGAACGATGGTTGTTGAATACCACCACCACGCGGTGTGTATGCGTGGCGTTGGCTGCAAGTATGGTGGTGGCTACTTGTTGCAGGAAGCTATCCATTGGCGTGCTTGGTTGAGAGTTGATGGTTTACCCGTATCAAACCAGTGTGATGCAGTGTGAATGAATGTCCCCACTGGCATCTCTTTGGCTGCCTGTAGGAAACATGGCACAATGGGATAAGGATGGTCGGCTGCGGGCATGGCGTTGATAAACGATGGGCTAATTACAGATATGCCACTGAAAGCCACTTCTTTAGCCGTAGGCTGTGGCGTGTCTGCCCACAACTCTTCGCCCGTTTGGCTGTTGTGCCACCCCACAAGCCTTGCTGCCTCGTCGGTAAGCAGGTGGCGCGACGTGTCGCGTTGGTCTACGCAAAGCGTGGCGGCATTGCCACTCTGAAGGTGGTACGACACAAGGGCTTTAAGGTCAATGTCGGAGACAATGTCAACGTTGTGTACCAATACCGTCTCGTTGGGCGTGAACAGTGGTGTCGCAAATTTCAAACCGCCGCCAGTGTCCATAAGTGTTGGTCGCTCATCGGAAATCACCACTGGGCACGGCCACGGTGTGTGGTTCACGTAGTCTATCACCTGGTCGGCCAGATGATAGGCGTTGACGACCACTCGCAACGCGCCTGCGCTGTGCAAACGCGCTATTATGCGATGCAACAAGGGCTGTCCGCCCATGTCAATCAGAGCCTTGGGACAAGTGTCGGTCAACGGACGCAGACGTGTGCCCAAACCAGCTGCCAAAACAAATCCTTCCATAGTGTACTGTGGTAAGGTAACGTGTGGGACGCTCTTTTATTGTTTGTTGCAGACCCACCCCTGTTGCAGACCCACCCCTTTATCCCCTCTCAGGAGGGGAGGAGGGATCTGTCGTGAGTATTGTCCCCTCCCGGGAGGGAGGAGGAGGTTATCGTGTGTGTTGACCCTTTCCGAGGAGATGAGGAGGGTGTCATCGTGGGTATTGTCTTCTCCCAGGATGTGGGCTGCAAATATTTCCCTCCCGAGGGTAGGTGGGTTACTTTCAAACATTTCCCCTCCTGGGAGGGGGCAGGGGTGGGGGAGAACAGGAGTGGGGTAAAGTTTTCGTGTGTATGTTTTCTCTCTCAAAATGGGTTAGGGGTGGGGAGAGCAGGGACAGATTATTGGCAGATGAAGCCGTGAATAAGTGCGTAGAGTTTTGTTGCAGACCCACCCCTTTATCCCCTCCCAGGAGGGGAGGAGGAAGTTATCGTGTGCATTATCCCCTCCCGGGAGGGAGGATAGAGTTATCGTGTGTATTGACCCTTTCCGAGGAGGAGAGGTGGGATCTGTCGTGAGTATTGTCCCCTCCCGAGATGTGGGCTGCAAATATTTCCCTCCCGAGGGTAGGTGGGTTACTTTCAAACACTTCCCCTCCTGGGAGGGGTTAGGGGTGGGGAGAAAAAGGGAGACAGTGGGCGGGGAAGAAAAGGGGACAGTGGGCAAGACGGCGTCAAGCAGGCATCAAATAAGGATCAACTTCGGCATTTCTTCAGTATATGTTCAGTTGTTCTTCAGTGATTGACTGAAGAACAACTGAAGAAGAGCCTTACTTGATACCTACTTGATGCCGTTCTGCTACATCGCTTTTTATTATGCGCAGGCAACATTATGTTTGATGTTTTCGAAAAATATGTATATTTGCAGATTGGTGTGTAAGGTGATGTTGTGTGTAGTGTATTGACTATGAATACTTTGTTGACCAATGAATAGGACTTTTTTATTGCGCGGATTGGCGTTCGCTTGGGTGGCGTTGCTGTTCACATCTTGCCGTATCAATCATGATTTGGTTTACGTGAAAGATGCTCCGCGAGATGAGCCGATGGAGATTAGTGGCGAGTTTAGCAAGGGCATACAGCCAAACGACCTTCTCAGCATTTATGTCGAGAGTAGTTCACCCACTGCCACTATCCAGTTCAACCAAGAGACGAACAAGATTGCTGTGTCGGAATCGGGTGTGGCTATCAACCCTGGTGCGACGGTGGTGAGTGGCTATCTGGTATCTCAGGACGGTACGATTATTTTCCCGGTGCTGGGTAGGATAGAGGTGGGCGGTATGACGCAAGCCGAGTTGAGCGAGTATCTGTCGCGTCGATTGGCCGAGGAGGGGCATATTACCGATGCTGTGGTGACGGTGAAATTGTTGAACTTCACCGTGAGCATATTGGGCGATGTAACCGAGCCGGGCATAATACAGGTTACCGGTGAGCGCATTACCATCTTTGATGCATTGAGCAAGGTGCGCGACATCACCATCTATGGCCAGCGCAAAAACGTTACGATTATTCGTGAGGAAAATGGTAAGCGTATCATTGGCACACTCGACCTCACGTCTAAAAGTGTGTTCGATTCGCCATTCTACTATCTGCATCAAAACGACATCGTTTATGTGGAGCCAAATAAAAAACGTAAACGCTCGGCCGAGTACGACACATCGTTCTTGTCGTATTTCGTCAGTGGATTTAGCATACTTTCTTCGCTGACATCGATTCTCTCAATACTCGTGCTTTCGAGAAGATAAAGTGTGAAGCGCATTGGAGGCTACAACGCATTAACGCTCAAGATAACAACAACATGAATCAAGATGGAAACCTGACAGATACCTCGTCAGACAACGGTTTGCCTTTCGGAAACCTCTCGGTAAAAGACCTCGTATACATGGTGCTCAACAACTGGTATTGGTTTGTGATATCGGTTGTGGTGTGTTTGGCTGTGGGCGCGATGGTGTATAAGATGCAGCCCAAGACCTACACTGCTACGGGCACAATACTTGTGCGTGAAAACGGCAACGGTAATCAGTATGGTGGCCGTAATATGGACCGAATACTGAACAATATGGGCATGGAGGGAGCCTCGCAGTCGCTCGACAACGAGGTCTACATGCTGCGTTCGTCGGCTTTGATGAGCCAAGTGGTGGTTAGGTTGGGATTGAATCAGGGCTGTGCTCGCAAAGACTTGTTCCAAAAGGTGACCTACTATAAGGATGCTCCAGTAGAGATGACCGTCCATGACAAGAGAGACGACCGTGTGGCTGTGCTCAACATTACCATTGAGCCTCAGAAAAACAACAAGTACCAGTACAAGATTAAAGAGTACAAAAGGGAGGGTGAAGCCTACTTTAGTCAGAAAGTGAACATTGACGATACACTGTCGTTTGAAATAGACAAGACGCCGTTCTTCAACAGCGACTATGAGGGGGTGAAACTCTATCTGTCGCAGCAGCCTGTGATGACAGTAGCAAGGCAGTTGCTTCGTGGACTGGAGGTGCGACGCATAGACAAAAACGCCTCCATATTGATCCTAACATTCAACGATGCCAACTTAAAGCGTGCCAACGACTTGGTTGATACGCTGATTAGGGTTTACAACGATGATGCTGTTGAGGACAAGGACAAGATAGCGCAAAAGACAGAGAAGTTTATTTCTGACCGTATATCGCTCATCAGTGGTGAACTTGGCTATTTTGATGCTCAGGTGGAACAGGTAAAGCGTAACGCTCAATTGTCGGATATTGATGGGGCTGCAGGCTCGCTGCAGGCTCAGTTGACCCACGCAAGTTCGACGGTTATCGACCTGGAGACGAATATGCAACTGATTCGCTACATCAAAAACTATGTCAGCGACCCCTCTAACCGTGGCGACTATATCCCGGCCAATGTTGCGGTGAGCTCCGCAGGTCTGCAGCAGATGATAGCAGAGTACAATAGTGTGGTGTCGCAATACAAACGTACCCTTGCTGCTGCTGGCCCCAACAACCCACAATATAAGGCCTTGCACCAACGCATAGACGACCAGTTGAGTGCCATAAACCAGGCTGTAGATAACGAAATGGCCAGTATGACCATTAAACTGGAACGCGCACGTGGGGTTGAAAGCGAAGCTCGACACAAGGTTACCTCTATGCCATCGCAAACGAAGGCCGTTACCGAGGTTACACGTCAGCAGAAAATTAAAGAGGAACTTTATCTGTACCTGTTGAGTAAACGTGAAGAAACGGCTATGAACTTGGCTGTTACGGTCGAAAATGCCAAAGTGGTTGAACCGTCTACGGCTGGTGTAACATCTCCCAAATTGATGATTTTTGCAGCAGCATCGCTCCTGTTGGGCTTGCTTATCCCGGCTTTGGTGATGTTCCTTATCAGTTTCTTCGACAATAAATTGAGGTCTAAAGTAGATGTCGAACGCAACACTACGCTGCCTGTGCTGGGTGAAATACCGCAGAAACCCAGTGCACGTGCTGCCGATGAGGTGATAGTCACCGCCAATGGCACCGATCTCATTACCGAGGCATTCCGCTTGCTGCACTCAAACATTCCCTTCTTCTTAAAGGATGACCAAAAAGTGATCCAGATGGTGTCTACAATACCAGGTGAAGGTAAGTCGTACACGGCTCTTAACCTTGCCATTTCGCTTGCCTATGTCGGTAAACGCACCATTCTGCTCGACCTCGACTTGCGTAAGCGTTCGCTCTCGAAAACAATAGACCGCCATAACCGCATGGGTATAATTCACTACCTGCTTGACGGTGGCACCGATGTTGAACGCTATATAATGCACAGCGAAGCCTCCGACCATTTGGACTACATGGTGTGCGAAAAAACTCCGCCAAATGCCACTCAGTTGTTGATGACCGACCGCATTGAAAAGCTGATGGCCGCTCTGCGTCAGCGCTACGACTACATTATTCTTGATACTACGCCGGCTCAAATTGTGGCCGACTCGTCAATCATCAACCGTGTTGC
Organism: Bacteroidales bacterium; assembly: GCA_017480185.1. GTDB lineage: Bacteria > Bacteroidota > Bacteroidia > Bacteroidales > P3 > Colimorpha. The sequence continues at coordinate 24,942 of JAFVBC010000022.1, forward strand.
CGACATAACAATGTATGTTATGCGCGTAAACTATATCAACAAGAGTTCGCTGCCGTTCGTTCAAGAGTTGTCGGATAAAGGAAAATTCAAGAATATGGCCATTGTTCTCACTGATGTGCCAATAATAAAACGTCGCTACGGTGGCTATGGTTACGGTTACGGCTATGGCTATGGTTACGGTTATGGCTACGGGTATGGTTATGGTTACGGGTATGGCTACGGCGAAGAGAGCGATGCTGGATCTGATAAGTAGTAAACATAGGTTCTTCACAATATAAACCCCATTATTCTGCAATGAAAGGCATAGTCTTAGCTGGAGGTTCGGGCACACGTCTTTACCCTATCACCAAGGGCGTGAGTAAGCAATTGCTGCCCATATACGACAAACCGATGATATACTATCCTATATCGGTGTTGATGTTGGCGGGCATACGCGACATATTGATTATATCAACTCCGCAGGATTTGCCAGCTTTCCAGCGTTTGTTGGGTACGGGCGAAGACTTCGGGGTGAAGTTCGCTTATGCCGAGCAACCATCGCCCGACGGCCTTGCACAAGCCTTTATCATAGGTGAGGAATTTATTGGTACGGACGATGTTTGCCTTGTGTTGGGTGATAATATATTCCATGGAAATGGTTTGAGCAGTATGTTGTGTGAGGCAGTGCACAAAGTGACCGATGAACGTAAAGCCACGGTGTTTGGCTATTGGGTGGCTGACCCAGAACGTTATGGTGTAGCCGAGTTTGATGATGCTGGGCATGTGTTGTCGATAGAAGAAAAGCCTTTGCATCCGAAATCGAACTATGCCGTTGTTGGCCTGTATTTCTATCCAAACAAGGTTGTTGATGTAGCAAAAACTATAAAGCCAAGTGCGCGAGGAGAGTTGGAAATTACATCGGTGAATCAAACCTTCCTTGACGACGGTGAACTTGACGTGCAGTTGATGGGACGTGGATTTGCCTGGCTTGATACGGGTACACACGACTCGTTGGCCGAGGCTTCGACGTTTATAGAGGTGATAGAGAAACGTCAGGGGCTAAAGGTTGCGTGTCTGGAAAGCATAGCATACGAGAAAGGTTGGCTTACGGCTGATGATATTCGTCGTGTGGCGCAACCTATGCAGAAGAATCAATATGGGCAATATTTATTGAGAATGATATGAATATTGTGAAAACTGCCATAGATGGTGTGTTGATATTATATCCCACGGTGTATGGCGATGATCGTGGTTATTTCTTTGAGAGTTTTAACCAACAAGAATTTGAACGAGCAACAGGCCTGTCCTGTTGCTTTGTGCAAGACAACGAGTCAAAGTCGGTACGAGGAGTAGTAAGAGGCCTCCATTTTCAAAAACCTCCTCATGCGCAGGCAAAATTGGTGCGGGTTGTGAGCGGACGAGTGGTGGATGTGGCGGTTGATATTCGTGGCGGAAGCCCCACATACGGACATCATGTGGCTGTTGAGTTGTCGGAAGAAAATCACAGGCAACTGTATATTCCTAAAGGATTTGCACATGGTTTTGCCGTTTTAAGCGACGAGGCTGTGTTTCAATATAAGTGCGATGACTACTATCATCCGGAGATTGAAGATGCAATTGCTTGGAATGACCCACAGCTGAATATTGATTGGGGCATAAGTGAGAGCGAGGTGCGACTATCGCCCAAGGACAGTAATCACAAGTTTTTTGCTCGTTTTCAGACACCTTTTGTGTGATGAATATACTGGTAACTGGAGCTAATGGGCAGTTGGGGACGCATCTGCGTCTGCTCGTAGAACGTGCAGATGTGTTGCATCGTTATCTCTTTACCGACATAGATCAGCTTGATATTACGAATGTTGAGGCTGTTAGGGCATATGTGCGCAACAACAACATAGAGGCTGTGTTGAATTGTGCGGCCTATACCAACGTAGACAAAGCCGAGGTTGAACCCGACAAGGCCACTCTTGTAAATGATACAGCAGTTGGAAACCTGGCCGAAGCTATGAACGAAGTGGGTGGAGGTCTGATACATGTGTCGACCGACTATGTGTTTGGTGGCGATGAATATAACACCCCTTGTGCAGAGAATTTGCCAGTGAACCCTACGGGTATGTATGGAAGAACTAAGGCCATGGGCGAGATTGCTGCCCAAAAGTGCCGCAACATTATAGTGCGTACAGCGTGGTTGTATAGCGAATATGGTAAGAACTTTCTGTTAACCATGCTTAACCTCACGGCTACGCACAAGGAGTTGAAAGTGGTGTTTGACCAAGTGGGTACCCCCACTTATGCAGGCGACCTTGCAAAGGCATTGCTCGTGATGGTCGAGAAGCACGACTTGTGGCAACGTCAAGGCGTGTATCACTACAGCAATGAGGGAGTGTGCAGTTGGTTCGATTTTGCCAAGGCTATTGCTTCGGCGGCTGGCAACGAGCAGTGCCGAATAGAACCTTGTCGCAGCAGTGAATTTCCCAGTCCCGTACATAGGCCACACTACTCGGTGCTCGATAAGACAAAGATAAAACAAACATTTGGCGTGGAGGTGCCTTACTGGCATGACAGTATGCTCCGCTGTATATATAACATCAAATATCGGCAATGAAGAACTTCGCCATAATAGGAGTAGGGGGCTATGTAGCGCCACGACATCTCAAAGCCATAAAAGAGACGGGCAACATGTTGCTCTCGTCATACGACAAGAACGACTCGGTGGGAGTCATAGATTCTTTTTTCCCTAAAGCCTCATTTTTCACAGAACAAGAACTATTTGACCGTCATAACAATCTGCTTAAGACGCGTGGTCAGAGCATAGACTATCTGTCGGTATGCTCGCCCAACTATCTGCACGATGCACATACTCGCTATGGTCTGCGTCTTGGGGCCGATGTGATTTGTGAGAAACCAGTGGTGTTGAGTCCGTGGAATATCGACGCGCTGCAACAAATAGAGCACGAAACAGGGCATAAAGCCTACACCATACTGCAGTTAAGGTTGCATCCGTCGGTAGTGGCCTTGAAACAAATGATTGACAACGAGTCAACCGACGTTATGCACGATGTTGAGTTGACCTACATTACACCGCGAGGTAACTGGTACTATGCATCGTGGAAGGGCTATGAGCAAAAGAGTGGTGGCGTGGCCACTAATATCGGAGTTCATTTCTACGATATGCTGACCTGGGTGTTTGGCAATGTGAAACGCAATGTAGTGAATGTGGCTTCGCACGATAGAGTGGCTGGTTACCTTGAACTTGATAGGGCTCGTGTCCGTTATTTTTTAAGTATCAACGCTGATCATTTGCCAACAGAAGCAGCAATTAAAGGGAAAACGTCGTACAGAAAGATAGATGTTGATGGCAACGAATTTGAGTTTTCCAATGGCTTTACCGATCTCCATACCCGTAGTTACGAGGAGATACTTGCCGGGCGTGGTTTTAGAATAGAAGAAGCCAAACAAAGCATACAGACAGTATTCGACATACGCCACAGCGAACCCATTGGTCTGGTCGGCGACTACCATCCTATGGCTAAACTGGCACTAACCAAACACCCCTTTGGATGGTAGATAAAGTATTCATACACCAAAGCTCGTATGTAGACGATGGTGCCACCATCGGCGAGGGAACACGTGTGTGGCATTTCTGCCACATTCAGACGGGTGCGCAGATAGGCCATCATTGCACTTTGGGACAAAACGTTAATATTGGTCCTGGGGTGAAGATTGGCAATGGGGTGAAGATACAGAACAACGTGTCGGTATACGAGGGGGTAGAGATAGAGGACAACGTGTTCTGTGGGCCTTCGTGTGTATTCACCAACGTGAAAACCCCGCGTGCTCACTTCCCAGCCCATGGCGTTTATGCGCGGACGTTGATAAAAGAAGGCGCGTCGTTGGGGGCTAATTGCACGGTGGTGTGTGGCCATACGGTAGGGCGGTCGGCAATGGTGGCAGCTGGAGCAGTGGTTGCTGCCGATGTGCCCGACAATGCTCTTGTAGCTGGCGTACCAGCAAAGCAGATTGGCTGGGTGTGTGAATGTGGCAGAAAGTTGGACGAGAGTTTTGTTTGCCCCTGTGGTCGCTCATATCAACACCTGCGTTCGTAGGTGTTTTGTAGGACTTGATAGGGAGATGATAGGGACTTGATAAGGAGAAGATATTAAGATGCAGTTTAGAGACATACAGCGAACCGACCAGTGGGTACGACCTCAAATAGAGGCGGCCATAAGGGATGTTGTGTCCGAGGGCTGCTATGTTATGGGGCATTGGGTGCCCGAGTTGGAAGAACGACTTGCCCGGTATGTGGGCGTGAAGCATTGTATCACGTGTGCTAACGGTACCGATGCTCTACGTTTGGCCCTTATGGCTTGGGGTGTTGGTGAGGGCGATGCTGTGTTTTTACCAGATTTCACCTTCTTTGCTACCGCCGAGGCGGTGGCTTTGCAGGGCGCGATACCCATATTTGTCGATGTCGATTGCCGCACTTTCAATATCAGCGTAGCCGATTTGAAGGAAAAAATATCTAACATTAAAGCTCACACAACCCTGAGGTGTAGGGCCGTGGTGGCCGTCGACCTTTTTGGTCAACCAGCCGCCTTCGATGAATTGCTACCCGTGGTTCGCGACAATGACATGTTACTGCTCGAAGACGGGGCGCAAGGCTTTGGTGGTGAACTTAATGGTAGACGAGCCTGTTCTTTTGGCGATGTGGCCACCACGTCGTTTTTCCCTGCAAAACCGCTGGGCTGTTATGGCGATGGGGGCGCACTTTTTACCAACGACGATGCTGTCGCCAGTGCTGTTCGCTCGTTGCGGCAGCATGGTAAGGGCGAAGACAAATACCACAACGTACGATTGGGACTTAATTCGAGGCTCGACACGGTGCAGGCTGCGGTGCTTAAAGTGAAGCTTGAAGCGTTTGAAGAAAGGGGACTACAGGCAGTGCAGGAAGTTGCAAAAAGTTACGATAGTCTGTTGCAAGGCCTGGTTGATTGCCCCCAAGTGGGCGATGGTATACGCTCGTCATGGGCGCAATACACCATTGTTAGTCATCGTCGCGACGATCTGAATGGGGCGTTGAAAGAAGCATCTATTCCGACGGCCATTTACTATCCACTGCCAATGCACAACCAGCCTGCATTGCAGATGTATGCCGACATGCAATCTCCATGTCCCAATACAGAGCGGTTGTGTCGCACAGTGCTGTCGTTACCCATATATCCGTTTATGACTGAGGACGAGTGCCACCAGGTAGTCTCGGTTATTGAAAGAACTATTGAAAAGAAATGATAGCAACACTGGATAAGGTTAAGATATGCGTTGTTGGGCTGGGGTATGTGGGGCTGCCTTTGGCTGTATTGTTTGCTCGGCGTTACCCCACAGTGGGCTTTGATATTGATGCCACACGTGTTAGAAGCCTGCTTGATGGTGTTGATGGCACGGGTGAGGTCGACGGAGAGCGTTTGGGTGAAGTCGTGAAGAACAATATGTTGAGTTTCACTACCAGTGAGGCTAACATCAAGGACTGCAACGTGTATATAGTAACGGTGCCCACGCCAGTCGATGACAATAATCACCCCAATCTTGTACCACTTATAACTGCATCGCAGACGGTGGGTAGAGTGATTAGTAGTGGCAACGTGGTGATATATGAATCAACGGTCTATCCTGGAGTAACCGAGGAGGAATGCCTGCCAGAAATCGAGCAGGTGTCGGGATTGGTGTTAAACCACGACTTCTATGCTGGATATTCGCCCGAACGCATCAATCCTGGCGACAAGTTGCATCGGGTTGAAAATATAAAAAAGGTAACGTCGGGCTCAAACACCGAGGCTGCCGAGTTTGTCGACTCGCTCTACAACTCGGTGCTTACTGCGGGCACTCATCGTGCTCCGTCTATACGTGTGGCCGAGGCATCGAAGATAGTTGAAAATACTCAACGCGACGTTAATATTGCTTTTGTCAACGAGTTGGCAAAAATATTCAACGCCATGGGCATAGACACTCACGATGTGCTTGATGCTGCCGCCACCAAGTGGAACTTCATCCCCATGCGTCCTGGTTTAGTTGGGGGGCACTGCATAAGTGTCGACCCCTACTATTTGATTCAGAAATCGCAACTATATGGTGTCCTACCCCGTGTGATGACCAATGCTCGCAGGCTAAACAACAGCATGGGGCAATATGTGGCCGAGCGACTTGTGAAGTTGATGGTAAAGCAAGGCATCATGGTTATGAATGCGAGGGTGTTGATAATGGGATTTGCCTTCAAGGAGAATTGTCCTGATATACGCAATACAAAAGTTCTCGATATATACCATACATTGCAGGAATACACAAACAACATTTGTATTTTTGACCCAGTGGTGGACGGCCAGAAAGCACGCCGAGAGTATGGTGTAAATGTGGTAGACACACTGCCCGACGGCACTTTTGATGCTGCAATATATGCCGTGGCCCACAATGCCTTTGCCAGTGTCCCATTGCGAGTATTGGTACCCCGACCGGGTGTTATATATGATGTCAAAGGAGTTTTGCCCAAAGATATAATCGACGCACGACTATGAAGAAAAAAGGAAATAACATATTCCGACGTGCGATGTTTGCTGTGGTGATAAAGTATAGGCACTCATCGCTATCCCACCGTGTGATATTTGCTCTTGATGTGTTTTTATTTACCATCGCCTTTGTTATTACCGAGTTGCTTTTGCGGCAACCTGGTGCTTCTCAGATGCTGTCGGAGATTGTTGCTAAGTTCATTCTTTCGGCATTGCTCACAATAGGTGTTTTTATCTTATCGGGCACTCACAGACTTGTGATACGTCATGCCGGAGTGCAGGATGTGCTGCGAATCATTGTTGTGGTAGTTGTGCTGTGTATAATGGCTATGTTGGTTGCGTTTATAAACACCCTCTTCCCCTCACCAGTAATATCGCAGGGTAAGATCTTGTCTTATCGCGAGTCGTTGATGCTGTACCTGATGCTTGGCACAATGATGATTGCCTCACGATTGGTATTGCAACGTGCATACAACGAGTTCTTTCGCCGTCGTCGCAAGCAACAAAACGTAGTCATCTATGGTGCCGGTGCGGCTGGCCAGATAGCTTTCAACGCATTGCAGCAAGATAATACCATAGAATATCATGTGTGTGCTTTTTTGGACGATGATGGCTCTAAAGTGGGGCAATACGTCAATGGTATACCCATCATCAAAGTGCGAAGTGGACTTAACGAGCATTATGTGAAGAGCCGAAAAGTGTCGCAGGCAATCATTGCCATCCCTTCCTTGCGTCTGTCTTTGAAGCAGGCCGTTGTTGGGCGGGCTCTCGATTTGGGACTGCAAGTAAAATCGGTGCCACACATCACTACGTGGTTCGACGGTGGTTTTAATATCAATCAGATATCCGACATCAAGATTGAAGATCTTCTCGAACGCGAAACAATAAAGTTGGACAACGTCAACATCGTACGCGAGGTAGTCGACAAGGTGGTGCTGGTTACTGGGGCGGCAGGTAGCATCGGTTCGGAGATATGTCGTCAGTTGATGCACTATAGTCCTCGCAAAGTGATAATGGTAGATCAAGCCGAGAGCCCAATGTACGAGCTTCAGTTTGAGCTCAACCAAAAGTTTGCTAATCGGAAGGACAGTATGACGTTTGTTGTGGCCAGTGTTACCGATGCCAAACGTATGGAACAATTGTTTTCCGAAGAACGTCCTCAATTGGTCTATCATGCTGCGGCCTACAAGCATGTACCATTCATGGAGGGTACTCCCTACGAAGCTGTGAGTGTAAACGTCTTTGGTACACGCGTCATTGCCGACTTGTCTATAAAGTACGGTGTGCAGAAGTTTGTCATGATTTCCACCGACAAGGCAGTCAATCCCACCAATGTTATGGGAGCATCAAAGCGTCTGGCCGAGATCTACATCCAGTCGCGTTCTACCGACACCACCCATTTCGTAACCACTCGCTTTGGCAATGTGCTCGGTTCAAACGGTTCGGTCATACCGCTGTTTAGAAAACAACTTGAAACTGGTGGACCTCTGACCATCACGCACCGCGAAATTACACGCTATTTCATGACCATTCCCGAAGCTTGCAACTTGGTGCTTGAGGCTGGCTCAATGGGCAAAGGTGGCGATATATTTGTGTTCGACATGGGTAAACCCGTAAAGATATACGACCTTGCCAAGCGCATGATACAGCTATCTGGGCATCGCGAGATAGAGATCAAGGAAATAGGATTGCGCCCTGGCGAAAAGCTTTACGAAGAATTGCTTGCCACAAAGGAAAACACCCTCCCAACATATCATCCTAAAATCTTCATTGCACAAGTGCGCCGTTTCCCGATAGAAAACATAAATAGAGAGTTCGATAACCTGTTTCAAATAGTGCAAACAATGGATGACATGGAGATTGTGAGAAAGATGAAATCAATAGTGCCAGAGTTTGTTTCTAATAACTCAATCTACTGTGAATTAGATAGTTGCCCCCCCCATCGCGGGCAAATCAACGAAGGAGTCTTGCTTGATTAGCGCAGATTAGTAGGGAATGGTGAGCCGTCTGGGCTATATTATTCGTCTGTTTGTCATTCTGCTGGCTGTATTTGTCTTGCAGAAAGTCCTGTTTATGATTGTCAATGTAAGCCTGGCAGCAGGTGCTCCTTTGGGGCAATGCCTGTTGGCCTTGTGGCATGGTTTGCGTCTTGATATTGTTACCGCCTGCTACCTTGTCGTCCTCCCCATCCTGATAACACTCGTCTCCTGCGTGGTTCGCAACCTACCCATGAGGGCCATTCTGCGACCCTACCACATCATCCTTTCGCTCTGCATCACCGTTATCTTCCTCTCCGACACGGTGCTGTACATGTTTTGGGGTGCAAAACTGGATGCCAACGACCTCATGTATACCACCCATCCTAAAGATATGTTGGCCAGTTTGTCGTGGTGGAGTGTGATAATTATACTGCTTTTGGTGGTAGGCATTACATGGCTCTTTGCCCTTCTTTTGATAAAAGCCACTCCCAAGAGATTTAGCGACCATCCACAGTTATGGGCTGTGTCGCTTTTTTTGCCGCTCATGGGGCTTAACTTTCTCGGCATGCGAGGCAGCGTCAGCGAGTCAACGGCCAATCCTTCCTATGCCTACTTCTCGCACTATGCTTTCTGCAACCATGCAGCATTGAACCCTACGTTCAACATGATGCACTCGCTTTTCAAGACGCAAGATTTGGAAAATGAGTTTGTATTTATGGACGAATGGCGTGTAAACGAAGTCCTTGCCGATGCTTTCAGTGCCCATTCCGACCATTCCGACACGCTTTTCACCTCCTCTCGCCCCAACTTCTTGGTGATTATATGGGAAAGTGGTGGCTCGGCAATGGTAATGAACGACAGCGTTGCCCCCAACCTCTGGGCGTTAAAGGACGAAGGCGTTTACTTCTCCAACTGCTATGCCAACAATTTTAGGACCGACCGTGGTTTGGTATCAATCCTAAATGGATGGCAGGGACTGCCCACAACGTCGCTCATGAAGAGGTCTGACGTTTGCCGACGGCTTCCCTCTTTGCCGCATGCTCTGCGCGATGTGGGCTACACGTCGGCGTTCACCTATGGTGGCGATATTGGCTTTACCAATATGAAACTTTACATGAGCGAGACGGGTTTCGACACTGTTCGTGGGGGCGATGCCTTCCCCAAAGCGGCAGTTCAAAGCGCTTGGGGCGTTCCCGACCACATTCTGCTTTCCCCCTCGCTTGTCAACATGTCGCGTCCGTTCCTGTCGCTGGCGCTTACGTTGAGCAGTCATGAACCCTGGGAGGTGCCAATGAGGCGGCTTGCCGACAAACGGCAAAACGCCTTTGCCTACACCGACTCTTGCATTGGGGCAATGGTCAGCGCATTGCGAACTTCGCCCCTGTGGGACAGTCTGGTGGTCATCATCCTGCCCGACCACGGCGTGGTGGCCCCAGGTGTTAGCTCCATTGCCAGCCCACGAGCAGCAAAAATGCCAATCGTGATGGTGGGTGGAGCGGTGAAACAAAGTTGCACTTTCGACATGCTTATGAGCCAAAGCGACCTCGTGGCCACCCTTCTTGTGCAGCTGGGCATCGATATAACCCCGTTCTCCTTTAGTCGCAATGTGTTAAGTGCTCACTATCCTTCACAACATCAGTTTGCCATGCATGCCTACAAAAATGGGCTCAACATGATAACACCAACCGATACCCTGCAGTACGATTGTGTCAACCGTCGGCCATCGGCCAAGGCCGACACCTCGTTGACCGTCTTTACCGAGGCCTTGCTGCAGCGCATCTACCAATCAACGGCACGTCTTTAGCAACACCGTGGCAACGTAAAGCATAAACAAAACAACCCAAGATATGAAAAAAACACTACTTCTTGTTATTACCGCTCTACTACTTCTGCCCATCTTCTCGGCATGTGGTAGCCAGCAATCGCCCACATCCGACCTTTACTCGTCGTCCAAACCCTACACCCGTTGGTGGTGGTTTTCGTCCGACATCGATGTTAACGACGTGCGCGACCAACTTGTGTGGCTTAAAAACCACGAGTTTGGAGGAGTCGAAATAGCGTGGATTTACCCCATGTTTCTCGATTCGGCTGCCTCGCATCCAACATTCCTTTCGCCCGAATGGGCTGCTCCGGTGCAGGAAGCCAAGCGCATTGCCGATTCGTTGGGCCTGGGTTGCGACTTCACCTACGGCACCCTCTGGCCTTTTAGCGACATCAACTTGCCCGATGGCGATCAAACGCGCACCTACTTCGACAGCATCCACGAAGCCGAACGCTCTTTCACTTGGGACTTTCCACTTCAGGCTCGCATCCTCAACCACCTCGATAGCAATGCTTTCTTTCGCTATGCCGACAAGATGAATCGCGGTCTGGGCAAAGCTTATAAAGGCTCAGCCTCGGGATTGTTTGTCGACTCGTGGGAGGTGGAAACGCAATATCTTTGGACTCCGGGGTTCGAAAAAACATTCATGGCCGAACATGGCTACGACATAGAGCCCTACATGCAACAACGCACCCTGCTCGACACCGCCAATCTCGATGTGTTCTACGACTATATGCACACCCTCTCGCGCTATGTGCTAAACCAGTTCTATGCCCCCTTTGCCGACAATGCCCGTCGGGTGGGCGCTTTCTCTCGTGCACAGTGTGGCGGTGCTCCAACCGATTTGCTCACAGCCTTCTCGTTGGTCGATGTACCCGAGACCGAGGCCATACTCTACGAACCCTGTTTTAGCAAAATACCTGCCTCGGCAGCGGCGTTGGCCAACAAGTCCGTTGTAACTTCCGAAACATTTACCTGCACCTATGGATGGACCGGACTTCTCTACAAGAAAGGCCACGGCCACAGCCCCTATCAGGGCAAAGAACAGATAGCCGACCTCAAACTGATATGCGATGCCCTCTTTGCCAACGGTATCAATCAGATTATCTGGCACGGATTTCCCTACAACAAAGTGGGCGACACCTCCAACTTCTTCTACACCACCTGCCAAATCTCAACCAGCCCGCTCAACAACCTTACTGGCGACAACCTCAAACAATTCAACCAATACATGACCCGCGTGTCCGACTACATGCGTCGTGGCCACACCTATTCCGACCTCGCCGTATACATGCCCCTCGAAGACGCTTGGATGGGGGGCTACTACCCCGATTCTCTTCGCAAGGTCAAAGCCTTCTTCTGGGGACAATACGAAATGCGTTTCATCAACACCCCGCAGATGCTCCGTGGCTTGCAGCCCCTTTGGGTCAACGAGCATTTCTTGTCGTCGGCCTCCTACACCGACGGCACATTACATTGTGGAGCCGCCAATTTCAAAGCTCTTTATGTCGATGTCGAGTATATGGAAATGGATGCCCTGCAACACATCGTGCGTTTGGCACAGCAAGGACTCCCCGTGTGTCTAAAACGCAATCCTCGCGAACCGGGCCACGTGCATCACCCACAGTACGAGACACTCTTGGCCGAATTGCAACAGTGCGCCAACGTCAGCGCCGACGAAACGGTGATTCCCGCACAACCCCTTATCGAAGGCAACAACCTGCCCGACTTCTGGTGCCGACAGCAGGACGACAACTACTACGTCTTTTTTGCCAATCCACTTTGTCAAACCATCGAATATCCCCTGCAGTATGGCTATGCTTTCACCGACAGCGGTTCGCAGCGCACCATCACCGTCAACCACCACGGCAAAAGCGAAACCTACACCCTCGACTTCCACCCCACCGAGTCGCTCCTAATCGAGATAACGCCATCGGGCATTCGTCAAGTCGACCTCGCCTACACGCCACAGGTCATGCCAGGATTGTAACAGAGCATTCTTTTAAGACAGCGACAAAGAGCCAACAACCCTTGTCTGCTTTGTCTTGCAGTATAGGTGGCGCACCCTGCGGTGCGCCACCTATACTATCATGCCCACTCACCGTGGCTAAAGTGGCCTCCACCATCTAACACAATACAACAAATCGCCATCAAGTAGGCATCAACTAAGGCCGTTCTTCAGTTGTTCTTCAGTCATGGACTGAAGAACAACTGAAGAACGGCCTTATCGGATACTTACATCCTCCCCTTTTGGGAGGGGTTGGGGGTGGGTAAACCAGCAGACAAAGTATTGCCGACAAGACCTCCCCTCCTTGGGAGTGGTAGGGGGTGGGTAAACAATAGTCAGGTGTTGCCAATAAGTCCTCCCCTCCCTGGGAGGGGGGAC
>JAFVBC010000003.1 GCA_017480185.1 Bacteroidales bacterium
AATAAATTTAATTAAAAAAAACTCAACAACGACCCTACATGATACTTGGATAATGCTAAAAAAAACTGTCGGTTATATGGAAAAAGTGTAACTTTGCACACTAATATACCCGTGCAAAATAATAACGATATGTATACAGACAACTCAAAATTCATTGGCGAAGGGCTCACATACGACGATGTGTTGCTCGTGCCAGCCTACTCCGAAGTGCTGCCTCGCGAAGTCAGCGTGGCATCGCGATTCTCGAAAAATATTGTTTTGAACACCCCACTCGTGTCGGCCGCCATGGACACCGTAACCGAGGCTGCCATGGCCATTGGCATGGCACAAGAGGGCGGTATCGGGGTGCTGCATAAAAACATGAGCATTGAACGTCAAGCCAACGAGGTGCGCAAAGTGAAGCGTGCCGAAAATGGCATGATTGTCGACCCTATAACATTGAGCAAGGATGCCAAAGTGAAAGATGCGTTGCACTTGATGGCCGAATATGGCATTGGTGGCATACCCATTGTCGATTCCAACCGCATGCTCATTGGCATGGTAACCAATCGCGACCTCCGCTTTGAGCGCGACATGGAACGCCCGCTGAGCGAGATAATGATCACCAAACTCATCACCACCCACGAGGGTACCACCTTTGCCGAAGCAACCGACATACTGCAACAGCACAAGATTGAAAAACTGCCCGTGGTGAACAACGAGGGGCAATTTATGGGCTTGATAACCTATCGCGACATTATCAAAACCAAAGAACGTCCCAATGCCTGCAAGGATAGCAAAGGCCGTTTGCGTGTTGCCGCCGGTGTGGGCATTACGCCCGACATGATGGAGCGCGTCGACGCTTTGGTTTCGGCTGGGGCCGATGCCATTGTCATTGACACAGCTCATGGCCACAGCATTCGTGTGGTTGAGGCCTTGAAACAGGTGAAGAGCAAATACACTGAAATAGACGTTGTGGTGGGCAACATAGCCACTGGCGAGGCTGCGCTGATGTTGGCCGAGGCCGGAGCCGATGCCATTAAGGTGGGTATTGGCCCAGGAAGCATCTGCTCCACTCGCATCGTGGCTGGAATAGGTGTGCCCCAACTTACGGCAATATGCGAGGTGAGCGGTGCGCTGCGCCAAAAGGGATACGATGTGCCCATCATTGCCGACGGAGGAATACGCTACAGTGGAGACGTGGTGAAAGCCCTTGCTGCTGGCGCTCACTCGGTAATGGTTGGTTCGTTGGTGGCTGGCGTTGACGAGGCTCCAGGCGAGACCATCATCTATGAGGGACGCAAATTCAAGTCGTATCGTGGCATGGGTAGCCTTGAGGCAATGCAAAGTGGCTCGAAAGATCGCTACTTCCAAGATAAAGAAACCGACGTTAAGAAACTGGTACCCGAAGGTGTGGTTGGCCGTGTGCCCTATAAAGGCACTCTTGGCGAGGTGCTCTACCAGTTGGTGGGTGGACTAAAAGCTGGCATGGGCTACACCGGTAGCGCAAACATCGAAGACCTTCAGAAAGCCAAGTTTATACGCATTACCGATGCTGGTCGCACCGAAAGCCATCCTCACGACATTGCCATCACCCGCGAAGCACCCAACTACTCACGCTAACCTTTGACCTTTATTCAGCACAAACTCTTTCATCAACCATTAAGCAGCAAATGAATAGAAACGTTAAGACAATACTTGCAACCACCCTGCTGGCAATTTTTGCGGGCACAACATGTAGCGCTCAGCAATCCGACAACGATCCTGTGGTGATGCAAGTGGCCGGAAAAGACATCCGTCAGTCGGAATTTATGAAAGAGTTTTTGCCTACAGTGGGCAAAAAGCCAGGTTCTGCCCCAACGGCATGCACCTATGAAAAACGCAAAGCCTTGGAAGACTATGTCAACCTCTTTGCCAATTTTCGCGCTAAGGTGGCTGATGCGCAGGCCGCTGGCTACGACACAGTGTTGTCGCTTGAGCGCGAATTGGCACGTTATCGCAAAGAGTTGGCTGCCCCTTACTTGATAGATTCGGCCACATTGCAAAACCTGCTTGCCGAAGCCTATGAACGCAATAAATATGTGGTCCATGCGGCACATATATTGGTAAAGTGCGAACCAGACGCCTCGGCGGCCGACACACTTGAGGCATTGAAACGTGCATTGCAGTTGCGTGGGCGTGCCCTAAAGGGCGAAGACTTTAACAAGTTGGCTGCCGAAGAGGTGAATCGCGGCGCAAAGAAAGGTCAACGGGTTCAGCCACGTGACGATGAGGGCGACCTCGGCTACTTCACGGTTTTCAACATGGTATATCCTTTCGAGAACGCCGCCTACACTTTGAAACCTGGCGAATTGAGCATGCCTGTGCGCACACGCTTTGGCTACCACATCATTAAGGTCTATGATAAGGTGCCATTCTATGGTCGCACCACGTTTGCCCACATTTGGTTGCGTGCTGCCGACAGCAGCGCTCGTAGACCAGAATTGGGCACAATAATGCAGCAACTCGACGAAGGTACCCCCTTTGCAATCGTAGCCCGTCGCAGCGACGAGCGTACATCTGCCAGCAATGGTGGTTTGGTGGAGCATATTGAGGTAAATCAAATGATGCCACAATATGTCTATCAGTTGGCCCGCCTTAAAGAGGGAGAATATTCACGTCCGTTCTTCACCCCCTTTGGATGGCACATTGTGCAGTTGGTGAAGCGCGACACGTTGCCTCCGTATGACTTCATGACGCCCTATTACAAGCAGCGCATGACGCGCGACGAACAGCGTGGTGGCGCCTCAAGACGCAAATTTGCCGCCGACAGCCGTGCACAGTATGGCATTGTCGACCGTACGGTTACTCCACGTGAACAAGCCCCAAAGAAAGGAAAGGCAAAAAAAGCAAAGGTCGAGAAACCTGTGATGATGGCATCACTTGACCAGTTGATAGAAAAGATACCCGACTCGGTGATGCGTGGCAAGTGGCAATATCGCGAAGCCGATTTTGAAGACACCTGTGTGTTGGTGGTTACTCCTGCCCAAAGCTATGGCGTGAAAGATGTGGCACGATACATTCGTAAGCATCAAAAGTCGGAGAAAAAAATGGCAAAGGATTACTACATCCGCGAACGTTATAATGCTTTCCTCGACAGTGTGTCAATAGTATATGCCGAGAGTCAGCTTGAAAATGCCCATCCAGAATTTGCTGCTTTGATTGATGAGTACCGTCGTGGACTTATGATTTTTAATTATTGCGATGATAGCATTTGGAGTAAGGCTCTGCACGACACGGTTGGTTTTGTCGCATTCTTTGAAAGTGAAAGTCCGAAGAAACGGCTTGATAACCCCGACGATTCGATGTTCTTCTGGAATACACGTGCCCGATTGGTTGAAGTAAACGTGGCCGACAGCGCATGTCTTGCTCCACAAAAGGCTATAAAGGTGGCCAATAAGGCATTGAACAAAGATTTCTCGTCGTCGCAAATACTGGAACGAATGCAGTCTGCACAGAGCAAGAAACATGCCAAGGAAGGTCAGATAAGCGTAGAGGTTCATTTGGTTGAAGCTGGCCATCAGACTATTTTGACCGACAATCAGTGGAGTAAAGGCGTTTATGCAACACCTTCTGCTAAAGGATATAAGGTGGTTATTGTTCAAGATGTAATTGAACCAACTTTGAAGTCGCGTCAAGAAGCCAGAGGCTACTATCTCAACGAGTATCAGAACGACATTGAGCGTAGGTTGAATCAACGGCTGCGCGACAAGTACAATGTGAAGATTAACTGGGATGTTGTCAACGAAATAACCTACTAAACGCAAAGTTGCAGCTTAAACACACATCACAAATGAAGAACGTTTCGGCATTGTTTGCTTTCCTTGCCTGTTGCACATTGACGTTTGCTCAGCAAGAAACAACGATAGATGGAGTAGCGGCCGTGGTTGGAAAGAATATCGTAAAGTATTCCGACATTGAGCGCTCCTTTGCTCAAATGCGTATAAAGCAGGGCATTGAAAATGCACAAGCCAATAAATGTGCCATACTTGAAAATCTTATCCTCAACCAGTTGCTGGTTCACAAAGGCGAGATAGATAGTGTTGAGGTGAGCGACGACGAGGTCGGTCAATATGTGCAATATTACCTAAAGAACGACATGCGCCAGTATGGCACCAAGGAGGCTTTGCGCGAGGCCACCGGTTTTACCTACGATGAATTGAAAGAGCAGTATGAACGTATGCTCAAACAAAGTCTGCTGGCACGTCGTGTGGAATATCAAATAACTGAAAATGTTAAGATAACGCCTCGTGAAGTAAACGACTTCTTTAATACTATACCCGCCGATAGCCTGCCTATGATGCCAGAGAGATACGAACTGTCTGAAATAGTCATT
This sequence comes from Bacteroidales bacterium, assembly GCA_017480185.1. Lineage (GTDB taxonomy): Bacteria > Bacteroidota > Bacteroidia > Bacteroidales > P3 > Colimorpha. Next base: position 4,355 of record JAFVBC010000003.1, read on the forward strand.
GAGCCAAACATTTCTGAAACTGAACGCGATAGGGTTCGCACTCAGTTGGCTGAATTGCGAGAAAGAGTGATAAAAGGCGAAAAGTTCTCGATGCTGGCAACCCTATATTCGCAAGACCCAGGTTCGGCTTCAAAAGGTGGTGAGTTGGGTTTTTTCTCGCGTGGCGATATGGTTGGCGAGTTTGAGTCGGCTGCGTTCGCTCTGAAACCAGGTGAAGTAAGCCCCATAATCGAGACACAATACGGCTTTCATATTTTGCAAATGATTGAACGACGTGGCAGTACGGTTAACGTCCGCCATATTCTTATCATACCCAAAGTATCGTCCGACGACCTCCTTAAGGCACGTATTACGCTTGATAGCATTGCACAAGAAATAAGAAAGGGGACGTTGTCGTTTGAAGAGGCTGCAAAAAAACACTCTACAGCGTCGACAGGGTCGCAAGGTGGCATGGCCATAAATCCTAATGATGGCACTTCAAAATTCGACAAAAATGCCGTAAAAGAGCTCTTTCCGATGGTTGGTATCAGCGGTATGGACGAAGGCCAAATATCAAACGCCACTGCCATGAAGACTGCCGACAATCGTGATGCATACAGAATTGTGCGGCTAAACAAAAAAGAGCCAGAGCATGTGGCTAACATTGTTGACGACTACGACAATATCTACAATGCAGCCCTTGCCAATGCAAAACAAGAGGCTATGCGCGCATGGGCAAAGAAGCAAGCCTCTATAACGTATATACATATCTCCGACGAGTATAAGGACTGCGCTTTTGACAATCTGCAACTAAACAAATGACCGATAAGGAACAGGTAGATGGCTTGGTTGTAAAATATCAAGCCCTTAAAAATGAGATAGGGAAAGTAATAGTAGGACAAGACCATGCTGTCGACAGCCTTCTGCTGTCGGTCTTCACGGGTGGGCACTGTCTGCTTATGGGTGTGCCAGGATTGGCCAAGACGCTGATGGTTAATACCCTTGCACGCACGCTTGGTCTCTCCTTTAACCGTATACAATTCACCCCCGATTTAATGCCGTCGGACATAACAGGGGCAGAGATTCTTGATGAAAGTCGCACTTTCAGATTTATAAAAGGTCCTGTCTTTGCCAATATCGTTTTGGCTGATGAGATAAACAGAACTCCACCCAAAACACAGGCTGCACTGCTTGAGGCTATGCAAGAAAAGGTTGTAACGGTTAATGGAAAGAGTTATCCCCTTGATGCTCCTTTTTTTGTTCTTGCCACACAAAACCCGATTGAACAAGAGGGAACATATCCTTTGCCAGAAGCCCAGTTGGATAGATTTATGTTCAATGTGCAATTGAATTATCCATCGTTCAAAGAGGAGGTAGACATTGTGAAAAGGACCACGGCGAATGCACAAGTGGAGTTGCAGACCGTATTGTCGGCAAGTGAGATTGTAGACATACAGAACCTTGTGCGACGCATGCCTGTGGCGGATAACGTGGTCGAAAAAGCGGTGTCGATAGTTGCATCAACGCGCCCCAATGCTCTTTCTAAAACAGCTGATGAAATTAGGCGATATATTTCGTGGGGTGCTGGTCCACGTGCTTCGCAATACCTTATCATGGCCGCCAAAACGCATGCTGCACTGCATGGTAAATACTCGCCCGATGGGGAGGATGTAGCAGCCATTGCTCCCGAGGTACTGCGACATCGCATTGTTCGCAACTACTATGCCGAAGCAGAAGGGGTGAGTACCGACGACATAATTGCACAAATATTGAAATGAAACCGCTAATTATAAAGCGTTTCTTTGTTGCTTTGTCTACAACTATTTGCTTGCTGTGCAGTTGTTGGTCGGCACAAGGTCAGTCGGGACTATATATTCCTTCGGCAAAGCCTATTCGTAACCTACAGAAAGCACTGGAGGAACCCGAGGTTTTCTCTCTGCTTATAAAGTACCATGGCGCAGATTCAAACTATGCTATAGACGATCTCGACTTGCTTGATTCTGCCTACCGTATAGCTTTCAATCACGATAATCAATACTATTATGAGTTAACGATAGAGGGGTACGGTGATGCAGATACACTGTTAACACAAACAAGGGTTCTCAATATTCACCGCTATCTTGCAATGCGAGGTGGCGAAAACAGGATATTACGAACAAAGAGAAATAGGATTTATAGTTCTTGTTTTGGTGACACAACCGAGTTAATACGCTACGAGGTGCCAACACACCTTGCCGTTTACGACTGCAATATCCTCCCCGACAGTAGGAAACATCTGAATAAAAACATTGATTTATCCAATAGCGTACTGTTGACGTTTAGAAACAATCAGGCAGAGTGTGTGGGAGAAATAAGTGGTTGTGCGATACCTACTGTTGATAGCATCGTGAAAAATAAATATGTATCGCTACATATAAAACGTGGGGCAATCTATTCGGTTAACGACACTAAAGATACTTGTCCCAACCGTTTTACTCTGAAAATTGAGGAAAATCTTGACTATAAGCCAATCATTGAGAGATACTCCCTTATTCCACACAAAAAACAGGTGCTTGTTCAGGCTGGATTTGTGGTGCTCTCGGCCAAATATCTTTACCCTCTTGATTCGTGTCGTGTTGTTCAGCGCGACTCTATTTTTTTGCGTATGGTTGCCACGCAAGAGCAGGTAAATGCGAAGTTGAAATTCTTCACCAAGATAAATACCTCGCGTGGAATGGAGTATAAAGCTCTCGCAACTAAGAAAGTGGTTGATGGAGGAACAACATATCTTCAAGCAACAATCAATGCGGGACAATTCGATACCATATACATCGGCAAACGCATACAAGAAGATGAGCTGAAGAGTTACTTTTACGAGGTAGGCTCAAATATCGAGGCTGCCAGTTTCTTGTACGGAAAAAAATACTATGTACCATACCGAATGGGTAAAGATGGTTCTTATGAATTGAAAAAAAAGTTCAAAGAAATGTTCCGTATTGTCGACACTTCTAATGTTGAAAGGACGAGCAAAACAAAGAAACAAAAGACCGATCCTGAAGAAATCATTGATTGATAAAATAGCATTGCATTATGGCTTATCTGCAAACAGATGTAACTAAAGTTACAACACGAGTCTTGCAAAACATGAAACTCAACGGCGAAAAAATAGCCATGCTAACAGCCTACGACTATTCTATGGCATCGCTGCTTGAGGCAACAAAGATAGATGTGGTACTTGTTGGAGACTCTGCGGCCAATGTTATGGAAGGCTTTAAGACAACATTGCCCATCACGCTTGACGAGATGATCGTTTATGCATCGTCAGTTGTTCGAGCCATCACCCGAGCTTTGGTAGTGGTTGACATGCCTTTTGGTACCTATCAAGGCAATTCCAAGCAGGCATTGGCTTCGGCTATAAGGATTATGAAAGAAACTGGTGCTGATGCCATAAAACTGGAGGGTGGGGTAGAGGTACTTGAATCGGTGCAACGTATTCTGTCGGCAGGCATACCTGTCATGGGACACCTGGGACTCACCCCCCAAAGTATCAATAAATTTGGTACATACGTGGTGCGAGCAACTGACCAAGAGGAAGCCGATCGCCTCAAACAAGATGCCCTTAAACTGGAAGAGGCTGGCTGCTTTTCCATAGTGTTGGAGAAAATACCAGCAAAACTTGCGCAGGAAGTTACGGCATCATTGAAGATTCCAACTATTGGTATCGGTGCAGGTGCAGCCGTAGACGGACAAGTGTTGGTGCTGCAAGATATGCTGGGAATAACCCAGCAATTCAAGCCTCGCTATTTGCGCACGTATGGCACTTTCGGTAGCGATATTATAACGGCCGTAAAAAAATATATCTCCGATGTAAAAAGTCGCGACTTCCCGAATGAAAAAGAGCAGTATTAGGCTGCTCTTTTCTTTATGAAAACTTCTTCGGAAGGGCACTAAAAGTAGTGCGTCGCAGCAGGTAATGTTCAAAAAGCAGTAGGCCTTTATACATCCGACTGACCTCGATTTGTACAATCTTCTTTCTCTTTTCTTTTAACGAGGGTTTCATCTTTCGGAATGCTCGATGTGCTTTTGCAACGGCTTGACTCTCTTTTGGATGCCCCTCAAGTAAGAATTTAAGCGCAGCAACACCATCGAGCAACATTCTCAAGGCAATTACACGGTGCAACCTTTTTTGTGGCAAATTCTTGTATAACATTGCCAAATTATTGCGAAAGTTTAATTGAGCCTTGAAGGGCGACGACTTGGGTAGTGTGCCACCTCCGACATGCACCACTACAGAATTGGGGCAATACATCACCTTACAGCCACTATTCTTCGCTCGCCAACAAAAATCAATCTCTTCCATGTGGGCAAAAAAGTCGGAATCGAAGCCACTCAACTTTCTCCACACGTCGGCTCTTACCATCATTGCTGCACCAGTTGCCCAAAATATTTCACATTCGTCGTCATACTGACCGTTATCTTTTTCAATGTGATTAAACAGCCTTCCGCGGCAAAATGGGTATCCGTACTTATCAATAAATCCTCCTGCTGCCCCTGCATACTCAAACCTCTCGCGGTCGTCAAACATCCTTATTTTGGGTTGAATGATGGCCACGTCGGGGTACTTATCCATCATTCTCTCCATGTTTGTCAACCAGTTGGGAGTACATTCAACATCGTTGTTCAGTAGCAAAAAATATTTATGGGGCAACTGGCTCAACGCACGATTATAACCTTCTGCAAATCCATAGTTTTTATCAAGTAGTATAAGGGGGATTGAGGGGTAGCATTCCTGCATGAAGGCCACCGAGTTGTCGGTAGATCCATTGTCGGCCACAATGATGTCGGCTTCAGTGTTGGCTATCACCGATGGCAAAAAACGTTCAAGCATCTTTTGCCCATTCCAGTTCAGTATTACTACTGCAGTATTCATCTTTTCATTGATTTCTCTTCAGTTTCCAACGTCGATGGCTCCAGAGCCAGTATTCGGGTTGTTCTATAATGTCGTGCTCAAGCATGCTGGCATACAGTTTTGTTATGCCGTAGGGTTCACATTTTTGTGGCTCAAGGCATAGTGGCGAGAATGTTACCTCGTATTGTCCGCGTCTGACCTTATTCACTTTGTAGTAGAATACAGGATAGTTGTACTTGCGGGCGAAATATTCAGCACCGTACAAAAATGCAGTATCATGGTTCAAAAACTGTATCCATACGCTTTTTACAGGATTGGAGGGCGATTGGTCAGAGAGCATCATCAAAGCACATGGTACCCGATGACGGTGATAAAAATCAACCACCTGACGCACATCGCGGTGGTCAACCACCTCTGTGCCATAGCGCGTGCGTCTACGTGTAATATAGTTGGCCGTCAGTTTGTCGTTCAATTGCTTGCCCACACCTATGCCATGATGCAACATTTGCATGTTAAGCGATGTTACCATGTATTCCCAATTATTGTAGTGTGCCGACATCAGTATAATGGTTTGACCACGTTCAAAATAAGGATCAATCAGTTGTCGATTGACAAACCGATACCGCCGCTTAATGGCACGTGGCGAAGCATATAGGTTGTGCAGCGCTTCAACCAGCAGGTCGGAAAGGTGATGGTAGTAGGCTCGTTCTATGTGTTGTAGCTCTTTTTTGCTTTTTTGTGGAAATGCTGAAGCGAGGTTTTGGCGCACCACATCTTTGCGGTAGCCAGCAACAACGTAGGCAATAAAGAAAATGATGTCAGATAGTAGCCGCATATTTAGTAGCCACGGTTGAATTGTTCGCCCACTTCACCCAGCACATTTTCGCCCAGTTGGCCTCGACTGAGTCTGCGTTCCCACCCCATCTCCTGCACTTCGCCGCGTGCATTGCTATTAAGCAGCTTGTAAAGGCCACTTCTATGCTCGTCCCAAAACAGAAACACACGGTTGGGATTGTCGTCGTCAAGTTTGTTGTAGCGCCACAGCTGATAGGGCAAATAGTGTACGTGTCCTTGCGATGTGCCAGAGTAGGTGCCATTGGGCACGTAGGTTACCACATCCCCTTGATTCAATGCGTTGTGTTCGAACATGCTTTCATTCTCACTACCTATGCGTAAAGCCGAAACATAGTTCTTTTCGTCGCGGATGAAATCGGGTGCACCGTACTGCAAATACACGCGGCCGCAATCGGTATATATGCCCAGCATGCGCGAGTAACTAAAGTGTTGTTGCACATAATCAACGCGCTCCTTATACTTCAACCATTCACTTTCTGGATTTAATGGATTGCGACGTTGCCAAAACGTATACAAGAATGCCTGTTTTTCCTCAAGCCCAGGGTAGCGAGCAAGGCTTTGTGCCACGCTCTTTTCCTCGTCGGATGCCACAGGATAGAGCGATAGAAGATAGATGTTAAGTGCCTCTTCATTGGTGTATTTACCCGCAAAGGTGGTGGAGTATTCGCTTGGTTCTGCACTTTGTACATGAGGATTTGAACGGAAGAAAGGCAATTTCTTGTACAACAGCGTCTGGTTGTCGCGGTTACGCACATCAACCACCACATTGTACGAACCCGATGGCAACTTACTTATATCAAGCGTCGTGTATACGGGCACTATTTTTTCGCTTTTGTGGCGTGCCACATTCTGCACATCGGCAACTCGCGTCCCAGTGTGGCTTTCCTCTATGTAGACCATGGTCATAAACGGTTTGTTGCCCGTTTCTCGGTCTATGTTGTATATCTCATAGTAGACATTTAAGCGTTCGATCTCGGACGGGAAAAAATCACTAACGTAGGGTTGCATGTCGTAGCCATTGCGCGAGGTGATGTTTGGCTGCTTGGTAGGTGTGGCTTGAGCCATCAATTGCAGACTCGATAGTGAGGGCATACGGTTGGTATAATTTATTACCAACTTTTCATCAAGGCTGACAGTGTCGGCATCCGAGGCTTTGTCGTGCAACGAGATGTGCAGATTGTAGATACCATTACGGAGCGAGAAGCGCTGCACGTCAATGAATGAGAATTCCAACCCATCAGTAGAGCTCACGGCAGGGCTGCGAAGGTCGTACTTTTTGGCCATGCATACCGAGTCGCCCATGCTGACAACCAGGGTGATTTCGACGGTGGCGCGACGGCTACCGTCTGCCTGCGGCTCAAAGTTCAGCGTCCACGCGTCAAACTGCATATAGGTTTCGATATACGGCTGTTGCTGGTCGGGCAAATAAAATGTGCTGTAACTGAATAGGGCTTGCAGATTGCTTTGAGCCACAACTGCAGCTGCGCACATCGTCAGGATCAGCGTTATAAGGGTACGTTTCATTGTTCGTCTGTATTATTCATGGTGAATTGGCTCGTTGTTTACGAAATAGGCCAACGGCGATCGATGCCAAAGCTAACCGGACTGACCTTCAGTTGTGGCGCAAATTGCAGGCGTTTCCATTCGTTGCGATTCACTTTGGCAATGATGTTTTCAACCAGCAAGCGGTCGTAGCCTTCGTCGGCAATCTCTTCGGCGCTCATCGATTCGTCAAGATACAGTCCCAGTATCTCGTCAAGTGTGTCGTAGTCGGGCAGTGAGTCGCTGTCCTTTTGGCCAGGACGAAGCTCGGCCGAAGGGGCCTTGTCTATGCTGTTTTGAGGTATACGCTCGCCATTGCGATTTATCCAACGGCTCAATTCGTACACCTCTGTCTTATACAAATCGCCTATCACACTGATGCTTCCACAACTGTCGCCATACAATGTGCCATAGCCCATAGCGGCCTCTGAGCGGTTTGTGGTGTTGAGTGCCAGGGCACCGAACTTGTTGGCATAACTCATCACCAAGGTGCCCCTAATGCGAGCCTGCATATTCTCTTCGGTTACATCCTCGGCCATGCCTGCAAATACAGGTTGCAAGGCTTGGCGAAACTGGTTGAATAGGGGCTCGATGGCAATGGTGTGGGTGCTTATGCCGAGGTTTTTTGCCAGTGCCAGGGCATCTGCCACCGAGTGGTCGGTGCTGTACTGGCTGGGCATGAGCAGACCGTGCACATTTTCAGCCCCCAAAGCATCAACTGCCAGTGCACACACCAAGGCCGAGTCTATGCCACCGCTCAATCCCAGCACGGCACGTTGCATACCGTTTTTCTTAAAATAGTCGCGCAGACCCGTTGTCAATGCTTTATACACCAACTCCACCACTTCGGGCTTTTCGTCGTCGGCCTCTTGCAACAATTGCATGTCGATGGTGCGACTATCAGACTCGAAATAGGGCATCTGACACAGCACCGATCCCGCAGCATTCATGGCCAACGACCCACCAGCAAAGAGCAGACTGCCCTCGCTCCCGGTGCGGTTAACAAACACCATGCCAGCATTGAGCCGCTCCACGGTCTTATTCATACGATAGCGTATGCGGAACGGCTTGTTGTAGTCGAAAACGTTGCACCCACAGCAAATCACCATATCGGCATCGCCGATGTGGCCTTTGGTCAATTCTTTAAGGTCTTCGTAGAAACCAATGGCAAGCCGCAAGCCGTGAAAGTCAAGCACTTGTACCCCCTCGCCACGTACAAAACATTGCTGCTCATCGGTCGAGAGGTACTTCTTTGTTACGATGCCACGTATGGCACCATTATGAACAAACACAATTGCGTTGCACAAACCACGGTCTTGCACCGGCAGAGGCAAGCCCACCAAAAAGGCGCGATGCTCGCTGGCATCGACCAACTGCTGCAATGCGGCCTGGGCACGTTTTTGCATGTCGGTGTAGCCTGCTTGAGCATAAAGGGGGTATCCACACAATGTGCATGCAGGAAAAACAGTAAGCAAAGCCTCGCGCGAAGCAGGGGCATCAAGTGCGGCCTGTATCCATTTTAGGTTTTCTTCAGGCTGAGCAGTCAAAATGTCGTGTTGAACGATGTGTATGTTCATAGTTGTGGTGTTGTATGGTATTACGACTTTATAACGTCAACTCCACAATGATTATTTTATGCTGGTTTGCTTTTTTGTGGCTAAAATGCAAGTGGTTGATAATTAGGAGTTTGCATGCTTGTAGAAGGGCACACTGTAAGGCGTTGAAACACAGTGTCTTAATAGGACCATCTCCCTATCAACTCCCTATCAAGTCCCTATCAACTCCTACGAGGGTGGGAGATGATAGGCAGATGAGGTGGTGATGAAAAAAAGGTGGTACGCAAAAAAAAGCGTATATTTGCACGTTTGAATACCGAATTGTTACCGATATGAAAAAATTAGCAATCATTGCTGTGTTGCTCGTGAGCATGACGATGTCTCGTGCAGCGTCCATCCATTATTTCACAGCCAGCCAGGCCAACCGAACGGTTTCCTACCTCAACATGCAAAATGAGTTGATGATTTACTGTGGCTATGAGTACGAAATAGAGACTTATGTGCTTGTAAACGAGGTGTGGAAAGAGCGTGTCAATTCGGCTTTCTACGAGATTTGGATTTTTGGCTATGATGCTTACACGGGCGAAGAGGTTTACATGCCCATTGACCTTGATTGTGTGTGGCTATTCAATGCCAATAAAAGCAGTCTTTACAGTGCGGCGCAATATCTGCGTTTTCACGCGCCGGTGCATGTGCCAACCATCAACTGGTACATACCCCCATACAACCCCTACAAACGCGTGTTCCATGTGCAGGGACACGTTCACACTTACCACTTCGATGTACACCGCCGTGGTTGGATGCCGCCCGCACCACCTGCTCCGGGCGTAAAACCACCAGTGGCGGTGCATCCCTACTATATGCGCACGCCACAAACTCCGCCACCAGCAATTGAGGCTCGTTGGACCCCCGGCACCGACCGTCCGACAATAGCTCGCAATAGCCAACGTTTGGAGGCCACAAGTACGACAGCACCAGCCTCGCGCACAGTGGCGACACCGAGTAGTGGTGCCACACGTCAAGCAGCGACAACCACAACAACACGTCAACAAACGTCGCAAAATAGTGGTGCTACACGTCAGGTCTCGACAACTACCAAGCCCGAACGCTCGGCATCAACCACATCGGCTACTCGCAGCACTGGCACAACTTCCACTTCGAGCAGTGCCACACGCACGTCGTCAACCACGTCGGCCACTCGCAGCGCTGGCACAACTTCCACTTCGAGTAGTGCCACACGCACGTCGTCAACCACATCGGCTACTCGCAGTGCTGGCACAACTTCCACATCGAGCAGTGCCACACGCACGTCGTCAACCACGTCGGCCACTCGCAGTGCTGGCACAACTTCCACTTCGAGTAGCGCCACACGCACGTCGTCAACCACGTCGGCCACTCGCAGTGCTGGCACAACTTCCACATCGAGCAGTGCCACACGCACGTCGTCAACGACCGCTACACGCAGCGCATCATCGACAGGCTCAACCACTAAAAGCACATCGGCCACACGTCAAAGTGGCACATCATCGTCGTCATCGGCCACACGTACCGCTACAACAAGAAAATGACAACAAAAATAAACGCCCCATTAAAGCCCAGTGAACTGGTAACAGCCCCCGACGGGTCGCTCTACCATATTCGTCTCACTGCCGATACGCTGGCCGACCGAGTGATACTGGTTGGTGATCCACAGCGCGTTGACATGTTCAAAGATATTTTTGAAACAATCGAACACGAGTCGATCAACCGCGAATTGCATGCCTTGACAGGCATTTATCATGGCGCACGCATAACGGCTTTGTCTACAGGAATGGGCTGCGACAATATCGACATTGTGCTCACCGAACTTGATGCTGCCGCCAACATTGTGGGCAACACCGACGGCAATCGCCACTTGCGCATTGTGCGCGTAGGCACATCGGGGTCGTTGCAAGCCGACATTGACTGCAGAAGCACCGTTGCGTCGCGTTATGCGTTGGGTATGGATGGGTTGATGAACTATTATGCCGAGTGGGATGCTCCGTTAGCCAGCCTTGAACAGCAGTTTGCTGCCCACATGCAACTGCGTTCCACGTTGTCCCACACCTATGCTGCTGCCGCATCGAGCACATTGCTTGAAACTGTCGGCGAGGGTATGCATCATGGTATAACTGTTACGGCAGGAGGCTTTTACGGGCCACAAGGACGCACCATTAGGTTGCATCCGTCAATAGAGAACCTTAATGAAAAGTTGGCCTCATTTGCATACGATGGCACCCCGGTAACAAATCTGGAAATGGAAACATCGGCCATCTATGGCTTTTCACATCTGTTGGGACATGAGGCATTAACCGTTTGCTTGATAATTGCCAACCGTCCGCAAGGCACATTCTTGAACGACTATCATGCGCCCATGCGACGCTTGGTCGGGACAGTGGTGGAGAGATTGGCTATTTGATATTTCGCTCGGTGCGAATTTGTTCCCACACCGCATTGATCAGTTTCATCTGTTCGGCGGCGTTTTTCTGCATCTCCTCGCTTAATGTCGACACACGGTCGGGGTGGTATTTAATTGCCATGCGTCGGTAGGCCTTGCGCACCTCGTCGTCGGAGGCATCTCGTGCAACGCCAAGCACCTTGTATGGGTCGGATTGGGTGTGGGTGTGGGTTTGTGCATTGCGATGTTGACTGTGGGCGTATTCGTAGTTGGGTGTGTGGCGTGCTTGAATTGAGATAAAGTCAGATTGATTGATGAGCAAATATGTGGCTATATGACGCAGCATGATTTGCTCGGCTATGTGTAGCTCGCCATCGGTAGCTGCCAGCCCATACAGAAAGTCAAACATCTGGTAGCGGGTGCTGTAACTTGTGTTTTGCTTAATCTGTACGCACACTTCGTATATTTCTATTTTGCGCCCCGCCATTTTGTGAAGCAATTGAAGCATTTCTTTGCCCCGTTGCTCACCATAGTTGCGCAATAAGAAACGTTTGACGTAGTCCAACTCGCTGCGACGCACTTGCCCATCGGCATTCATCAATGCTGCAATGAGTATCATGAGAGCAGCATCAATATCGGCGCTGGTGCCAGTGTCGGTGTAATGTGAATTGAGGCGTGGCTTTGGTGCATTGGTAGATTCTCCGATGGTTTTGCCTGCAAAAAAGCCTAAAATGGCCCCAATCGGACCAATGGCAGCCCATCCCAAAGCGGCGAAGAGCCATTTGTATATTTTGCTCATTTATTCAGTTTTTGTGAGATGATGTTATATATTTCGCTCTGTACAAGTGTGCGTATATTCATGCGAGCCAGTTTGTTTGGTGTGGCTGTAGGATGAACCCGATTGGAAAGAAATACAAAAACGAGGTCGTATTGAGGGTCGTTCCATACCATTGTGCCAGTGAATCCGGTGTGCCCATACGACTGCTGCGAGGCTTCTTCGGCTGTTTGGCTATTGGCTTGAGGAGTGAGTAGTGGCTTGTCGAAACCAAGTGCACGACGGTTGCCCTGCTTGACGTAGTGGCGCGAGGTAAAGGTGTCGACGGTGGTTGCAGCGATGTATCTGTGCCCTTTATATACACCTCTGTCAAGCAACATTTGCATGATTTGAGCCACGTCGGTGGCGTTTGAGAAGAGCCCTGCATGCCCGGCTACACCACCCATGGCGTAGGCGTTTGGATCGTGTACATGGCCATGCACTATGCCACCACGCGCAGAATCGACCTCGGTGGGGGCTATGCGCGAAAGGGGTATGCCGTTGGCAGTGGGTTGGAATGTTGTGTTGGCAAGGTGCATCGGACGGTAGAATTGTGATGCAACGTACTCGTTGATTGGTTGTTGCACAATGTATTCTACCATATCGGCAAGCAGCATGAAGCCAAGATCGCTGTATACCATGCTATGGCCTGGCATAAGTGGGCTTGCAACTACAAGTTGCATTATGCTGTCGTGGCCGTTGGCTTGTTTCCAATAACTGTCGAACGCTTTCAGCCCTGCACAATGGCTCATGGCTTGGCGTATGGTGATGCGTCGTTTGTTGGTCGATTGCAGATAGGGTAGATGTCGACTTATTGGGTCGTCAAGAGCAATTCTTCCTTCATCGTATAGTTTCATCAAGGCCAATGTGGTAGAAAGCACCTTGGTGAGCGATGCTAAGTCGTAGATGGTTTGCTGATTTACAGCATCTGAAAGACTATCGTAGGTCTGTCGTCCATAACATTTGTTAAGCATCATTTTGCCGTGGTGCATAACCACAAGTTGCCCCCCGGGCATGGCTTTTTGTGATATGGCTTGGCCAATGATGCTGTCTATGGCGCTACAGGTGTTTAGACGCATCATGGTTGTAATGTCTTGTGCAGCAGAGATGCGTGCACTATCGGGTATGACTATTGGGGACTTTATGTGAGGTAAAGTCCATCGATATTTGGCTTGCAGCACCCGACGGCAGTGGCTGTTGACAAGAGCCACTATAGAAGGATCGGATTTGGCTGCTTGTTCTATGGCGGTTATTGCCTTGTCTATATCTGGAGGAAGTAAAAGAAAATCGTTGCCGGCAAGAAGTGCAGCCAATTCTCCTTGCCCATTGTTGTAGGTATTGGTAACACCTTTCATATCCAACCCATCGGTAAATACAAATCCATCGTACTGCATTTGTTGGCGTAGAAGTGTATCAACTACCTTTTTGCTGAGCGATGCTGGGTGTTGTGGGTCGATGGCGTTCACCTGGATATGTGCCACCATTATGGCTGCAACATCGGATGCAATAGCTGCACGGAATGGGGAAAGGTCGACGCTGTCTATGTATGCTACGGAGTGGTTGATCACAGGCAACTCTAAGTGGCTGTCGGCATCGGTGTCGCCATGCCCAGGAAAGTGTTTGGCAACGGCCATAACTCCCTGTTGTTGCATACCTTTTGCAAATAGGGTGCCACAGCGTGCAACAACATCGGCCGTCGAACCATAGGCACGAGTGCCGATGACGGGGTTGCGTGGGTTGCTGTTAATATCCATTACGGGCGCGAAATTGACATCAATGCCCATCATGCGACACTGCAGTCCTACTTCTTGTCCCATAAGGAAGATAAGGCTATCTGCATCGCTTGGTAGAGCGCCAAAACATGCGTTGCGAGGAAAACTGTATATGTCTTTTATTCGCATTCCAATGCCCCACTCGCCATCGATGCAGGTGAGTAGGGGAGGTGATTGTATTTGTCGCAACTTATTGACCAAACAGGCGTGGCGCTCGCTGGTTGATGCAAAGAAGCATACACCCCCTATGTGTTTTTGTGCTACCTCTCTAACAAAGGTGTTTTCCTGCGATGCCGACATCTTTGTTGGAACACGAACGATCATAAGTTGCGCTATGCGCGACCGAAAGTCAAGCGTTGCAAGGACCGAGTCTACCCAATCGCGTTCACCGTCCACATGTTGCCATCCTTCTGAATTGAAGAAAAAATGCTGGTTGAACCTTTGAGCCTGACTATTAGCAATGAGCAATATAAACAATATTGCTGCGAGTGATGCTTTAAGTGTAGTTCGAAAGTTCATTGTATCAACAAGTTGTTGATGTGCATCACTTGCCGTTGGCGAGGATTTCCTTCATAGTTGAGGATGACATAGTCTGCCTTTTGCATCATCACCTCGGCTGGTAATTGGTTGGAGATACGCTGCATGATGGTGCCTTCATCGCACTTATCTCGCAGCATGACACGTCTTATTCTCTCTTCAATATCAAGGTAAACGCATATTGTGGCATCCATATATTGATCAAAACCACTGTCAAAAAGTATTGCACTCTCCATAATCACGTAGGGCGCAGATGAATGTACCTTACAGAAACAGTCGAAATCGTGCATCACCATAGGGTGGACGATTTGGTTGAGTTGCTTCAATTGTGTCGGCTGGGAGAATACAATCTTTGCTAATGCCTTTTTGTCGATATTACCATCGGCATCTATAATAAGATCGCCAAACCTTGTTTGTAGCGTTTTTATGAAGTCTTTCCGACGATAATATTCGGCAGCGATACTGTCGGCGACGAAACATGGCACGCCCAACTTCTGAAACTCCGCCACCACCGTACTTTTGCCACACCCTATTCCTCCAGTAATACCTACACGTTTCATTTAATTATTACACTTTGTACGTGTTGGGGATTGATATTGCGTATGCGTACAGATGCTGGAAAGTAGTCGAATCGAGGCTCTATTTCCCGCTTTCCCGATAAGATTTGTTTATAGTCTACCACCAGTCTAAATTTGGACGCATCAATTGATGCAGCTGTGGTAGGTGATGTCCAGATCGATACTGCAACTTGCGAAGGATAGAGTTGAATACGTACTGTGCTATCAATACCATCTACCGTTATGGGTATTTGAAGCGTTTTTTCTACGTATTTTTCAACGGGTATATACACTTCAACTTCCGACTGCGAAAGACGGATACTTTTGTCGGCAGGTAGGGGAGGTGCGAGTTTTAACTTGAATGTTTTGGAAGAATTAACATCGGACAACTTAGTCTCGGCAACGTTTATGCACGTTATCCGCCTCAATGAAGCCTCCGTACCATACACAAGTATTGATTTTGGTACAACTGATACATCTCCACCCAATCCATAACCCTCGGCAAACTGCAAATGAAGGTTGTCGAGAGATATGTCATATTGGCGACTTTGGCGTTCGGCAAAGCTCAAGGTAATCCCCCCCATATTGCTTGTTAGTCGTGTTTTATCATATCCATACTGCTGTTCTATCATGGAGTAAAGCACATTGATGGGTATGTATTGCACGGCGGCGGTATCTTTTTGTAATCCAACTGTGAGTGGACGACTATGGATGAACGCCTTATGCCATAGTGCATTAAACCCGTTCATGTTTACAAGAACGGGGAGGGTGGTATCGGCCTTAACGAGGATAAAACGGTTTGTGTCGTAGCCCTGTATTTCAACGGAGAACGACACTGGATAATTATGCCTATCGGATAATGTTAATCCTATCCATGTTAGAGCCGTCAATGATAGTATTATGATGAATTGCTTCACTTCTTATCGTCGGCCTTTGGTTGAGGGGCTGGCTGAATCATCGCTTTTTCAACGGTTACAATGACGCCATTCGACACCTCAACATCAACGGTTGTTTCGGCCACTTCGTGCACTTTCCCATATATGCCACCCGAGAAGATTACTCTATCTCCTTTTCTCAATTCCGAGCGAAACTTACGCTCTTCTTTCTCTTTTTTACGTTGCGGACGCATCATAAGTATCCACATCACAACGAGCAACACTATCATCCATATCATCATGTTGCCACCAGACGATGCAGGAGCTTCAGCTGCTTGAAGAAGAATCATAGGTTTAATCATATCTTTTTTGCTTTTGTTATTTATTCGACAATATGTTAACGTCCAACTTGAGCTAATATTTTAAGCTTTTTATTGGCTGGTTGCGAATTGTTTATCACCGTTATTTCTTGGTATTGTTGCCCCGATTTGCCTGCGCTTTTGAATGTTACGGTTATGTAGCCTTCACCACCAGGGGCAATTCTCCCACGTGGAAAATCGGCCACCGTGCAACCACATGTAGCGTCGCAGTGGCTTATCACCAAGTCGGCGTTACCTGTGTTTTTGAAGTGAAAGCTGTAACTGATGCTTTCGCCTGCCGAGAGACGACCAAAATCGTGCATATCTTCGTCAAAGGTCAACTCGGGCATCTTCATATTGCTATCGAACCCTTCGGCGCTTTGGGGGTTACGTATCAAGTCGGTGGCTATTGTGCCTGTCTTTTTATTGTTGCATGAAATGGCTATGAATGCCATGCACAACACCGTCAGGCAAAACGTTGTGATTGTTCTACGGTTCATTTATTAAAGGCTTTGTGGGTCCGACAGCAGTCCGCGACCGCTTTTTACAATGCGTCCTTTCGAACGCAACTCTATTATAATTTTATCTATTATGCCATTGATAAACAACTTGCTGCGCTCCGAACTAAACTCTTTCGACAACTCAATATACTCGTCCACCGTTACTTTCTCTGGTATCGAGGGGCAGTTTATCAACTCCGATATAGCCATTTCTACAAGCAACACGTCCATGTGAGCCACTCGTTCAAACTCCCATCCCTGCAAGTGCTGCTTTATTATTTGCTCGTATTCTGTTTGATTTATAATGGTAAACGACAGAAGGTTGCGAGCAAACGACATTGCCTCTTCGTCTTTTACCACTCGTGCATCGTACATCAGTGGCCACGGAGTTGCTTCGTTGAACGAGGCTTCCTCTATGGTTTTAAGCATCATGTAGTTGTACTGGGCAATTTGATAAAAGTCGTCCTCCCACAACAGGCTGCGTTCTTCAAGCACAGTTGCAAGCACTTCGCGCGTCATAAGGAAGCGAAACAGTTGTATTGCAAATGCTTTGTCGGTTTCAAACGTGTGCCTTTCGTCTTCTAAATACTCGGCATAAAAGTCCTGTTTGCGCAACTGCAAGAACGCATCGCGCATGGCATCGTCATGCACTTGCCAACATCCGCCCCAGTTGTCGAAGTGTTTCTTCAGTTCATAGTTGTCGGTGATGCGACGTATAAACTCGTTGTCAAGCAGCTTGGTGTTGGGGTTCAACTCTTCTTTGGTGGGCATAAACTTATGTTTTCCCTCGTCGAGGACCACCGCACATGTGTCAACTATTGCTGGCAACGCGCCTATCTGCAGCACGCCCAGCTCGTTCAGCCGCTGCATGTGGTAGTCAAACGTGCGCAGAGCTTCGTTGGCATTGCTACTTTCGTTGCATTGAGTGGCGTAGATGGCTTGCAGCACCTTGCTGCGTAAAAAGTGACGACTCAGCATGGGATGAGGTGTGTATGAGATTTACTTTATAGTACGATGTTGATTATCTTACCAGGAACAAATATAACCTTGCGTGGTTCGCGACCGTCTATCCATTTCTGCCCATCGGCACTTTCTTTCACCGCTGCCAGGGCTTGTTCCTGTGTGCACTGGGTTGGTAGCTCTATTACGAAGCGCATCTTTCCGTTGAACGACACTGGATATTTCACACTGTCCTCTACCAACATTTGCGGATCGTATTGTGGCCAGGGGGCATCGCACACTGTGGTGTTGTGTCCCATTACATGCCACAACTCCTCGGCCATGTGTGGGGCAAACGGAGCCATGAGCACCACCAACGGTTCAAGCACCTGCCTACTACTGCATTGTTGACTTTGCAGCTCGTTGGTGCATATCATGAACGTAGACACTGCCGTGTTGAACGAGAAGCGCTCAATATCGTCGGTTATCTTCTTTATAGTCTGATGCAAGGTCTTAAGGCTTTGTTTGCTCGGAGCCTCATCGGTGATATTGTCGTATAACTTCCAGAATTTCTTGAGGAAACGTGCCACGCCCTCGATGCCATTGGTGTCCCACGGTTTTGATTGTTCGACAGGCCCCAAAAACATCTCATACAGACGCAACGTGTCGGCACCATAGCGCGCCACTAAATCGTCGGGGTTTTGCACGTTGTACATCGACTTCGACATTTTCTCAATCTCCCATCCACACACATATTTTCCGTCTTCCAACTCAAATCGTGCGTTGGCAAATTCGGGACGCCACTGGCGAAACTTCTCAATGTCGAGCACATCGTTGTTCACAATGTTTATGTCAACATGTATCGGAACTGTGTTTTCGGCCCTACCGTCAATGCCTTTCGAGATGAAGAGGTCTGGGTCGGTCTTGCTGCGATACACAAAGTTCGACCGTCCTTGTATCATGCCTTGATTGATCAGTTTTCGGAATGGCTCGTCGCACACCGTCAATCCCAGGTCGAAGAGGAACTTATTCCAGAAACGAGCATATATCAAGTGCCCTGTGCCATGTTCGGCACCACCCACATAGAGGTCTACCTGCTGCCAGTATGCAACTGCATCGTGGCTAAAGTATTCCTTGTCGTTGTGCGGGTCCATATATCGCAGATAGTAGCCACTGCTGCCGGCAAAACCGGGCATGGTGCTCAATTCAAGAGGGAATATGGTCTTGTTGTCGATGCTATTTGTGGCCACCACACAGCGTTTTGCTTCGTCCCAAGCCCATTGCTCGGCATGCCCCAGCGGTGGTTCGCCGTTGGCGGTGGGCTTAAAGTCTTTCACTTCGGGCAACTGCAACGGCAGGCACTCCTCGGGAATGGTGTGGGGATGACCGTTTTTGTAGTACACCGGGAAAGGTTCGCCCCAGTAGCGTTGACGGCTAAATATGGCGTCGCGCAGGCGGTAGTTTACCGTGCGGTGCCCAATGCCAAGCTCTTCTATGCGAGCAATGACGGTCTGCATGGCCTCTTTCACTTTCATGCCTGTGATAAAGCCGCTGTTGACGCAGTAGCCCACCTTGCTGTCGAGGCTCTCGCTCCATGTTGATGGGTCGCTCAACCGCTGTGGGTCGGTGGCCACCACCTGGCGTATGGGCAGACCAAAGTGGCGAGCAAAGGCAAAGTCGCGGCTATCGTGTGCAGGCACTGCCATGATTGCTCCCGTGCCGTAGCCGGCCAACACATAGTCGCTCACCCATATCGGGATGCGCTCTTCGGTGAGAGGATTGATTGCATAGGCACCAGTGAATACGCCGCTCACCCGCTTTACCTCGGCTTGACGCTCGCGCTCGCTTCTGTTTTTTGCCCAGTTGACGTAGGCTTCCACCTCGGCTCGCTGCTCGTCTGTTACAATCTGGCTTATCATTTCGTGCTCGGGGCAAAGCACCATAAACGTAACGCCGAAGATGGTGTCGGGACGAGTGGTGAATATTTCAAAGGCATTCTGACTGTGCAGTCCGTCCCAGTCGCCCATGTATATGTCTTTCCAGTCAGCAGCACCTTGTGGCGCAATGGGGAACCACACGGCGGCACCTTCGCTGCGACCAATCCAGTTGCGCTGAATCTCCTTTAGGCTGTCGCTCCAGTCCACCTGCTCCAACCCATCTACCAAGCGCTGGGCATAGGCGGTGATGCGCAGGCTCCATTGACGCATCAACTTGCGTTCCACGGGGTAACCACCGCGCACACTCAATCCGTTTACCACCTCGTCGTTGGCCAACACCGTGCCCAACTCCGGACACCAGTTGACAGCCGTGTCGGCCAGGTAGGCCAGGCGGTAGTTCATCAAGCACTCTTCGCGCTCGTCGGCAGTCATGTCGCCCCACGACTTGCCACCACAGGGCTGCTCAATGCCCTGCTCAAATTTTGCAACCAACTCGCTTATTGGGCGAGCACGGTCGAGGGCAGCATCGTAATAGTGGTTGAACAGTTGAATAAACGTCCACTGCGTCCAACGATAGTACTTGGGGTCGCAAGTGCGCACTTCGCGATCCCAATCAAAACTGAACCCAATCCTATCCAATTGCTCACGATAGCGCGCTATGTTCTGCGTTGTGGTGATTGACGGATGTTGACCCGTTTGTATGGCATATTGCTCGGCTGGCAAGCCATAGGCATCATATCCCATGGGGTGCAACACGTTGTAGCCACGCAAGCGTTTGTAGCGGCTGTATATATCGCTGGCTATGTAACCCAGTGGGTGGCCAACGTGCAACCCAGCCCCCGAGGGGTAGGGGAACATGTCGAGAACGTAAAAATGAGGCTTGTCTCCGCCATTAGTGCAGCTGTAGGTCTTTTGCTGTTTCCAATACTCTTGCCAACGCTGCTCCAGTAAGCTAAAATTATACTCCATTGTGTGTCAATGATATTTGCCGTCTATCGCTCGGACGGTAATGGGTTGCAAATTTAGTGAAAAAATCTGGAATTGTAAGAAAACAAGTTATTGGCGGTTTATACGCCACTTGATACTTGCGCCGCAAGTGGTGGAATAAATGGTGTCAAGCAGGTATCAACTTCGGCACAAGTAAGGCCGTTCTTCAGTAGTTCTTCAGTTGTTCTTCAGTCATTGACTGAAGAACAACTGAAGAACTGCCCTACTTGATACCTACTTGAGGCGAAGTTAATGTCTGCTGGTGGTGAAGTGTGGCAGGGGCGTCAGCAGCTGGCAAGGTACATGCCCACCATGCAGTGGTTGATCAGAAGGCGCGATTTGTCCGACAGTTGGTTGCTGTTGCTCAACCGCGAGGGGTCAATGAGGTTGCCATGAGAGTCGACAAATGTGCCACAGGCTATTATCCACCTTTCGTTGCTCCTGGTGCCACTGCTTATTATGTTGTGCTCTATCAGCAGGTCGATAAGGTAGTGCAACCCGTTCAGTTTTCCGTTCCACCTCACCCAGCAGTGTTGCTGCTTTGCCTCTTGCACGTTGTGATAGGCCTCAAATGCCATTCGCGCATTGTCGAGGTTGTTGTGGTCGGACGGGAGCAGGTTGTGTTGCGACATCCGCCTCAGGCTTTCGCACAGATAGTCGATCTGGTAGCCACTATTGCTGTTGTTGTATTGAAAATGCTGCTGAGCGTAGGGCGACGAGGGTTTGCAGCCCCACTTTTCTCTGCATGCCGTTTGCACATGCAACGTTTTTGGATCGGGCATTGCGCGACGTGCCTCAATTATGTCGCTGATGCCTTTGGCACGTTCCAGACAGGCATAGCCGAAGTCGAGGTCTTGGTGCTGCTCGTAGAAGTCGAGCCACAGGGCGTATTGCTCGGCGTATGGCACGCGATGCTCCATCATCATTCGATGCAGCAGGTCAACGTCGGGAGGATAGAGTTGGTCGCGATAGGTTATGCGCCCCTCGCAGCTGCCATCGTTGGGCAGTTGTGTGTTGTCGTTGTGCGATTGAGGGGTGTATAACATATATCTATATAATAAGCAAAGTAGTGCAAATTTACATCTTTTTTCGCTGCAACATGCATTTTTTTGCTGCATGTTGACTTTTAATGTCAAGTTGTTGATAATTAGTGTAATGCTGTAGATTGCTGCAACATGCACCTGCATGTCGACTGCATGTTGCAATGGCGCATTGCCACCAGCCATCGGGGCGGTTTTATGTTTGCAATTGTTTTCGGTTGGCCAGCCTAAAAACACAGCAAGTAAGAAGAGTTTCACAATTCAAATCAGATTTCATTATGACTCACGAAGAACTAAGCCATTTGTTTGCCCAATTGGGCATCGACCTCGACCCCAAGCCCACGCTTATCTACGTGTTTTACTTGACACCCGACGGACTGGTGAACAATTTCTCTATCAGCGAACGGCGAGCCCGCAACGCCAGCGGGCAACATCTCACCGATGCTCAAGTGGCTGCACTGTTTGAACACATGCCTGCCGCCCACAATGCCAAGGTGTTGGCCGTAGAACGCCCAGGCAAACAGCCTGTTGAGTGGCTGGATGCCACCGATGTGTGCCGTCTGCTTGGCATTTCGCGTCAGACGCTTCGTCGGTGGATGGCGCTGGGAGTGCTGCATGGAGCCCGTGTGGGCAAACGCTACTACTTTGAGTGCGAGGCTATAGATGCCTTTGTACGCTCGAACATGATGCAAGAAAATGGCCGACTTGACAGGGCCAACATCGCAGTGGCCGACCCCGACAAATGCTGACAAAAGCATACAAATGCTTACTTATCGCACACTTTTAAGCCCCTTGGCCTGTCGGCGTGTATATTCTTCTTGTCGGTCGCGACGACACAACGTTCAAACAAATCAAAAGTAAAATCAAAAACAAACATCAAGTTTTATGGCAAAAGTTAATAAGGGTATCCTCGATGGATACATCGGCAAGGTTGGAACCGTCATTGGTTACTTCGTTCATGGAAAGGCTATTATGAGGTCGGCATCAAAAAGTTTCACCGATGCCAACACGCAGAAGCAGCAGTTGGTGCGAACCCGCTTTGGAGCATTAAGCGCACTGCAGAGTGGCTTTATGCCCGCCGTGAATATGGGCATGAGTCGCCTGGCACGTCAACAACGCAACACACCTGCCAACTGCTTTGTCAGTCGCAACTGGAATGCTGTGTCGGCTTTCACCCCTGGCGAGGCTGAGGTTGACTATTCGAAGATTGTGGTTGCCGAGGGAAATCTGCCGTCGGTGGTGTTTTCTGCCCCCTCGTTTGAGGAAAGTCTGTCTGTGGGTGCCACCTTTGTGGGCAATACCGACATGGGTAAGGCTACAGAGATAGACGATGTTTACCTCTTCCTCTATGCCCCATCAACCGGTCAAGGCATGCTTGGCGTGCCTGCTCATCGCTCCGACCAACGCATCATAGTTGGTGTGCCAAGCAACTGGAGCGGCATGAAAGTGCACATCTATGGCTTTGCTGTGGGACGTGGCGCAGAAAACGGAGGCCTGGTGTCGCACAGTTCCTACCTCGGATCGGGCACCATTGCCTGATTTGCCCAAGTGTGGTAGGCGCGTCAACGACGCGCCTACCCAGTTATCAACACAAGCAAAATTAGTAAGAAAAACAAACATCACTTAAAACAACAAACGCTATGGCTATAAATGGAAACAACATCAACCCCTCTCGATTGCAGAAATGGCTTAAAGTGGCTATTGCAGTGCTATCTGCTTTGGCCGGTGCTTTGGCTCAATATGCCACCTCTTTTATGACAGCAGTGGTGGGACAGTAGGGTGTCGGATGTGGCGCAACCCGATAGGTTGCGCCACATTATCAAATAGCTGCTGTTGAAAAGTGGAAACATAAAAAACATTAAAATATTTGCTCCATGCCAAAATGTTTGTACCTTTGCAACCAAACCAAACGACACGTAGGAAGATTGTCGATGGTCATAAGTTGTTAATAATGAATTCTTTACCCCCCCTGCAAAAATGGGGAACGAGGAGTAAACGACTTGTTATGAGCGAAAATAGAAAGAAAAAGTACGATGCACCGACATTAACGGTGGTTGAGTTGAAGGCTGAAGTTGGCTATGCTGCAAGCACCTCGATTGAGGATTTGCCAAATTCAATAAATTCGGCGTTTGAGATTATGGACTTGCGTCCCGACTTGAATGGGTCGCCACATGCACCAGGCGCAGATGAATTTGTTGGAACCTATTTCGAGGATGGAGGCCACAACGATTGGGGTTGGGGTTGGACACGATAGTGATTAGCTTCGTGCTCTCGGTTAATCCCTAATTTTTTTTGTATATTCATAAGTATTGCATAGTTATGAAAAGAATTGCAATGATTGTTATAGCCGCCATGTCGTTGGCAACGCTGGCATCGTGTGGTGATGAAAATTACGACCAGTTCGAAGTGCGTATGGGTGGCATGAAGAATTCGGATGATTCAAAAGCTTATTTTGGCAGTGAGAGGATATTCTATTTTGATGATGGCGATCAAGTGAAGATGAACAACCGCACAATCACGTTGCAAAGAGACGGCAGCTTGGACGGAGATGGTACTGATGTTTGGGTAGGAATACCCAACAGTGCCGTGTCGGCAATTGGTGGTTTGTATTATTGTATGTTCAATACAGGGAGTGGTGGCAGTTGGGTTAATTCCAGTCGTACATTTCGTAATTTGCAATTTATTCAAAGAGACGGAAAAGCAAGTTTAGTGTTAGGGTCTACGACCAGCACAAATGTGCTTACGTTGTGGCCGAGTTGCGCGATGCTGACATTCTCGCCAACGTATCGTAACGATATTCAGGTTTATTTCAAAGTAGAGGATGGTCACATTCCAACTACAGGCGATTTCAATCCAGTCGATCGCTCTGTTAGCAACTATACGGAGTTTGATTACTACACCAATAGTACAGGATCTCCGCTTGGTAGTTCGGGTGGTGAAGCTGGCTTCATTAAAGCAACAGCCGATAATGCATCTTTCAACTATGTGCTTATCCCCATGACGGGTAATAGCATCACCACAAAGATTATCATACGTTATACTCAAGTTTCGGTAGATTCTGCTGGTAGAGAAACGACTACATACTTGTACAGAGAGAGCAATTCTGTAACCCTCAGCAAGGGCTATCGCTACTCTATTTAAGTCCTTTTCCCATTAGCAAGGCTATTGGTGGTATGCAAACCGTGTGTTTGGGTAGGAGTGGGCTGATTGTGCCACGCAACGGTTTTGGAGCTTTACCCATTCAACGAATTTCGAAAAATGATGCCGCCCGTTTGGTGCGTCGTGCACTTGACGGCGGCATGTACTATTTCGACACCGCCCGTTTTTATACCGACAGCGAGGAAAAACTCGGCTATGCTCTTGAGGGTAGGAGACATGAGGTGATTGTAAGCACCAAGACGGGTGCCGCCACAGCCGATGGCTTTTGGGCCGATTTGCACACCAGTTTGCGGTTGCTGCGCACCGACTATGTTGACCTCTACCAGTTTCACAACCCTGCATTCTGCCCCAAACCAGAAGATGAAAGCGGGTTGTATGAGGCTATGGCCGAGGCTGTAAGACAAGGTAAAGTGCTGCATGTCGGGATAACTAACCACCGCCAACATGTGGCACACGAGGCCATTGAGAGTGGACTATACGAAACGCTGCAATACCCTTTCAGTTATCTTGCCTCGGCAGCCGACGAGCAAATAGTGGCCGACACTGCTGCTCACAACATGGGGTTTATTGCAATGAAAGGGTTGAGCGGTGGGCTGATAAATCACGCCGCCACGGCCTATGCCTTTCTTGCTCAGTACACTCATGTGGCTCCCATTTGGGGCATACAGCGTGAGAGCGAACTTGACGAGTGGTTGTCATTCCAAGACAATCCGCCCGTACTGACCGACGAAATGCTCCGTCGCATTGAACACGACCGCAAGGAATTGAGTGGCGACTTTTGTCGTGGCTGTGGCTATTGTCAGCCCTGTCCGGCCGGCATACAGATTGAAGATTGCAACCGCATGTCGCTTTTCTTGCGTCGTGCCCCTCACAGTGTTTATCTGACGCAAGAATGGGCTTACAAAATGCAGAAGATAGAAGGCTGCTTGCATTGCAATCATTGCGTGCAGCACTGCCCCTACGGCCTTGACACTCCAAATCTACTTGTAAAGAACTACGAAGACTTTAAGCAGTTTTGGGCTAACAGATGAATGTTATTGCCCATATAGAGACCCCATTTGTTACAAAATTTGGGGTTCCGCGTCAGCCGGGCATTGTTCACTATACGGCTTGTGTGGTGTTTGAACCAGAGTATCGCAATGGTGAGGCTTTGCGTGGGCTGGAAGAGTTTGACTACATTTGGTTGTTGTGGCAGTTTCATCTTGCGGCGCACGATGGGACATGGTCGCCCACAGTGAGGCCTCCTCGACTGGGAGGTAATAGACGTATGGGCGTGTTCGCCACACGTAGCCCATTCCGTCCAAACAACATAGGACTTTCGGCGGTAAGATTGATAGATATTGTGCCTGTTGAGGGTAAAGGTAAGGTGCTGCTGGTTGATGGTGCCGACATGGTGAATGGTACGCCAATACTTGACATTAAACCCTATGTAACCTATACCGATAGTTATCCAAATGCTCGCAGCGGTTTCGCACAGGAAAGGCCTAAAGCAGAGATTGTGGTAGATGCAACAGCCGTGGCCAAAGTGCTACCACCCAAAGAACTGGATTTAATTGTTCAGGTGTTGCAAGCCGACCCGCGTCCACAATATCAAAAAGATAATGACCGTGTGTATGCCATGCAGATAGGCCAAAGAGAAGTGCGCTTTAGGGTGGATGACGGTAGGGCAATTGTGATTTCTACAACCGAGGTGTAACAAACAGGCTTCACCCTGCGTCTTACTACATCGGAACAACGATGGAGAACAGCCAAACATTGAGTGTTGATAGGACACAAACGTACAGGGCATTGGTAGATGCATGTATTAGACATGAATCCAAGGCTCAGCGTGCGTTGTACGACATGCTGGCCCCTATGTGTATGGGTGTTTGCCTGCGATATGCTGGTACGGTTGTCGTGGCAGAAGACCTGTTGCAGGAGGGGTTTGTTAAGGTGTTTGAAAAGATTGCTACGCTGCGCGACCCAGAGAAGATACGTCCGTGGGCCTATCAAATAATGGTCAATGTCAGCGTTCAATACTTGAGAAAGAAAGAGATGGTGGTTGTGGCTGAAGGTGTGGAAGATGTGCCCGTGTCGGTTGATTTCTCGCCATTTGCTATGGAAGATATTGTATTGGCCATTGGACAGTTGCCCCCAACTCAAAGGATGGTGTTTAACCTGTGCGAAGTGGAAGGGTACAACCACGACGAGGTGGCACAAATGATGCGTTGTTCCAATGTTTCGGTGAGGGTGAACCTTTGTAGAGCAAAAAAGCATTTGAAAGAACTGCTGAATAATAGATAGACAATGAACCTGAAAGAATTTGAGTATACACCAACGGATGGCGTATTTGAAAAGATAGAAAAAAGACTTGCCGTCAGACAGATGGTGAGGAATGTGGTTATAGCTGTTGGTATTGTTGTGGTATTGGGCGGTGTGGCGTGCGCCATTGTATTCTCAAAAGACAATGTACCACTTGTTATCCCCAACAGGCATGAAATGACGACCACCACTGAAATATTGGCGGAGCCTCAGGCATTGCCCCAGAAACAAGAGACGGCAAGAGTTCACCATTCAGGACGGAAACATGTTGACGCGGAGAAAAGCATTGCTCTGCAGAAACAAACGGCAGACAACATGGTTGATTTAAGCGTAGCAAACGACATCAACGATAATAGTACCCTGACAACATCTGAAACGCAAGAAACGGGTGCCTTGAAAACAAATGCAAGCAACAATGCGACTATTGTTGTTACGGCTGAAGAAAAACCTTTGGATAAGTCGGCAGATGGGACTTCTCAGAATACCATCAACAACCCAAAAAGTGAACCAGATACCACTCGAATAAGGCGTGATTTTGGTACAATTGCCTGGGTGCCTAATGCCATTGCACCCAATGATGAGAATGAGAAAAACAGGGTGTTTTGTGTGAAGTTTACGGAATACGTATCGAATTTTAAGATTATGATATTCAATCGCGCTGGGCGATTGGTATATGAAAGCACCGATCCTGAATTTGTGTGGAATGCCTCGTCGGGCAGCCAAGCAGTTGGTCAAGGCACATACGTGTGGGCAATGTCTTTCAGAGATAACCAAGGAGTGCATCATAGTGAACGGGGAACTGTTACTGTCATAAGATAAGTTGTTAGGCAGGGTT
Organism: Bacteroidales bacterium; assembly: GCA_017480185.1. Taxonomy (GTDB): domain Bacteria; phylum Bacteroidota; class Bacteroidia; order Bacteroidales; family P3; genus Colimorpha. Next base: position 32,203 of record JAFVBC010000003.1, read on the forward strand.
AAAAATAAAAGTTGTATTTTTGCAAAAAGAAATAGCAAGAGCCGTTCTATCGCTGGGCAGAGATGCCGAGAGGAAAGTCCGGGCAGCACGAGCCACCATGCTTCCTAACGGGAAGGCATCAATGATGGCAACACGTTGATGACAGAAAGTGCCACAGAAAAGATACCGCCTTCGGGTAAGGGTGAAATCGCGAGGTAAGAGCTCACGACAATAGTGGAGACACTATTGATGGTAAACCTCATGGGCTGAAAGACCAAATATACCGACAGTAAAGAGCAGGCTCGCTCGTTGTCGGGGGGTGGGTTGATAGAGATTACTGGCGACAGTAATAGTAGATTGATGATAGAACACGACAGAACCCGGCTTATAGACTCTTGCTATTTTGTTTTTGAGAACAACTAACTATGCCAAATGGTGAATAGGGGCTTTGTTAAGGTGTGCTTTTGCATTGTCTGCTTTGCTTTGCTGTCGTGTGGCGGACAATATAGAGGGGTACATAGTTCTTCTATATTGCTGTTCCAAGCAAAGCAAGACTATGCGACCCTACAGCAGTTGGCATTGGAGTATAATCAAAGTATTACGGAAGCTTATAAGGTTGATACCTTACACCCTGGAATGCTTGCAGATTTGGGTGTGTGCTTGTATTATCTTGGAAAATATGATGAGGCTACTTGCATGTTTGAGTTGGAAAAAAAGAAGTATCCATATAGTGCAGCAATAATATCTGCCATACAGGAAACACTAAAACAAGATAATGCGAGTGGAATATCTTCAACAACATGTGACACTATTTCCGAAGTAAAGCTAAGGTCACTGTTTGTTGATTCGGTTCTGTTACATAATAGGGTGGAGGGTGTCGCGGCGGTAATAGATAGTTCTGACATAGAACGTGTCATGTTGCAGACACCTAAAGATTCAGTGCCTTATGTCAAACGGCTAACTGCAACCGAAAAGAGAATATTGCTTGAGCAGCAACAGGAAGAAGCTCGTAGGCATAAGATTGCTACAGCAGACTCTATAGCTGCAGCAAAGAAAGCAAAAATGGCTGCTCGAAAGCAGGAGAAGATTGATAGAGAAAAAGCAAGAAAACAGGCGCAAAAGGCAAAGAAGGCGGAGAAACGTCAGAAGTCTAAAACAAAGTGAGAGATATGAAGAGGTTTGTATTACGTTATGGACTATGTTTCGCACTTACGCTGCTGATAATTTCATGCCAAGGAGAGAAAAAAGTGTCGCGTTACGAGAGTTGGTATAAGGAAAAGCCTGAAGTTATATATGTGGCCCCTGTGTGTGATTTATCTCAACGAAAGGTAGTGAGAGGTGATGATGACTCTATATACAATGCCTCACTAAACCTTGCGGCAAAACACATGTATTTATCTTCGTTCTCACCGATTATAACTAATGGCTACTATACTCTTGGCGCATTGGCTTCGGCTCAGTTCGCTCTTGCTCATCCCAAAACCACCAAGCAGTTACACAATTCATCAATGGAAGAGTATAGAAATTTGGGAATAGATGCAGTTCTTCTTATAACCATCCACAACTGGAGTCAATCCTCCGATCAGTGGAATATATATGTGGAGTATGTATTGCGCTCTACTCACAACAATACGGAGCTTATGCATGTTTGGGTTAAGGGCGCGAAACAGCTGAGCACTAATTATAAGGGTATACCAATACCACTGAAGAAAGACATCAAGTTTGCAGAAAATGCAAATTGCGATACTGAGACCGCGATAAGATGCAGTTTAGTTGAGACTTTGAATAAATATGTGCTAAACGACATACCTCGTGGAGCGTTAGCACGTTCTCGTGAAAAAGAACCTTATACCACGGCACATCCCGACTATTTTCAGATGATGATTCGCAAGGATGGTACCGTTGAGATGTTGCAAATGGGAGAGGAAACAAATGGCTTTGTGCAGCAATAAAAAAGTTAGAGTAATACCATCGCCCATACACCTATCAACAGATATTCAGAATGATGGATGGGTCGTTGTAGTTGTTGATATTCTACGCGCTACCACTGCTATATGTGCTGCGTTTGCATCGGGATGCAAGGAAGTCGTTCCTGTAGGCAACATCGATGCAGCAATGTCTTATGCAAAACGGGGTTATAAAATAGTTGCAGAGCGTGGTGGCAAGATCGTTGCTGGTGCCGATTATGGTAATTCACCCTGTTTCTTCCGACACAAAGACATGAGAGATGAAAGGCTTGCGTATACTACCACCAACGGCACAAAAGCCATCTCTTTATCTTCCAGCTTATTTGAACGTGTCATAATTGGAGCATTTTCTAATTTTACTTGCTTGACAGAGGAATTGATTAAAGCTAATTCTGATGTTGCAATACTTTGTAGTGGCTGGCAAAACACAGTCAGCATCGAGGATACACTATTTGCTGGGGCTATTTCAGACGCTCTATCACAACATCATTTTATTTTATCCAATGATTCTGCAGAACTCTCCGTATCGTTATGGCATGATAAGAAAACACACATTCTTAATACACTCAAAGCATCAGAACATGGACGGCGACTTATGAATCTTGGTTTTGAACAAGATATAGAGTTTGCAGCTCAAATAGATACGTGTAATTGTGTTCCTCAATTGATAAATCATAAACTTGTTTTATGAAACACCATCCTCTCTTTTTTATCATTATACTTGCTTTAATTACAACATCTGCGACTGGGCAAACCGACACTTTGTCTGTATCAGCAATACACACTCGATGGGTACCACTTGTGGGTACAACACTATTGGCATCGGGTACGTTATTTTCCGTGCAGCCTGAATTGCATAGACGCAGCATAGAAATGCGAGACGCTCTACAAATAGACGGCCACTCCCAATTGCGATTTGACGACTACGCACAGTTCATTCCTATAGCCACTTCTGCTATGCTAAACATATGTGGCGTCGAGGGAAAACATTCGTTAAAGCGCCTTTCCCTACTGTCGGGTACCAGTTTTCTCATTGGCATGACGGCTCTTGAAGCAGGAAAATATGGTTTTCATGTGCAACGTCCTAATGGGCATGGGTTTACCTCTTTCCCTTCTGGACACACTTGGTTCGCCTTTACTGGTGCAGAAATACTGCGTCGTGAATATGGTGCAGACTATCCCTGGATTGCTGTAGGGGGATATATAGTAGCCGCCACGATTGGGTTTATGCGCATGTACAACAATCGTCACTGGTTCAGTGATGTGGTTGCTGGTGCTGGATTGGGCATGCTCTGCGTATCGGTGTCATACAAATTATGGGGAGAATGACGTTATACTAATTACTCAATAAACACTCATGCTAAAAACAAACAATCTCAAAGGCGATATTTTTGGTGGTATAACTGCCGGTATCGTTGCCCTTCCGTTAGCTCTTGCGTTTGGAATACAAGCATTTGGGGGCGTAGATGATCCTAATGCATCGCAATTGGGAGCCTATGCCGGACTTGTCGGAGCAACTCTTTTAGGCTTTTTTGCAGCCCTTTTTGGTGGCACACACAGCCAAATCAGTGGCCCTACAGGTCCCATGACGGTTATCACAGCAAGTCTTATAAGTGGTATATGGGCATCACAACAAAGTCTTTCGGCCGTTCTAATCGGCATGTCGCTTGCAGGCATCTTCTGCGGCATTTTTCAGGTTTTATTTGGAATTATCAAAATAGGTAAGTATGTAAGATACATTCCTTATCCTGTTCTTTCGGGCTTTATGAGCGGCATCGGTGTAATCATCATCTTACAACAAATCTATCCTTTGATTGGGCTCAAATCCCCAGTTTTGGTTGTCGATATGGTTACCCAATTGCCCCAACGCATCGCCGAGGGCATATCGCTCATTTCACTTCTGCTCGGAGTGGGCACAATCCTCATCATTGTCCTTTTCCCATACATCACACGTAAAGTGCCCTCAACCCTTGTGGCTTTAATCGTGATGACACTCGTCTCTCTTCTATTCGCCCTTCCACAACACCTCAGCATTGGAGCAATTCCCGCTGGGCTACCCGTCCCATTTTTTGCCAAAGAGGGTGTCGGAATGGAAGGCATCGACTGGGGTAGTTTAATTGTAGGTGCCATCGTGCCAGGGTTAACACTTGCAGGACTTGGATCCATTGACACCCTGCTCACATCGGTTGTGGCTGACAACATAACCAAGACCAAACATAACAGCAATCGTGAACTCATTGGGCAGGGCATCGGAAACGCTCTTGCAGGTTTGTTTGGAGGCATATCTGGTGCTGGTGCAACAATGCGCACCGTGGTTAATGTTAAAAGCGGAGGACGCACACAATTAAGCGGCATGACGCACGCCATCCTTTTACTGGCAATCATGCTTGGTTTGGGCGGCTTGGTTAAATATGTGCCACTTTCTGTCTTGGCTGGTATCCTCATCACAGTAGGGTGGGGTATTATCGATTTCAAAGGCTTCCGAGATTTATTTAAGATTCCGCGTGCCGATGCGTTTGTCCTCGTGGTGGTCTTCTTACTCACCGTTTTCGTTGACCTCCTCACAGCCGTAGGCATTGGTATGGTGATAGCCTGTGTGCTGTTTATGAAACGAGCATCCGATCTTGTTGAGGGAGGCTACAGCAGTCAGGAAATGACCAATTTCGACAAAGAAAGTCCGTGGTCGGACGAGCATGGCATGCCCGACCAATTAGCGCACAGCATATACATTCAGCGTCTCAATGGTCCAATCTTCTTCGGCACAATCAACAAATTCAAAGAGGTGATGAACGATGTGCCCGACAATGCCAAAATTGTGATTATCCGCATGCGCTTGGTCAGTTTCATGGATCAGAGTGGCTTGTATGCAATGGAAGAGGCCATTAAGGACATCCAATCGCGAGGCTCTCAAGTGCTCATGACAATTATCCAGCCACAACCACTTTACATGCTTCGCAAGATGAATGTCATCCCTTCCTTGGTACCCGAAGAACACACCTTCACCACCTTTGAAGACTGCACAGCCTATTTGCGCAAACAATTAGAAAAACAATAACTATGGGAAGAGCTTTTGAATATCGCAAAGCCAGAAAGCTAAAGCGATGGGGCAATATGGCCCGCACGTTCACTCGTATCGGAAAAGAAATAGAAATGGCCGTTAAGGCAGGTGGCCCCGACCCGGCCAGCAACCTGCGTCTTCGCCTGCTGATGCAGAATGCCAAGAACGAGTCGATGCCAAAAGAGAATGTTGAGCGCGCCATCAAACGCGCCATCTCTAAAGATACAAGCGACTATAAAGAGGTGGTGTACGACGGTAAAGGACCTCATGGTATAGCCATCGTGGTAGAAACAGCCACCGATAACCCCACACGCACCGTGGCAAACCTCAGAGCAGCTTTTGTCCGTGGCAAAGGTGAATTGGGAACGATGGGTATGAACGACTTCCTATTCGAACGTAAGTGCTCTTTTGTTGTGGCATGGCGCGACGATATTGACATGGACGAACTCGAACTTGAGCTCATTGATTGCGATGTCGACGAAGTGTTTCGCGACGACGACGAAATCATGATCTATGCCGACTTCAAGAACTATGGTCCTATTTCCAAATTCCTCGAAGACAAAGGCTTGGAGATTAAGAGTTTCAAATTTGAGCGCATACCTCTCACAATGCGCGAATTGTCGCCCGCCGAACAAGAAGATGTCAATGGGCTCTTGGAGCGGCTTGAAAACGACGACGACGTAGTCAACGTATTCCACAACATGGCATAAAGACAATGTTCTCATTCCGACGCATCGCACTATCTCTACCCATAGCCATGCTACTTTTGTTTGGCTGTGGTGGGGTAGGGCTTGTGCGGTGCGCCTGCACGGGACATACAAGCCTCAATCTGCCCACCGACGGCTGTTGCTCGGGGGCAGATTGCATGCAGCTGTCTATAAGCAAAGTGTCTGACGCCAATCTGGCATCAGAGTCCACCTCGCTACATATCCCCGAGGTAGACCTATTCATTTCCACACCTTTTCTTTATTTATTTCCGTCAGGTGCCCAACCTATTTCTGTTGTGTACGGACACTTCTTGGCACCTTCGCCCCCCATGTTGGGGCAATTGTCAATGGTGATGAGGGTTTGATTATGGTGGTTTACCACAGTCATAATCACAAATCAAAATCACCAACAATATGAGGAAAAACATTTTTTTATTTGTTCTGCTGGCCATCGTTATGCCTTTAAGTGCACAGCAGACCGATACGTCGCGCACCAGTCAATTGCACGATGTAACAATACAGGCTCGACGCAGCAGCGGAGTGCAGCGCATGGGTGGAGCCGAGAATGGTTCAATTATTGGTCAAGACGAACTTTTTCGAGCTGCTTGTTGCAATTTGGGCGAGAGCTTTGTAACCAATCCCAGCGTCGATGTCAACTACGACGACGCTGCAGTCGGCGCTCGACAAATCAAGCTACTTGGCCTCAGTGGGCGGTATGCCCAAATGCTCATCGAGGGGCTCCCGATGTCGGGTGGTGCCTCGCAGCCCTACCTGTTGGGCTATGTGCCTGGAGCGTGGATGCAAAGCATTCAAGTGAGTAAAGGTGCAGCATCTGTCAAAAACGGCTTCCAAAGTACCACCGGACAGATAGACATAGAGTTTATTAAGCCCGACCGCGAAACGTCGATTGATGTAAACCTCTATGCCAATAGTCGCGCAAAAGTTGAAGGCAACATTGTGGCCAACATAAACATCAACAAGGCTTTGAGCACCGAACTACTTTTACACTCCGAGCACGACTTTATGCACCACGATGCCAACCACGACGATTGGATAGACCTTGCTGGCGTAACACAACACCATGTGCAGAACCGCTGGAAATATCGTCGTGGACGCTACATCATGCATGCTGGTGTAGGCGTTGTCGACGAGCAACGCATTGGCGGTCAGTCGGACATGGCCATTGCCAACCCATTCAACTTGGGCATCAACGCTCGTCGCCACGAAGCATATATGAAACACGCCTTGCTCATCGATAGGGCACACAATTCGAACATAGCCCTCATGGCGGTGGCTCATCGTTTCGATCTTGACGGCACGTTTGGTAATAAAAAGTACTTCAACAACAATGCCGATATAAACTCACAACTGATATTTGAACATGAATTCACCGAAGAGCATCAACTCTCGGCAGGATTAAGCTACTCGTTTGAGCACAACGTCGACAGCCTTAATCTACTACCCGAGGAGGTAGATAGTCGCGAACACACCGTCGGAGCCTATGCTCAATACACCTTCCAACCATCGCCAGTGCTTACCCTTATGGCAGGGATGCGCGCCGACAACAGCAGTCTCTTTGGTTTCTTCTTCACCCCTCGACTACACGTCAAGTTGATGCTAACCGACCGTTTTACCCTCCGTATGGCGGCTGGGCGTGCAGCTCGGACGGCTCACTCACTGGCCGAAAATCATTTCTTGTTGGCCTCTGCTCGTTTCATCCCCACGGCTTTAACCATGCGTGAAGAGGCTTGGAACGCAGGTGCAAGTGCCATGTGGCTGGCTCCCATTGGCGACCGTACAATTAAAATCAACGCCGAGTACTACCACACATGGTTCACTCGTCAAAGCATTGTCGACTACTACTCCGACCCTCTAAATATAAGCATCATACCTCTTGATGGTAGCTCTTTTTCAAACACGTTGCAGATAGATGCATCGATGCAGATAACCGACAATCTTGAGACAACGATAGCCTATCGTCTCAACGACGTGCGTTGCACCTATGGCGACCGTTTGCTACCCCAACCACTCACCTCACGCTACAAAACCCTCTTCACTCTGGCTTGGCGGCCGATGATGGCCTTGTGGCATGTCGACGTAACCCTGCAAATCAACGGTGGTGGACGCATGCCCGATGCCTACCCAACCGCCGATGGTAGCCCATCTTGGGAGGACGACACTTTCCCGGCTTTTGCACAACTAAACGCACAACTGACGCGCGAGTTCAGACACTTTTCCGTATACGTCGGTGGCGAAAATCTTACCAACTACATCCAACCCAACCTTGTTGTTGATGCCACCAACCCATGGCTGCCCACATTCGACCCCACAATGGTATGGGGACCAGTGCACGGCATAGTTGGATATGTCGGAATTCGTTTTAACTTTGCAAAATAATAATCAAAAACCGTAAAAAATGAAACACATACTTTTTGTATTTGCCATGCTCGTCATGGCCATGGGTGGACAAAAACAAGACTATGTACTCGTGCTCACCCCCTCGCCAGCAATGCACTGCCAGAGTTGCGAGAGCAAGATAAAAAACAACATGCGATTTGAGAAAGGAGTGTCGCAAATTGTTACCAGCATCGAGGCACAGACCGTCAGCATCACCTACGACGCCAACAAAAACACGGCCGAGCAGTTGCAAAAAGCCATGAAAAAGATTGGCTACGACACTCGCGTGGTGAGCAATAAGCCTGTCATGAAAAAGACAGAGAAATCGCCTGCGGCTCGTAAGACGCCAAGTAGCAGCAACTGACCTCTGGCACTACTCCCTCTTCTGTAAGGGGATAGGGCGGGGCAAGTAAGTATCAAGTAAGGCCGTTCTTCAGTAGTTCTTCAGTCGTTCTACAGTTAATCACTGAAGAACGACTGAAGAACTACTGAAGAACGGCCTTACTTGACCCCAAGTTGATACATCAACGATGCTAAAGTGATGCGATTGAAAATCAGTCGATACGCTCAATTAGGAAGGTCATTGGGCGAAATCCATCATTGCAAGAGAGCATGGCGCTGTGGGAATTAAGCATCCACTGGCCATAGAAACCGCCTTCGCCACGCGCCAAGGCCTCGACAAAGGGACAAAGCGTCTGCCAAGCGCTATCGCAAAAATGTTCGGGGCGTTGCCCACTAACAGCCACCCACGTTTGCCCCACGGTCAGTTCACATGGCACAGGCTGCGGGTGTTCGTAGGCCGCCGAAAGGTCGGGATAGGTGGTTTGCCGTAGAGCGGTTATCTTGACGTTGTACATGGACTAATTATTTAGCTCTAAATTTGTGCAAAGTTAGCGATAAGAATGTTAAAACACGGTGTGTCGCAATAAAAAGCACGATAGGCTCGTTAATAGGGCTAAAGAAGCAGGAAACATGTTTCGTCGCATTGCAATAGTTGCCCTGTGTGTGCTGCCTTTGTTGAGTGCAGCGCAGGAGCGTTCGGTGTTGGCCGAGGGCAGGTGGTGGCGTGTGTCGACAAGCATGGCGGGGGTATACTCGATTGGTGTGGCCGATATTCCTCAACTTGCTGGCGTAAGTATAGACAGTATTGGGGTGTATGGCACAGGAGGTCGACAATTGTCTACTGCCAATCAGCAGCTATCAACGGCCGATGTGCCTCCGATGTCGGCCATGGTGGTTGACAACAATGGTAATGGGGTGTTTGATGCTGGCGACAAACTGCTGTTTTATGGCGAGGGTGCAGGTGGTTGGCAACGCGACGACGACTTGAATCGATGGACGTATCAGGTGCACAGTTATGCCACAACCAACCATTGTTTTGTTGGCATAGGTGTGCCGTCGACGAGTGTAAAACAGGTGGTAGCACCCATGGCTGCCGACACGCTGATTGACACCTATACGGCTGTGGCCAAGATAAACAACGATTTGTACAACCCGTTGCAGACGGGACAGACTTGGGTGGGCGAGAAATTCACCCCCTCGCTGTCGCGACGCACGTTCACACTGTCGCTGCCTTCGGTGGCACAGTCAGACGTGCTTATGCGCATGGCAATGGCTTCGTTTTCAACGGCCTCGGCACAGTTTCGTGTGTCGTGTGGCGCATTGCAATTCCAACGCACCATTGCTCCGCAGGTGGTCTACACGTCGCTGCTGGAAAGTGTGGCTGGTGGCAATAGCAGTTACTCGGTGCAAATGGAATATGTGCCTGGCGAGAGTTCGGCCGAGGGCTATCTTGACTATATCGAAATCAACGCATCGGTGCAGGCCACGATGCAAGGTGGCGCACAGTTAACGATGCGTCAGCCTGCAAGGGGTAAGATTGCAACGATGCAACTGCGACAAGCTCGACAAGAGGTGTTGGTGTGGGACGTAACCGATGCCACCGCAGTGAGGCAGATGAACACCTCGATGACAGGCTCGACGATGCAGTGGACCGACACCCTCTCGATGGCACGCACATACGTGGCCTTTTTGCCCACGGCAGTACTTGCGCCCGACAGCGTTACGGCAATTGCCAATCAGAACCTGCATGGTGCGCCCCAAGCCGACTATGTGGTGGTGTGCCACCCCATGTTTCGCCAACAAGCAATGCGATTGGCTTCGCTGCACGAAATTGCCGATGGCTTAAGCACGTTGGTGGTTACCGATAGAGAGGTCTTTAATGAATACTCGTCGGGCAAACCCGACCCCGTTGCCCTACGCGCTTTTTTACGACATCTGACCGACCGCTATACCGACGCACCGCCCCGATGGCTGCTGCTGTTGGGTAAGGGCACATTCGACAACCGCGATCTGTTGGGCAATCATTTACCCACAGTGGTTACCTACGAGACGGCCGGCTCGTGGGACGACGACGGTGGCTCGTATGGCAGCGACGACCCTATCGTAAGCTTTTCTACTGCCAGTAGCCGTCCACAAATGGGGGTGGGGCGACTGCCTGCACGCAATGTGGCCGAAGCCGAACACATGATTGACAAGATTGAACGCTACATGATGCGTGCCGACCTGCAACAACCTATGGCCAAAGGCGATTGGCGCAACGCTGTGGCTATGTTGGCCGACGATGCCGACCCCGGGCATCCTGGCGACACCTCGTTTGCCCACTCGGCCGAAGAGACGGCTCAGAACTTGCTGCGTGCCTATCCCGACTTGAACGTTGAACGACTGTTTGCCGACGCCTATCAGCAAAGGTCGGGGGCAATAGGTTCCTACTATCCCGACCTAAACAATGCATTGCGGAAACGCATAAACAATGGCTGCCTGCTGCTCAACTATATTGGTCATGGATCGACAGCCTATATTGGCACCGAACGTTACATCACCCTCGCCGACATATCGGCCTATACCAACACTGATCGCCTGCCATTGCTGGTTACAAGCACCTGCACATTTGGGCGTTACGATTTGCCAACAGGAGGGTGTGGGGCAGAGGCATTCTTGTTGGCTCAGGGTGGGGCAGTTGGCGTTATCAGTGCAGCTCGTCCCATTCCACACATTCACCGCTTTAACAACGATTTGCTCACCATGCTTTTGGGGGGCAATGAGACCTGCGGCGAAGCCTTGATGAAGGCTAAACAAAACACCAATGTGTCGGCCAGCATACAACTGCTTGGCGATCCAGCCCTGCGGTTGAGCCGTCCGCAAAACCGAGTGGTGGTAACACATATCAATGGACGCGCCGTTGATAGCACAGTCGCAGACACCGCGACAGCCCTTTCGACGGTAACCGTAACTGGCGAAATTCACAACCCTGAAGGGCAGTTGATTGACGATTTTGACGGCCGACTGCATGTTATGGCCTACGACCGTAAGATGTATACCACCACGTTGGCCAACGACAACACGGGTACCGAACTGCGATTTCAGCAACAAAAGAATGTGCTATATAAAGGTAGCCATGAGGTAAAAGCAGGCAGATTTGAATACTCGTTTATAGTGCCACGCGATGTGCCCTATCAATACGAGGAGGGGAAACTGTCGCACTATGCAGGTAGCCCTACAGAAGATGCCTCGGGTCAGTATTCCAACCTGCTGTTTGGAGGACTTGACGAGACTGCACAATATGGCGATAATCGCCCCACGGTGCGCCTGTTTCTGGGCGACACTGCTTTCCGTAACGGTGGTATCGTAGGGCCGACGCCAACACTTGTAGCACTGCTTGCTGACTCGGTGGGCATAAATGCCGTGGGAAGTGGTGTGGGACATGACATAACGGCCATAATAGATGGTAACCCCAATGCCATGCTGGTGCTGAACGATTTCTTTGAAAGTGGAGATAATGGTATTGTCAGCGGTACGGTAAACTACACCCTTGACCGACTTGAACCTGGCACACACACCCTAACGCTAAAAGCATGGAATATATTCAACCTATCGGGCAAGGCTACAATATGCTTTGAGGTGAAAGACACGTCGCTCACGATTGTGGAAAACATGATGTGCTATCCCAATCCAGCTTCAACCCAAACCTCATTCGTATGTCAGACCAACCACCCAGAAGGAATTGCCTCGGCACGTTTGAGTATATACAACAGTAGGGGACAAATGGTGGCCGACCAAGATGTTGACGTAGTAGAAGGACGATATGTAGTTGGTCCGGTGGTGTGGAATGTAAGCAATGTCCCCCCGGGTATTTACTTGGGAAGAATGATGATTACCACGACGCAAGGCGATGTGCTGCAGGAAACCACCAAATGTATTGTGAAATAGAAACCATCGGGCGTGGCACAATAAAGCCTCAAGAACCCCGTTAAGATGCAAACAGAAACTAAAAGGATGAAAAGATTACTGGCCCCTGCGCTTATGATTATGCTACAAATGACTGTTGTTGCTCAGTCGTCGTGGATAGGTCAAAGCAATGGTACTAACAAGAACTATATCTCAACAGGTATGTCGATACTGCTCGTAGCACCCGATGGAGTATCGTCGGGCATGGGCGATGTGGGGGCAGCTTCGACCCCAGATGTCTATTCGGCGCATTGGAACAATGCTAAATTTGCCTTTATTGATCAAAAAATGGGTGTTAGCTTGACGTTTACCCCATGGCTGCGCAACTTGAAAGCAGGCGATATGAATCTGCTCTATCTTGCTGGCTACTATAGGATAAATCGCAATTCCACGGCCGCTGCATCGTTAACCTACTTTACGCTGGGCGACATATCGATGACCGATATTGAAGGCAACACTGTTACAACCCTGCATCCAAACGAGTTTGCTATTGACGGCTCGTATGCAATAAAGGTGTCGGACAATATGTCGATTGGTGCTTCGGGACGATATATGCGTTCGGATCTCACAAACGGGCAAAATATAACCGACGACGGAGGTACAACAGAGACACACGCTGCAAACTCGTTGGCTGCTGACATTGGATTATACTACACCCGTCCAATTGATGCAAAACAGGAACTTGCCGTTGGTGCGTTCATATCAAACCTCGGTGCAAAGTTGTCCTACTCGGACGACGACAACGACAAAGAGTTTCTGCCATCAAATATGCGAATTGGTGCAAGGTATACCAATAAGATTGACGAATACAATAAAGTGTCGGTCATGGCCGATGCTAACAAACTGCTTGTTCCGACACGTCCATACACAAAGGACGGCACAAATTATCCCTCGAAATACGCCTCCAACCTGTCAGAGTATAACCGCATTGGTGTAATTCAGGGTGCTTTGCAGTCGTTTGCCGATGCCCCAGGGGGCACAACCGAGGAGTTGCAGGAGGTGCAATTGTCTGCAGGTGCAGAGTATTGGTATGCAGAAACGTTTGCCGTCAGAGCTGGCTATTTTTACGAACATGCTAATAAAGGTGGAAGACAATATCTGACATTTGGTTTTGGCATAAAATACAACACTATCAACTTCGACTTCTCGTACCTGTTGCCCACAACTACCATCTCTACAAATCCATTATCGAATACGATACGTATATCGTTGGCTCTGAATATGTAATAAAATTGCCTTATGATGAGAGTTGGGACAGGATACGACGTGCACAGGCTTGAAGCGGGGCTGCCTTTGTGGATAGGTGGAGTTTGCCTGCCCCACACAAAAGGACTTGTTGGTCATAGTGATGCGGATGTGCTGCTACATGCCATCTGCGACGCCCTGCTTGGCGCAGCTGCATTGGGCGACATTGGTAAACATTTCCCCGATAACGACGAACAATATAGAGGCATTGCAAGCGTAAAATTGCTTAAAGAAGTGGCTTGCATACTGACAAGGGGGGGATATAGGGTGTTGAATGTGGATAGTACTATCGTTGCACAGCAACCAAAAATGGCTCCATACATAGAACAAATGAGGGGGAATATAGCCGAGGCGTTGGGCATTGGTGTGTCTCACGTGTCGGTAAAAGCCACAACAACCGAACACTTGGGCTTTGAGGGAAGAGAAGAGGGTATTAGTGCACAAGCGATTGCATTGATAGAAGAAGTATGACGGAACACTATAAAACCCAAGATCTTCCCAGCGAAGATGCAGCCGTACTCGACGATAATGGTTGCAGTTTGGTGCTTTACAACGATGATGTGCATACCTTCGACTATGTTATAAAGGCCTTAATAGACATTTGTAGGCATACGGCAGAACAAGCAGAACAGAGTGCACTTCTGGTTCATTTTCACGGAAGTTGTGTGGTACAACATGGCACGTACGACAAGTTGCTCCCCATGCATACTGCCTTGCTTAATAAACAGTTAACCTCGGAAATAAAATGAGTACGACATTGTTAGTTATTGTGTTGGCCTTGGGCGTGTTGCTCTTGGCGTTGGAAATAGTGGTTTTGCCAGGCGGAGTTGCAGGAGCTATTGGCATTGCTATGATTGCATTTGGAGTGTGGCAAACCTACAACACTTTTGGAAATGTGATTGGTACATGGGTGCTTGTTGGAGCGTTTGTGATATGTATGCTTTTGTTATTGTTATTCTTGAGAAGGAAAACGTGGAGTAAGTTTAGTTTGGATGAAGAATCGAGTAGCAAGGTGAATACTGTGGATAATGATTTGAAAGTGGGTATGCAAGGCGTGACCATAAGCAGGCTTGCACCAACAGGAAAAGCACTGATAAATGGAAACACTTATGAGGTACATTCGGTCAATAAATATATAGACAACGATTGCGAAATAGAGGTAATAAATATTGAAGGATATCGTGTTGATGTGAGAGAAAAAACCGACAACAGATTTGAAAATCAAAATAATAACAAAATAATAACAAATAGTAAATAAATAATTAAGACTATGTCAAACACCTTGATTATTGTTATGATTTGTGCAGTAGCACTGATCTTGTTTCTGTGGCTTGTGCCTGTTGGAATATGGTTTCAAGCTCTTATCTCGGGAGTTAGAACTTCTTTAGTGCAGCTTATCTTCATGCGTTTTAGAAAAGTGCCACCAACGGTTATTGTCAACAATATGATTTCGGCAACCAAGGCTGGCTTGCAATTACACCAAAACGACCTTGAGGCTCACTATCTTGCTGGCGGACATGTTAGTTCCGTTGTCAATGCCCTCATTAGTGCCGACAAGGCAAATATGAATTTGGATTTCAAAACCGCCACTGCTATCGACCTTGCAGGACGTGATGTGCTAAAAGCAGTTCAAACATCGGTTAACCCCAAGGTGATAGATACACCACCCGTGGCTGCTGTGGCAAAAGATGGTATTCAGCTTATTGCAAAGGCAAGAGTTACCGTTCGTACCAATATTAAACAATTGGTAGGTGGTGCAGGCGAGGAGACGATACTTGCTCGTGTTGGTGAAGGTATTGTCACTTCCATCGGTTCGGCACTTAATCACAAACAGGTGCTTGAAAATCCAGATAGTATTTCGAAACTGGTGCTAACAAAGGGACTTGACAGTGGTACGGCTTTTGAAATACTTTCCATTGATATTGCAGACATAGATGTGGGTAAAAACATTGGTGCACAACTGCAAATGGATCAAGCCAACGCCGATAAAAACATTGCACAAGCCAAAGCCGAAGAGCGTAGAGCTATGGCTGTTGCGCAAGAACAGGAAATGAAAGCGAAAGCCCAGGAGGCTCGTGCCAAGGTTATAGAGGCTGAAGCTGAAGTGCCTTTGGCTATGGCCGAAGCATTCAGAAATGGTAATCTTGGTATCATGGACTACTATAGGATGAAGAACATACAGGCCGATACAGATATGCGTAGCAGTATTGCTACCCCAGTTTCCACATCGCCAAAAACGACGCCAAGACCTAACAGTAAGTGAATATACGAGAGGGCGGCCATTTAGCCGCCCTCTCGTTATTTTATAATATCCTTGGCAGCATCACTAAAAGGCCACATGTAGTAAACGCAATCATCGTCTCTGAAGAACTCGCGCGCGCCCCAACGTTGCCAATACTGATGGGTTTTTAGACGATGAAGTACTGGAATAAATACAAAATCATATTGTCGAAGTTGTGGCATGATCGACATTATCATGTCATAGTTGAGTGAGGTGTGCCGATATTCTTGCGAAACAATAAAGGAGAAAACAGCCGTATAGGTCAGTTTGTTTAGCTTTTCAAGCAATAGTGGAGACTTATCAATTATGGCCTCTGTTTCCTCTTCAATTCTATAATCGCTCATATTTAGCAGTCCAACCACACTTCCATCTTCTTTTATAGCTTTTACACTTAATGGCCAGTTAAAATGCAGATTGTGCACCCACCATACAACCTCTTCTTTGTTGAATCCATATTGCCTCGTTATCCAGTCGATGGTCAATCCGTCGTCTGAAGGGGTCATGCTAAGCAAAGAAATATCTTTCATACAGGGAAAGAGACAATGTTATAAGGTAGAAGCAGGTGCGGATGGTAAGAGAGTTTGGCTTTACGCAGACCAGTAAGCCCCATATCCTCCTCGCGATTTATATAGACATACTGCTCTGGCAGGTGCATGACAAGTTGTTGGTTGATAATATTGAAAGCACCATCTACATCTCTATCCGCCTTTTCTACACAAACATCAAACGTGTCATTAGATACTGGTGCCCCATATGAAAATGCAACCATGGTGTCATCAACAAATATACAACCTCCCTGTGCATCCAGATGATCCCAATTGTTGAATACATTCTCCATGACCTGCTGCTCTGCAGCTACGGTATCGGCATAGGCTGGATTTTCATGTTCGGAGCTATCACGCCATTTCCTTTCCAACATTAGACATTCATTAAAGAGGGATGGAGAAAGGGGCTTGTATATATAGTTGGGGTATTCCGAGAGAAACTTATTAACGTGATTGCGCTTTGCTTTTAAGTTTTTGCCATGCAAGGCCTGCAAATCACTTCGTAGATAAATATAATCGCAATTGTTTCTTTGTGCCGATACCATAACAGCATCACCTAATATATCTTTTAGCGTTGTGGCATAATCATCGTCCACACCCATAATAGTTACCTCACAACCAAACCTTTTTGCATCATCTTTTAGCAGATTTACCAAATACAAATCTGGCAAAGACGAAGAGCATATCATATACGCCAAGTTTTTTTGATGTCTATATCGTAGTATCAACCAGTTATTACTGATACAAAACTCGGTGTTGAACATAAATCTCCACCCAATAAGGTTTGTAAATGTTAGGTTACAATTTCGCAGTCCTGAATTTAGTGTTATAGCCTGGATAGTTTCTCGGTCGCTTATTTGCAGAGGTCTAAAGTTAAGCATTGCTCAGATAAAGGGTTGGAAGATGATTAGGTTTATTCTATTGTTTTCGCACTCGTCGCAAGTCAAGTGTATTCATCGCATCGGTTCTCAAGCCAGATATGTTCTTGTGCGTGAAATGTAATATTTGATCGTAATACAAAACTACCACAGGGGCATCCTGCATCACAAGACTATCCATGCTATGATACATTTGGGCGCGAATTGCTGGGTCAGTTTCTTTCCTTGCATTCTCAAATAGTCTATCAAATACTTTATTGGAATAGTGGGTATAGTTGGGGCCTTTCGGCGAACGATTGACAGAATAGAACAATGATAAATAATTCTCGGCATCGGGATAGTCGGCCACCCATGACCCCCTAAACCATGTGCTTTTACCTTGTGCCATCTGCTCACGCAAAGAGGCAGGGGGATTTACATCAATTTTCACATGAATGTTCAGTAGCCCCAACTGCTGCTGAATATACTTGCACAAATCAAGATAGTTGGCCGTGGTTTGAAGCGTGATTGATGGTAGACCTTTGCCATTCTCAAAGCCTGCTTCTTTAAGCAACTGCATAGCCTTAGTGGGGTTGTATGAGTAACCATAGTTACAACTGTCGAATCCCGGCAACCCACTGGGTACAAACCCATTTTCGCCTGGTCGACCAATGCCATTACGCAGGTATTTCATCATTTTTTTTCGATCAAAACCATAGTTGATGGCACGACGCAGTAATCGACTTTGAAGTGGTGTGATTGTATCATCCATCAAAAAACCGAGGTATTCTGTATTAAGATAAGGAATGGTTGTAAGATCTATCCTATCAGAATACTTCTCTCGCAACAGGCCGTCGTGGGTAAGCAATTCGTCTTTATATGCGGCATCTATCGAGTTCATAAAATCCAAATTTCCTTTTACGAATTCAAGAAATACCGTTTGTCTATCAATGATGAACGTAATCGCCACAGCATCCAAATAGGGTAAGCGAAACCCAGTTTCGTCGGTTTCAAAATAGTTCTCGTTTCGTCGCAAGACCAACTTCACTCCCTCTTTCCACAGCTGGTATTTGAATGGTCCTGTACCACATGGATGAGACCGATAGTCAGTGCCATAATGATCAACAACCTCACGCGGTACCACACTACAATACACCATCCCCAATTGACCAAGGAAAGGGGGGAATGGCTCTTTAAGAGTAATGACAAATGTACTATCGTTCTCGGCTCGAAAGCCGTTAGGCGCAATGTTAGAGAATATCCATGAGCCGGGCGATGTTACGGAAGGATCAAGAATGCGATTAAAGCTATAAACGAAGTCGGAAGCCACAACCGGCCGTGTTGAGTCGGCATTCAAAAACAATTCATTTTTGTGGAACCACACATCTTGTCGTAAATGGAACGTGTATTGCTTTCCATCGTCCGAAATATCCCAACTGTGGGCAATACATGGTTGCACGCGCAGCGCCGTATCAAGTTGAACCAATCCGTTATACAACTGCCTGCATACCCAAATGTGAGCCTGGTCTTTGGCAAAGGCTGGGTCTGTTGATGTAATACCCGCACTCTCGTTATAACGAAATATCTGAAGGCCTTCGGTGCTGTGGTTACCGCAGGCGACCAGTAGCAGAAGTAGGCCAAGCAGTGTATATCGAGAATTCATGATTGAATGACGGGGTGAATATTGGAAATAGGAGTATAAGTTTAGAAGTTTATACCAATGGTGAATGCCCCATTGTGCATACGTGTTGGTGGAGCTGTCTTGTCGAGTGGGAGGGGGTGGATACTACGAAACGAGTTCCATTCTATAAATAGGCTACGGCTCACCTCCATACCCAAGCCCCAACTCCAACCGTAATCAGTGCGGTCGTAGTCGTGCCCCAGGGTGTGCCAGTCGTTGTCCAACCTACCCACGAGGGCGTAGCGTCCCCACACTCCTACGTTCATATAGATGCGCATCGGTGTATCGGGTGCCTCGCGTAACAGGTCGAAGTCTACGCTCAATGGAAGTGTAAGATTGTGAGTACTAAATCGCCCCGCATTGGTCTTGGTGGTGAGCCATGCATATTGCAGGTCGGCACGCAGGTGGAAGCGTCCACCAAGGTACAGGCGGGTGCCTACGCCCAGTTGTTGACAGAAGCCCCGACGGCTTTTGTCGTCGGAACAGTACAGGCGGTCACCGCCAATGCCGACATAGCGGAAGAAAGTCCAGCGTGGTAGGCTTGGCATAGTCATGGGGGTGGACGCACGCAGGGTAGTAATCGAGTCAAGGTTGGCTGTACTGGTAATGGGGGTTGCAACGGTGCTTACATCGCTGTTATCAGGGGACTGGGCAGATAGTTGCCTTTGAAGCCGTGTCTGTATGTTGGCATCAAGGGGTAGGGTGTTGTATTGCTCCCAGTAGGTTTCGTCGTAGGTGCTTTGGCCAAAGGCGGTATCCATACCTACAGGCTTGTGGCTCTGCACTTTGTTGTGTAGCAAAAAGGTAGTGTCGCCCTGCTGCAGGTCGGTAAGCAACCACTGCCTGCTAATGGTATAGTGCTGCACAGGTGCATCATGTTCGTGGCCATACATCTGGTGCGAGGTGTAGGTTACATCCTGATACGCAGCAAAGTATACTAGGGTCATTTTGCCGTTGCGTTCGGCATAGCGGTATACAGCGCGGTCGCCATTGTTGTGCACTGCGGACCACGGCACTATCGACCACATGCGAGGGCGTATGCTGTTTGTGCTGCTGTCGGAATAGGCACTCAGCTCCACTATGGCAAGGTCGGACTTACGTATGTGCCACACATAATGTGTAACGCCATCCTTGTTGGTGGCGCTAAGTTTGTAGTAGGCCACGCCCTGGTCGTCGGTGTACTCCTGTATGGGGTCGAATTTGTGCCGTTTCACCAGGCGTGGGGCGGTTAGGTAGTTGGCATCGGGGGTGGCAAGTATGTCGTAGAATGTCGAGTTGTCGTTGTATTGCAATTCCTTACTCGCGTTGTCGCTGTCGGCATTGGCCATGCGCAGGGGAATGCTATCGTAGATGAGCAGTCGATGTTTACGCACCACCTTGTAGTTGTCGTCCATCTCGCGCTTGCGGTTGGTATTGGTGTAGTAGCGTTTATTGCTGTGGGTGTTGTAGCCAAAGCGCAGCATGTCTACCACGCTTTCGTCGAATAGGTACAAAGTGGTGTCGAGCATACGCCAATCGCGCGCAAACCAAGTGCCAATAGTGGTGTCGGTGTGGTAGTTGTCTGGCAGCCGTCGCACTGCTTCGGCAATCAGGGCTTGAGGGGTGCGATAGTCCTTGATGGTTACCTCCTGCAATTGAAGGAGGTGGGGTTCGAGCCGCACGATGCCACTTTTGCGCAGTTGCTTTACACTAACGGTGGCCTTTTTGTACCCCATGGCGGAAAACACTACCGTGCCTTCGACCGATGAAACTTTAAGGGCAAATTCGCCACGATCGTTGGCTTGAGTGCCTGTCGAGGTGCCTTGTAGCAGTATGGCAGTGTAGGGCACAGGCTGGCGGCTTTGCTTGTCGCTCACCAGTCCATGCAGGGTGATATACTCCTGCCCCACAACTGTACTGACCATTGCAAGCAGGATGGCGACTATTGCGACTATGCGTTTCATGCATTGGGGCTTTGGTATACTACATGCCCTCCAACTATGGTAAATGCAGTGGCAGTGCCAGGTGTGGCATATACAAGGTCGGACACCGCGCTGTCCTGCGCTGCAAGGGGCGTATCTGGAGCCGAGTTAAGGCGTACAAGAAAAAGGTCGGCCACCTCGCCCACAGCTATACGGTGGCCACATGTGGCAAGGGCGAGGGCTTGGTCGGCTGGGCATGCCGTTGGGTCGGAACGCCAGCCTTTTTGCAGCAATGTAGCAATCTTGGTAGCCTCCAGCATACACAGGTTGTTGCTACTGGCACTGCCGTCGGTTCCTATTGCCACTTGTGCACCAGCCTCTATCAATTCCTGCATTGCGAAGCGGTAACCGCTGCCGAGCTTGAGGTTGGAGCAGGGGCAATGCACCACTGTTATATGGTGCGCGCCTATCATCTCTATCTCCTTTGACGACAGATGCAAGCTGTGGGCGGCTATGATGTTAGACCCCAATCGATCCAGTATACCCAAGCGGTCAAGCAACTCCCACGGACGGCAACCATGCAGTGAAAGACAGTCGTCTACCTCTTTCTGGGTCTCACTCATGTGTATGTGCATGGGCAGATGCAATTGCTCGCAAGCCTCGGCGGCGCGGCGCAACCCATTGGGTGTAACGGTGTATATCGAATGTGGTGCCAAACTATAACTCACCCTTTGTGTGGGGTAGGCGAGGGGTTCCATAAGGGTGGGGTCGTCCAGTTCTGGGGCATCGCCAAACAGGGTGAGTCCAAGCCGTGCCCGTATGCCACTCTCTTCTACAGCACGCGCCATGGCAGGCAGACGGAAGTACATGTCGTTGAACATAGAGGTGCCAGTAGACAGCATCTCTCGACAGGCACATAAAGTACCCTGGTATACCAACTCGTCGGTAAGTTGCTGTTCGGCCGGCCAC
Source organism: Bacteroidales bacterium (assembly GCA_017480185.1). Lineage (GTDB taxonomy): Bacteria > Bacteroidota > Bacteroidia > Bacteroidales > P3 > Colimorpha. Next base: position 54,077 of record JAFVBC010000003.1, read on the forward strand.
ACATAATCGTTCAGCCAGCGGTCCAGCGGCTGGTCGTCGCCCAATCCGCGAAAGAGGGTCATTGGTGCATGCGAGTGCATATTGGCCATTGCAGGATACACTGCCAAGCCTTTAGCATCGATAACTTGTGCCACGGTGGGCTTGTTGACAAGTGCTTCACCATGTGGAACTATGGCTTTGTAAACACCGTCTTCGATGACAATATCTACCAACGAACCATCAAGCCGAGCGTTATTTATGAGCAACGACATGGCGGCATCGTTATTGCACCAAAATGTTCACTATATTGTCGCACACTTGTGCCACACCTCCGCGTATCTCAAATCGCTGTTCGCCCCCTTCTGCGACCACACGTATTGAGCCTTTGGTAAGGGTGGCCAAAAGTGGGGCATGGCGATCCATTATTTCAAACAGGCCATTGCTACCAGGCAATTGCACCAACGAGGCATCGCCGTCAAACAGCGTAGCATCGGGCTTGATGATGGATAGTTTCATGATGCGTGCAGATGGTGAACTTATTTGGTGTCGGCAAGTATCTTCTCACCCTTCTCAATGGCCTCTTCAATGGTGCCAACCATGAGGAATGCCTGCTCGGGCAGATAGTCAACGTTACCATTAAGAATGGTGTTAAAGCCTTTGATTGTGTCTTCAATGTTAACAAAACGCCCCTCCAAACCGGTAAAAGCCTCGGCCACAAAGAAAGGCTGCGATAGGAAACGTTGCACACGACGAGCCCTACTCACCACCAGCTTGTCTTGTTCGCCAAGCTCCTCCATACCCAAAATGGCGATGATGTCTTGTAACTCGTTGTAGCGTTGCAACATTTGCTTCACTCGTTGGGCTGTGTTGTAGTGCTCCTCGCCCACAATGTCGGGCGAGAGGATGCGCGAGTTAGAGTCGAGCGGGTCGACGGCTGGGTAGATACCGAGTTCGGATATTTTGCGGCTCAACACGGTTTGAGCATCCAGGTGGGCAAAGGTAGTGGCGGGAGCAGGGTCGGTCAGGTCGTCGGCAGGTACATACACAGCCTGTACCGACGTGATGCTGCCACGCTTGGTTGAGGTGATGCGTTCTTGCATCAAACCCATTTCGGTGGCCAATGTGGGCTGATAACCCACTGCACTGGGCATGCGCCCTAACAGTGCCGACACCTCGCTTCCTGCTTGAGTGAAGCGGAAGATGTTGTCAATGAAGAGCAATATGTCGCGGCCACCTGTCTTCTCGTCTCCGTCGCGATAGTACTCTGCAAGGGTCAATCCAGCCAATGCCACACGAGCACGAGCACCGGGGGTCTCGTTCATCTGGCCAAACACCATAGTGCACTTCGAATCTTTCAACGCCTCGGTGTCTATTTTCGACAGGTCCCAACTGCCTTCTTCCATGCTTTTGACAAAGGCATCGCCATACTTTATAACGCCAGCCTCTATCATCTCGCGCAGCAAGTCGTTGCCCTCGCGGGTGCGCTCCCCCACACCAGTGAACACCGACATGCCACTGTACTTCTTGGCAATATTGTTTATCAGCTCTTGGATAAGCACCGTTTTGCCAACTCCAGCACCGCCAAACAAGCCAATCTTACCACCTTTTAGGAACGGTTGAATCAGGTCAATAACCTTAATGCCAGTGTAGAGAATTTCCTGCGAGGTGGAGAGCTGCTCAAATTTGGGAGGCTCTCGGTGTATGCTGTAGCGTTTCTCGCAGTTGGGTTCAGGCATGCCATCAATGGTTTGCCCTATCACATTAAACAGGCGCCCATTTGTAGCTTCGCCCACAGGCATACTGATGCTCTCGCCACGCGACACCACCTCCATGCCTCGCTGCAGACCGTCGGTCGAGTCCATAGCGATGCAACGCATGGTGTTTTCACCAATATCTTGCTGACATTCAAGCACTATTGTAGTGCCATCGGCACGTTCAACAGAGAGGGCCGTGTAGATGTCGGGCAGGTCGGCATTGTCGGGGAATGTAACGTCGACCACAGCACCAATTATTTGCGATATTTTTCCTTTTAATTCCATTGTCAATGGGGACTGAAGTTGTTACAGATTTTGAAAAACGTTGCAAAGTTAACTATTTTTTCCTGGAAACCCTAAAAATTATGTCTATTGACACAAAACATAGCACCCATTCACTCAAACACCCACTCTTCGCCCCACATGATCCATATCATCTCCTGCCACGGTAGGACATGAGTAGGCGATGGTCAGGAGTTGATAGGGAGTTGATAAGGAGATGGTCCCTACATGCCACTGATTATCAGCAAATTATCAACACCTTCGGTAATAACATGTTAAAGCATTGATTTTGAGTACATTAAGCCATTTGCTCATTTTTTGCACTTTTTTACGGGTCGGTGCGTTGGGGCGGTGTGTCGGAGGACTGTTTGTTGTGGTTGAAAAAAAGTTGGGTCGAGGTGCACAAAAAAGGTGTAAATTTGCATCATGATTATAAACCAAGACTACGCCGCAAAGACGGCAGAATACCTATTGACAGTGAAAGCCGTTAAGCTCAACAACGAGCACCCTTTCACTTGGGCATCGGGGCGCAAGTCGCCCATCTATTGCGACAATCGCGTAACGCTTTCTTATCCCGAAATTCGCACCTTTATTCGCCAGGGTTTTGTCGAGGCCATTGCTGGGACATGGGGCGATGTCGACGTCGTGGCTGGTGTTGCCACTGGGGGTATTGCCCAGGGTGCACTGGTGGCGCAAGAATTTGGCAAGCCGTTTGTGTATGTGCGCTCGGAGCAGAAAAGCCATGGACTGGCCAACCAAATTGAAGGCGAGATACGCGAAGGCCAATCGGTAGTGGTGATAGAAGACCTTGTGTCGACAGGCAAAAGCAGTCTCATCGCAGTGCGAGCACTGCGCGACAAGGGATGCATCGTGAAAGGTATGGCAGCCATATTTACCTATGGTCTGCAGGTAGCTGCCGACAACTTTGCCGCCGAAGGGGTTGAACTGGTAACGCTGACCGACTACGACACTCTTATTGATGTAGCGCAACGACACGAATTTATCCGTTCTGAGGCAATGCAATCGTTGGCCAATTGGCGCTTAAACCCCGAGCGTTGGAGCGACGACCACATGAATTAAACCTCACTGACGATGTGAAGTGAAAGCCCGTCTCATAACCACACTGCTGTGTACAGCATCGCTGGCACTGTCGGCACAGACAGTGCCAATGCCGTTTTTATCTGTGGCCATCACCGATAGTGTTAATATCGACCTTGTGTGGGTTGATGGAGGGCAGTTCACCATGGGGTGCAACAATGCCCCACGTGGGGTGAAAGACACCTATGAAGCCAACGCTCCCGAGCACAGCGTAGAGGTACAAGGCTTTTATATGGGGCGGTTTGAGGTAACCCGCGGTCAATGGCGTGCACTAATGGGCGAACCACCGTCTGCATTCAGTGGTTCCGACAGCTTGCCTGTTGAGAGTTGTACGTGGGACGAGGCACAAGAGTTTGTTATGCTGCTTTCGATGCGCACGGGTCGACGATTTCGTCTACCCACTGAAGCCGAGTGGGAATATGCCGCCCGTGGCGGACAGCACCATGCTGCAACACCCTATTCGGGTGCCGACAGGTCGCAGTTGGGACAAGTCGCATGGTTTTGTGCCAACAGTAAAGGGCACCCTCATATTGTAGGGCTTCTGAGCCCAAACACACTGGGACTTTACGACATGAGTGGCAATGTGGCCGAGTGGTGCGCCGACTGGATGGCACCCTACACAGCCGAACATCAGATTGCCCCTCGGGGGGCACGCAACGGCGAATGTCGCATCATACGTGGTGGGCACTATAACAGCACCTCACCAGCCGTTACCGTCTACGACCGCAGTTGGTATGTCCCCTCGGGTAGGTTGGAATATGTGGGTCTGCGCGTGGTGATGGACTCTGATGGACCTACGCCATAACAATGCAACACATGCTGTCTTGCCACACATAAAAACACTTTTAATCACAGAAATGAAGATAAACAACATAGATTTCAAGCCCTATATTGACCACGACAAGCTGCAAGCCACTGTTGCCCGTATGGCACAAAAGATAGACCGTGATTACGCCAACACCTCGTTGATGGTGTGTCCTGTGCTGACGGGGGCATTTGTCTTTGCTGCCGATCTGGTGCGGCAACTGAAATCTGAGTGCGAAATAAGTTTTGTGAAATACACCTCCTACGAGGGAATGCAGAGTAGCGGTAAGGTGGGGTGCCAAATGCCATTTAGCGAGAAGATGCGTGGACGGCATGTGCTGATTGTGGAAGATGTGATAGACAGTGGCCTTTCGATGGCTCACATGCTACAGCAGGTGAGCACCTTTGAACCGTGCAGCGTAAAGGTATGCACACTCTTTTTCAAACCCAATATGTTCCGCCAGCAATTCAAGCCCGACTATGTGGGGCTTGAGATAGCCGACGATTTCATCGTGGGTTATGGCCTCGATTTCGATGGAAAGGGAAGACAGTTGCCCGACGTGTGGATTGCCAATACCAAATAGAACCATTACCATTCATGAAAAAACACCTCCATACAAGCTCAAGACTTGCCCTTATTGCAATATGCATGGTGTGTATGTTTGTGTCGTGCAAGCCCGAGGAAACACACATAAACGTCAGCACCAATCAATTGGTTGGATTGTGGAAAAAGAGTTCGACCAACGAATATTGGCGCTACAATAGTGATGGTACTGGCGCAACATGGGATGCCGACGATGATATAAGCGAAGTTGAGACCAACTTCTCGTTCAAATGGAGTCTTGATGAGGATGTGGTAACCCATGTGTTTACGGGTAGAATGAACAACCAATATGTGCCTAAAAGCTATACCATTACGGCTATCGACTCGAAAACCATGAAATGGCGTGACCTTGACTACGATTACACCTACATCCTACAAAAAGTAACATCGCAGTCATGAAAAAAGGTTGGAAGATAGCCCTTATAAGCGTAGGTTCGCTACTCGGTGTAGTACTGCTGGTGGTGGCTGTTGCCATGTGGGTGGTGTTTACTCCCAAACAGCTCACAAAAGTGGTAAATAAACTGGCCGACAACTATCTGTTGTGCGACGCATCGTTTGGTAATGTCGATCTCACGTTGCTCTCCACATTTCCCGATGCAGGACTTCGTGTGGATGATGTGGTGTTGCTCAATCCCCAACCATTTGCCCCAACCGACACCGTTGCACAAGTAAAAAACCTCACTATTGGTATAGATGTAAAAGCCTTTCTTAAAGGTGGTAACATAAAGGTACATAAACTAATACTTGAAGGTACACAGGTGGCACTGTACACCGATATTGACGGAACGACAAACTTTGATATTTTCCCCACATCAGATAGCCCCGACACTACTCAAAGCACGTTTGTGTTGCCCGATACGGTAGACTTAAAACAAATAAAAATCAAGAACTTATCGGCCATATATGCCAGTGAGAAAGATGGTTTGGAGGCAACACTCAACGGGCTTAATGTGGTTGTTGATGGTAGTGTGGCACACCTGTGTGGCGAAGTTGCCATGAGTGTGGATAGTAAAGAGATGACGTTGAACATGGCCGATAGCGCAGGTAATGCAAACAGCATAGTGATTGACGGCTTAAACATGAAGTTGAAAGGCGAGGGGAGTGCCGATAGTGCTACAGCAATGCTACAAATGGAATTGGGAAAACTGTTTGCTTTTATAGATAATGACACCCTTACAAACACCACGTTGATAGCGTCAAAAGAGAGTGTACTTAAAGCAAAACTTCCGTTAATAATCAAGCTGAATGCAGGAGAATATGGCACAACTGACGGGAGACTGTCTATAGATCGTTATGCCATCAACTTGCAAGGTTCGATTGTACTGCCCGACAGCAACGCCCCAATGTATGTAGACGCGCATGTTGCCACCACCGATGAATGGAACATAAAATCGCTTCTTGCCATTGTACCAGCAAGATTGCTTGAGAGCCTGGCTGGCATGAATGTGGATGGGAATGTGAGTTTTGATGCTGTGGCAAAGGGATACGTCTCGGAAAACGACAAGCCTGTGGTTGATGCTGGTGTGCGTATGACTAAAGGAAAGTTTGCATACCCACAAGCGTTGCCATACAACCTTAACGACATAAATGCTGATATTGACGCTCATCTTGACCTCTTGCCACAAGGTGATAATAGGGTAACGGTGAACCGACTAAACGTTAGCACTCGAGGTACAAGTTTATCGGTAACAGGTGTTGCATCACAGTTGTTGGACGATATAAAAGCCAACATAACACTCAAGGGCAGTTTGCCACTGCGCGACATCGACCCACTACTGCCCGACACCTTGCCAATTGACATGAATGGCCGAGCTACAATAAACGCCACTGCACAGTTTGTTATGAGCCAACTGCAAAATATGGAGTTGGAGAAGATGCGGATGAATGGCACACTCGCACTCGATGATCTCAATGTTGTGTACGACAGCATAGAAGCAGCCACGCCCCACATGGTGGTAAATGTAGCATTACCCTCAAAGAATGCAAAGGGTATGTTGGCCGATGCAACTATAGAGGCCAGTAGGCTTAATGTGGTAATGACTAACGATTCGGTACGAGCCAACTTGGAATCGCCGAACATTTCGCTATCGGTCAATAACCCTCTGAAGAAACAGTTGCAAGCCTCGTTTGATATTTCACTAAACGAATCGGAGGTGAATGTCGGACAATTGATGGCCTCGTTGGGAGCCATGTCGGTTAAGGGAGCAATGCAGATGGATAGCATGCAGAACAACATTCTGCGCAAATTCCATCCAGAAGCAACTATTGACATGCACAGTGCAGTACTCTATACCCCCGCAATGCCCGATGCTGTACGCCTGTCGCAACTGTCAACAGCATATAATGCCAAGCAACTGGATATTGATAAGGTGAATGTTAAGTTTGGGCACTCGGACTTTTCTCTATACGGCACAATCGAAAATGCTGAAGCTTGGTTGAGTGGTGAGCAAATGCTTACTGGCCATTTGGACTTCACCTCGTCGTACACCGATGCCGACCAACTGATGACCCTATTCAGTGGTATGGGATCGGATGCCGATAGTATAGCAAAAATGAACCAGGAGGATAATGTTCCAGCCGACGCAACGCCATTCCTCGTACCTAAAAATGTCAATGTGGCGCTCAATACACACATCAAACGTTGCATCGCATTTGGTAACGACCTAAATGATGTGGCTGGTACACTGACCATAAACGATGGTAAAGCCGTTCTGGAGCAGATGGGATTTGTGTGTAAAGCAGCCACGATGCAACTCACAGCAGTGTACGAGTCGCCAAGACCCAATAACCTGTTCACTGCTATCGATTTCCATTTACTCGACATACAGATTGATGAGTTGATTGACATGATTCCTTCAATTGATACGCTGGTGCCAATGCTTTCGGCATTTGAAGGTGCTGCCAACTTCCATCTCGCTGCCGAGACATTCCTAAACGCTCGATATGAACCCAAGATGAGTTCGTTGCTTGGATCGGCTGCCATAAGTGGCAAAAACTTGGTGGTGATGGATAACAAATCTATCTCTAATATTGCCAAACTGATGCAGTTGAAGAGTTGGAAGGAGAACGATAACAAAATACATATTGATAGTCTTGACGTTGAGATGACCTGTTTTAGAAAAGAAATAGAAGTTTACCCATTCTTATTGAATGTTGGAAACTACAGGATCTGTGCATCGGGTAAGCATAATCTCGACAATTTATGCAGCTATCACGTCGAACTATTGAAGCACCCATTGTTGGCAAAGATAGGTGTTGATGTGAAAGGGTCAATAGACAGTCCCAAGATAACATTGGGCGAGGTGAAATACAGCGACCTATATAAACCAGAGAAACAGGGAGTTGTTGAGAAACGAACGCTGGAAATGAAAGAAAGAATACGCCGTGCACTGGAGGCAAACGTGCGTTGACGTTAAATAAGAGATGCGAAGATACCAATCTGTCATACACGGCAACTACCGACGCGCCTACCTGCAAGCAGGATGTGTGGTGGCATTGTTACTCATCGCACAAATATTGATACGACAACTGTTAATGCACGAGTGTACAAGTCCACTGGGCTACTTGCCCGATGCTCTGTTGTTACTATCACTACTTTTATTGATGATTCGTTATCGCAAGTCGCTTGATGGAAGTAAAGTCTCAATGAAAGAATTGATGCTCTTTGGCATGGGAACGTCGTGTATTGCCGCTGTTGGATATGGCTTGTTGCTCGTGCTTCATGGCCTTTGCTTCAAAGATCAGTCATTGACATTTGCTTCAACCCTTATGGGACATGAGGTCGATGTTACCAATACACCCATACATTATTGGACTCTATTTGTTGCCATCATCACTGTTATCGAAACTGCCCTATTGGGCAGTTTCGGCGCATTTGTGTTCTCTATACTCCTAAAAACCGAAAAACCAGAAAAGAAAAAATAGTTCATACGTATGCAAATATCGATTATTGTGCCGTTGTATTCCGAGGCAGAGTCGCTACCTCACTTGGCAGAGTGGATAGACCGAGTGATGCAAGAACATCACTTCAGTTACGAAGTCGTTATGGTCGACGATGGAAGTAAGGACAACTCTTGGGAAATAATAGAAGAGTTGCACAGCAAAAACCCAGCTTACCGAGGCATCAAGTTTAGAAGAAACTATGGTAAATCAGCAGCTTTGAATGTTGGTTTTGCGGCTGCACAAGGTGATGTGGTTATAACAATGGATGCCGACCTTCAAGATAGCCCCGATGAAGTGCCAGAGTTGTATCGAATGATTGTTGAAGAGCACTACGATCTTGTAAGTGGATGGAAGAAGAAACGTTATGACTCAAAAATAGCCAAAAACATACCCTCAAAGTTTTTTAACTGGACAACCCGTAAAATGAGTGGTATAAAACTGCACGATTTTAACTGTGGATTAAAAGCCTACAGGCGAGATGTGGTGAAGAGCATTGAGGTTTATGGTGAAATGCACCGATACATACCCGTTATAGCAAAGTGGGCAGGCTTTAGCAAGATAGGCGAGAAAGTAGTGCAACATCGTAAAAGAGAATTTGGTGTTACCAAATTTGGCATGAATCGCTTCATCAATGGCTATCTTGATTTAATGAGCATTATGTTCATGTCAAAGTTTGGGAAACAGCCCATGCACTTCTTCGGTGCCATAGGTAGTTTGAGCCTACTCTTTGGTATGGTTGCTCTACTGGTGGTTGTTATATTGCGCATCGTGGGGCGCATAGCCCTAACAAATTCAGTGTGGTTTTATATGTCAATGCTGTTTGTGCTAATGGGTCTTATTCTTTTCTTGGCCGGATTTTTGGGAGAACTTATATGTCGTAATAGCACAACGCGAAATCAATATTTAATTGAAACTGAACTATGAGCCTTCAATGTGGTATTGTTGGTTTGCCCAACGTCGGCAAATCCACTCTTTTTAACTGTTTAAGCAACGCCAAAGCTCAAGCAGCCAACTTTCCTTTCTGTACAATTGAACCCAATGTAGGCGTAATAACAGTGCCCGATGAGCGACTAACGAAACTGGTAGAAATAGAGCATCCAGCGAGTGTTGTCCCAGCAACGGTAGAGATTGTTGATATTGCTGGCCTTGTGCGTGGTGCCTCAAAGGGTGAGGGACTGGGCAATAAGTTTTTGGCCGACATACGCTCGTGCGATGCAATTATACATGTTCTTCGGTGTTTCGATGATGATAATATAACGCATGTAGATGGTAGCGTTGATCCAGTCCGCGACAAACAAACCATTGACATTGAACTTCAGTTTAAGGATCTTGAAACAATCGAAAATCGATACGAGAAAGAGGTAAAGAAAAGTAAGGCTGGTGGAGATGCCAAAGCAAAGAAACTGGTGGAGGTGATGGATATGTACAAGGCGGCTTTGCTTGATGGTAGGAGTGCACGTACGGTGGCATTAGATGAGCAACAAGCCGAGGTCGCTAAAGACTTGATGCTGCTTACATCCAAACCGGTTTTATATGTGTGCAACGTCGACGAAAAGTCAGTAGTTGCAGGCAATAAATACGTTGAGGCTGTTAAGGAAGCTGTAAAAGACGAGCATGCCGAAGTACTGGTGGTGGGTGCAGCCATTGAGGCCGACATTGCCGAACTTGACAGTTATGAGGAGAAACAAATGTTTCTCGAAGATATTGGATTGAGCGAGAGCGGTGTTAATCGGCTGATAAAAGCCGCCTATCGTTTGCTAAATCTTCAAACTTTTCTAACAGCTGGGCCCAAGGAATGTCGCGCATGGACTTTCCGCAAAGGAATGAAGGCACCACAGACAGCAGGTATAATTCATAGCGATTTTGAGCGTGGTTTTATTCGTGCCGAGGTGATAAAATATGAGGACTACGTCAGTCTTGGTAGTGAAGCAAAATGTCGCGAAGCTGGTAAAATTGCTGTTGAGGGTAAAGACTACGTGGTACAGGATGGGGACATAATGCATTTTCGATTCAATGTTTGACATCAATTAAAACCCAACAATCGTGAGGCTTATAAAGCCATTTGTAGGTATATTGCTATGCGCGTTGACGGTGCTTTCTTGCTCAACAGAGAAAGCAAAGTGGACAAACATTCAATATCACAACCTCACGTGTCATTATAACATCTGGTGGAATGGTAACGAAAGCCTAAAAGCAGGCCGAGAAAAGTTGCACCAATCAATCTCCGATGACTATACGCGCCTCCTACCTGTCGAGCGATTAGGGACACTTGACAAAGCCCAAGCAGTGTTTCCCGAAATGGATCGCGCCATTGAAAAGGGAGTCAAGGGTATTCAAAAACACAGCATCTATCTAAAAGGCACCGAATATGTGCCCTACATTAAAGAGTGCTATCTGCTCACAGCCTATGCCACATTCTACAAGCAGGACTATGCATCTACCAACAACACCTGTCAAATACTCGTTACACAATTTACCGGAACGCGTGCTGCCAACGAAGGTGCTGTGCTGATGGCGCGTTGCATGATTGGAGAAAAAAGGTATGCCGAGGCCGAGACGTTGCTCGATCAATTGGTTACCGACCTCGAAAACGGTAGTTTCTATCGCAGCCAACAAGACAAACTCTATCTTGCCATGGTAGAGGCGACGGTGCCACAGGGCAAATACAAAAAGGCAGTTGAATACATACACCTATCACTCTCGGCCACCAATAGTCGCGACACCAAGGCACGCCTTACATTCCTCCTTGCACAAATCTATCAGCAACTTGGTAAACGTACCGTTGCATCAAAATATTACCATCAAGTGCTTGGGCATGCTCCAGAATATGTTATGGAATTCAATGCCAAACTGGGCGAGGCCTCATGCGCCGACCTTGAGCATTCCGACCTAAAAAAATTGGAGCGTCAGCTCGACGATCTTTTGCACGACAAAAAGAACGACGAATATCGCGACCAGATATATTTCGCTAAAGGTGAGATGTATATGGGCATGAAGGACGCCAAGAAAGCCTGCGATAACTATCGTTTGAGCGTAGCCACGTCGCGTCGCAACAATGCTCAAAAAGCCAAATCAGCATTGCGTTTGGCTGATGTTCTTTATTCCATTTACGAAGACTATCCACAGGCGAAGATCTACTACGACACAGCCATGCCATTGCTTTCGGCCTCCGAACCCGACTATGGCACTATAAAACGCAGGCACGATGTGCTGGTAGAATTGGTAAAATACACAAGCGTATACGAACGTTGCGACAGTCTACTTGCCGTGTCGGCCATGAGCAACGAAGATCGTATGCGACTAATCATGGCACAAATTGACTCGCTCAACCAGCGCGAGCAGCGAGCTGCCGAGCAAGCAAACAAGGCTCAAATACCATCTGTGGCCGACCTGCCCGGACTACTCAAGGGCGATTGGTATTTCTACAACCAAAGCGTAATGGAGAAAGGCATGGAGGGATTCCGTCAACGGTGGGGGACACGACAGTTGGACGACATGTGGTTCATGTCGCACCGCAGTTCTGCTCTTATGCTTTCTATGGACATTCCACAAGCAGATGCCGAAGCCGACGACGACACTTCGGCCACCAACAAAAAGCCCACAACAGCGGCGGACAGCCTGCAAGGCAACCCCAACGACCCTCATCACATTGCCTATTATCTGAAAGACTTGCCACAAACCCAGCATCAGATGGACTCCATTGACAGCCTTACTGCCCAAAGTCTACTCAGTGCAGCCTACCTCTTCTACGATGGAGTTAAAAACACCCCCAAAGCCGTTGAATGCTATCTTCGACTTGCCACCGACTATACTCAACACGACGAGGTGGTGCAAGCTTTCTATATGCTCTATCGCATATTCGACCGTCAAGGCAATACGCCACAAGCCAACTACTATCGCGACATGGTGTTGATGGGTTTCCCCGACAGCGACTATGCCAATCTGATACGCGACAACGAGTACTACAAAGAGATTATCAAACGCGAACACCGCATAGAGCAGGTCTATGAAGAGGTGTATGATGCCTTTTCGCGCCACAGATACAGCGAGGCCATTCTCTTATCAAACCGTGCCGATAGTCTTTTCCCTGGCAACACCATGCAGTACAAATTTGCTTATTGGAAAGGCATGGCACTTACAGCCAAACAACAGATAGCCGATGCTCGCAGCATCTTCGAGCACATTATTGATGTTGCTCCTGCCACTGACAGCATTGTACCCATAGTCAAGTTGCAACTCGCTCTGCTACAAATCGATTCGGTGGCTACATCTTCGGTCGACGACACCACCATCACCGAAGCCGACGAGCAACGCCTGCGCAACAACGCCACCACCCGAGCCATAGCGCAAATAAGCCAAACCAACGAGGAAGAGCCACTGCCACCCGAGGCACAGATGTATCGCTATCGCGACAAAATGCAGCACTATGTGGTGGTTGTCGTCAACGACCGCACCATCAAAGCAACAGAGCTGCAATACAAACTCTCCGACTTCAATAGCGCATACTATTCCAACAACGGCTACAAAGTCAACGCACTGCTCTTTACCGACAGCACTCAACTGCTCACCGTTCACCGATTTCTGGGTGTCGACGATGCCATGCGCTACTACCATCATCTGCACCAAGACACCAGTCCGCTGCACCGTTATAATAGCGCCGACTACACCGTTTTTGTTATCTCCACCCAAAACTATGCCACATTCTACAACCGTAAAAATATCAGTGCCTACTCTGCATTCTTCAAACGATATTATTTAGACGACAAAAAACAATAAAACGCAACAATAATGGCAAGAACAATTGAAATGGAAACCAGCACAATCAACATCATCAACGCGGGAACCGTAATCAAGGGCGACATCACAGCCAGTGGCGACTTCCGATTCGACGGCACCCTTGAGGGAAACATACAGCTCAACGGCAAACTGGTGGTGGGCGATAGCGGAGTGATCAATGGCAACGTACTCTGCCAAAACGCCAACATCATTGGCTCCGTCAATGGCAACATATCGGTCAAAGAGTTGCTCTCACTTCATGCCACAGCACGTGTCAAAGGCGACATATTGATCAACAAACTCAGCATCGAGCCTGGTGCCGAATTCACTGGCCGTTGCCGTATGCTCGACGAGGTGCGCCAACAGCAAGAAGCCTCGGCCGAACAAACAGCCGAATAGCATGGAGCGCCTGCTGCAGCTCTTCAACCTATGGCACGGCAGCCAACCAGATGATATTCAGCCGCTGGGTGCCAACGGTTCAAACCGGCGCTATGCCCGACTCACAGCCAACGGCAATTCCTGCATCGGAGCCATCAACGACGACGTGCGCGAAAACGAGGCCTTCTTTGCCCACGCTGCGCACCTGACCGACAGCGGCATCAACGTGCCACAGGTCTATGCCATCAGCCCCGACCGCACTGCCTACCTACAACAAGACCTCGGCGACACCACGCTCTATGCCCATCTATTCACCCGTCGCCGCCAGGGTGGGGGATTCGACACACAGATGATGACACTTTACCGACGGGTGCTTGCCGACCTACGGCGCATTCATTTGTCGGCACCCACGGCCAATTTCAGCGTAGGCTATCCCAGTGCCGACTTCGACCGTCAAGCAATGCTGTGGGATCTTAACTACTACAAATATTCATTTCTCAAACCTGCGCACATCAGTTTCGACGAAGCTCGCCTCGAAGCCGATTTCGAAGCCTTCATCTCACTTCTTCTACAGGCCGACTGTAGCTGCTTTATGTATCGCGATTTTCAGTCGCGAAACATCATGCTGATTGAACAAGACGATGGCCTCGTGCCCTATTACATCGACTTTCAAGGGGCACGCCGAGGAGCAGCACAATACGACGTGGCCTCCTTACTATACAGTGCAAAGAGCGACATTCCAGAGCCCATACGGCTCGACCTGCTGCGCCACTATGCCTCGCTTACCCCCGACCCATCGCTCTTCCTTGCACACTTCTGGCCATACGTCTACTTGCGCATCATGCAGGCCTTCGGAGCATACGGATTTCGTGGACTGTGCGAGCATAAAGACTACTTTATCAAAAGCATACCACTGGCCACCAACAATCTGCGTCGCCTCGTTGAGCAACACCCACTGCCCATCCACCTACCCGAACTGCAAAGCGTGTGGGCACAGACCGTTGAGCGATTTGCTGTGGCACAAACCGAGGGTAGGACGCCCACGTCGGCCATCGCGCCACAGATGCTGGTGGTTGACGTAACCAGTTTCAGTTACAAAAAAGGTCTGCCCGACGACCCTTCGGGCAATGGTGGAGGCTTTGTGTTCGACTGCCGAGCATTGCCCAACCCTGGGCGAATAGACCAGTATAAACCCTACACGGGACTCGACGCATCGGTCATCTCCTACCTTGCGCAGCAGCCCCCAGTAGAGGAGTTTCTTAAACACGTGCAAGCAATTGTATCGCAAAGTGTTGAGAAATATATCGAACGCGGTTTTTCGCACCTGTCGGTGGCCTTTGGCTGCACCGGTGGGCAACACCGCTCGGTGTACTGCGCTGAGCAGACAGCGCAATGGTTAGCGCAAACATACAACATTTGTGTCAACGTGAACCACCGCGAACAGGGAGTTGGTCGCACAATCCACGCCCTATAGCACGTAGCAACACAACCACTCGCATTCTGTTGGTCGAGGACAACACGTCATCAACTTTACATCAAATAGGGCTCAAGCAGGGCCGTACTTCAGTTGTTCTTCAGTC
>JAFVBC010000023.1 GCA_017480185.1 Bacteroidales bacterium
GGGGATGAGTTTGTGAGGGGTGGCGAAAATGGTAGATAGTGGTGGTGTATCGTCTTCCCCTCCTGGGTGGGGATAAAGGGGTGGGGTAGAAGTGAGGCGATGATGTCGTCGAGAGTAGACCCACCCCCGACTCCTCCCGAGGAGGGGAGGAGTTTGTGAGGGACAGCGAAGAATGGAGGGTGCTTTTGGTGTACCATCTTCCCCTCCTGAGAGGGGATAAAGGGGTGGGGTGAAAAGTGCCTGTAGAAGAGCAAAGAGAACACCTCAGAGAGGCATCATGTAAGGATCAACTTCGGCCGTTCTTCAGTCGTTCTTCAGTTGTTCATCAGTCATTGACTGAAGAACAACTGAAGAACGAACCTACTTGCCCCTTGGTTGTGCCCTTTTTGTGGCAGCAAAAAAAATATGAGGGGCGGCGCGTTGCGCCGCCCCTCATAACGCAATGTCCGATTATTATTTCAGTTTGGCCAAAGCATCGGCTATGCGACGTAGGGCTTCGCGTAGCAACTCTTCGCTGGTGGCGTAACTCAAACGGATGCAACGGTCGTCGCCAAAGGCCGATCCCATCACGGTGGCTACACCTGCCTGGTTGAGCAGGTAGAAGGCCATGTCGGTCGAGTTGGCTATGGTGTTGCCTTCAAAGGAGCGGCCGTAGTAGCGGCTCACGTCGGGGAAGAAGTAGAAAGCTCCTTGGGGTAGAGCTACTTGCACGTCGGGGATGGCTCGCAGCAGATCGTAGACTATGTCGCGACGCTGGCGGAAAATCTCGCGCATGCGGTTGATGTCGGGGTCGGTCGACGGGTCAAGCAGCATGGCTTTGGCGGCTGCTTTTTGGGCAATGGAGCATGTGGCACTGGTAACCTGACCCTGCAGCTTGTTGCAAGCCTTGGCTATTTCGAGTGGTGCGGCAATGTAGCCAATGCGCCAACCCGTCATGGCAAAGCCTTTGGCCACACCGTTGACTGTGATGACGCGCTCTTTGACATCGGCAAATTGTGCCAGACTCTCGTGTCGACCCACGAAGTTGATGTGTTCGTATATCTCGTCGGCCATCACAAAGAGGCCTTCGTGGCGTGCCACCACGTCGGCTATGCCGCGCAGTTCTTCTTTGCTGTAGAGCATACCCGTTGGGTTGCTGGGCGACGAGAACATGATTAGTTTGGTGCGAGGGGTGATAGCGGCCTCCAACTGGGCTGGAGTTACTTTGAAGTCGTTCTCCAGTTGGGTTTGAACATACACGCATTTGCCACCGGCCACACGCACAATTTCTTTATACGACACCCAGAAGGGAGTGGGGATTACCACCTCGTCGCCGGGGTTGATAAGGCATTGCACCAGTTGGTAGATGCTCTGCTTGGCTCCGGTCGAGACCACGATTTGCTCCGGACGGTAGTCCAGATTGTTGTCGCGTTTCAGTTTTGTACACACCGCTTCGCGCAGGTCGGCATAGCCTGGCACGGGGGGATAGTGGGTGAAGTTGTCGTCGATGGCTTGCTTGGCAGCCTCTTTTATTGTCTCGGGGGTGTTGAAGTCGGGCTCGCCGATAGAGAGGCTGATAATGTCGCGTCCGGCGGCTTTCAGCTCGCGTGCTTTGGCGGTCATGGCCAGGGTCTCGCTCTCGGCCATGTTACGAATACGCTCGGATATTATTTCCATTGTTGCAATGATTTATGATTTGACTTTGTTTTGATACGATTTGAACGCAAAAGTAGCATTTTTTTCATCCAAAACGGGAAAAAACTTTCTCCCTTCTCCTCCCCTCTTGAGAGGGGAGGAGAATGAGAGGGGCTGTGAAGAAAAAGGTAGATGCTTGTGGTGTACCATCTTCCCCTCCTGGGAGGGGATAAAGGGGTGGGGTAGAAGAGATGCGGTGATGTCGGCGAAATGACCCACCCCCGACCCCTCCCAGGAGGGGAGGAGAATGAGAGGGACCGTGAAGAAAAAGGTAGATGCTTGTGGTGTATTATCTTCCCCTCCTGGGAGGGGATAAAGGGGTGGGGTAGAAGTGGGGCGATGATGTCAGCGAAATGACCCACCCCGGCCCCTCCCAGGAGGGGAGGAGTTTGTGAGGGACAGCGAAGAAGATGGTAGATGGTTGTGGTGTATCAACTTCCCCTCCTGGGAGGGGACTAAGGGGTGGGGTAAAAAAGGAAAGAATTTGTTAGATGAGCAATATATTGTTTGTCAGTGCGTTTACATCGCCATGATGACTTTCGATAAGGATACTTTAATCGCTGCGGGATTGTCAGTTGACGGCTTAACGTTTGGCAATAATTATCCTCCCTATCATAAGGAACTGGTGCCCCTTGCTCGCAATCTACGAACTCACAGCACACGAGCCGAAATATACCTTTGGCAATTGCTAAAGAATCTTCTTACGGGTTACAGATTTACACGTCAGAAGCCAATTCTAAACTATATTGCCGATTTCTACTGTCATGAGTTGCTCTGTGTGGTTGAGGTTGACGGTTTTACGCATCAATCGGCCGAGGACGCAGCCGACGACCGTCGGCGCGATTCGCAGATGCAAGCCATTGGGTTGAGAGTTGTTCGGTTGGATGATGCGGCTGTGATACGTAATCCCATAGTTGAAGCCCAACGTATATTCTTTAGCCTCGGTGTTGATATGCCCGAGCGCCTATGCCGACCAGCTTTTGGTATGGAGCGTATTTTCACGCCATAAATGTTCGGCGAGAGACCCACCCCGACCCCTCCGAGGAGGGGAGGAGAATGAGAGGGACAGTGAAAATTTGGTAGATGCTTGTGATGTGCCATCTTCCCCTCCTGGGAGGGGATAAAGGTGGGGTAGAAGAGATGCGGTGATGTCGGCGAGAGTAGACCCACCCCCCGGCCCCTCCCAGGAGGGGAAGAGTTGAACAGGCGAGAGACCCACCCCTGGCCCCTCCCAGGAGGGGAGGAGTTGAACAGGCGAGTAGACCCCTCTCCCTGACCCCTCCCGAGGAGGGGAGGTATTTGCGCAGGGGGCAGAGTTGCATTTTGTGCATTTTCTGATGTCGTATGCCGTTAGGTATGAGGTGCGATATGCTACCCCCCCCCCCATTAAGGGTTTTCTTTTTCAATGGATTAGGTGTTGGATGCGGATTTTATTTGTTTTTTTGAATGATTGTTGGTAATTTTGTCCGCTCGGAAGAATAATATATTGTTTAATTCACTTTTTATCAAACCAAAACAAACGTTATGAAAAAGCTTTATCTTATGCTTGCTTTCGTGGTGGCGTTGGCGCTGCCAGGATGGCATGGGGTGAAGGCGCAAACGTTCAGTGGGAGTTATGACTTCGAGACAGGAGTTGATGCCTCGCGCTGGATTACGCTGACAGCCCCTGTAAGAGTGGCGTTGAATGGCGATGATGCTCACAGCACGTTGATGCCTTTGGGTTTCACGATGCCTTTGGGCACTCGTGAGTTCACCCATTGGTATGCTACCACCAACGGTTACATTGGCCTTGGTGACGCAACCATTACCCCAGAGCATGGCTCGTACAGCAGCCCGTTCAACTCGTTGTCGGGTGCAAGGCTGGCTATTATCGATGCATTGGGATGTGATGGTTATTTCGACACAGCCATTGGTCAAGGATGCTGGTACCAAATGTTTGCAGACGCTACCGATACCTTGTTTGTTATCGAGTATTGCAACGGTACGTACAGCAGCGGCACACGTAGCATGCTCTATCGTGTGCAGTTTCAGCTGCGCAAGAGCAACCACGGCGTGACCATCGTCTACGGTCCACGTCCTACCACAGCCCCCTCGGTTACATACCAAACGGGTATATCCTATAATGGTAATTCTGACTATGTGCTGATTAACACAAGCACGCACACACACACTTGGATGTCGGCTGGCTCGAGCACCTCTAACGCCTCTGGCGTGTGGCCCGAAGCCAATCGCTATTATTCAATTATGTACGATCCCTCACGTTGTCAGAACGTGGGTAACCTCACAGTTTCCAATGTCACCACAGATAGTGCTTTGTTGTGGTGGAATCATGTCGGAACATTGTCGAGATACCGCGTTGTGTGCGGTACGATTGACACGACTGTGAGTGACAACAGTCTGCAGCTAACAGGTCTGAATGGTGGAACTACGTATGAGGCCGCTGTGTATACCATTTGCGACACATCGGAGTTCTCTACGACAATGACCAACTCACCTGCTACTGTGTCTTTCTTTACGTTGTGCGCTGCGTATCAAGCATTGCCCTACAGCGAGAACTTCAACCGCTACACCACTGGCACAACTTCGTTCCCCGATTGCTGGACAAAAGTGCATGCCAATGGTAACTATCCGTACGTCTATGCTACTACGACCTATAGCCTGCACCGTGGCACGGAGGTGAACTACTTGTACACTTACTGCGCCAACGCCACGGTTTACACCATGGCAGCATCTCCGGCCTTTGTGGTGCCCACCAACGGTTTGGAAGTGCACATGAAAGTGAGTGCCAGCACCGTTAACGGTCGTGCCTACCTGGGTTACATGACCGATGTTACCGATGAGAGCACCTTTGTGCCAGTATCCACCTTCACGCCCGCTGTGGCTGGTGATGTTAAGGAAATGGTGATGATACTGAAAGACAGTCTGATAGGCGACACCATTTATCCCACCATCAAGTTGCAAAACGCCACCAGTACCTGTTACTATGGTGTTGACGACTTCTGGGCAAGAGAGGTGAGTGTGCAACAACTGCCTTTTTATGAAGATTTCAATAATTATACTACAACAGATTACGTGCAACCTGCAGGGATGACCATGGTGCACGGATATAACCAAACTTATCGTAGCCCGTATGTGTACAACACCACGACCTATGCTATGCATTCGGGTGCCGATATTAACTACCTCTACAGTTACTGTGCCAATGCCAATCAGTATGGCTTGATGGCATCGCCCGCTTTTGTGGTGCCACAGGCTGGTATTGAGGTCTATTTGAAAGCTCGTCTCAGCACCGTCAACGGTCGCGTGCAGTTGGGCTACATGACCGACTTGAGCGATGAGGGCTCATTCCGTCCTGTGACTACCTTTACCCCCACCGTTGCATCGGAGTATAAAGACATGATTATGCGCACCACCGACTCGTTGGTGGGCGACACTATCTACATTGCAATACGCTTCCAGAATACAACGAGTACGTGTTACTACAGTTTCGAAGACCTTGAAATTCGCGAGAATATGAATGGGTTGGAGAATCTGCCCTACACTTTCGACTTCAACACGGCCCGTACGGGCTCCATCAGCCCATGGACCACCAATCCGTTTGCCATGTATCGCCGTTGGACCCCGGTGTTGCAGTATAGCACCTATCCCTACGCCTATACCACTGCTACGTATGCTCCCGATGGGTCGTACTATCTGTACCACTACACCAATTCGGCAAGCCCCTATTTGATTGCTATGCCTCCGGTGAAAGTGCCCAACGACGGTATATATGTAACAATGCAGGCAAAAGCTAACAACACTTATGCTACCCTGATGCTGGGTTACATGACCGACCCGACCAACCAAAACTCGTTTGTGTCAATGCAAAGTATTACAACATCCGCTACGACACAGCAGATGTACTACTGGCTTGACAACGCCAGCGTTGTTGGTCAGGTGGTTTATCCCGCCTATCGTTTGCAGTACACCAACGGCACCACGTATGTCGGTATTGACAACATACAGGTGAAAGCCGCTGGCAGTTGCCGTCCGGTGGCCACCGTTATTATGAACAACGATACCTCTGGTGGCTTTACGGTGCGTTGGACAGAGACCGTTGGTGGCCTCGGTTCGACCTTTGACGTGGCCTACAGTCTTTCTGGCGATATTGCTTCTGCTACCGTTGTGGAAGGCATCACAGCCGACTCGCTGCAACTGCGTGGCTTGGAGGCTGGTGGTACCTACTATGTGTGGGTGCGCAACCACTGTGGTGGCGATGTCCTGCCATGGGTCAGTGGTGGCACGCACTTTGTAAGGTGCGATCCCTACTATGAACTCCCCATCCGTGAGAACTTTGATAGCTACACCTCCAGCGCTGTGCGTGGCAACGTGCCTCGCTGCTGGGATGTGCCAGAGTATTCCACAACTACCAGCACATATCCTTACATTTATGCCAATTCTACCTATGCATATTCGGGCTCGAATGCCCTCTACTGCTATGTAACGACCAACCAGTCGTTCACCATCCGCACCAAGCCTTTCTTGCTGCCTGCCGAGGGTGTTATGGGTAAACTGAAAGTGCGTTACACCACCAATACCGGTGCCGAACTGCGCTTTGGTATAATGACCGATCCCAACAACATTGCCACTTTCCAACCTCTTACCACCTATATGCCTATGACGGTGCAAGAGAAAGAAGAGATGTACTTCTACTATGGTAGCGAGAGTTTGGTGGGACAACCCATCTATGCAGCATTCCAGTTGGTGTACGTGAATTCGTATGTGTACTGCTATGTTGACGATGTGGAGATTGAAGTGGCTACCGCTTGCCGTCCGGCTACCGACATCACCTACGACAACGTAACCCCCACCTCGATGACTGTGAACTGGGTGGACAACAGCGCCAGTGCCGACACCTACTATCAGGTGGCCTACAGCTTGAACCACTTGCGCGATGCCGCTACCATTTCGCACCTCATTGACAGTGTTCGCACCACCAGTGTTAACCTCTCTGGCCTCTATCCAGGTATGCGCTATCGCACTTGGGTGCGTAAGATGTGCGGTGGCACAGCGATGCCATGGGTTGACGGTCCGGCCATTGAGACCCCCTGTCAAACCTACACTCTGCCCATGGTCGAGAACTTTGACGAGCAGTTTGTCGGTAGCCCCACCACTATGACGCCCAACTGCTGGACGTTGCAGATGGGAAGCAGCTACAGCATTGCAAACAACAGCACCTATGCTCACAGTGGTAGCTACTCGATGTACTTGCCCCTGGCGGGTACTGGCATTGAGGCTCGCATTGTTTCGCCCGCTTTCCACATGCCAACAAGTGGTTTCCTCTATGGCAATATTCACGCTTATATCTCAAGCACTCAAGCTCGTATCAACCTCGGTGTGATGAGCGACATAAACGACGCTTCGACCTACCGCGTGCTTAAAACCTACACCCCGACAACAGGTGCAGTTGACAACGATATTTACTTCTACCTTGACAGCATACCCGCTGCAGGTGAGGAATTGCACGTTGTAATTAGTGCCACCAGCCTTAACGGTGCAGTTGATGTATATCTTGACGACATAGAGTTGCGTGAAGGTACATCATGCCACCGTGTGTTTGGTACTGCTTACAGCAATGTCCGTCCAGGTTCGATGCACATCACTTGGAACGACGAGACCCATGCCGACAGCACTATTTACCAGGTTGCCTACAGCACCACTAACAATGTTGCATCGGCTACAATCGTTGATAACATTCATGGCCTGTCGCACGACCTTACCGGTCTGACGATGGATGCTACCTATTACGTATGGGTTCGCAATATCTGTGGCACTGACACCCTCTATTGGGATCAGATTGGCCCCATCCGCGTGCCCTACACCCCGGCTACTCTGCCTTACGAAGAGACCTTCGAGAGCTATGCCAGTGGCACAACCAACTTCCCCACTCACTGGTGGAAACTCACTGCCAACGGTAACTACCCGTATGTCTATAGCACGGCAGGATACAACACCACCGCCTCGGGTTCAAAGGTGCTCTATTCGTATATAAGCACTAATGATATGACCACCATGGTGGCCACGCGCGGCATATTGCTGCCCGACACAGGCGTTGTCGTTACAATGAATGCTGCATTCAGTGGCGTTAACCACATTGTTGACCTCGGTTATCTTACCGATATTAACGACCCGTCGACATTCGTTGTGAAGAGCTCGGTAACCTCGTCGGTTGTCAACAACACGGCTGCTGCCGAGAAGGATCAGCTGTTCTTCTACTTCGACGATCCTAACCTCTACGATTCAATCGTATACCTCGCCATCCGTCACCGCCGTGTTGCAGGTGCTGGCTCGTACTACCTCGGTATTGACGATATTAAGGTGGCCGTGGCTCCTTCTTGCCGCTATGCCAGCAACGTTACCTACAGCAATGTAGAGGCCGGTACGGTTACGGTGCGTTGGGAGGATAACTCGGTGTCGCCCGGTACCTACGAGATTATCTACGGAACCGCAGCAACAAGATCTTCTGCTACCGACACTATCCACAACCTCACCCTTACAAACTACTACACTTTCTATGGTCTTGACACCAACCAAGACTACTACTTCTGGGTGCGCAGCATCTGCACTGAACCCAGCCCATGGGCTGCCGGCGGAAAAGTGCATGTGCCTTGCGTTGAATCTCCGCTGCCTTACTTTAACGACTTTACCGGCTTGACCACGGGCACAGCCTACTTCCCCAACTGCTGGACAAAGGTCGTTGCTAATGGTAGCTATCCCTACCTCAACTCCTCTTATTACACTGGCACTTCGCCCGCAATTTACAGCTACCACACCTCGAGTGCACCTGTGATGTATGCCACGGTGCCTGTGCGTATGCCTGGTACGGGTCTCTACTTCCAGTGTGATATTAATCAGAGCAATATCAACGGTCAGGTTGTCCTCGGTGTGATGACCAATCTGGGCGATCCCACAACGTTTATTCCTCTGAAATACCACTATGCTGACGCTGCAAGTCAGGGTAAAGAAGCCTTCTTCTACTATGACAACGATGACTTGACCAACCAAATAGTGTATGGTGTAGTCAAGTCTGAAGGCGCAACGTCATTCTACTTTGGTGTGGATAATGTCTACATGTCGGAAGCTGGTACTTGCCGTCGTTTGAGCGACATCAGAATATGTGAGTCGACAGTCAACTCGGCCACTGTATGCTGGAGCGACAATAGCCCAAGTATGTCTTACGAGGTGGCTTATAGCACCACCAACAGCCTCACCGATGTTGCCAACATGCACATCGTAAGCAATGTATTTGACACCACCTGTGTGTTGAACGACCTCTCAATTGGTACTACCTATTACATTTGGGTGCGTAATGCATGCCTTGACACTCTGATGCCTTGGAGCCCTGCCACCGTATTCACCACGCCTTGCGGCGACATCGAAGGTAGATATGAGCAAAGCTTCGACAGCTATGCAGCCAGCGTCTTCCCGAATTGCTGGACAAAGGTTTATGAGCAGCCAAGCACTCCTCCTGTAACTATTGCAAGCAATGCCAGCAGCGGCACAATGAGCCTCCGCCTCACCGCCACAGCCGACACTGCCCTTGTAGCTTCTCCGCGTGTGGCTCTGCCCGCCAACCAAATTCACGTCATGTTCAATTCGTATCCCAGCACCACCTCCTCGATACTTGAGGTTGGTTATATGACCAATGTTGAGGATGCAACGACATTTGTGCCTCTCTATGTGGCACGCGACCTGAATAGTAGCCAAGAGACACAGCACGAGTTCTATACCGACGATGTGTTGACCAGCGACACCGTTTATATCGCATTCCGTCTCACTTCGGTAAGAAACACTCTCACTTCGTATGTGTTCTTGGATGACATCCTTATCGAGCCGTCGACCGATTGCCGTCGTCCGGTTAGAGCTTATGTTACCGACATCACTCACGAAGGTGCTGTGTTGAACTTTGATCCGTACAGCTGGACTGATAACTCGTTCGAGATTCGTTATGGCACTGTCAATAACCCTGCATTTGCTACAACCAATCTGCCCGTGAGTTCGTCGCCAGTTATGTTGACTGGTTTGACTCCCAACACCACCTACTATGCATTTGTGCGCACACGTTGCTTCTACGACAGCACTTCGTGGAAATCCTTCCCGGCATTTACCACGCTGCCCACTTGCTCGGAAGTTACATCAATTACTCCTGATGTTGCTTTCCGCGGTGTTAATCTCACTTGGGAGGTAACCGAGGGTGGTTTGCCAATCTACGGCTATGAAGTAACCTACACCTATGGTAGCACATCGACTACTGTTACTGACACCGTGTTTGACCGCGCTTATGCTATCGTTAATACCGACACCAACGAGCTTATCTCCTACCAGGTGAAGGTGTTGTGCGGTGCAAGCGAGGTTGACATCACCGAGGGAGGTTCTCTGAATGGCGAAGTAACAACACGTTCGGAGTGCGATCACCCGACAGAGATGAGCGCAGCAGCCACCACTGTGTATTTGCCATCATTCACTTATGATGCCACTTATGGTGGATATAGCTACACTCAACAGGTATTCTACAACTCGGAGCTTGCTACATTGGGTGATACTCTGACTTCCATCAGTTTCCGTCGTTCGGGATCTACTGCAATTACCCGTCGTTGGCAGATCTTCTTGGGTAATACCGATCAGGATAACTTGGAAGAGTGGGTACCGTTTGACAGTCTGCGGGCTGTAACCCCAGTGCGTGAATACACTCTCAACCAGGCTGATTGGGTAACATTTACTTTCGACACAGTGTTTGTACGTCGTCCTGGCGCTAACCTTGTTGTTGCTGTGCTCGACAGCACTGGTACGGTGGTTGGGATCCCGTTCTATGCTGCCACTCACACGAATTCTTCTCGTCGTTGCCAAATGGCTCATGGTGTGGCTATCTGCCCAGACCCACATAACCCCGACGGTGCAGAAGGTGTTCGTTACTATTCGCAATATGTCAACGATGTTCGTTTCGAAAGCCGTCCCGCCTGCGTGATTCCAGAGTGTGGTGCTCCGCTACTTGCTGTTAATAGCACCACAGATTCTACTATCAGCATCTCGTGGACTCCAGTCTCCAGCACACCTGCTACTTATTTCCTCTCAATGATGAATGAAAATGGTGTGTATGTGCCCGTTGATACAGTCTATAACAACAACTACACCTTCCGTGGATTGGTTCGTGCCACCACATACAACTTCCGCGTTGAGCGCGATTGTGGTGTCAGAGTCTCTGGCCAAATTACAGCCAAGACCGACTGCGTGCTGGCCCCCGTACCTTTCACCGAGGACTTTGAAACTGCATCTCTTGGAGCTCCATTCAATAGCAACTGCTGGTTGATTGAATCGTTGAATCCTACTGGATATGATGAAAGTTTAGCTCAAGCTACACGTCATCCGGTCTTCCCATACTGCTTCATCCTTACTGGTCAACCAGAAGACCAATTGTTGAAACTCATGGGTGGTTCATGGGTAGCTACTCCGAAAGTTGATGCTCCGCTCAATCAGCTTGAGTTGTTCTTCACTCAATATGTGAGCGACACCAACTTCTACTTCTACCTTGGTTACTTGACCGATGACAACACTTCATACGATTCAGTCGTATGGTTTGACACCGTGGTTCGTTCAGAGTACTTCCACATACAGGAAGCTTTGATTGGAAACTACACTGTTGACCTGTGGAGCTTGCCCGACAATGCCTCACGTATTGTCTTTGCATCTGCACAGCAACAAGCCTCAACGTCAAATAACTACTTCGGTGAGATTACGTTGCGTTACCCGGCTGCCTGCGCTGCCGTTACCAACGTAACAGCTTCGAATATCACTTCTAACAGTGCTACAATTACATGGGATCACCATGTAACGGGTTCTGGCTACATTGTTGAGTACGGTATGCGCATGTTTGTGCGTGGCACAGGCACCATCATTCGTATTCCCGATGATGGTCCTCGTAGCGTTACTATCAATGGCCTTGATGGTTCTACCCTCTATGACGTGTATGTGTCGGCAATCTGCCCGCAGAACGACCCAACACGCTCTGATAGAGATACCAGCGATGTATCACCTGCATGTGGCTTCCAAACCCTCTGTGGTAGCATTAACACCATGCCCTACACCTACAGCTTCAATGAGTATCGTATGGCTGGTACTACCTACACTCATCGTTTGCCTGCTTGCTGGGCATTCGACAGCGTGTACACTCATGCGGTTAACCGCGACAGTATGCCCAATATGGTGACTGTATCTGCTATGACTGGCGACATGGCTCTGTTGATGAGCAATCCCACCGTGCTTGGTACCGCTCCGTTCGGTATGCGTCTTGACACGTTGATGATTACCTTCACCGAGTATGCTCCTGATCCCAATGCTCCTCTTATCATTGGTGCAGTCGATTCTCTGGATCAAGGATTTGCCTACTCGTTTGTTGGCATCGACACGATGACCTACACCCCGGGTGTAACATTCTACAACCGCACCGTTTATTTGGCCGACTATAACGGTAATGCTCCGCACATTGCCTTCAAGACCCTCCCGTCTATAGGCTCTCAGCTCAGCATGCACCGTATTGACGACCTTGTAATCAACTATGCTCCGCCATGCTTGCCAGTGCGCGACCTCCGTGCTATGGCCAGCACCGACACCAGCATCACCCTTACTTGGCGCGACTATCGTAACCCGACAGCATGGATAATTGAATACGGTCCTGCAGGCTTTACGCTTGGCACCGGTACCACAATCAATGCTTCGAGCCGTCCGTTCACGATAAATCGTTTGCAAAGCAACACCACTTACGACTTCTATGTACGTCCTGCATGCTCGGCTACACCACAAGCCGAATGGTCGCCCGCTTTGCGTGCCACCACAGAGTGCTCGGTCTATGGTCTGCCTTATGCTGAGAACTTCAACCGCGTCGAAGCTGCTCCTTACGATATGAGAGGCAATGCTCCCGACTGCTGGAAAGTCTACTCTGATGGTTCGTCACAGGCATTCCTGCCCCATGTGGTAGACACTCTGCCTATGTGGAACAGCCCAGATGCTTCGGGTGCATTGGTCATGACTTCGGGTATTGATCCTTACGGCAATACCAGCATAGCTGTTCTGCCAATGTTTGCTCGTCGTTTGAGCGACCTCTATGTTACCTTCTGGTACTCGACCAACGATGTTCTCAATGGTACGTTCACTGTGGGTTACGTAACAGGCAACGACTTTGCAAGTACATTTATCCCAGTCAGAACTATGGTTAACAATGCCACAGGTACAACTGATACTGTTAAGTTCAACATGCTCGGTGAGAACACCACTGGTCGCATTGCCTTGCGTTGGCTGAACAGCACCGGTTACAACTCGGTATCGATAGATAACCTCGTTGTTGACACCATCATCCCGCCGTGTCCGCACGTCGATAACGTGAATGTAAACACCACCTATCGTTCGGCTACCGTTACATGGATTGGCGATAGCACTGAAGTTATCTTCCACCGTGGAACAACTTTCCGTTCTGACGAACCTTCAATCACTGTAACCAACGGACGCTTCTTCGTTGATACACTGACCATGTCTACCGACTATGTCATTGGATTGCGCACTCTGTGCTACAATGGCACTCGCTCTGGATGGGATGTATTCAACGTACGCACCGACACTTTGATTTGCCACAGCCCGAATGCTGTTAGCGTCGACACCGTATCGTACCGTACAGCTACCATCAGTTGGACCAACGATACTACCTCGAACAGATGGGAAATCTCGGCCTACAGCACCGTTGACACTCTCTCGTTCATTGCTACCAGCAGCCCATTCGAGATTACAGGTCTGACCCAAGGTCGCACCTATAGTGTAATCATCCGTTCGCTCTGCGGTACTGAATTCGAAATAGAGGGAGCATGGGCAGAAGACACCGTGACCTTCACCACTCGTGACTGTCTGCCTGCTACAGGCTTGACCGTTGGTACGGTAACTGCTATCACGGCAGAAATCTCGTGGACGGCTCCTTCTACGGCAAGTGGCACCTACATTGTTAACTATGGACTTGAGGGCTTCCCACAAGGTTATGGTAACTTTGACACTGTTTACGACACTCATCACACCATCACAGGTCTTGAGGCCAACACTGCATACGATGTCTATGTGGCAAGCGTGTGCGAAGGCTCCATCAACTCTGTGTGGACTTCGGCTGCCAACTTCATAACCGATGAGGCTCGCACATTCCACATCACCGTTCGTTCAGACAACGAGCGTTGGGGAACAGTGACTGGCTCTGGCGATTATGAAGAGGGTACTACCGTACAGATTTCGGCCACTGCTGTCCGTGGCTACCACTTCGTTGAGTGGGATGATCACGACAGCAATGCTACCCGTTCTATCTACGTCACCGGCGATGCTACCTACACTGCATTCTTCGCAGAAGGTGAAGGCATTGACGAGGTGAACGCTGACAACGACATTATGCTCTACCCGAACCCGGCCAGCACTACGGTTACCGTGTTGCTGAAGGGTGTGGATCGCAACGCCAAGGTAAGCATTGTCGACATGAACGGTCGCCAAATCAACCAGTGGAGTGTTGAAAACGGTGAGTCTGTCACCGTCGATGTCAGCAACCTGTCGCAAGGCGCATACTTTGTGCGCGTGGTTGGCGACAGAGTGAATGCTATCCGCAAGCTCATTGTGAGATAGCGCGTTGACCGACGCTTAACGCAACCAGAGGGGGTATCCAATTGGATACCCCCTCTCTTTTTTATTACTACTATGCGGGGGCATTGGAGTCTATGTTTTCTCATTGTATTCACCCCTCACTCTCTCTTTTATTGATGCTGTCATGATGTGATGTCAATACAGGCTGTTGTTATGAGAGGTGTGAAAAACACTATCTTATCGTGGTGTAAAAAAAGTATCTGAAGTAAAAAAAACGTAAATTTGCACACTGCTATAGTATTTCATTGACTAAATTACCACAGCAACCAAACAATTGACAGATATGGCAAAAGATAACAACGATGCCGAGGCTTTGCGTCAAGAAAAGATGCGCATATTGCAAAGCACCCTTGACAAGATAGAGAAGACTTATGGTAAGGGGGCGATAATGCGGCTTGGCGATCGTCCAAATCAGGAAATAGAAGTAATAAAAAGTGGCAGTATAAGCCTTGATAATGCACTTGGTGTTGGAGGGTACCCACGTGGCCGCGTAATAGAAATTTATGGCCCAGAATCGAGTGGTAAAACCACGCTTGCCATCCATGCCATAGCCGAGTGTCAGCGCTCGGGAGGAGTGGCTGCTTTTGTCGATGCCGAGCATGCTTTTGACAGTTTCTATGCTCAAAAATTGGGAGTTGATGTGGCAAATCTATTAGTGTCGCAACCCGACAATGGAGAGCAGGCTCTCGAAATTGCAGATAACTTGATTCGCTCGGGCTCTATTGATATTATTGTTATTGACTCGGTAGCGGCCCTCACACCAAAGGCAGAGATAGATGGTGATATGGGCGATTCAAAGATGGGTCTTCAGGCAAGGCTGATGAGTCAAGCCATGCGTAAACTAACGGCCACTATCAGCAAAACCAACTGCTGTTGCATTTTTATCAACCAACTGCGTGAGAAAATAGGCGTGCTATTTGGAAATCCTGAGACCACCACAGGAGGAAATGCTCTAAAGTTCTATGCCTCTGTACGTATTGACATCCGCCGTACGCAAGCTATCAAAGATGGCGATCAAAACATTGGCAACCGTGTGAAGGTGCGTATTGTAAAGAATAAGGTGGCTCCACCATTTCGCAACTGTGAGTTTGATTTGATGTTTGGTGAGGGCATATCGCATATGGGCGAGATTATAGACTTGGGAGTAGACCTTGACGTGATACACAAAAGTGGGTCATGGTTTAGTTATGGAGATTCGAAGCTTGCACAAGGTCGTGAAGCATTGAAACAGTTATTGCGCGACAATCCCGAGCTTTGTGACGAGTTGGAAACAAAAATACGTCTGTTTTTGAAAGAAAAGCAGGCAGGATTGGCATAAAAAGATGAAAAAGAAAGCTTTGTTTACTGCAGTTCTAATGGTGCTGATGTGCGCATACTCCACGTTGAGCGCGCAAACCGACAGTACAAACACTGCTACACAGGGTCGTCAAGAGAATGTTGCCACACCGAAGAAACATTCCAAAAACAACATTCAAGGGCTGCCTATCTATTATGATCGCTACGGACAGCCTCGTGGTTCCGCCGCTCCATCAGATATGACCTATCACATGCCGCGCCGCCACTATTTAGCTGACACCTACTATCATTATTGTCACTATTTTCTTGAGGCCGATGCGTTAATTGGCCGTCAGTCGTTTGCTCCTGGTATGCGTCTGTCATACGTGGCCGATCGTTGGGGCGGCTATGGATCTTTCCATGCCACCGACCGTAAACTTTTTGGCTCGGCAGGCCCGGTATTACGTCTCACGGGAGAAGATGCAATGCTCGATTTTCAGATATATGCTGGTGCTTTGGTGAGCAATAAATTGGGCTATGAAGTAGGATTTCGACTGGCCGATGCTCCGCATCGTGAGAATGCCTTTTGCTGGATGTCGACTTCTATGGGTGTGGCTTCTATGGGTGGTAAGATGTTTTTAACTTTTGGCTTGAGCCTGGAAATGACGGCTCTGACCGTGTTGGCTTTGATATGGTAGAGGGGAGCTGTGGTGCATGAGTGAATATGTGATTGACGAAGTTCGGGAGAGTGCCGAGATAGAATCGCGATTTGGCGAGTTGATGCAGGCCTGTCGGGCATTGCGGCCGCTGAATGTAGAAGAGGAGGATAGTATCATGCGTGCCTATCAAATGGCGCGTAAAGCCCATTCGGGTGCTCGCCGTCGCAGTGGTGAGCCCTATATATTACACCCCATTTCGGTGGCTCTGATTGCAGTGAATGAGGTGGGTTTGGGGCCTGTGGCAGTAGTAAGTGCACTACTGCACGATGTGGTGGAAGACACCGACATAACCCTTGACGAACTGCGCATGATTTTTGGTGAGCGGGTGGCTGCCATCGTCGATGGTTTGACCAAGATTGACGATGTGATGCTTATACAGCAAAGCGAGAGTAAGCAGGCAGAAAATTACAGGAAGATTTTGCTCTCAATGTGCAATGATGCTTACGTTATTTTCCTAAAACTGTGCGACCGTTTGCACAACATGCGCACGCTTGATGCCATGCCCGACACCAAGCGACTGGCCATTGCCAGCGAAACATCGTACCTGTACATACCATTGGCTCACCGACTGGGTTTGTATAACATTAAAACCGAACTTGAAGAGTTGGTGATGCGCTACACCAACCCCGAGAAGTATGCCGAGATTTCGGCCAAGATAGCCGCCACAGCAGGTACCGAACAACAATTAAAGGAGTGTCTCACCGCTCCAATGCGCCGTATGCTCGACGAAGCGCAGTTTAGGTACACTATAAAGACACGCGTAAAGTCGGTCTACAGTTGCTGGAAAAAGATGGAGAATAAGCACGTGGCGTTCGACGAGATATTCGACCTCTACGCCATGCGCATCATCCTTGAGGGTGTTGAACCCGAAAACGAAAAAGAAGAATGCTTCAAGGTATATGCACTGATTTCTGAGAAGTTTCCTACTAATCCCAATCGTTTTCGCGACTGGATTTCGCACCCTAAAAACAATGGTTATGAGTCGTTGCAAACCACCGTTATGACTCCCATTGGGCGATGGGTAGAGATACAGATACGTACCGAACGTATGGACGTAATAGCCGAGAAGGGTATGGCTGCGCACTTCTTGTACAAGGAGATGCATCCCGACGAGCCGACAGAGAGCAACCCTATGGAGGAGTGGTTGCAACAAATACGTACCCAACTTGAGACCAACGAAAAAAGTGCGCTCGACTTTGTTGAGGAATTTAAGGAAACCCTTTACACTAAAGAGATTTACCTATTTACCCCGCAGGGTAAAACAATTATTCTACCCAGCCACAGCACGGTGCTTGACTTTGCCTATGCTATTCACACCGACCTGGGCCACCGTTGCATCGGAGCCAAAGTGAATGCACGACCTGTGGCCATAGACAAACGTTTGCATACTGGCGATCAAGTGCAGGTACTCACATCGCGTACCATCAGCCCCGATGAGTCATGGATTGACAAGTGTCGTACATCGCGTGCCAAAGAAGCAATTAAGGATTTTCTTCGCACAAAAAAGAAAGCCTCGGTCGACGAGGGTAAAAAAAGGCTTGAACAATATTTCTCACACCTCGGTATAAAGGATACTTCCCAGAATTTGGGTCAGTTGAAGAGATATTTTTATCAAAAGTCTGAAATAGACCTTTACTATGACATTGCCACGGGCAAGATAACCGAAAAAAATGTCGCAGAATGCTTTGGTAAAGCTCGCCCCGAACCCCGACTGCTATTCCTTGACCAATACAAAGACCTATTTGCCGATGGGGGAATAGGGAAACGAGACAAGGAAAATGTGGTAGAAAATCACCAGCCATTTCTGCTCGACAAAGAGTATGCACATCTCCCCACCGAGACAGCCCCCTGTTGCAAGCCCGTGCCAGGCGACAACGTGGTTGGTATAGTTGAAGGTGGACGCATAATGGTTCACCGCAACAACTGTCATGTGGCTATGGACGAGATGGCCACCCACGAAAACCATATTGTGCGTGCCAAGTGGCGTGCTGGCGAAAACCTAACCATGCTGACAGGGATATCGCTCACTGCCATTGACCGAAAACGTATGTTGCAAGATATAGCACGGCTCATATCCGAAGAGATGGAGTTGAACATACGCGCCATAACGCTTGAAGCCTCAGAAGGGGTGGGGCGGGGTATCATCATGCTCTATGTTAATAATGTTGAGCACCTAAATAGTCTGATAGAAAAATTGAAAACGATAGATGGAGTAGAAGATGTCAGACGCATTTGAAAGATTGTCAAGCACTCTCGATACTTTGAGAAAAGAGTGCCCATGGGATAAAAAGCAAACCTTGCAAAGCCTACGCTATCTCACAATAGAAGAGGTAAACGAGTTGAGTGAGGCCATCGTTGCCCTTGAGGTAGCAAAGGAGAACTGCGATGAAAAGGAACGAGCCATCCTTGTCGATAATCTGAAAAAAGAATTAGGCGATGTGGCTATGCACGTACTTTTCTATGCCAAGATAGCCGAAGACGAGGGGCTGTTTACAGTCGACGATGTGTATAACGGAGTGGTTGATAAACTGATAAAAAGACATCCTTTTATATACGACAAGGGGGCGTATGGTGGTGAGAATTGGGAACAACTGAAGATGCGTGAGGGTAACCGTGCTGTGCTTGCAGGTGTGCCACAAACGCTACCTACACTTGTCAAGACAGTGAGAATGCAGGAAAAGGTGGCTGGAGTGAAAAGCGATGATGCTCAAAACATAGATAATGCTGATATTAGAGCCCGATTTGAACACCTTGTAGAGGATGGACCAACTACAGAAACGTTTGGGGAACTATTGTTTGCCATAGTGGATTGGGGACGTGTGCACGGCATTAACGCCGACGATGCCCTGTCTATAGCAAACAGGAGATTCTATAAACAGCACGAGAATTTGGGTAAGAAATAAAATTAAAACCTTAAAACAATATGAAAATTGCAAACATTTTAGCAACGACGACTTTGGCAGTTGGACTGCTTACGTCGGCTGTTACGGAAGCCTGTACAAACTTCCTATTCACAAAAGGTGCCACAAAGGATGGTAGCACCATGATCACCTATGCTGCCGATAGTCATACTCTGTACGGAGAACTGTATTATCGTGCAGCTGCCGATCATAAACCAGGCGAAATGATGATGCTTATCGATTGGGACACACAGACCCCTCTGTTTGAAATTCCCCAACCGACACACACGTATAGCGTGGTTGGCAACATGAACGAATATCAACTGGCTATAGGAGAAACCACCTACGGAGGTCGCGACGAATGCAACAACGGCTCGGTGAAAGGCATAGATTATGGCTCGCTGATTTATGTTACACTGCAACGCGCAAAAAATGCTCGCGAGGCCATTGCAACGATTGCTCACTTGATGGCAGACTATGGATATAGTAGTAGTGGAGAGAGCTTTTCTATTTGCGACCCGAACGAGGTTTGGATTATGGAATTGATTGGCAAACGTGCCGAGCCAGTAAAGGCAGATGTTGCCAAAAAAATGAAATACAAGTACACCGATGGTGCTGTGTGGGTTGCACGTCGCATACCCGATGGATATGTTTGTGGTCATGCCAATCAGGCTCGTATCACTCAGTTCCCTCTTGAGGGCAAAAAGTTTAACAAGGCTAAAGGAAAAGGTTTGCACAGCGTGATTAGCAGTGCACATTTGGATTATATCAACGAACCCGAAGTGGAGTGTGTATACTCGGCCGATGTGATTACCTATGCTCGTGCTTGTGGTTGGTTCGACGGAAAAGACGAGCAATTCTCTTTCTCTGACACCTATTGCCCCCTTACTTTCAGTGGCATTCGTGCATGCGATGCCCGTGTTTATGCCATGTTCAATCGCGTAAATGGCGACATGAAAAAGTACGAGAAGTATGCAATGGGTGATGCTACCGCCGAGCGTATGCCTCTTTGGATCAAGCCAGACCACAAAATTGATGTACGCGAAGCAATGCAACTTATGCGCGACCACTATGAAGGTACGGCAATGGATATGACCAACGACCTCGGTGCAGGTCCATTCAAGTGCCCCTACCGCTGGCGCCCGATGGCATTCAAGATTGACGGCGAAACATATATCCATGAACGTGCCACCAGCACACAGCAGACTGGCTTTAGCTTTGTGGCGCAATGCCGCAGCTGGTTGCCTGCCAAAGTGGGTGGCATCTTGTGGTTTGGTGTCGACGACACCTACTCGACCGTGTATTGCCCCATGTATTGTGGCATAACCGAGATTCCTCTTTGCTTCCGTCAGGGCAATGGAGATATGCTTACCTATAGCGAAACGGCCGCATTCTGGCTTTTCAACCGTGTGGCAAACTTCGCCTACAGCCGCTATTGCGACATGATTGTAGACCTGCAGAAAGTGCAAGACAAACTGGAGACAGGGTATATTGCCGACGTTAAAAAATTCGACAATCGAGCCAAGGAGATAGAAGGATCTGCACTGACGACTTTGCTCAACGACTTCTCAAACCGTCAGGCCGAGAAGATGATGTCAGAGTGGAATGCTTTGGATAAATACCTTTTGGTGAAATATATTGACGGAAACATAAAGAAAGAAAAAGGCGGACAATTCGAGCGCACCGAGACTGGCAATGCCGCATCGCCACACATGCCGCACTACCGTAAAGCGTGGCAACGTATGATTGTAGAGGATCATGGCGAGGTGATAAGGCAGAAATAAGGCTGCAGTTGTAAGAACTTTCGGGGAGGGGGTGTACACCCCCTCCCTTTTTTTGTACCCTTACTCGAAAAAACGTATATTTGCACTTGAAAACATGACGGTGTTTAATCCCAATATGACCCTGCATCGCCTCTTCTTGAACATAAAGAAGAGGGACGTGTTTTTCTGCTAAACCACCCATGCCCTGTTTGTCAAGGTTGAGGGTGGTTTCTTTATTTGCAGTTTTTTTTCTTTCATTTTATTAACCCTAAATTTTATTTAGTTATGGAAATTCCATTTGCCGAAGCGTGGAAAATCAAGATGGTTGAGCCCATTAAGAAGTCGACACGTGCCGAGCGCGAGAAATGGCTCGAAGAAGCCCACAACAACGTGTTCATGCTCAAGAGTGATTACGTCTATATCGATTTATTGACCGACAGCGGTACAGGTGCAATGAGCGACCGCCAATGGGCAGCAGTTATGATGGGCGATGAAAGCTATGGTGGTGCACGCTCGTTCTACCACATGAAAGACACCATTACCGAACTGACTGGTTTTGAGTATGTTATCCCTACCCACCAGGGACGTGCCGCCGAAAACGTGCTGTTTAGTTATCTGGTAAAACCGGGCAATATCATACCTGGCAATGCCCACTTCGACACCACCAAAGGCCATATCGAGGCCCGCAAAGCCTTTGCGGTAGACGTAACTGTCGACGAGGCCTACGACACCCAGCTGGAGCGCCCCTTTAAGGGTAATGTCAGTTTAGAAAAACTGGAGAAAGTGTTGCAGGAAAACAAAGGCAACGTGCCGTTCATGGTGCTCACCGTTACCAACAACACTGTGGGCGGTCAGCCAGTTTCAATGCAGAACATTCGCGAGACTTGCGAGCTGTGCCACAAATATGGTGTGCCGGTCAACATAGATAGTGCCCGCTTCATAGAGAATGCCTACTTTATCAAAACGCGCGAGAAAGGCTATGAGAATAAGACCCTCAAAGAGATAGCCCTTGAGATGTTTGGCTATGCCGACTCGATGACCATGAGCGCCAAGAAAGACGCATTGGTGAACATGGGTGGCTTTATTGCCACACGCAAAAAAGAGTGGTACGAAGGAGCAAAGCAATTCTGCATTCCTTTTGAGGGCTTCTTGACCTATGGCGGTATGAATGGTCGCGACATGGATGCCATGGCCGTGGGCTTGAAAGAGAACATCGAGTTTGATATGGTTGAAACCCGCATCAAACAAGTGCACTACCTTGCAGCGAAACTCGATGAATACGGCATCCCTTATCAGCGCCCTGCTGGTGGCCATGCCATCTTTGTCGATGCCGATAAGGTGCTGACTCAAATTCCCAAAGAAGAGTTTCCGGCACAGACATTGACCTGCGAACTTTATCTTGAGGCTGGAATTCGCGCTTGCGAAATTGGCTATGTGTTGGCCGATCGCGACCCCGTTACTCGCGAGAATCGGTTTGGTGGTAACGACTTTGTGCGTCTTTGCATCCCCCGACGCGTCTACACCAACAACCACATGGATGTTATTGCTGCTGCATTGAAGAATGTTTACGACCGTCGCGACAGCATTAAACGAGGCTTGGAAATTACGTGGGAGGCTGAACTTATGCGCCACTTCACTTGCCAATTCCGTCGTCTCAAATAGTCTCTTGACCGAATTGTTGCACCAGATAGGTGGTCTGCCGTTGGGTAGACCACCTATCTTTTTTGCTTTCTGCATGCTTTATGGGGGAGGGGGATGGCGAGACAACAAGATGGGAAGGTGGCATCAAATAGGTATCAACTAAGGCCGTTCTTCAGTCGTTCTTCAGTGACTGACTGAAGAAATACTGAAGAACGGCCTTAGTTGACCCCTACTTGCCCCTTTGTTGATGTGATGAAGCATTGGCTCAAAAAAGACCCTCTGAATAACGAGATGTTGGCTTATCGTGGTCGGGGAAAAAATGTTGTACACGATGGGGCTTTATTTCGTAACTTTGCTATGATGAATGTGGATGAGGCTATAGACCGTTTTGAGCGCTATATTGCAAGCGAACGCCGCATGGCTACGGGTACGGTGGTCAATTATATGACCGACTTGGCCGATTTTGCTCGTGTGCTTGAGGCGGCCGATGTGCAGCAGGTGGCTTCCATTTCGGCACAGCATGTGCGCTTGTGGCAGATGGGTCTCATTGAGCGTGGCGATGCGGTGAGCACCGTGAGACGCAAGTTGTCGTCGGTGAGCAGTTGGATTGATTTTTTGCGCCGTGAGGGCGAGTTGGAAACCGATGTGATGGCCAAGGTTACAAAGCCCAAACTTCCTAAACGTTTGCCTGTGTTTTATCGCACAACCGAGGCCGAGCACCTCTACGACGATGGCTTATTCGACACGTCGTTTGTTGGTCAGCGCAACAAACTTATGCTTCGTATGCTCTACGAGACAGGTGTGCGACGGTCGGAATTGGTGGGGGTGGATGTGGCCGATGTGGATTTTGGTCATCATGTTATCAAGGTGTTGGGTAAGCGTAATAAACAACGCCTCATCCCGATTGAGTCGGAGTTGGAAGCTGCCATTGAGGGCTATTTGCAGTTGCGCGAGCAAGTGTGTCCGTGTAGCGACAGACTTTTTGTGTCGGACAAGGGCAATGCCATAACGCCGACGGTGGTCTACAGCGTTGTGAAGAAGTACATGACAAGTCTTTCGACGGCCGACCGCATAAGTCCACACGTGTTTCGCCACACTTTTGCCACCCACATGCTCAACGAGGGTGCCAATATTCAAGCCATAAAGGAACTTTTGGGTCATTCCAGCCTCTCAACCACCGAAATATATGCCCACACCACCCGTGAGCACTTGAAAACTGAATATATGAACGCTCATCCGCGTGGAAAACACAATAAAAACCAATAAGAAAGGAGCAACATCATGAACATTATCATCAACAGTGTGAAGTTCAAAGCTGATGAAAAACTGGAACGTTTTGTCAACGAGAAAGTTGCAAAACTTGACCGAATGGCCGACAACATTGTGAGGTGTGAAGTTACGTTGAAGGTTGATAAGCCCGAAACTGACAATAATAAGATTGCCGAGATGCAGCTGTTTTTGCCTGGGCAGACGCTGTTCAATAGTAAGCAAGCCGACACTTTTGAGCAGGCTGTGGCCGATTGTGTCGACGCAATGAAAAATCAAGTTGAAAGATACAAGAACGGCAAGTAAAAGTGTCGTTGCTCGATGGGCGTGGCATACTATGGTCTGCCACGCCCATCGTTTTGTTATCTGATAAGCATCACCGACCCCGTGCGATATTGATATTGTTCGGGCTTAAAGCTGGCACTGTATCGTATACGGAACACGTAGGTGCCCATTGGGCAGTTGATGCCGTTGGTGTTCTTCCCGTCCCAGTGCTCGTCGATGTCGGTTGAGTGGTAAACCAGCAGCCCTTTACGGTTAAAGATGTCTATTTCGTAGTGGCTTATGTTTTTCCCTCTCACGA
Organism: Bacteroidales bacterium; assembly: GCA_017480185.1. Classification (GTDB taxonomy): domain Bacteria; phylum Bacteroidota; class Bacteroidia; order Bacteroidales; family P3; genus Colimorpha. The sequence continues at coordinate 24,518 of JAFVBC010000023.1, forward strand.
AGAATGTTTTGTTGTCGTCGGCTACGGGTGTGAAAGCGTTGGGTATGAATAGGTCGGATATGTGTATCGGGATGGCTTGCCATGCAGTATCATAGCATGTTCCATTGGTCACAACTAATGCAATCCTTAAGGAGTCGTTGTTTTCAGAGGCTATACCGTTGATGCTGAAGTTGGTGTCGGATATGGGCTGTCCGTCTATTATCCATTGGCGCGAAGCATAGGTCTGACTTTGGTCAATGGCCGAAAAACGCAGGTCGGGCGGTACGATAAATAGGGGGCGAACGCGTAGGGTTGCTGTCGGTCGCGAGAATGGGCTAAGTGTTATCGATGTCGACACAGGGCAGCGTGCAATGGTGTCGTAGTCGGCATCAAGCCTGTAGGTTGTTGTCTGCACAGGTTTCACCGCAAGGTAAGTCTCGCTTTCGTGCCCTACGAGAGTGGAATCGACAACGGAGGTCGTCCAACGCCAGAAACGAGCATTGCCCGTAGCCTCTATGGAGTGGTAGAGCGTGTTGCAGTCGGGGTGGCTTTCGACGCTTATTTGTGGTGGCTGCATGCTGTGCAAATCCAGTTCAAGTCGGTAAATGCTATCGCATTGGTGTGTGGTGTAGTGTTGACGGGTGGCTTGCAGCGAAGTGTCGGATGCGGCAAAGTGCACCACTGTGTCGCGCCACGAATAGTCTCGGGCTGTAATACAAAGCGAATCTCGTTCGACAAAAAGATAGGCGGGGTAGAGTGTTAGTGAATGGTGCAACGTATCGATGCAGCCGTTGGTGTCAACGGTAGCATAGTGGTACACAATATCGGTATGTGTTGCTAATCGAATGGTATCGGTGAGGTAGTTCGCAATGGTTTGTGCGTGCAATATTGTAGGGGGAACTATCGGGTGGTTGTTGCATTGCACAGTGTCGCCTGTAAGGATTATATTTGGATGAGCAAACCCTATGTGTAGTGGCAGAGTGAGTGTGTCTATACACTGGTTGTTGGCTATACCAGCCATCAGTGTTACGGTGTATAGGCCAGTGTCCGATAGGTGTAGACTAATGTTGTTGGCTATGCTTGTGTCGCCATTGGGCAATATCCACATCCCCGTTTCGCACCTTTCACCTGTACCTATGGGAGTAACACCGTCGGCCGATATTGTGCTGCGGTTGGTCAGTTGCAAGTCGAAAGCGCATTGCCCTTGGGTCAGCACGGTGTCTATTATGGCAAGGGGGAAACGAGCTCCGGCAAATGCACTCATTGTAAACTTGCATGTTGGTTGGTCAATAAAGCTCAAGTCGCAGTAGTAGGTAACACTGTTGTCGCTGGGCACATATATTGATTGTTCGGTGCTAATGGTTGTGTTGCTGTGATTGGTATACCATCGGTAGTTAAATCCATCGGGCACCGAGAAACGATTGCTTGCCACATGGCTACACCCTTCGCTACTCATGCTCTTTTGGGAGCATTCAAGTGTAAAGTAGGCATACCCGAAGTGCGACCCTTCGCCACAATCGTTGGTGGTGAGCCGTATCAGTATGGTTTGTCCTGCGTAGGGCGTTAGGTCAAGTCCAACGGTAGTCCAGTCTTTCCACAGCACATCGTTGGCGGCAATGTTCCAGCCCAAGTTGGCATTTGCAATAAAGTCGGCTTTGCTGCAAGCGTCAATTAGTTCGCCTTGCTGGTTGAGTACCTCCATCCTAAATCGAGGTTGCAGACGCTGGCTGTGTTCGGGGTCCTGCAACACGGCGGCATATTTAAGTAGTAGCAAGTCGGCGTTGTCAAGATCAACGGTCATAGAATAGGTTATGCATTCAGCCTCGGCTTGCCCAGCACCGCCGGATGACCAATTGCCCAAACGCACCGATGCTTCGTGCCCCATGGGCACTGTGCGCAGTCTGTTGTCGGTACGGGCATCCCGTTCGGCAGTGTCGTTATGAACTGTGTGGCGACTTGTTGGACTGGTATATCCGTAGTCAACCCTACCCGTGTTGGCTGAAGGATTGTCGTAACTGCCATACTGACATGTTACGTATCCTGCTGTGAGGTTGGTATAGTCTATGCATCCACTTCCTCCCATCGGAGTGAAGATGTGGAAAGTGTCGGTGATTTGATAGTTTATGCAGGCATCAGTACAGGAACTTCTGACAAAAAACGTGTAGTTTTTCAGTGGCACTAAATTGTAAATGGTGACTGATGTTGTGCCCGACACACGGCGCAAGATTCCACTTCCGGGGATAAAACCACTTTCTCCATATTCGAAATCTATTGTCAGGCTCCCCTGTTGTTCCCATTCAAAACGCACGCTTGTGGGGGTTGCCTCGGCAATGTGCATATTGTTGTGAGAACAGGTGTTGACCATAAAACGGCGAATCTCCACCGCATCGGTTGTGTTGATGCGAAGTGCTAAAAGTCGCCCTGTACCGAAGTAGTGAGATAGCGCCTTACTACATAGTTGAAATGTTTGATTGCTAATGTAGAAAGCACATATTGAATCGAAAGAATCGGCATCGGTTGCATCACTCATCACTCCCAAAGTAACGTTGGTTGCATAGCCAGAGGTGGTTTGTGCTTCAAACGTAACGTTAAGTTTGTTCATGCTGTCAATGTCGAACCGTGGTATGATGTAATATCTTGTAGCAGCATTGCTGTCAGTCAGTGTTTGCCACCTGCTGGGTATGCTACTTCGAAGAGAATAGGTTGCAGTGTCGCAGTAGGGCAGTAGATGCACAGATGAAAGAGTGTTTATAACTATGTCTGTTCGACAATCTGAGTCCGTAGTACTGCAAAGGGAGGTTAGGCTATATGAGGTATCGGCTTGCAACATCAGTCGTAGTGGCACGTCGTTTCGACCCACGTGTGAGAATTGTTGGGCCTGTTGATTGTGCATACGATAGCCAATGTAAAAGTTGGCAACTCCCACTGTGTCCCACGACACAAGTGTTGCTCCATCGGATGGTTGTGATATGCTTAACGTGCGAGGCAATGGGCACTCCGATATGTAGAGGTTGCGAACCTCTACACGCCCTCCATTCAACAGTTCGAAACGAAGTCTTTTCGCATTATCAACCCTCACCCTTGCTCGTTGCCACTGTCCGGTTACGGATGTGTGCAGGGTGTCTGTGCCTACAATTAGGTCGGTACTTGTAGCAGAGGATGTCCAGTCAAAGTCGACATACATTGAGGGTGTGGTAAATACAGGGCTTTGGATATATGTGGTTTGCGTTGCGGTGGCGGTTAAGAAAAATCCCTCTGATGTAATTCCTCCCCCAATGCTATTACTGGCATTGGTAGTTATTTGCCACCCCTTTGGAGAATAACAGTATGGTAGGGTCTCTGTATAGGTGGTAACAATCGGTGTTGGTTGGCCACACTCATTGATGTCGTAAGGACATAAAGTGTAGATGTCGTAAAGAGAGGTGTCGTATGGTAAGTACAGCGTTGTGTCGTGAGCGAAGGCCACCACTGTGCCACTTCCACGCAAAAAGCCCCGAGCCCCATATTCAATCTCGCCGCTACCCTGAATGTAAAGTTGGTTATTGTCGGATAGAGAGGCCTGGGGTAGTGTACACGTACAAATGTGGATGTTTCTAAATGTTACGTTTGCCCCTCCGATGCTGCGCAAGGCAATAAATCTTCCAGAGCCCTGATAGGCTTGGAAGGGAACGTGGTATGGCCGTATTACTCCTGTAGGAGCAATGATGGTATCAATGGGGAGGAAAGAAGACCAGTCGCCTTGACGTTGCATCACCCCAACCTCAACGCTGCAGTTTCCAGTTACATCGGCGTAAAGATGTGCGTCGGCTATACGACTGATATTTAACTCCGGACATATCCATGTAGAGAAACTGAGTGATGGTAGGCAGAATGACAGGTCTTCTTCGCCTGGAGTTGTGAATGATAAAGGCTCTGTGCAACTTTGACCGAGGCTATCGGCGCGATAATGCAGGCTGTAGGGTGTTTGTGGCAACAGTCCGTCAATGATGTATGGATCGCTGGTGATACGGACTATATTAGTAGAACCTTGTGATGAATTGGTTTGGTGGTACTCCACAAAATAATCCTGTATGGGCAGACCCACGTTCAACTCTATACTACGTGCTGACACTATTGACACCGTAGGTGTAAATGTTTTTGTTAGTTTCACGCTGTCAATTTGCACTTCCGTGCGTTGACCAGTCGACACACATTTAATGGCTATTCGGCCACTTGTAGAAGTGTAACCCAATGTTCGCAGCGCGACCTTCTGCCATTGAGTCGTGCCCAATAGTCGCACAGTATCGTGGGCTACAAATGTGTTAGCGTTGTCAACGTTTGCAATTTCGCCCACCATTATTCGTGTAATTGTGGGCAGACCTGTCTTTACGCTGAAAGACATCTGCATACTGTCGTTGCCCAATGCCAGCACTGGCAGGGCTATTATACTGGCGGCAGCAGACGACCCCACCATGCGAAGCACCTTGTTGCTCCCGTTTGCAGTGAGTGATGGGGTGGATTCTGAAGACTGACAGATTCGCCAATCGTAGGGCATACCCGCCAAAGGCAATGCGTCAAAGTCTTCGCACAGAGGTAATGCGGTTTCGCTTTCAAACTGCACCGACAGGGGCATGCACGAGACAACGTCCAAGCATTGAGGTGTGAGATAGGCTTCATAGTGCAGGGTGGGGTCAACATTTGAGGGCAACTCAAAGTAGGTTCCATTTATGTTGTCAACGGTGCCTCCTCCTTGTGTCAATCCAGCCACGCCGTATTCCACCCTCACCGATGCCATCTGCCCGACATTGTTCCAGGCTATTCCGTAATCGTGGTTTGTTCGCACCGAGTCTATCGTACATCGGCTCATCTCAACATCGTCCACATACAATGTTGCTGTCGGCGAGGTTCGAGCCACTTTCATTGCCACATATTGGCCATAGCGCAGAGAATCAATACGCGACACAATGCGTTGCCACTGCCCTGCCGATGACAGGACAACGGTGTCGGTGGCCACAAACGAGGCTGCCGAGTCGGGGTGATCTATGGTGCCAAACACCAGGTAGGCATTCTCCGCGGCCATGGATAGAGGGGCATACACCTGCATAGCAATGGTCATCTCTCCTCTGTTTTCGGTCCGAGGCAGCACCACGGTGCTGCCTGTCGAGACAGCCATGCTGTGCCCCCCACGGTAGTAGTTTGCATCGCTAACACTAATCGTACCATCGCGCGCATTCCAATGAGCGGGGGCATATCCAGTTGTGGTCGACTCAAAATCGCTGCAATAGGGTAGAGAAATACGTTGTTCGTGAGTGTTGATAGCCAGAACCTCAATGGTGTCAAGGAGGCTTGTTCCGCTGTATCTGCGCATTATTCCCGCCTTTTTTCCGCACGGGCAAAAAGCACGTATGTTGAAAACGTACTGTGTGCCATTGTCAAGCCCCGAGATTATGCCCGGCTGGGTGAAGAAGGTGTCGCACTGTGGCTGGTTGTTTTTACGGTAAGAGAACTCGATGGCTACTGCCTCATCGGAAGTCCAGCCAATCATGGCACTCCTCTCATCGGGGGTTGAGATGCTGATGCTTTGAACTACGCAGGATTGAATGCAGAGGTCGTCAATGAAAAGATGCGTCTCGGCCGTGCTGCCTCCCTCCAGTTTCATTGCCCAATGCACACTGTCGTGAGGTAGTGATACTATGTTGCGTTGCCACACATTAGCTGTGCCAAGGTCAATGGTGTCGTGTGGTACGAATGTGTTTGGGCTGTCAACATCGGTCATTGTGCCTATCAGCAGGTGTGCACCGTTGACGTTTTGTGTTACGAGCGACCAAAAATATAACTTGGCCGAGCATTGGTCAATATTCACATCTGGCAGCAATGCAATGGTGTGGTTGGACGAGGTGGCTGCAAACATCAGCGATTTTCCGCCCGAATGGTTGCGCGATGAGCTCACCATGGGGTAGTTTCCCACGTCGCTGTGGCGCATCCAGCCCGAAGGGAATGCCCCGTTGCCTACCGAGGCAAAGTTCTCACATAGTGGTATGGCTTGTGGAGGGTCGAGTGTTTGTCCGTATGTGGTCAGGTAGCTACAGGTGGGAGCCTCTGATGAAGGCCATAGGTGAAAGCAATAGGTGGTAGATGGCGTCAGGTTGCGTATGGTGTCGAACAGGCGGTTTGCTCCTACACGCAGTCGTGTGCCGCTGCCAACAGCAAAGTCGACGGTGGTGTTTGTTACTGCTTTATACTCAATGTCTACGCTATCGGCATTGTTGCTTGCTTGCCAGTGTAAAACCATGTGGTCTTGGCTGCGTCCTGTTATCGATGTTGCAAGCACCGTAGAGGACTTGAGGCCAAAGTCGTCAATTTGCCACGATCCGCCGCTGGCCTTAAACGTTAGGCGGCGTGCAGTGAATTGTGGCATGGGGTTTATAAGCAGGCGTTGCCATGTGCCGTTGCCTTCAAGGGTGGCTATGGTGGTTAGTTCGGTGCCCGATGAATTGGCAAGTGCCACCATGAGCGTTCCACTGCCTTTGACCCATGCTTCAAGCATCAGCCCCTCGGTGGGCTGTGGTGTTGAGGGCAACGAAAGAATGCTGCCCGTAGCGAGCTGTATCGACTTCTGACCATGTAACCCCGACGATGCGATGCTTGCTGTGCCCTCTTGGCATATCCATCCTTCGGGCAGCGAGGTCATACCCTCAAATCCTGTGCAAAGTGGCAGCTCAAGTTCGTGAGTCAATGTGCGAAACGTCAGTTGGTCGGAGGGCAATGACCTGTCGCCACAAGCAGGCATTAGCTCAACCACATAGTCGCTGCCAGCCTGCAGATTGTTGATAGTGAGTGGCATGTTGGCAACAGACAGCAGTGTCCATTGCTCCGAGTTGGCCTCTCTGATGCGGCATTGCAGACTGCCACCTGCACTAAGTGTGAGGGTATCTATCGTCAATGTGGCATGATTGGTGCCAATGGCAGCAACTCGCAGTCGGTCGGTAAGGCATCGACCCACGCGCACTTCGTCAACAGACAGTGTGCCGACACCCACGGCTCGCAGCGCAATATAGCGTCCGTTGCCAGCATAGGCCGATAGCGAACCGATGGCAAAGCCACCTTGCGGTGTGGCAGCTATTGTGTCGACGGGAACAAATGTCAATGTTTCAAAGGGGTATTCCGCCACTCCTACCGCTATGCGTGTGTTGTTGGTTGAAGAGAATTTTACGGCCACTTTTAGGTCGGATGGCACGCCCTCCGTCATTCGTGGCAAAACAGCAAAGGGCAAGGCCGAAGCAGAGGCCGTTACGGCCAGTGCCCCATTAGCCACGCGCGGTTGTGCCAATGTGGGGAAAAGCCAGTCGGTGGGCAGGGTGTCAAAGGCTTGGCTATAAGCCGTTGCGAGCGATGTTTGTGGCAGTGTGGTGGCTTGCACTTCGATGGGTGTGCCCGACGAGCAACCGATGCTGAATGTGTAGGTTGTTTGGGGTGTAAGACCGGTGATGTGTAGTGGTGGATTGCTGCCATCAACGCTTTGGTCGGCATAGTTTACGGTTACCGAGCCTTGCCCGTGAATTACATAGTCGAGCATCAAATCGGTGGTGCCCACAAAACCCACCTCGGCACTGTTGACATTGCAAAAGTCTATGCTCACATCGTCAACCAACATGGTGGTTTGGTCGGATTGCAAAGCTCGTTCAACCCTGAAAGCCACGCGTTTGGCTTGCGGCGAGAAGTGGCGCAGCGGCACTATTACCCATTGCCACGTGTCGGAGCGAGCCACGTGCAGTGTGTCGAGCCCAAACAAACGTCGGGTGTAGCGTGCTGTGTCGGTGCAAAGCCCCACTATGAGGTGGGCCGAAGTGGAGTGGCTGCGCATTCGGAAGCGTAGGATAAGCCCCCCCATGCTGTCGGAATTCAGTGGTGGAGTGATGGCCATTGCGTAGTGGCTCTCGGCATTGCTACCTGGGTACAGTTGCAACACGTTGTTTGTGGCATCGTCGGGGGCAGCAACTATGCGTGGTGGGTCGCCCATGTCAAAGTTGCATGTGCCAAACCAGCAGGGAGGTAACTGCATTGCGGTTGTACCATTGCCGTTAAAGGCCTCGGCAAAGGGCAGAGTGGCGGTGTCGCACACCTGTTGTGCCCGCAGGGGCAGCCCCATGCCGACAATTGTTAGCAGCAATATGTATATCCACTTTTTACGCAAAACATTGATACAACGCTCAAAGTTGCTTATTATTGCGCATAAATATAAATGGGTGCGAGAATAGCTTTGTAGAGTGGAAAGTGGGTAGCAAGTAAGGGGCAAGTAGGGCAGTTCTTCAGTTGTTCTTCAGTCAATGACTGAAGAACAACTGAAGAACGACTGAAGAAGTGCCGAAGTTGATACCTACTTGATCCTAATATCGCTGGTCAAAGGCAGTCTCTTTTGATGCAAGTGCAATAAACCGTGCAAAAGTGCGTTATGGCGAAAAACTAAACGTTATGATAGATTTCAACGCACTGAATATCGACCAGTCGGCAAAAGACAATATTGCTGTTTGGATGAATGGCTCGTACGACGAGCAAACAAAGCAAGCCATAGAGGTTATGGCAGCCAACCCTGTTGAGTTGAACGAGAGTTTTTACAGGCACCTTGAGTTTGGCACAGGTGGGTTGCGTGGCATCATGGGTGTTGGCACCAATCGAATGAACCGTTACACTGTGGCCATGGCAACGCAAGGGCTGGCCAACTATGTAAGGCAGTGCTATCCTGCTGGCGAGCCACTTAAAGCAGCCGTTTCGCACGACAGTCGCAACCACAGTCGCGAGTTTGCCGAGATAACGGCCAACGTGCTTGCGGCCAATGGCTTTAAGGTGTATCTGTTCGACGGTATGCGCCCCACACCAGAGTTGAGCTTTGTTGTGCGCCACTATGGTTGCCACACCGGTGTGATGGTTACGGCCAGCCACAATCCAAAGGAGTATAACGGCTACAAGGCCTATTGGAACGACGGCTGTCAGCTGACCGCTCCTCACGACACGGGCGTGATTGACCAGGTGTTGAAAATTCAGCATCTTGAAGATGTGAAGATGACGGGTGGCGAGAAAAACATAGAGATAATTGGCGAGGAACTTGACAAGATATACCTTGCACGAGTAGAGAAAAACTCTCTCAACCCCGACATTATCAAGCGTCATGCTGGCATAAAGATAGTCTACACCCCGCTGCATGGCACAGGCATAGTGCTTATACCTCGCATGCTGCGCCAGTTGGGCTTCACGGGGGTGAATGTGGTTGAAGAACAGGCCGTGCCCGATGGCAATTTCCCCACCACACCGTCGCCCAATCCCGAGGAGCATGCAGCCATGAAAATGGCCGTAGACCTTGCCAAAAAGATTGATGCCGACATTGTGTTTGCTTCCGATCCCGATGCCGATCGTGTGGGAGTGGCTGTGAAACGCCCCGATGGCGATTGGATGCTGCTCAACGGCAATCAAACCCTCTCGGTGATTCTTTATTACCTCATCAATCAGTGGCAGGAAAAAGGTATGTTGCGTGGCAATGAATATGTGGTGAAGACCATCGTTACGAGCAACTTGCCAGCCGACATTGCGCAGAATGCTGGCGTGAAGGTGTACGATGTGTTGACGGGCTTCAAATACATTGCTGGTAAAATTCGCGAGGTGGAGGGCAAGGAGACCTTCATCGGTGGTGGCGAGGAAAGCTATGGGTACATGATTGGCGACTTTGTGCGCGACAAGGATGCTGTGGCTTCGTGCTCGATGATTGCCGAAATTGCTGCATGGGCACAGGAACAAGGCAAGACGTTTTTCGACATCTTGGTCGACATCTATCTGCGCTACGGTTTCTATAAAGAGGGACTGGTGTCGGTTGTGAGAAAGGGTAAGAGTGGTGCCGAAGAGATAAAACAGATGATGGCCAACTATAGGAGCAACCCTCCTGCTGCCATCTGTGGCGACAGGGTGGTGTGTGTTAAGGACTATCAGCTGCACACCAGCCTCGACCTCACCACAGGCCAATCCTCGCCGATCGACCTGCCAACGAGCAATGTGCTTCAGTTCTTTACCCAAAATGGGATGAAGGTAACGGTGCGCCCCAGTGGCACCGAACCGAAGATTAAGTATTACTTCAGCGTGCGTGCCACTCTTGACAGTGCCGCCAACTATGAGACGGTGAATGCCGAGTTGGATGCAAGGATAGAGGCCATAAAGAAAGACCTGCAGTTGGTGTAGGCTTTTTATGGATGGCAGATGGCATGGAAACGTTAAATTGAAACAGTAATGAAGAGTTTGGGGTGGCAAATGTTTTTTGCCTTATTGCTTAGCGATGTGGTGGCCGCAGTCATGTTGCGACTGGGTGTAGGCCTTGGCACCACGTTGGTGATATTCGCCATGGTGTTTGTGATACTGGCCATTGTGCTTGTGTTTGGCAGCCGAGCCGCACGCAAGGCCAAGCAACGCGAACAACAGGCTCAAGCCAAGATAGAGCAACTGCAGGAACAGGTGGCTGGCGAGGCACAGAAGAAAGCCGACGATGGAACTGCCGTCTGAAGTGTTGCAAACGGCAGTCGACCAGTTGTCGACCCTGCCAGGCGTGGGCAAACGCTCGGCATTGCGTTTTGCGCTGCACCTTTTGCGCTGCACCGATGGCGAGGTGAATGCTTTGGCCGACTCGGTAAGGGCTTTGAAAACCGACCTCTGTCAGTGTCGTGTGTGTCATAATCTGAGCGATCTGCCTGTGTGCCCCATTTGCAGTAGCTCCAAACGACTGCGCGACACGGTGTGTGTGGTTGAGAATGTGCAGGATGTGATGGCCATAGAAGCCACTCAACAATATCGTGGGTTGTATCATGTGTTGGGTGGTGTAATATCGCCCATTGATGGCGTTGGGGTGCACGATATAGAGATAGACTCGCTCGTTGATCGAGTAAAAAATGCCGATCCCGATGCAGTTAACGAGGTGATACTTGCTTTGCCTACCACCATGGAGGGCGACACGACAAACTACTACATTAACAAACAATTGTCCCCAACAGGTGTTAAGGTTACCACACTGGCACGTGGTGTGGCGGTGGGCGATAGCCTTGAGTATGCCGACCGCATTACTCTTGGCCGCAGCATTGTGGGGCGTGTACCTTTCGACGCATGAAAACCTTTTTACTCTCTCTCTTATTGGTGTTGACCACCGCCTGTTCTCATAGGTCGCAACCGACGTCCGACACTGTGGTTGAGCCGCGACAGTACTCGTTGGATGAGGATATTGGAGCGATGTTGCTCGTTGGGTTTAGGGGAACCTCTATTGACGAAAAGAGTAGCCTTGCCAGCGATTTGAAACGCTACTATGTGGGCAGCGTGATACTTTTCGACTATGATGCCCCTTCTGGTACACGAGGACGTAATATAAAGAGCCCCGCTCAATTGAAAAACCTTTGCCGTCAGCTGCGAAGTATTAACCCACAAATGCTGATTGGCATTGACCAAGAGGGGGGAGCGGTATCAAGGTTGGCCAAACGTTATGGCTTTGAATCGGTGATGTCGGCGCGTAAAAGTGCCGAGTTGGGGATGGATACGGTGCGCCATTGCGCTGCTTTGACAGCAAAGATGTTGGCAGAGGTGGGCATTGATGTCGACTTTGCGCCGGTGGCCGATGTCGACGTAAATCCAGCCTGCCCGGTCATTGGTGGCATGGCTCGTAGCTTCTCGGCTAACGAAAGGGTTGTGGCCGACTGTTGTAACATTTGGGTTGAAGAGTTGCAAAGGCGGCACATTGTGGCTTGCATGAAGCATTTTCCGGGTCATGGCAGTGCCACAGGCGATACGCATAAAGGCCTTGTGGATGTAACCAACACGTGGCAAGAGAGGGAGATGAACGTGTACAAGGAGGTGATAAATGGCCTGTCGCATCGTCAAACACAGCACATGATGATTATGACAGCCCATGTGGTGAACAGGCAATTGGATGCACAAGGGCTGCCAGCTTCGCTTTCAGAAAGCATCACAGCGTTGCTTCGCGACAGCTTGGCTTTTGACGGTGTGATTGTAACCGACGATCTTGTTATGGGTGCTATATCCAATCACTACTCCCTGCGTCAAACCTTGAAGATGGCTATCAACGCAGGTGCCGATCTTTTGTGCTTGAGTAACAACGGCTCTTCATACGATGAGCATCAGATAGAGAATGTGGTTGCTATAATAACGCAGATGGTTGCCGACGGTGAAGTATCGGAACAACGAGTGCGACAAGCTGCCCAAAGGGTGCGACAGCTCTCGGCATGGTAGCAATAAGCATCGGTAAAGGTAAAAGAAAATCAGGGGTGATTATCTTGATAATCACCCCTGATTTATTGTTGTTTTTTAGATTTTTACTTGTTGTTGCGCTGACAATCCTTTGGGGTTACGCAGGTGCCCGTTGCACGGCACACCAAGATCTTCTCTTCAAGAACGTCGGCTGCACTGGCGCTGATGTCGGGACGAGTTTTAATCACTTTGTAGGCTTCAAAACTCATCTTGCGGCTGGTGTTGCCGACGTGAGTAATCTCGCCATAGGCTTCGATGTAGTCGCCTGCGTAAACGGGGGCCTTGAACTCAACCATGTCGTAGGCACAGAAGAGACCTTCGTCGCCGTCTTGTATGATTAGTAATTCTGTTGCAACGTCGCCAAAAAGGTGAAGCATGTGGGCTCCATCAACCAAGTTGCCACCATAGTGGGCATCTTTTGCGCTCATGCGAACGCGAAGCATTGATTTCACTGCCATTTTAATGAATGTTTTATTTCTTGATGATATAGTCAACGAATATTCCTGGAGTCTTCACATTTTGAGGCTCGATGCTGCCAGTGGCAACAATTTCTTGTGGCTCAACAATCACAGTGTCGGCTGCGGTGGCCATGAGAGGGCAGAAGTTTTGTGATGTCCCCATATAAACAAGGTTGCCTTCCTCGTCGGCAATGTTGGCTCCGATTATGGCAACATCGGCATGGATTGGTTTTTCAAGCAGGTATTCTTTGCCGTCGACGACGATTTTTTCTTTTCCATTTTCAACAACTGTACCTATACCTGTTTGCGTCAATACGCCACCAAGGCCGGCTCCAGCTGCACGAATTTGCTCGGCAAGTGTGCCTTGTGGTTGCAAGGTAACGTGCAGTTCGCCAGAGTTCATCTGGTCTATGGTGTTGTTGTTGGTGCCAATGTGTGTGGCTATTAGGTTTTTGACTTGGTGATTGGTAATCAATTTCCCAACACCAACTTCGGGATAGGCTGTGTCGTTGCAGATGATTGTAAGGTCTTTAACGTTGCGTGCAACCAACTCGTCTATAAGGGCAATAGGGTTTCCCACGCCAAGAAATCCGCCCACCATCACTGTCATGCCGTCGTGTATTTTGTCGGCAGCTTGCTTTACGGAGACAAACTTGTTCATAATATGCGTATGTTTTGTTGTTCTTTTTACGTTTTTTAACAGTTGCAAAGGTACTATTATTTCGCTGACTACCAAAAAAAATGAAAGATTGGCGAATATTGATTAACTTTGCATTTGCAAATAATATCAGGTGTTTGGTATGAAAAAATTGTTCTGGGCGATAGCCCTTGTCATAGTTGGAGCAACGGTGGGTGCGCAGGAGTATATTGAGCCTGTGGAGACGTGGAAGGTCGAGGAGGTGTGGGGTAATAACTACCATGGCTGGTCTTTTCATCAAGATTGGGAGGTTGACTTTACCATTGACGGTCAAGACGGAAGATGTACACCTACTGATACCGAAATAGCCGATGCCGAACGACTAATTCAGAAGAAAATAGCCTATGTTAATAGAGATCATATAAACCAGGGAGGTAAATGCCCGGTAATTGATGAACACATGCGAAAATATCGTCGACAGTATGTTGGGTTTACCAATGATAGGGGCGATCATATTATTTGGGTTAACTATCTGTGGGATGAGAATTTAACAGAGGAAAAACTTGCTTCTGATGTGTTGTTGACCAAAGGTGGATGTGGCCATTTTTGGCATGTGATGTGCAATCTTGCAACACGACAAGTGTATGGATTGGAGGTTAACGGGACAGAAGATGTTCAATATCTGCCCCGTGTGGCAAAACCAAAGCCTCGTATCAGTAAGGCAAAAGGTGGCAAGCGCCAGCGTGTGCGTAAGACTGGTATATTGCACAATGATGAGGATAAAGTGTTTGAAAAGTAGGCCTTAAGTGTAGCCTAATGCAAAAGCGTGTGCAAGGGAACTCCCTATTACTTAAGTTTATAAAATTCGGTATTGTCGGCGCAAGTGGTACTATTGTCGACTTTGGCATATTGTACCTAATGCGCGATGTGCTGGGTTTGCCCGATATTGTGGCCAACACAATCAGTTTCACCTGCGCTGCATCAAGCAACTATCTTTTCAATAGGCTTTGGACTTTTAGGAGTAAGGAAAAGAAGGTGGGGATAGAGTATGCAAAGTTTTTGGCCGTCAGTGTAGTGGGGCTATTGATTAACAATGGAGTTATTATCCTATCGGGATTGTTGTGGCCTTCTCTTTATAACGGTGGCGTGCTTAGTGTCGTAGGCGTAGAAATACAGTGGTTCTATGTGTTCAAGTTGCTTGCAATAGCTATTACAACATTGTGGAATTTCTTTGGCAACATGTTGTTCACTTTTAGACACTCAACGAGGGAATAAGGAGTTTAATGGTTGAGGGTATAAAAAAGGAGAGAGGAGTAAACTCAATAGTGGGTTTACTCCTCTCTCCTTATATTGATACCTTTTACAAGAGTTTCTTTTTAAGGTTGAGAATCATGTCGTCTGTCATCTTCTCAAGGTCGTATTGTGGGTTCCATCCCCATTCTTTACGAGCACAACTATCGTCCATGTTGTTTGGCCAACTATCGGCTATTCCTTGTTTGATGGGCTCTGGTTCGTAGACCATTTCAAACTGTGGATAACGTTTTTTGATGGCATTGTAGATGATCTCTGGATCAAAACTCATGCTTGTTACGTTGAAAGAGTTGCGGTGGATGAGTTTTGATGGGTCGGCCTCCATGATGTCTATCATGGCCTTTTGGGCATCGGGCATGTACATCATATCCATGTAGGTGCCTTTCTTAAGTGGGCATACAAACTTCTCTCCTTTCACGGCCGCATAGTAGATCTCGACGGCATAGTCGGTGGTGCCGCCACCAGGCAGGGTCTGATAGCTGATGAGGCCAGGAAAACGCACAGAACGAGTGTCGACACCAAAGCGTGTGAAGTAATAGTCGCTCAACAATTCACCAGTTACTTTCGTAACACCATAGATGGTGTTGGGACGTTGAATAGTGTCTTGTGGTGTGTTATCGTGAGGAGTGTTGGGGCCAAAGGCTCCGATGCTCGATGGGGTGAATACGGCACAACCAAAAAGACGTGCCACTTCAAGGCAGTTTACAAGGCTCCCGATACCCACGTTCCATCCTAACATTGGATTGAGTTCGGCTGTTGCACTCAATATGGCTGCGAGGTTGTATATAGTGTCAATGTTGTATTGTTTTACGGCAGTGGCTATCTGCATGATTTGAGTAGAGTCTATTCTCTCCACAGGTCCGCGCTCGTAAGGATCGCCCTTCAAGGGACGGAGATCGCTGCACACCACGTTGTTGTCTCCGTAAACATCTCTTAAATTACGTGTCAACTCAGAACCAATCTGTCCGCCGGCACCAACAATCAGAATCTTTTTCATTGTTATTCTATGTTTATGTTAGTTCATTATAATTAACAATATATCATAGCGTTGCAGGCTTAAAGCCTTGCAAGTGCTGTCTCACAAAAATACTAAACAATTTCTACTCAACAAAAAAAGCCACTGACGGTACAAACTACACCTATATCCAATGTTGCTAACAGGGTATGTATTGCATTGGTAAGGCTCTGATAGTGTTTGGCGTATACCTTCAACGGTTACCCTTGGCGCGGTTGTGCGTGCGACATAGCATCTGGCAGTTGTCCTCGGTGGTTTGTCCTCCACGGCTCCATGCCGCCACATGGTCGGCCTCCATCTCGCTCTCTTTGTATATTTTGGTGCGGTGTGCCTCGTGTCCCATGGCGCAGAGGGGGCAGTTGCTCACCCCTGCATGGCGTGCCTCTTCGGTTTGCCGACGGTAGACGCGCCGCTTGGTGGCTTCGTCGAACACACGCACATCCAGCAATCGCGTATCTGTTGCACCGCCCAGCAGGTATTCGAACACCCCCTTACGGTTCTTCACGCAGGGGTCGTCCATTAGGGTGGCAGCCTGGGCGGTCATCGCCTTGTGGTCGTAGGGCTGGTGGTGATAGTTGTCGTAGTATCGCCCCCAAGGCTGGCCGCACATCTCGTTGTAGTGGTCGGTAAAGAGGCTCTCCACCCACGCTATCACATCCTCGAATTGCGCTTGCAGTTCGTCTATCTGTGTATCGCGTCTATGGGCTTGCATATATTCTTCCACTTGCCCGTGGCTCACCCAGTCGAGAGCGGTGTGCAAGAAGTCCTGTCGCTTCACCGCCCCACGCACATATGCACTCCACTTCTGCACGTTGGCGTTGCGGCTGTTGCTGAACACAGAACGAGCCAGCGTAACAAACGGGCCACTATACACGGCGTTCAGCTCCTCTTGTGGGTTGAGGGGTATGCCCGCAATGTTGATGGTCTGGAACCATTGCTTAATCTCGCTCTCCGTGCCCTCGCATTCGTAGACCAGCAGCGAAGTGTTCTCTATCAGCATCTGCTTATCTTTCGGCAGGGCATGGAAGCGGAAGGGCAACTCGTTGCTCATCACCGAGAATTTGTCGGTCAGAAATCGCCCCAGCGAGGTGATGCGCTGCTGCCCGTCCAGCACCTCCAACCGTCCGTCGGGCAGTCGGTTGAAGTAGAGCAACCCCAAGGGGTACTGCTTCAGCACCGACTCCACCACTGCTACCTCTTTCCGACCATTGTCCTCTGCATAAAGGTAGTTGCGTTGATACTCAGGCTGAATGGTCAGCTTGCCCGAAAGCCCATACAGGCCTTTCTCTTCCAACTCGTTGTACACAAACCCCTCGCAAAGTTCCGCAACGGTGTATTGTTTCAGTTCAGTATGCATATTATGTGTTGTTAATTGTCTTGCTTATTCGGCACTCTCCGAGGCATCGGCGCCAACACCTATATTGGTCATTGTTTCTTGCGGATGAGGATACGAGCATATGGCTTTTCGGGGTGCATATCTTTTATGTAGTATAGTTGCCCATCCCGAAGACTTGGATTTAATTTCTTCAACTCTCGTGGATAAGGCTTAAGGCCTAATTCTTTCCCCGAATCGCCTTGCGTCTGTCCAATAATGGTGAATTGCTCTGGACAATACTTGAACAGGAAGGAAAGTGGCACCCCCATTGTTCCTTCATAGTCGGATGGTATCGCGTCTGCATACGGAACTTCTATTGCATCATAGTTTGCATAATGTATGTAATGTTGTCCTGCAACCTCTTTGTGCCGACTATACTTGATGTTGTCCTCCATAGTCATCAATTCGAGAGGCTGATGTCGCCGTCCGTGATCTACATTCGTAAACCAACACGTATTTCCCATCTTCTGCACCTCACCACCGGGCTTGAGGTATTCTTTTGCACCGCTACTGACACCCAGCCACATTTTGTTATCCCTTATCAAGGGAAAAACTTCCTTATACGATATGGCATTCATGTTACCGATGATGATAAAGTTCTTATCCGTACACACTAACCATGCAACAAATTCGCGGAAAAGCGAGAAAGGCGGATTGGTAACTATAATGTCGGCTTCGTCGCGCAGGCGCGTAACTTCAGCGCTACGGAAGTCGCCATCGCCTTTCAAATATTGCCACTTCAAGTCATCGATGTCAATGAGGCTGTCGCCATTCTCGTCCTGCTCAAGAATGAAAATTTTGCCGTGGGAGCGAGTCTTCTTGCGGTCGTAGTGCGGCGAGCTGGTCTCAAATTCGGTCTCGAAGAGCGAGAGTTGAGCACCATACCGCTCCTGCTTGCGCTCAATGGCATAGCTGGTAGAGATAAGTTTGCGCAGGCCAAGCCGCTCGAAGTTCTGTGCGAAATACTTGGTGAAGTTGCTCCACTCGGGGTCGTCGCAAGGGAGCAGGACCGTCTTGCCCCGAAACACATCGGGGTTATAGTCGAGGTAGGCCTCCACCTCGCGCTCTATGTCGTAGTATTGAGTGTAGAACTCGTCATTCTTTGCACTCTTGGCCTTTGACAGGCTCTCGTTTGCCATATTGATTGACAGCATTGTGCATTGCTATCAATCACCTATGGATACAAAGAAAGGTGTAGACCTTTCTATCACATTCACGAGGAGCGTCGGATGAACCCCGCTGTACAGTTAGAACTGCCCACACCTAATGTGCGAGCATTATAATATACTGTACAGCAGAGTATGCGTTCACCCTCCATTCGTGAACTATTATCCCAAAAGAAATCTCCAGTTTCCGACGCTTTTGATTCGAATGTGAATAATAGTAATGCTGTTTAATATTTTATCATGTCCCATCCTCTCGGGACATTTCGTTTTCAAAATTACGAAATAATTTTTTTTTTCTGAAAAAACGTATAGTTTACAAGAATATTGGTTGTAGGGGGAAATAAGAAGGGTATATGTTTCGACGAGAAATTTATTCCGATGCCCCGACGGAAGAATATGTATTGAATATTACAGGTGTAGATGTGCTGCCATGTGTCGTGGGTGCATGATTACAACATATTGTGTATATAATTGTAGCGGTCGAGGCTTTGCCTCGGCCGCTACAATTATAGGTTGGGAGATGGGTCTTATCCCTCTATTTCTTTGCGAACCTTCTTGAAAGCCTCGATGCATTTGTCGAGGTGCTCGTGCTCGTGTGCAGCACTGATCTGCACGCGGATGCGGGCTTGGCCTTTCGGCACCACCGGATAGTAGAAGCCTGTGACGAAGATGCCTTCTTCCTGCATCTTGGCGGCATACTGCTGACTCTTGGCGGCATCGTAGATCATGACGGCGCAAATAGCACTCTCCGAGGGCTTGCAATCGAAACCTTCTTCCTTCATGCGGCGCAGGAAGTAGTCTGTATTCTCGTGCAGCTTGTCCTGCAGGGCGTTGGTCTCGCTCATGAGTTCGAACATGCGGATGCCGGCAGCCACGAGGCCCGGAGCCATGCTGTTGGAGAAGAGATATGGGCGACTGCGTTGACGCAGCATGTCAATAATCTCTTTGCGACCAGTGGTGAATCCACCCATAGCGCCGCCAAAGGCCTTACCGAGGGTACCAGTTAGTATCTCAATCTGTCCGCGCAAGTTATAACGCTCGGTTACGCCACGACCAGTTTTCCCCACTACACCAGCCGAGTGGCTTTCGTCAACCATCACCATGGCATCGTACTTTTGTGCCAACTCGTAGATCTTGTCAAGTGGGCAAACGTTGCCGTCCATAGAGAATACACCGTCGGTTACAATGATGCGGAAGCGGTTCTTTTGAGCGGCCTTCAGTTGCTCTTCAAGGTCGGTCATGTCGGCGTTTGCATAGCGATAGCGTTGAGCCTTGCACAGACGTACACCATCGATAATGGAGGCGTGGTTGAGAGCATCGCTTATTATAGCATCTTCTTCGGTGAGCAGTGGCTCAAATACGCCACCGTTAGCGTCGAAGCAAGCTGCATATAGAATGGTATCTTCGGTGCCGAAGAAATCGCTTATTTTTTTCTCTAATTGTTTATGCAGGTCTTGGCACCCACAGATGAAACGCACACTGGCCATACCATAGCCACGAGCGTCCATTCCACGTTTGGCGGCATCAATAAGTTCTGGATTGTTGGCAAGGCCAAGGTAGTTATTGGCACAGAAGTTCAAACACTTCTTGCCTTTTACCATGATTTCGGCGCCCTGAGCGCTCTCTATTATGCGTTCGTGTTTGTACAAGCCGGCGGCTTCAATGTCAGCCAGCTCTTTTTGTAAGTGCTGTTGAAATTTGGTGTACATGATTATTGCTTTTTATTGTTTTGTGTTGTCATTGTTTTCTGTGTCGTTGACACCCTCTTCTGTGCGAGAAAAAGCTCCCAGTGAGCGCATCAAGTAATAGTAGGCAGCCACAAATAGGAGGGTGAACATGATATTGCCAATGCCGAGATAACCTTTGCCAAGGAAAACCACGGGAATGATGAGTAGTAGCAATTGGGCAATAGTATAACAGTGGAAACCAGTCGGACGTAGCTTCCACATTAGTATGGCTCCTACCAACGAGAGTGCATTGATTATACCAACGGAAAGGTGGTATGGACGGGGAATGCTGAAATAGTTTTCCATGACCACTGAGAATTCGGTAGGTAGGGATATGGCTCCTTGGGCATAGATAGCCTCCATTTGAGGAAGTAGTGCTGCCATGAGAATACCCGACAGCATTGAAAGCCCAGAGTTGATGAACGTTAGAACAAGTAGTATATAGAGGGTGGTTGTACTTTTCATAACCATGATGCCATTTGTTGTTGTAATTTGCTCGCTTCAATGGCAGCTTTCTCGGCAAAGTCTTCGCCTGATGAAGCATATATTATTCCTCGCGATGAGTTGACTATTAGTCCACAATCTTTGCTTAATCCATATTTGCACACTTCGTCAAGACTACCTCCTTGTGCGCCTACTCCTGGCACAAGCAAGAACGAGTTGGGAACGGTCTGCCTCACGTCGGCCAACATATTGGCTTTTGTTGCCCCAACAACATACATCATGTTGCTTTCATTGCCCCATTCACGCGATGTGGATAGTACTTTTTGATAGAGCGGTTGCCCATCGGAATCAAGAGTCATCTGAAAGTCAAAAGCCCCTTTATTGGAAGTTAGAGCCAGTAAAATAACCCACTTGCCTTCGTATTTCATAAATGGTTGCACCGAGTCGGCACCCATATATGGCGCAATTGTAATGGCATCAAAGTCGAACTCTCCCTTAGGGTCGAGAAAGGCTTTAGCATACTGCTGCGAGGTGTTTCCAATGTCGCCTCGTTTTGCATCGGCAATGGTAAACACGGGTTTCTTGAGTGAGTGTATGTACTCCATAGTCATGCGCAATTGTTGCAACCCTTCAATGCCCATTGCTTCGTAGAATGCCAAGTTTGGTTTGAAAGCTATGGCTTTATCAATGGTGGCATCAATGATGGCTTTGTTGAATAGGAATACACCGTTTTTGGTGTTGCGCAGATGCTGTGGCGTCTTTTCTGGGTCGGTATCAAGACCAACGCACAAGAAAGACTTGCGCTCATGAATCAGGTCAATCAACTCTTGACGGTTCATTGTCTGTTGTTTTTCTGAAAAGTTTTTTAGGAAGTAAGCTTGTGAAATTGCTCTGTTAGGGCCAGAGCCGAGAGATTACTTATAGATTCGTCGGCTACTATTTTGCCATGGTCTATTATTATGGCACGATCGCACATCGCCTCAACCTCCTGCATAATGTGGGTTGAAAGTAGCACAACCTTTTTCTTACCCTCGGTACGTATAACGTTTCGTATAAATTCCAACTGGTTGGGGTCAAGACCTGTTGTAGGCTCATCGAGTATCAGCACTTGTGGGTCGTGAATAAGTGCTTGAGCAAGCCCTACGCGTTGGCGGTATCCTTTTGATAACTGCCCAATCTTTTTATTTGCTTCTGGTGTAAGCCCTGTCAGTGCTATCATTTCTTCCACCCGTTCCCTGTTGTTTTTAATTCCACTCAATCCGGCTGCAAAACGAAGAAACTCACGTACATACATGTCAAGATACAGCGGGTTGTGTTCAGGAAGATAGCCAATGTGGCGACGCACTGCCATGGTGTTGTCGTATATGCTGTTGCCACACACAAAGGCTTCACCATGGGTAGGGGGGATGAAACAAGTTAGTATTTTCATCAGTGTAGATTTACCTGCTCCATTTGGACCGAGTAATCCCACTATTTCGCCCCCGTTGACGCTAAACGATATGTTGTCAAGGGCTTTTTGTTCGCCGTATGTTTTGGTGATGTTTTTTATCTCTATCATCAGTGATGGCCTATTTTGCTAATCCTGCTGACTGAAGCGATATGCGTTGTCCATCGCGTAGTGCAATAACAAAGGCATCTTTGAACGGAGTTGTTTTCTGTATGCGTGCACATTCTTTTTCTGCATCACGCAGGTTAGAGTAGTTTCCAGTGGTATAGGCGTAAACCTTACCCGATTGGGCGTAATAGAATTCGCTTATACCATACAGATTTGGATCGCCTTTTTGCATTATGTAATTCGCCGAGCAGAATTGTATGCGAAAAACAACCCCTTTGGGAGTTGCAGTTTGCGACTGAATGACCTTTGGTTTTGTCTCAGGTGTAGTCTGTGTCTGCTGTATTTTTCTATCAACATTAGGCTTGATCGTATTCACCCAAGCATCTTTGAATCGGGTACTCTTGCGTATGTCGGCGCACACTTTAGACGCTTCGTCGAATGTGGCAAAATGCCCTAAAGTGTAGCAATAGTTGTTACCCTTTTGTTCGCAGTCGAAGTCTTCTAATCCGTCAAGTACCTTATTTCCCACCGATAGTTTTTGAGGAGAAATTAAGAACTGTATGGTGTAGTACATTTTGCCTGCCTCTGCTGTGTTTATTCTTTCGTTGGAAAGGTCGATAGCTGCACTTGTGGCAGGTGTAGGCTGAGACTTTTGTGTAGGCTGCTGTGTTTGTGGTGCGAGCGTTAGCGATGGCAGCGGCTTTGACGCGGCATTAATGTCTTGTGTATCTGTTGTTTGTGCAATAGGTAAGGCTATGGAGTCAACCACACCAAAATCCCCAACTTGTTCAGTGGTCTCGGTGATGTTTGGTTCAAGGCTGCTTGGCTTTTGAGCAATGTCTGGTGGTGGGGGAGTTATGCCAGGAATGTCGATTCTTGGATTTTTAAGCCTTGCCGATCCCTCCTCGGTGGCTTTGTATATCATGAATGCGTTAAATAGGCTCAAAGCAATTTGCGCTTGTCCCTCGTCGGAGAGCATAAAATCCTCCTCCTTGGGGTTGCTTATGAAACCCACTTCGGTCAGAACCGATGGCATTGACGTTTTATAAAGCACATACAATTCAGCCTGTTTAACACCGCGATTTATAGTCTTAATGTTCTTCTTGTATTGATCTTGGATGTTTTGTGCCAAGTTTAGGCTTTTATCAATAAAAGCATTTTGAAACATGGCAAGCATAACGTAGGTCTCAGGGGCATTCGGGTCAAAGCCTTGATAGTCGCTATTGGTCTTATAATCAGATTCAAGCAATATGTCGGCATTCTCTTTCTTGGCTACTTCCAAGTTGGCTTTACTTTCCGACAACCCCATTACAAATGTCTCAACCCCTGTAGGAGTGGCTGTTGGGTGCGAGTTGGCGTGTATGGAGATAAAGAGGTCTGCCTTGTTGCGGTTAGCAATGTTGGCTCGTTCGGCCAGCGAGATGTCAATATCTCTGGTACGAGTGTAGATTATTTTTACGTCTGGGTAGTTGTCTGCAATCAATTTGCCAAACTTTTTTGCAACTGCGAGTGTGATGTCTTTCTCTTGAGATTTCTTGCCATGGGCTCCAGGCTTGGCTCCTCCGTGGCCTGGATCAATAACCACTGTGCGCACACGGTAGGTTTCTTTCTTTTGTGCAAACAAAAAATTGGGGCACATCAAAGCCAAGGCTATTGTTATCAATAATCCCCTCATTCCTAATGCCGTGTTTTTTTGTTTCAGTAATCGCACAAATAGTTCTATTTTTGCAGATTGAATTTGCAAATATACAAAAATAACGTCATCTATCCCAAATCGAAAAAAAAGTTGACTAAAAGTCGGCGAACGGTGCGATTTGTAGCCAGTTGGCACATCCAGTTGGTGCTATTGGCTTTGGCGTTGTTGGTCTCTTACCAATCGTTAGCGCAAAACGATATAGATACCACTCTACGCCTATCTCCCAATGCTGTGAGCGACGTGGTGAAGTATAAGGCTAAGGATTCGGTGGCTTTCGACATTCACTCTCGTCGTGCTTTTCTTTATTCGGAAGGAGTCATCGATTACGAGGATATGCAACTCAAGGCCGATCGTGTTACGGTCGACTTCGACAAGCAAACATTACAAGCTCAGGGATCGGTCGACACCAGTGGCGACGTGGTGGGACGCCCCCAATTCAAGCAAGGTGAAGATGAATACTATGCCGATACCATAACTTACAACTATCGCAGCCAAAAGGGTATTATTCAAGGTGTGATAACACAGGAGGGCGAAGGCTTCTTACATGGGAAAAAGGTGAAGAAGATGAACGACTCGGTGATGTATCTCAGCGGAGGAAGTTACACTACGTGCAACTATGCACATCCCCATTTTGCAATCAACTTCACAAAGTCAAAACTCATTGCTGGCGACAAGATAGTCACTGGGCCTGCTTGGGTTACCATTGAGGATGTTCCAACCCCATTGGCACTGCCATTTGCTTTTTTCCCCATCACCCACAACCGAGCTTCGGGTGTACTGTTGCCGTCGTATGGGTGGATGAATGGGCGAGGTTACTATTTGAAAGATGGTGGCTACTACTTTGCACTTAACGATAGGGTAGACCTCTCATTATTGGGAGAACTATACACCAACCTCAGTTGGGCGGCTGAGGCCAAGTCCAACTACTACGTGCGCTACAAATACAAAGGCCAGTTTGATGTGCGTTTTGGGCGAACGTTTGAGGGTATTCGTGGTGATACAAACACATTTAGTGCCTACAACGACTTTAAGGTCATGTGGCAACACAACCAAGATGCAAAGGCCAACCCATACAGCCGCTTTTCAGCCAACGTCAATCTGCAAAGCCGCAACTATAGCAAGAATACAACCAATCGCAACGACTATTTTAATAGCACTACCACCTCAAGCATCAACTACACCGCGCGTTTGGGTCAATACTTTAATCTTTCTGCAGCAGCGCGCGAGTCGTTTAATGCACAAACAGGTGTCATCAACCTAAAACTGCCCAGCATCTCGCTTTCATCATCCACCATATACCCCTTTCGACGGCGCAATAGGGTGGGATCGTATCGTTGGTGGGAAAACATATCACTGTCCTATGTGCTCAACGGCGAGAATAATATCACCACACAAGATACCGACCTCTTTAAGGCATCAACCCTTGATGCAATGCAATACGGCTTGCAACATAGCATACCGTTGAGCAGTAGTGTTAAAGTGTTGCGCTATTTCAACTGGACGAACTCGGTTTCATATCGTGAGCGTTGGCATTGGCGCACCAACGAACGTACCTACGACAGCAATACAGGAGTCCTCACAATCGATACTATTCGCGGTTTCCGAGCCAATCGTGAGATTAGTTTCAGCTCAAATCTTAGCACCCGACTTTATGGTATGTTCAACTTCAAATGGGGACCTGTAAAGGCCTTGCGCCATGTCATCAACCCATCCCTGTCGTTCACCTATCGTCCCGATTTTGGTGCAGACTGGATGGGCTATTGGAAGCAATACACTGACACCAGCGGTACGATTCATCGCTACTCCATTTTCTCAAACACTCTGTATGGTGGACCTGCTGACGGCCAAAGCGGACAGGTGCGTTTCAATGTGGGTAACAACCTTGAGATGAAAGTGAAAAACCCGTTCGATACCGCCTCAGAAGTGAAGAAAGTGCCCCTAATAGAGAATCTTACCCTTTCGATGAGCTACGACGTTGCTCGCGATTCACTCAACTGGTCGAACCTCTCGGTATCTGGTCGAACCACCCTCTTCCGCACGCTTGTGCTCAACTACAGTGGCTCTTTCTGTCCGTACGTAACCGACACACTTGGGCGTACCTACAACCGTTTTTTATGGCAAGATCAGCGAAAATTGTTCCGAACCGACAACTCCACGTGGAGCGCTCAGTTGTCGTGGAGTCTCAACAATAGCACATTCTCGAAAGATGGACAGGCTCACACCAACGGTCAACCCACACGTGCTCTGTTGCAAACGCCTTACAACAACAATGCGGTGCTGATGACTGGTGGGTATGTCGACTTCTCTGTGCCGTGGAACATAAGTCTTAACTATACCTTTAGCCATGTAAGCCGCTACCATGCTGCCGAGATGAGTATGAACTATGAAACAGTGCAGAGTATAAGCCTATCTGGCAACTTTACATTTACAAAGAACTGGAAAGTGGCCATGACCACGGGCTACGACATCGTCAACAAAGGCATGTCATACACCACGGTCGACATCTATCGCGACTTGCACTGCTGGGAGATGAAATTTAGTTGGGTGCCATTCGGCTACTACAAAAGTTGGTCGTTTCAGATCAACATCAAGGCCGACGCACTTCGCGACGTGAAATACCAAAAACAGGAAACCTATCTCGACAATCAGGGCTACTACTCATATTGATGGAAAACAAGTTATATTATTCAATTAAGGAGGTGGCGCAGATGCTCGACGTCAACCCCTCGGTGTTGCGGTTTTGGGAAACCGAGTTTGACTGCATTCGTCCAGTGAAAAACAAAAAGGGCAACCGAAGCTATACCCAGCACGACATCGAACTGTTGCGACGCATCCACTACCTTACGCGGCAGTGTGGCTACACACTTGAGGGCGCACGCGAGCAAATGCGCATTCGCCCCGTTGACGACCCACAGATGCAGATAATCCGCCAATTGGAGGATGTCCGCTCGTTTCTTGTCGACCTCAAAGATGTCTTATAGTCGCCACAACTTTGTATCAAGTTCGTATCAACTTCGGCCTTTGTAAGGCTCCGTATAGGGGATATAAGGCCTAAATTTAGTTAAAAGCCTAACATGATCCTTAGTTGATCCTTAGTTGATCCCTACTTGATCCCACCCTTTTAGGTGTAGGATGGATGCAAAAAGGAGGGATGTCGGCGCAAAAACAGACATGTAATGGAGCGTGATAGTGTAGGTGAGACGGCTTTGCTGTTGAAAAATTGTTAATATTAAACCACTGAAAAACTGATTGTTGGTATTTACAAGGAGAAAAAAAAGAAAAAAAACTTTGAGGGAATTGGAAAAATACGTAGTTTTGCAATCTCTTTTGAACGAGAGGAGAGTTGGTTGAAACATTGATTGACGCCGATGTAACTCAGTTGGTAGAGTAGCTGATTTGTAATCAGCCTGTCGGGGGTTCGAGTCCCTTCATCGGCTCGGGTTGTTCTCCGAAAACCAATGGTTGCGGAGGTTGACACGGGGGAGTCGCATAGCGGCAATTGCAACAGACTGTAAATCTGTCCTCGGAAGAGTTCGGTGGTTCGAGTCCACCCTCCCCCACAACGCCATGCGTGAAAGCGGAAGTA
>JAFVBC010000024.1 GCA_017480185.1 Bacteroidales bacterium
AGTTGTTCTTCAGTCAATGATTGAAGAACAACTGAAGAACGACTGAAGAACGGCCTTACTTGTCACCTACAAGATAGCTTCATGAGCCATCGCAAGTGGGAGGGTTCTCAACATCATTTTTTTGTAAATTTGCAGTCTGCATCATAGCGCACAACCTCAAGTGGATAACATCGTTGTTGCTCTCGACCGTTTTATACGCGACTACTATAAGAATTTGGTCGTCAGAGGCTCTCTTCAAAGTGTGGCCTTGATGGGTTCGTTGTTTCTGGTGGCTGTGTTGAGCGAACATTGGGGCTGGTTTCCGAGCGCTGTGCGTGGTGTGCTGTTCTGGACACTGCTGTTTGTAGCCTTGATAGCTGTGGGCTGGTTGGTGGTGCGTCCGTGGCTAAAAATGCACCGATTGGGGCACCGCATAAGTCGCGAACAAGCCGCCAAAATTATAGGTCAGCATTTCCCCGAGGTAGACGATAAATTGCTCAACCTATTGCAACTGATGGGCGATGCTCCACCCGATGCCGACGACAATCACAATCTACTTTTAGCCTGCATTGAGCAAAAACGGCTTCAGTTGCAGCCTGTGACTTTCAAAGAAGCCATCAATTTTCGCTTCAACCGTCGGTTGCTAAAATATGCAGTTCCTCCAATAGCTGTTATTGCCGTGTTGCTGATGTGTGCTCCACACACGGTTACCGACCCATCGCAGCGAATAATACACTATGGTTCTGTGTTTGAGCGACCTGCACCTTTCTCTTTCGAGGTGTGCAACCCATTGCTCAGCTGCTTACAAGGCAACGATTTTACGCTTGAAGTAACCACCCATGGAGAGGCTCAACCATCGGAGGTGGATATTCTTTTGCCACAACGAACACACCGCATGAAGGTTGTCGGCAACAATCGATTCCAGTTCACATTCCGTCAGGTGCAGACCGACATTTACTTCACATTGAGTGGGGGAGGGGTGAACAGCGCACCAATGGTCATTGATGTTGACAAGCGTCCGACCGTTTCATCGCTCCAACTGCATATCACTCCCCCAAGTTACACAGGCCTTGCCGCATCAAAAATCGAGGCTGTGGGCGATGCCACTGTGCCCGAAGGCTCTGTGTTGCAATGGAATATCATCACACAAGAGGCCGACAGCGTTTCGCTTGGCATAATCTGTCCCTCGATTGTACGCATAAATACTCACGCCGTGCAGCGCGGCGCAACGCGCTTTTCGCACACCGCCACAGCCTCAGTCAACTATTTTATAACAGCCCAGAAAAGCGCTCGCAACGGCCAAACCACCACCACCGACACCATGACCTATGGCCTTGCCGTGGTGCCCGATGCTTTCCCTCAAATATCTGTTACCGAGGCTATTGACTCTGCTTTCCCCGATCGCCGCATTTTTGTCGGTCGCATTGCCGACGACTATGGTTTCTCGGGGTTACGTTTTTGTAACGTTGTGCAGTCGATCGATGCCCTTTCCGTTCCCGACACAACGTCGGTCGGCCTTGCCATCTCCACCGATGCCAATCAGGAGTTCTACTTCACGTTCAACACCGCAGCCCTCGCCCTGCAACCTGGCGACAGACTTACCTACTGGTTTGAAGTGTCGGACAACGATGCATTGCATGGTGCAAAGACATCACGCTCGCAACCATTTGAATTGTTGGTGCCTACCGAGGGAGAAATAGCACAAAAAATAGAGCGCAACAGTAGCGAGGCCACAAGTCGTGCTTCAGCACAACTATCGGCACTTCAGCAGATGCAACGCGAGATTGACAACATGATTAGGCAACTGATTGACAAGAAAAACCTCGATTGGCAAGACCGTCAGAACCTGCGTCAACTGGCCGAAAAACAGCGCGCAGTGCAGCAACAAATGCAGCAAGTGCGACAGCAAATGCAAGAAAACCGCAGACTTGAGGAGAAGTACCTTACGCCCAACGAAGAACTTGTCAAAAAGCAGCAAGAGCTTGACCGCTTAATGAACGAGGTGATGGACGAAAAGATGAAGCAAACGCTGAACGAGATAGACCGCCTGTTGCATGAAGCTGACAAACAAAAAGTGCAGCAACAACTTGAACAACTGAAGACCGACAACAAGAGTTTGGAGCAACAACTTGACCAAAATATCGAGTTGATGAAACGCCTTGAACTTGAAAAACAAACCGAGCAAGCCATTGAAAAACTTAACCAAATGGCCGAGGAACAACGACAACTTTCGGAACAGACCCGCCAATCCACCCATGCCGACACAAATATTCAGAAACGACAGTCGCAACTAAATCAACGTTTTGAGCAAACCAAACAAGAGATAGAGCGCCTTGAGCAAGAACATAAAACGCTGAATAAGGACAGCCGCTTTGAGATTTCTGACACACTTAAACAACAGATAGAACGGCACCAGCAAAAAGCAACACAACAGTTGCAAAAGGGGAAAAACCAACAAGCTGCCGACGAACAACACGACGCTGCCGAGAAAATGAAAAAGATGGCCGATGACATGGAGCAAGCCATGGCCGACGACGAACAAGCACAACTGGCCGAAGATGCCGACATGATACGTCAAATGCTGAAAAATCTGCTCTCTTTATCGTTCAAACAAGAAGATCTTATTTCGCGGCTCAACACCACGTATATTCAAGATCCAGCCTACCAGTCAATTATTTCAACACAACACCAAATAGCCGTTGACTTTCGCAACGTCGACGACTCGCTTCATGCCATTGCTCGCAGACAAATAAATGTGGCCAGTGCCATAGGGAAAGAGACCGACGCGGTGAAGGCTAATTTGCGACGCAGCCAAGACCGATTGCTTGACATGAATCAAGGTTTTTATGGCGGATACAAAAACTACAACGCCTCCAGTTCGATGCAATATTCAATGACATCGCTCAACAACCTTGCCCTGATACTGGCCGAAAGCCTGGAACACATGCAAGATCAAATGCGCAATAACAATCAAAAAGGGCAAAAAAGCAAGTCGCCAAACAATAGCAAAAATCAACAACAGTGCAATAGTCCTGGGAAAAATCCATCACCACGGTCGATGCGCGAAATGCAAGAACAGCTCAATCGCCAACTTGAGGCATTGAAAAAGCAACTTGATAAGGAAGGGCAGGGGAGAACAATGCCCCATAAAACTGGGCAAGGTCAGTCGTTGAGCGAAGAAATAGCTCGCGCAGTGGCTCAACAAGAAATGATACGACGCATGATGGAGCAATATGCTAACGACATGAAACAGCTGCAGCCCAACAACGCCAAGCTGGCCAAAGAGTTGCAAGAAATGATGCGCCAAATGGAGCATACCGAAGTTGAATTGGTAAATCGAACCTTGACAAGTCAAACCCTGCAACGTCAGCAACAGATAACAACGCGCATGTTGGAACACGAGAACGCCGACTTGCAACGCGAAAAGGATAATCAACGCGAAAGTCGAGAAGCAAACGGCCTTTATTCTCAGCCCTCGCCTGCCGAGTTGCAAAAAAATAAACAGGCCATAGGCAACACAACCTCGCCACTACTTTCCCTACCACCTAATTTTACTCCATTCTACCGTAAAAAAGCAAATTCCTACTTTTATCAGAAGTAACGTTATGAATAAAGTAATTGTCATCACAGGAGCCTCGTCGGGATTTGGCATGGCCACTGCAAAACTTTTATCATCGCAAGGTCACACAGTATATGGCCTATGCCGTCGCCCGATGCAACATGATGCTATAAAATACGTGCAGTGCGATATTCGCAATCGCGACATGATTGCAAGCGTTGTTGGTAACATAATTGAAGCTGAGGGGCATATAGATGTGCTGATAAACAATGCTGGTATGGGCATTGGGGGAGCAATAGAATTGGCTACGCCAGAAGAGATTGACATTCAGATACAAACAAACTTTATGGGTTGCGTGAATATGTGTCAAGCGGTGCTGCCCCACATGCGCCAACAACGTAGCGGATTGATTATCAACCTCAGTTCGATTGGTGGGGTTATGGGGTTACCCTATCAGGGTTTTTACTCGGCATCGAAATTTGCAATAGAAGGATTCAGCGAAGCTCTTGCTGCCGAAGTGCGCCGTTTTGGCATAAAAATAAGCCTTGTAGAGCCTGGCGATTTTGCTACAGGATTTACTGGTAGTCGTAAGAACTCGGAGACAACCATGAAAAACGCCGACTACGGCCCTGTTTTTGCCCAATCGCTATCACTTATTGAAAAGGAGGAAAACGGCGGCCTAAAGCCCGAAAAAGTGGCAAAAAAGATAGCTCGCATTATCGACAGTCGCCATCCTTCTCTACGCTATGTTGTCTCCAACCTCGAACAATGGCTATCGGTTGTGATAAAACGCATCTTGACTGGCAACCAGATGGTAAATGTGTTGCGCAGTTATTACAAGTGCTAATCTCAAGTCAACTACGCACCTTTGCCCTCAAAAAATGGGCAAATCTGTACATCTGAAATGTCAACCACGTGCCTGTGCAACGAACTCGCAATGTGGTCTCTTCTGAACGTGCAGCAAAAATCTTTGCATCGTGGTAGTCGCCTTTTTGGTAGGCGGCAGCCGTAAGTATGTGGTAAGTATAGCGTTCGGCTGCGACTTTGTCGTGAGAAATACGATTATCGTTCGGAAATTGACTGGCCAAATAGGAGCACATGTCGCTTTCTCGACGTTGCTTTTCAATAATCTTGTCGTAATCGACTGAACGCGACAGGCTTTTCTTTGTCTGATACAGTACGACCGAAGGAAGGTGCATAAACGCCGTTTTCGCCTCTTTTAGCAGTAAAATATTCGTATTCCAATCCTGCATAGGGAAGCGATATTTGATATAATCATCGAGATTTATCGCCCGTAGGAGCACTTCTCGCTTAACCATCATCATATTCAGCTGTATGCACAACTGTTCACCCCTCCACATTTTATAGAGGTTTGGATAGTCTTCGGTGGGGTATTCTATAGGCTTTTCCTTACCTTTAGCCTCGTCGAAAAGAACGCCATCGGTGTAAAGAAGATCTATTTTATCGGCATTATCTTCGATATAGGCCACCATTTTGGCAAATCTTTCTTCGCCCTCAAAACGGTCATCGTCGTCGAGAAAAGTCAAGTATCGCCCTCGGCACATCTTAACACCCGTAGCCCATGCAGCACCAACACCCACATTTGTTTCCATGCGATGCCACCTGATTACCGACGGAAAACGATAATGGTAGTCGACCACAACATTGGGTGTGTTGTCAATGCTATGGTCGTCGATGATGATTATCTCAAAATTAAAAGGGGTTTTCTGCGAGAGAATACTGTCTATTGCTCGCGGCAGAAGTTCGGCACGATTGCACGTGCAAACCACTACGGAGAGCAATGGCAAAGACATAAATGCTGGTTAGATTGATTTAGCAAACACGGCTCGTTGCATAAGAGGAACCGTATGATACTGCGTCTCCCATATTTTCACCGCCTCGTTGCCTATTATCTGTGGATTGGTAAATGCTGTGTGTACGCCGTACTTTATGGCCGCTTCGTTCATATCAGAGTAGTAGATACTGTGCACTCCTCGTTTTTGCCAATCTGGCAATACTCCGTTGAGTAGCAAATCTATGGTATCGAAATGTTTCAAAGCCTTTAGTATGTGGAACCATCCAAAGGGGAACAAGTGTCCATTGGCCTTTTTGTATGCTTTAGTGAGGTCGGGAATACTGAGACCAAAGGCTACCAACTTGTCGTTTTCGTCAATGACAAATTGCACAAAGTCAAGATTTACAAAGGGGATGTACTCTTTTATGTAAACACCTATCTCCTTTTCTGTCATGGGTACGAAATCGTAAAGATCTTTGAACGACTCGTTGATGGCATGGAAAAATTGCCAAGCGTAAGGGTAGATATCCTTTCTACGTTTAACTTTCACAAGGCGGAGATGATATTTTTCCATTATCAACTTATTGAGTCGAGCCACTTTTTCTGGCACCGGCTGATTGGCTTGCATGGAATATTGCTGCCATTTGCACTTTATTTCGTAGCCTGCCTTTTCTATGAAACGAATATAATATTCGGGATTATAGAGGGTTGATGTGTTTTGACGGGCATCGAAATTGTCAATAGCCCAACATTCTTTGTCCATATCGGTAAAGCCAAACGGACCTTCTATCTCGGTCATTTCATGTGCTCTTCCGTATTCTTTTACCTTTTCGAGCAGAGCGTTGAACACATCATAGTCCTCAATAAAATCAAACCACCCAAATCTCACGGCCTTTTTTGCCCAGTGCTCATTTACTGTGCGATTGATAATTGCCGCAACTCTACCCACTATCTTTCCGTCCTTATAAGCCAAGTACAACTCACGCGAGCAATGCTCAAGGGCAGGATTTTTATCTGTTAAGAGATTTATCTCGTCGAAATTGAGTGCCGGAATATAAGACGATACGTCTTTGAAAAGTCTGTTCGGGAAAGCTATAAATTTGCGGAGATCAGAACGAGACTTTACAGTCTTTACTTGAATCATAATTTGTTTTAGCGCTACAAAACCTGTAATTTCTTGAACACGCGATGTATCTTGTCAACCGCAGTGTCAATTTGCTCGTGGGTGTGAGTTGCCATTAAAGCAAACCTAATGAGTGTCTCATCACTTGGCACAGCTGGCGAAATGACAGGTGTAACAAACACACCGTTTTCAAGCAGTTCGTGAGTTATGGTGAATGTTTTCACATTATCGCGAATAAACAATGGAATTATAGGTGTTTCCGTGTTGCCTATTTCAAATCCTAACTGCCTGAATGTGTTAAGAGCGTAATGAGTATTATCCCATAAACGCACATTTCTTTCAGGCTCACTGCGCATAATGTGCAGTGCTTCAAGCACCGATGCCGTACTTGCAGGCGTGATACTGGCAGTGAAAATATACGGTCGAACGGAATGTTTCATCCAGTTGATGGTTTCTTTGTCAGCGGCTATAAATCCACCAACTGAAGCCAAACTCTTACTGAATGTTCCCATTACCAACTCCACGTCTTTTAGTTTGCCAAAATGGTCACACGTGCCACGTCCTTCTCTTCCAAACACTCCCAGACCATGTGCCTCGTCAACCATCAATGTGGCACCGTAACGTTGACATACATCAACCAATTTATCAACATGAGCCACATCGCCTTCCATCGAAAAAACTCCATCGGTCACCACAAGTTTTGATGCATCAAGCGGCACCTTTTGCAGCAAACGCTCAAGGTCTTCAACGTTATTATGTTTGTATTTCTGCGTTGAAGCATATGTGATGAGCTTACCTTCCATGATAGAAGCGTGAACACGCTCATCGTAGAACAGATAGTCGCCACGGCCAACCACATCGGGAATAACACCACTGTTTGCTAAAAAGCCTGCAGAAAATAGCATCACTCCATCCTTACCTAAAAACTCTGCCAACTCATCCTGCAACTGAATGTGTATGTCAAGAGTACCATTGAGGAAAGGTGAACCAGCACATCCTGTGCCGTACTTATCTATTGCGCGTTTTGCAGCTTCTTTTAACCGAGGGTCATTGGTCAAGCCAAGATAACTGTTTGAGCCAAACATCAGCACCTTACCTTCATGCCCTTGCACAAACACCTCTGTGTTTTGTTCACTTGTGATGGGCGTGAAATATGGGTAAATACCCAAAGAGCGCATCTCTTGAGGATAGGTGTATTGGGCTAACTTTTGCTGAAGAGGCTTCATAAGGTTAAATTTTGTTAAAAAAACAGACTGCAAAATAACAATAATATTTTCGAACTACAAAGCACTTTTATGTTAAATTTTGAATCAAAACGTTTGTTAATCTGCTTGTTCCAACTCTAAACGTCTGTTTTTTAACATATTGTTTTCCCATCATTTCTTCGGCCATGTGCATATAAAGCAACGCTTCTTCTACACTGCTAATCCCTCCTGCTACTTTCAAACCAATAGTTTTCCCAGTAGTAAATTGTATTTCTGTTATGGTTTTGAGCATTGTTCGCACTGCTTCTGGCGTTGCTCCAACTGCTGTTTTACCAGTAGATGTCTTTATGAAATCTGCTCCGCCACTTATAACAACTTTCGAAGCTTGCTCTATAAAAAATGGGTCACAAAGCTCGCCAGTTTCAAGTATTACCTTTAATAGTGCCGTACCACAATGTTCTTTTATTGTAGCTATTTCATCTATGGCTTGTTGATATAAACCTGTCTTCACTAATCCACACGATAGAACAATATCCAATTCGTCTGCACCACATCCAACAACATAATCTACTTCAGCAACTTTAAGCGTTAGCGGTATTTGGCTATGAGGGAATCCTCCAGCAACTGAAGCCACTGATATATCACTCCCTCGCAATGCCTTTTTTGCAACCTCAACAAAACGTGGGTACACACAAACGGCAGCAACCCTGTTTCCACCAATCTCTTTTGTTGCAATATCTTGGCAAAAACGAACAACCGATTGCTCAGTATCAAGAGGAGAAAGAGTTGTATGATCGATGCAAGAAAAGAGCATCGACAATTCATCGTTTTTAATCATTTCAGTAAACGACTAATTTTCTCAACTCTACGTTCGTGTCTTCCGCCTTCAAAAGTTGTGGTCAAAAAAATATCAACACATTTCAAAGCCTCATCTTCTGAAATGAAACGTGCAGGTAAAGAAATAACATTAGCATTATTGTGTTGACGAGCCAGTTGGGCAAGTTCATTATTCCAACACAGAGCACAACGCACATGTGGATACTTGTTAACAGTCATCTGAACACCATTACCTGATCCACAAATCACTATACCCATTTCAAACTCACCTTTTTCGATACTAAAGCCAACCTGGTGAGCATAGTCTGGATAGTCACAACTTGCATCACTATCTGTGCCACAATCCTTAACATCCAATCCTTTATCTTTCAACCAAGCAGTAACCTTTTTCTTTAACTCATACCCAGCATGGTCGCTGGCAATAATAATCTTGTTTACCAACATACATTATGTGTTTATAACTATTAACGTTTTGCAAAAATAACGTGCATTTTCAAATCATTGATAATGAAACATATTTTGTTTTTAACAAAAAACAGAACACATAAACAACAATCTGTCTTATAAACTTTTATATGTTTATCAACACTAACAGTGAAATCAATTGTTGAGAAAAAAGTAAGATTTAGAGATAAAACAATTAACCGAAGCAAAATGTTGAAAACAGCATAATAATTCAACATTAAAATAAACAGAGTTATTCATAGCTAACCAACAAAACAAGATATAAACAAAAAACTGTCAGAATAAACAACTAACACATGTTTATAAAATTGAAAAACGTGTGATAATCAATGAAAAGACATGTTTATTTTGCGTTAATTCAATTTTTATTTTCAAAAATAAGAATGACATCAATAACGTCTTTTTCAACAAAACTAACAATCAAATAAAAAGAGAAAAGATTATTGAGTAAAAAATTATGTTTTTATTTTTTCTTGTTGAAATTACTTTTACAATAATCTCCTACATAAGCATGGATTAACCATAATCTTATATGGATAAAATAGGCTCCTTATGAGTAATAAATAAACTTGAGTTGCGTTCTTTGGGCAAATAATAGTTAGCTATGACAAATCAACAACTTAAAGAAGAGATATTACGTCTTAAGCGTGAAAAGAACGCTGTTATATTGGGACACTATTATCAACGCCACGAAATACAAGAATTATCAGACCACATAGGCGACAGCCTTGCTCTTGCACAAAAAGCTCAGCAGGCCACGGCCGACATTATAGTGTTTTGTGGTGTACACTTTATGGCCGAAACTGCTAAAATACTTAATCCTAATCGTAAGGTACTCTTGCCTGATATGGATGCCTCTTGTTCGCTCGCCGAGAGTTGCAAAGCAGAAGATTTTGCAGCTTTCAAATCCCAACACCCCGATCATATGGTGATAAGTTATGTTAATTGTTCGGCCGAAATAAAGGCTATGAGCGATTTAATATGTACATCAGGAAATGCCGAAAAACTTGTACGTTCGTTACCAGAAGACCAAAAGATAATTTTTGCACCCGATAAAAATCTTGGTGGTTACATAAACCATGTTACAGGTAGGAATATGCTTTTATGGAATGGTGTGTGTAGTGTGCATGATGCAATGCAATCCGAGGGTATACTTAAGCTGAAAATAGAACACCCTGAAGCACCAGTTGTGGCACATCCTGAATGTAATGCCGCACTACTAAAAGTTGCCGATTTTGTTGGTTCAACCAAGGCAATGCTCGATTTTATAGCCCATAGTGACGCTAAAGAGATAATCGTTGCCACAGAGACAGGTATTCTCTACGAGATGAAAAAAATGTGTCCTAACAAACATTTCATTACCCTGCAGGACGACAAGAGTTGCGCATGCGACGATTGTGCATTTATGAAACTCAACACTCTGGAAAAACTCTACCTTTGTTTACGCGACGAACAACCAGAAATTATTATGGATAGTAAGCTGATAGAACAGGCAAAACGTCCAATTGTACGCATGCTCGACATGTCGCGTCAACTTGGCATCATTAAATAAGCCATGATAGGTCAGCCACAGGTTTACGCCGTTCTTGATAGAATGGCCATTCCATTTGAGTACTACGAACATCCCGAGGCACCTACTATCGAAATTGCATCGCAATATTATAGAGGTGAGAATACTACACTTTGTAAAAATCTTTTTTTTAGAAATCACAAGGGAAATAAGCACTACCTTGTAATCATGGATGCTCGTTTCCCGATGGATATTCACGACATGGAGCATCGACTTGGGCAGGGAAAGTTGAGTTTTGCCAGCGAAGAGCGGATGATGCGTTATCTTGGAGTCAGACCAGGGTCGGTGTCGCTTTTCACACTTGTCAACGATGCTCAACACGAGGTTATTCTTTTTGTCGATAGAAATCTGCTTAATGCGAAAAAGGTGAGTTTCCATCCCAATGACAATCACGCATCGTTGGTAATATCTGTGGCCGATATGATGCGGTTTATAGAGGATATAGGCAATAGGTATGAAATAGTGCAACTATATTCAGTTGACAACATACCTTAAAGTGTTGATAACTCACCTATTTCATGTTCCACGTGAAACAATGAAGAAGCAAACAATAAAGGTAGAAACACCAACAGCTTTACTCGATTTTCTGATGTCTAATCTGTCGGGAATGAGTAGGAGCAAAGTAAAAGAACTATTGGCTCACAATGTTTATGTGAACAATCGTCGTACTTCACAATTCAATTTCATGTTGCAGCCAGGTATGGAGGTTGTAATTGAAAAACCAAGCCGTGCCGACATGTTGCGTCCATCCGAAGCTGAAATTGTTTTTGAAGATCATTCTCTTTTCGTTGTCAACAAGCGCAGTGGTTTACTTTCTAACAGTACCGATTCGCGCGATAAAACAGTAATATCGCTCCTTAATGACTATCTCTTTGCCACCCATCAGAAATGCCATGCACACATAGTTCATCGACTCGACCGCGACACGTCGGGACTGATGATAGTGGCTAAAAGTAAAGAGGTGGCGCGACAAATGGAGCAAAACTGGAAAGAAACAGTTTTTGATCGCCGTTACACAGCTGTAGCATGGGGCAATATAGAGCAGCAACAGGGCGAGATAAAGTCGTGGCTCACCGACGGACAATATTGTGT
The DNA here is from genome assembly GCA_017480185.1 of Bacteroidales bacterium. Lineage (GTDB taxonomy): Bacteria > Bacteroidota > Bacteroidia > Bacteroidales > P3 > Colimorpha. The sequence goes on from JAFVBC010000024.1 coordinate 11,626, forward strand.
TCTTTCGTCGCCAGTCGACAATGGTGGCAAACTTGCCATAACCCATTTCCGTGTCATACAGCGTTCTCGTCGCTACACCATGCTTGAGCTCCGCCTCGACACTGGTAGGCGCAACCAAATTAGAGTCCATCTTCGTGAGATGAAACATCCTATAGTCCACGATCCCCTTTATGGCTATGCCGACGACATATCGCCCATAAACAGGCTTGCTCTGCATGCTCACTTGCTCTGTTTCAAGCATCCAGTAACTGGCAAAAACATGCGTTTCGAAAATCAAGTTCCAAAGCAGTTTGCAAAATTGATGGAAATTTGATGGCAAAAAGACGTACCTTTGCGGTCAAAAGACAATAAATAATGGACGTAGTATTCAAAGAAAAAATAGACAATCTTATTGGTGAAGTGTCGGCACTGACCGATCTCACAACAAAAGTAGCCGTGCTAAACTACATCGAGCAACAAACAGGTTTTCTGCTTTGGCAACTTGAGGATGAGCAACGCATTGATGAAGATTCGCGCGATTACTAAAGCAAGGCAATACATTCTGCCTCTGATGTGCGCCATTTCCTTTGCGATTGCAGGGTGCACAGGGGGCTATTCTTTTACCGGAGCGTCTATCCCTCCGGGGGCAAAAACAATCAGTGTTGAAACATTCCCCAACTATGCCGCCACTGTCAACCCCCAGTTGAGCCAACGACTGACCGACGAACTTGAGGGAATGTTTGCCAGTCAGACATCGCTTGTCGTAGAAAAACACAACGGCGATTTGCAGATAAGTGGCGAAATAACAGGATACGACACACGAGCATCTGCTCTTTCAAGTAGCGACGAGGTGTCAATGAACAGGCTCACAATAACCATTAGGGTGCATTTTGTTAACACCAAAGACAGTGAAGCCGACTTTGAGCAACAGTTCTCGCGCTACCGTGATTACTCAGCGAGCCAAGATTTCTCGGCCGTGGAGGAGGCTTTGGTCAGTGAAATCGTGCAGGAGTTGTGTGAGGATGTGTTCAACAAAGCCGTGGTCAATTGGTAAAAATTCTGCATAAAAAGCCCTCAAGAACAGGGGTAGGGTGGGGACTGGTTCTTCTCTCGGCCCTGGTTTATGGTCTCACCATGGATAGATCGGTCAGTTGGTGGGATTGTGGAGAGTTTATTTCAACAGGATGGAAACTCCAGGTGGGGCATCCACCGGGAGCACCTACCTATCAGTTGCTTTCTCATTTGATGATGCTTTTATCGGGTGGTAACCTGATGAGGGTTGCCTTTTGGAGCAACATGCTATCGGTCGTTACGGCTGCCCTAACGGTGGGTCTGCTTTATTGGATCATAGAAATGTTGATGCCTGTGCATGATGAGGGCGATGAAAAGGCCGATAAAGTGCATTGGGGAGCTGTGGCAGGGGCCTTGTGCTACGCCTTTTGCCACACGGCATGGTTCTCGGCAGTAGAGAGCGAGGTTTATGCCACGGCAATGTTTTTTTGTGCCTTGTTAGTGTGGTTGATGTTGCGGTGGGAGCGCAAGGGCGATGCAAAGCGATTGGTGCTTGTGGGTTTATTGTTAGGATTGGGTGTTGGTGTGCACCTAATGGTGATGCTCACTGCGCCGTTTATTCTTTTTTTGTTCGTAAGAAACAAGGGTTTCAAGACCCGACGCTGGCCACAATTGACGCTGATATGTGGCCTTTTTTTCGTTGTTGGGCTCAGTGTTTATGCCATTGTCCCCATACGTGCAGCGGCCAATCCTCCCATTAACGAGGGCAACCCCTCGACGGTTGAGGCGTTTAGGGCCTACGTGAAGCGCGACCAATATGCCAAAGCACCACTATGGCCTCGCATGTGGCGCGAGAAAGACAGCAACAATTGGAACCGCTGGGCGGGCAGTGGCAATGGCGTTGTTGCCAACATGCGCTACTACTTCACCTATCAATTGGGCTACATGTATGGGCGTTATATCGTGGATAACTTTATTGGACGACGCAACGACCACTGGCGATGCACGGTGCTTTTTGTGCTGCCGCTGCTACTTGCTTTGGTAGGAATAAAGACCATGTGGCGACGACGACGCAGCGATTTTTGGGGCGTAGGTCTGATATTCCTATTTGGGGGAGTGATACTGAACCTTTATTTGAACCACCCCTGCTACGAACCCCGCGAACGCGACTATGCCTATGTGCTGAGTTTCTTTGCCGTTGCGGTGTGGATTGGTGTTGGGGCGGAATACATAGGCTCGGAGCTTAACATAAAAAAAATGCGATGGCTGACGGCACTTGTAGTGGTTTTGGCACCCACAACGATGGCCGTCGGCAACTGGACCGACCACGATCGCCACAACAGCCATGCCGTTCACGACATTGCAATGGCGCACCTACAAAGTTGCGACCAGGGGGCTGTGCTGTTCACCTATGCCGACAATGACACGTTCCCCCTTTGGTATTTGCAGCAAGTGGAAAATCAACGTCCCGACATAACCATATACAACATCTCAATCATTGGCATACCAGCCTTTGAATACCTGCTAAACGGCTACATAAACACTCGGCCAGTATATCTGAGCGAGTATGCTCAAAACCGCTTTGCCGACATGTTTGAAGGGCATTTGCGATGCGAAGGATATACTTGGCGTGTGTTGATCGACACCACACAGGTGGCCAACGTCGAGCCTCTGCAACGCCATGTGGCCGACTCTGTAAAGTGGCACATTGTCCGCTCCGAGTATCTCTCGCCCGTGTCGCGCCAACTCATCCGACGCTGGCAGAGCAACACCGGCCACACACCCACCCCCTGGCTTTATGAACTTAAAAAGAAGGAATAAACATGATAACAGTAGGATTAAAAAACCAGTTGGAGCAAATCGTTACCCCCGAACTAACAGCTGCCCATGTGGGTAGCGGATTGGCGGCCGTGTTTGCCACGCCCATGATGATAGCCCTTATGGAACACACATGTTCGCAGGCGGTGGCTCCGTTGCTCGACGAGGGTCAGAGCACCGTTGGCACAAGGGTTAACGTCAGCCACGATGCTGCCACACCCGTGGGCATGACCGTAAGATGTGAGTGCGAACTGATGGAGGTTGACCGTCGCCGACTGGTGTTCAGCGTGAAAGCCTACGACCAGTGTGGCCTCATAGGGCAAGGCATCCACGAGCGTTTTATCATCGACAGTGCCAAATTTCAGGCCAAGACCGATGCTAAAATGCAGCAGATGCAAGCATAGAGCGGCCGCACATCACCTTTTCCACAACACCCATAGCAGGCCTAATCCTATAAGTGTGATGCCCACAGGCATTGCGTGAGGGAAAAGCCTTGTGGCCAACGACACCACCATCAAAGCCACCAGCACAACAAAAGCCAGCCTTTTGGTGGCCGATAGGCCGTGCCAAAACCTGTACCAAAGTTGTGCCCGCGGTTGATTGTGGCGATGGCGTATTTGCCCCAAACGTTGCCAAAAACCAGTCTTTCGGCCACGGTCGTCGACCCAGTCGGCACGTGTTGTCGGCATGGGGCGCACAGCGATGCGCAAAGTTTTATGGTACTCGTGCCCATCAATCATCACCGAGAGGCGCATCTTGGTGCGCCCTTTTGAGCGGTTGAGGCGCAACTTTTTCGTCCCCTCGTTTTCCAAAGGCATTGTCGAGGTGCGATAACCATTGTCGATGGTGAGGTTCACCTGCTGTGCACCTTCGCATTGCCATTGCAGCACAACCACCTCGCCCTCGGTCAATCGATGTCTGTCGGCACAAAAAGTCATACGTTTCATACTCTTTTTCCCTGCAATTTCTGTGCCACAATTAGGCATCAACTAAGGGTCAAGTTAGGCAGTTCTTCAGTCGTTCTTCAGTCAACCACTGAAGAAATACTGAAGAACGACTGAAGAACTGCCTTAGTTGATACCTACTTGATACCTCCACAGTCTTATCTCTCACGCCCTGTTTTACCCTCCGTTTTCCTACCAAATAGACTGATGTTCAGCAGCAATGACAGTAAATCACCAATAATGGTTATTCAACATGATTTGCTCTGCGCGTAATTTTGCACTGTTGAAAAAGTGAAAAAACAATGTTGAAAAGTGGTATAGTTACTTTGTTATCAGCCGCTTGCATCATGGCTTCGGGAATGGTAAATGCCCAAAAGTCGTATGTTGTGGCCGACACAGCCAGTGTTGTGGCAAAAAAAAGTTCAAGGCTGACCATAGGTGGCTACGGTGAGGCTGTTTACTCTTTCCATCAATACAGCGACAACGTGTTTCGTTATTCGCACGCATCGCGTTATAGCGAAGCTCGTGGCCATGGCCAAGTGGATCTTCCGCATGCCGTTATCATGCTGGGCTACGACTTTGGGCACGGCTGGACAATGGGCACAGAGATAGAGTTTGAGCATGGTGGCATTGAAGGTGCTGTCGAGAAGGAGACCGAAGAAACAGGCGAGTTTGAGTTGGAGATTGAACGTGGTGGTGAGGTGGCTCTTGAGCAGTTTTGGCTGCAAAAGAGTTTTTGTCGCGAGGTCAACTTGCGCATGGGTCACATTGTGGTACCGGTGGGCATGACCAACAATAACCACACCCCCGACCAGTTCTTTACAGTGTTTCGTCCCGAGGGCGAAAACACCATCATGCCATGCACGTGGCACGAGACGGGAGTGAGTTTGTGGGGGCGTGTGGCCAACTGGCGCTATGAGGTGCAAGTCATCCCAGGGCTCAACAGCAACCTTTTCAACGATGCTGGATGGATTCACAATGGTTCGGCTTCGCCCTACGAGTTTCGTCCGTCGAGCCATTTAGCCGGTGCGGCTCGCATTGATTTCACGGGTGTGAAAGGGCTGCGATTGAGCGTGAGCGGCTATATGGGCAACAGTTTTAACAACGACATCACCACTACGGAATATAGCGAAACGAGTCCCTACTACGACGCAAAAGGCACGGTGATGATTGGTGCGTTCGACTTCAAATATGCCAATCGCTATGCTGTGGTGCGTGGCAATGCCGATTTTGGCCATTTGAACGATGCCGCATTGGTGTCGCAACATAATAAGAATCAGACCACAATGTCGGGCAACCCCTATCCTCACACCACCGTGGGACAGGAAGCTTGGGCGGCAGGCATAGAAGCCGGACTCAATGTGCTGGCCTTTTTCAATCGTCCGCAACGCCTATTCGTCTTTGGTCACTATGAGCATTATGATAGCTTTGTTCCTGCCGAGGGTCAGCTGGACATTGGCTGGGCCAACCGCCAAGTGGTCAGTGTGGGGCTGAACTATTGTCCCATCAGTGAAATTGCCATCAAAGCCGAAGTGGGTAGCCGCTTGTTTGATGAGCAATACAATAGTGAACCGTTCTTTGCTATTGGTACCACATGGACGGGTTTTTTCAAACGTTGATAAGTGAAACAAAATAATTATTAAACAAAATAAAAACACAAAATGAGAACTAATTTCAGTAAAACTCTGTGCGCCGTTGCTTTTGCGGCTATGACTTTTAGTTTTGTGTCGTGTAAAGACGACACCGTAGTGGAAGAATTTGGTGATGAGCAAGCCGCTGCCGTAGCAAGTCAGTTTGTAGACCATACTGTAGCTCCCACCTACACCAATTTGGCTGCCAAAGCAGAATTGCTTGTTGAGCAGCTGAAAGCAGCTAAGGCCAACCCAACCGATGCCGCTGTTGAAACGGCTGCCAATACATTCCTTGAAGCTCGTGAAGAGTGGGAAAAAAGTGAAGCTTTTCTCTTTGGTGCCGCTGGCGACTTTGGCATTGACCCCCACATCGACTCGTGGCCTCTCGACCTTGATGCCCTCAACAACCTGTTGAACAGCCCGCTGATGTTGGCTGCCCTTGATGCAGACGATGGCGACGTTGTGGCTGGCGACAACCTGGGCAACGCCAATTTGGGTTTCCATGGCATTGAATACATCCTCTTCTCGGAGGGTAACCCCAAAGCTGCATCGGCCATCACTGACGATGAGTGGATATATGCCATTGCTGTGGCTGGCGACTTGCGTAACCGTTGCTTCCAACTTGAAGTGAGTTGGGTGGGCGATGATGCTCCTGCTTCTCATGTTCAAAAGTTGGAAGACCTTGAACTGCCATTTACCGTGGCCAGTGGCGATTATAGCTATGGTGAAAACATCAAACGCGCCGGCAATGCTGGTAGCACCTACGCCAGCCGTAAAGCTGCATTGATGGCCATTGTGTCGGGCTGCATAGACATTGCCGATGAGGTGGGTTCATCAAAAATCAACTCGGCTTATGATGCTGAAGATACCACATACATTGAATCGCCATACAGTCGTCGTTCGATTATCGACTTCTATAACAACATCATAAGCATACAGAATGTTTATATGGGAGGCGTGAGTGGTCAGCGCGATGAGAGCAAATCGTTGCACAAATATCTTGCTGCTATTGATGAAAATCTTGATGCAAAAGTGATTTCTGCAATAAATAATGCTCTCGACAAAATAAATGATATGCCTGCTCCGTTTGTTCTCAACTATAGCGACGCTCGTAATGGCGAAGCCGTAGAAGCCTGTGCAAGTCTCTCGGAAACGCTTGATGAGGCTTTGGAGGCTTTGAAGAACAGTTGATATTAAAACAAAAAAATGGCATGAAACACACAACAACAATAGCAGTAGCCCTGCTTTCATGTGCCCTCTTTGTGGCTTGTAAAAATGATGAGCCACCAGTGGTAAACGCCACGGAAGAGATAGGTGAAGAGACCTATGCGGGCGGTCTGCTTGGCACAACTTTCAACCAGTCGGCATCGGCCTATGAAGACCCAACACCAGCTGTAGAACAAGCGGGTATGGTGAATGCTTTCAAGTATGGAGAAATGTTCTTCGAGCACACGATGACGCAAAACAACGCTCCTTTCAATGGTCTGGGCCCGTTGTATATCCGTTCGTCGTGCGAAAGCTGCCATCCAGGCTATGGTCATGGTCGTCGTATGGAACGTTATCGCGCCGACGATTGGGGCAACGGCTATTTGTTGGTGGTTTACAACAAAGATGCTGCAGGTGATCCCTACGAAACCTCGTTGGCTGGTATGCCACAAACAAAGGCTGTGGCTCCGTTTAAGCCGTCGATTGACGAGACAAAGATTCAAATAAGTTGGTTGGACTATACCGACGAATGGGGCAACCGTTTTGAAGATGGGGAAACATATAGCCTTATTTACCCTGAGGTGAATATCCCCGAGGATGCTTTTTATGCTCCGTTGGTAACTCCTTATGCAAGCCTCGGCTTTAGATTGGAAACAACCATTGGTATTTATGGTACGGGCTTGCTGGATGCCATACCTGATGACTCTCTGAAGGCTCAGTATCAGAAGGAGTATGATGCAGGCGCTAATCTCAACCCAGCCATTTGGAATGGTAGCGACTGGGCTTCAACCTATGGCAACACCAATCACCCCAAACGTTTCACCTATGCCTTGAGTCGTGGCCCGTTGCAGGATGCTGCTGGTGCTAATGCTATTTGGAACATTACCAATGTAACACGTGTTGATCGCAGGTATCACTACTTGAGTCTTACCAAATCTATCTATGCTAACGCCGCTGCCAACGACCCAGAAGTGCAAGCCGACTTCTATCGTTACTTCCCTCAGTGGGAAAAAACGGGTGATCCTGCTACCGACATATATAATTACTTGATGTGCGACACATTACCCATAGAGATGAGTAGTGAAGACTATGTTAACTTTATGGTGTGGCACAGAGGCCTTGCAGTGCCAGCTGCACGAAACTTGAATGATGCTACGGTGCAACGCGGTCGCAAATTGTTCCGTGAGATAGGTTGTGCTGCATGTCACCGCCCAAGTTGGACTACGGGTAAGGACAACTATACCGATCCTAACCGTTTCTTCACCGATGGTGATGCTCGTTTGCCTCGCTATCCCTATCAGAAGATTTGGCCGTATTCCGACATGGTGCAGCACCGCTTGAACATGGTGAACGATATTCGCACAGGTTGGTGTCGTACCACTCCGCTGTGGGGTAGGGGTCTGGCACAAGTGTGCTCGGGACATAGCGACCGTCTGCACGACTGTCGTGCCCGCAACACCATGGAGGCCATCATGTGGCATGGTTGCCAGGGTAGCGATGCCCGTCAATCGGTGGAGAATTTCAGGGCTCTGTCGAAGGCCGACCGTGATGCAATAGTCAAGTTTATAGATGCCATTTAACCTAAAGGCTAATCTAAAGGGTTGTCTGCACTAAAAGCATACAACCCTATTTTTTTATTTTTTATTGTTATGAAAAAGGTATGGTGGTGGTTGGTAGTGGTTGCGGTGGTAGCAATGGCTGCTGGAACGGTTGTTGAAAAGACAAGAGGACATGCCATAGCAGCCGATGTTGTGTACGGCTCATGGTGGTTTTGTATTATCATGGCGTTAATAGCGTTGTGTGCCGTAGGTAGCATTATAAAAGAAAAGCTATGGAAAAAACCGCCACAGATGGTGATACACGCAGCTATTGCGGTGATAATTATAGGCGGAGGACTCACCACTTGGACTGGTCATCAAGGAGTGATGACATTGATGCCTCATGAAGAGACTTCGGTCTATCAAACGGCATCGGGTCAGGCAACGCTGCCTTTTGGTGTAACCCTTGACCGTTTTGAAGTGGTGAATTATCCAGGCACTAATGCACCAATGGACTTTGTTAGTTACATCATGGTGGAAGACTCGCCCTACGAGGTGTCAATGAACCACATACTTCGCCACAAGGGTTATCGGCTCTATCAAGAAGACTATGACGACCAAGGGGGAACGGTGCTTCGCGTCAATCACGACCCATGGGGTATTGGTGTAACATATACTGGTTATGGTTTGCTCATACTTGGTATGCTGTGGCTTATGATTGATCGTAAGGGCAACTTCCGCCGATTGCTAAAGCCCGTTGCTGTTGTTGCAGTGCTATTGTTTCCAACGGTGCATAGCATGGCTACCCCCAACACTCTGCCCCGAAGCACTGCCGATAAAATGGGGCAGATGTATGTGCTTTATAAGGGAAGATTGTGTCCGGTGCAAACGTTGGCCAAAGATTTTACCACAAAGCTTACGGGTAAGTCCACCTATCAGGGGCTCTCTTCGGAGCAGGTGTTTGCGGGCTATATGTTCTACTTTGACCAGTGGTGCAATGAGCCTATCATAAAGGTGAAAGGCAGTGTATTGCGTCAGCAGTTGCATCTTCAAGGTAAACGAGCATCGTATATGCAACTTTTGCCTCTTGAGAGTGAGCGCCAGTCGCCACATACCGATAAAAATACCCGTGCTGCCATCGAAAAAGGAAGCCTTGTTCGCATGTTGCTATCGGGAGAATTGATGAAAATATATCCTGTAAAAGATACTCTGCAAAGAGTTGAATGGGTGTCGCAAAGCGATGCGTTGCCTCTTGATATTGACGATGCCGAGTATCTGTACATACGTAAACAGTTGGGCTTTTGCCAGGAATTGGTGATACGTGGCCAGTATGACTCATTGGAACGTGTCTTCGACAAACAAATAGCATATCAGAAAAAGCAGGCTGAGGCTGTGTTACCATCGATGAATCAGTACAAAGCCGAACGTCTATATAATGCACTCACGGCAGGAAAATGGATAGCCATGTGCAGCATCACCCTGGGGTTGTTGTGTTTTGCTTTGACGCTTGTTTTCATGGCTCGGGGTCGTCGTTTGCCGAAACCTGCCCTTATCGTTGCTTCGGTTTACATGGCAGTATTGCTTGCCTACTTAGTAACCGTATTTGTGCTGCGATGGATAACGGGTGGGCATATACCGCTGGCTGGAGGCTATGATAGTATGAACGCCATGGCCATTGTGATTAGCATCTTGGCCCTTGCACTTGTGCGTCGGCAACCATTGGCGGTACCTGTGGGAATGCTTACCGTTGGGTTCTGTCTGCTTGTGGCTATGATCAGTGGTAGCAATCCTCCTGTTACACCGCTCATGCCGGTGCTTTCGTCGCCGTTGCTCACGTTGCACGTGTCGGTAATAATGTGTTCCTATGCGGCATTTTTCTTTGTTATGCTCACCTCTTTTGGTGGACTGATTATGGTGCGCAATGAAGCCGTTACCGAACGGCTTCGTCGCATGGTGGTTGTGATGTTATACCCTGCACAATTTTTATTGGCCATTGGCATAATAATTGGAGCGGTATGGGCTAATGTGTCGTGGGGCAATTATTGGACATGGGACCCCAAGGAGGTGTGGGCTCTAATCACTTTTATCATCTATGCTGTGCCTTTGCATAAGAATTGTCGTATGCTCGCCAAACCGTCGGCGTTCCACCTTTATTGTTTCTTGGCATTCCTCAGTGTGGCCATCACCTACTTTGGAGTGAATTTGGTATTGGGTGGAGTGCACGCCTACAACTAAACTACAAAGACTTTTCCACGGAAAGATAAACGATATGGTCGACTTTTCTAACCTTACATTAGAAGGGCTCGTGGTGGGCTTTGCCACCTTTCTTTGCATTGGTCTGTTTCATCCCCTTGTCATCAAGGCTGAGTACTATTGGGGCGTTGGTTGCTGGTGGCTCTTTGCGCTGGGAGGTGTTGTGTGCTGTGTGTTGTCGTTGGTAGTGAGCAATTTGATAATTAGCGTTATTCTTGGTGTCGTGGCATGCTCATTTTTTTGGTCGATAGGAGAACTTTTCAAGCAACGTAAAAGGGTAGAAAGGGGTTGGTTTCCTCGTAATCCGAAGCGAAACAAATAGTCTTTCGTTGCACCATCTCCATATCATCTCCTGCCTATCGCCTACTCTTCTCCCTATCAAAGCCTACTAAAATAGGGATTGTATGGGTGATGATATTGTGATTGTATAAAAATAACATGCGCTTCTCCTCTGCTGAAAAAAGCGTAAATTTGCCGATTAGAAAAATAGTATTGCTATGCAAAACCTCTTGATATACAATACCCTCACACGCATAAAAGAGCCTTTCCGCCCTCTTACAGAGGGGCGAGTGGGCATGTATGTGTGTGGCCCAACCGTTTACGGCGATGGCCATTTGGGTCATGCGCGTCCAGCAATCACTTTCGATGTGGTGTTTCGCTATCTGCAACATTTGGGTTATAAGGTGCGCTATGTGCGCAACATTACCGATGTGGGGCACCTTGAGCACGATGCCGATGAGGGTGAGGACAAGATTGCCAAAAAGGCGCGTCTTGAGCAGTTGGAACCCATGGAGGTGGCGCAATACTACACCAATCGCTATCATGCTGCCATGGATAGGCTAAATGTGTTGCGCCCATCAATTGAGCCCCATGCCAGTGGCCATATTCCCGAGCAGATAGAGTTGGTGCAACGCATACTTGATGCTGGCTATGCCTACGAAAGTAATGGTAGTGTGTATTTCGATGTGCGAAAATATCAGGCAGAAACTCATAAGTATGGCCAACTGAGTGGTAGGGTGATTGACGAAATGTTGTCAACTACTCGCGAGTTGGATGGGCAGACCGAGAAGCACGACACTGCCGACTTTGCTTTGTGGAAAAAGGCTGCTCCCGAACACATCATGCGGTGGCACTCACCATGGAGCGATGGTTTCCCTGGTTGGCACACCGAATGTACAGCCATGGGTACGAAGTATTTGGGAGAAACGTTCGACATTCACGGGGGGGGGATGGATCTTGTTTTCCCGCACCATGAAAGTGAAATTGCACAACAATGTGCTGCTACTGGTCATGGCCCCTGTCGATATTGGATGCACAACAACATGATAACTATCAATGGTCAGAAGATGGGCAAAAGTTTGGGCAACTTCATTACTCTTGACCAGTTCTTCACGGGTTCGCATCCCCTGCTAACGCAGGCATATAGCCCCATGACTATTCGCTTCTTTATATTGCAAGCTCACTATCGGTCAACGGTCGATTTTAGCAACGAAGCCCTACAAGCAGCAGAAAAGGGATGTGACAGATTGCTTGAGGCATCAAGACTGATAGGTCGGCTGTCGGCATCGGGAACGTCGAGTGTGGATGTTAGCCGTTTGCGTGAGAAGTGCTACGAGGCCATCAACGACGATTTCAATACCCCCATTGTCATAGGACATCTCTTTGATGCAGCCAAGATAGTCAATAGCGTCAACGATGGTAAAGCCACGCTTACGCAACCCGACATTGAAGAATTGCGCAGTGTGTTCGACACATTCTTGTTCAACATTCTGGGTATGCGCGATGATGCAGCGTCGAGCAATGCTGAGGTGGTAGATGGGTTGATGAAAATAATCCTTGACATTCGAGCACAAGCCAAAGCCGAAAAGAATTGGGCTGTAAGCGACTTGTTACGCGACAACCTAAAGGCCCTTGGTATAACGGTTAAGGATGGCAAAGATGGCTCCTCATATACCATGTAACTACAATAAGCAATAGTAACATACCCCCTACTTCTATGAAGAAAGCAGACTTGATACTCATTCTGTGTGTCGTGGTGATTCTCACCCCCTTTTTCATTCCCTCTACTGGTTTTCTTGATTGGTTCAACCAAACCACGGCGGCCCATCCCTATATCATGGCATTCTTCAAGTTTGCCATACTTTCCACATTGGGCGAAGTGCTTGCTTTGCGCATCCGCAAGGGTGTCTATCATGAGAAAGGCTTTGGCATAGTGCCACGCATGATGGTGTGGGGATTTTTGGGCATGTGCATAGCCATGGCCATGGTGATATTCAAAACAGGTGTGCCTGCTTTTCTTGAAGCCGTGGCGGGATGTGAGCAAGGCAGCCTTGCATCGGTCTTTAACGATGGGCATTTCACTTGGGGTAAACTGGGTATAGCCTTTGCCGTAAGTGTACTCATGAACACCATATTTGCGCCAGTGATGATGACCTTCCACAAGTGCACCGATATGCATATTGGAATGACTGGCGGAACTGTATTGGGATTGCTTCGCCCCATGAAGATGCGCCAAATTGTTAGTAACATCAACTGGGAGGCTCATTGGAATGTGGTGATAAAGAAAACCATTCCCCTTTTCTGGTATCCAGCTCACACCATTACTTTCATTTTACCATCCAACTACCAGGTTATCTTTGCCGCATTGCTTGGTGTAGCTCTTGGATTGATGCTGGCATTGGCAGGAGGGGCAAAGAAATGAAGCGCCTGTTGCTTGTGGCAGCATGCGTTGCTTTGCTGATAGATTCCTCCCCTGCCCAAGAAAAGAAGCTCAAGTGGAGTGGCCACGTTAACCCTCACTATTATGCCGATAGCCGTTCAGTGGTGGGTGGACGCGAAGACATGATGCATTTTTTTCCGCAGCCAATAGTAACAGATAGCGCAGGAAACGATATTAACGACGGCTGGCAAGCCGACATGGTGGCCATCACTGCACGGTTAGGTCTACGCATACAAGGGCCAACGATGCTTGGTGCTGAGTCGGGAGCCTATATCGAGGGCGGCTTCACTGGCTCTACAAATTCGGCAATCAACAACTTCCGTTTGCGTCATGCCTACTTTACACTCGACTGGAAGCATCATCACCTTTTGGCTGGTCAGTATTGGTATGCCATGGTGATACACGAAATAATGCCAGGCACAAATCCCCTTAACATGGGGGCTCCGTTTCACCCCTATGCTCGCTACACCCAGTTGCGCTATACCTATACTATCGGGTCTTTAGAGGCAATGGCCGTTACCCAGTGGCAACTCGACAATACCAGTAAAGGTCTATTGGATGGTGTAGCAACAGCAAGTTCCACTTTTTCGCGTCATTCATTGTTCCCCGAAACGACACTTCAGTTGCGTTATCGTGACGAACGACTCTTTGTGGGTGTTGCTGCCAATATCAAAAGTATTCAGCCTGTGGTCAACACTCAGGGCTCTGCCGCCCCACAACGTTTACACACATCGTATACCTATTCGGCATTTGGCAGTTACACTTTTGATGGTATGACCCTCAAGGCACAAACCCTCCTCAACAATAGCCTGTACGAAGCCAGTTCGTTGGGCGGATATGTTCTGCTGACCGATATTGCATCTGCCGATTGGACTGCCTATGATTGGACGTTCAACACCGTGTGGTTTGACATCAGTCGCAACCGAGGTCATTGGCGGCCTGGCTTTTTTGTGGGTTATGCTCGCAATCAAGGAGTGGATGCGCAAAGCGATGCAACCACCAATGCTTTCATCTTTGGCCGTGGTGAGACGCTTGATTATCTATGGCGTGTGCAGCCACGATTAGTGTACACCACCTTGCAGGGGCTCAGTTTCACGGCCGAGGCCGAGTATACTCGTGCTGGATACGCGACACCGGTGGGTAATTTGCGTCTTTCGCTCACCATGCTTTATGCTTTTTAGTAGGGGTTTTTGCAGGCTCAATCAATGTTTGCCCTGTGCACTGTAAGCCACACCGAGAGCCCACTTATGAGCATCACCAAAATAAAGCTATAGATAAAATCGGTCAGGCGCATGGCAACGGGGAACGCTTCGACAATAAAGTTACCGTCGCCCATGCGTATCAGTCCCAATTGTTGTTGAGCCACACACAGCAACAACCCGATTGTTAAGCCAGCCACTACAGCCATACCGCATATCAGCAACCCTTCGCACAGGAAGGCTCGTCGGATGCGTCGTGTGGGCAAACCCATGCTTTTCAGTATAAACACATCGGATCGCTTATTTATCACCAGCAGCGACAATGATGCCACAAGGCTCAACGTAGAGATGAGCACGATGAGCGACAGCACCAGATATATGCCCAAATGTTCGGTGCGCAAAATCTTGTAGTAGAGTGGCTGTTGCTCCTGTCGGTCGCGCACGTTGACCTCTATGCCCTGTTGAGCCATCACACGAGACACTGCCTGCTTCACCTGCCCAACATTGGCTTCGGGAGCAAGGCCAACGGCAAGCGATGTGCATTCGTTATCTGCATAGTTCATCAGTTGGCGCACAAACGAAATGTCGGCTATCATAAACCGACCGTCAATGTCTTGCTGAATGAAAAACAGCCCTATGGGGTAGGCATGGCCTACGTTGAAAGCGTCGTCGAGGGTGAACCCTATTTGCGACGTTCCGCGACGGGGAATCATGACGGTGGCGGGGGTATTGGAAAGCAAGTGTATGCCCAAATTGTAGAACAGCTCGCCTCCAACCACCAGTGTGGGCAGTCCATCCACATGCAGCATATAGTGGCCATTGGCCATCATGGTGTCAATACCCGACAGCGGGGCATAAGACGAGTCCACACCCCGCAGTGTGGCTATTGCCTGACGTTCATTGTAGGTAATCCATGCATTTTCGTCGACTATTGGTGCCACCCGTTCAACCCCGTCTATCTTTAGCAACGCTGCATGAGTGTCGTCGGTCAGAGGCAGAGTCTTCCCAGCTTGAGGTTCGACGAGAATTGGTGGGTCGAAAGTGCCAAAAAGGCTTTTGGTAATATCTCCAATGCCGTTGTATACCGACAGCACCACAATCAGAGCTGCCGTGCTCACGGTCAACCCCGTCAACGACACCCACGAGATGAAAGTTACCACCGTTTTCTTGCCGCGTGCAAACAGGTAGCGCACGGCAATCAACCACTCAAGCTTCATTGTTTGAGCAGTCGATTGATATTGTCGATATAGTCGAGAGTGTCGTCGAGATAGAAGTCCAGTTGAGGAATAATGCGCAGTTGCTTGCCCTCGCGCAAACCCAGTCGGCGACGCAGGTCGGATGCATTGTCGGCCACCAGTTGCATCAGTCGCTCTTTTGTTGCACCTTGTCCGATGGGCATTATTGAGAGGTGTACGCGAGCAATTGACAAGTCGGGTGTGATGCGCACCGAGGTTACGGTGAACAGCGACGAGCGCAATGTTTGCAATTCGGCCTCGTCGGAGCACTGCCATGTGCACTGCTTAAGGTCGCGCAAGAATATGTCGGCCAAGTCCTGCTGTATCAGTCGGCTTATTTTGTTTTGTCGGGTACTTTGCATGGTTAAGTTTTTTTAGCGAAGCAAGAGCAGAAAACAGTTGAGCGAGGTTCAAAGCCTACCACCGCCAGCCTACACGTATAGGCAAAAACACGGTTTGTTGCATATAGGCCACACCGATAGTGGCGTACAGGCTGTGCCAGTTGTGCTCCATGTTGCGAAGGCCATGACGATAGTACCAGTTGATGCCGCCATACACTTCGCCCATGGGGGTGATGGTTGTGCCGTAGCCACTGTCGTCGCCCAGCAACACGCTGCCACCCACACGAGCACCTACCAGCGGCGCCCATTTGATGGTTGTGGGCTGATAGTCAACACCCATCACGGCTTTCCAAATGGGGCGAAAGTCGAAATCGAAAAACACGTTGGCTCCAAGTAGCGATTGAGCCTCGGCTTGCGAGGTGTTGTGAAAATAGTTCAGCCCCATGCCGCCCCCTAAAAACCAGTCCTGACTCACGTTGACGCCACACATCACGTTGAGGTTTATGGCGTTGTGAAACTTACTCAAATAATAGCCTTTCTCTCCAGCCGTACCCACGTTGCCCATGTATGGGGCATATCCTGCCTCAATCTTGAGCATTTTTTCGTTCTTTGGACCCAGTTGCGAAAACTGGGCCGCTACTGGCACCGACAGTCCCACTGTCAGCGCAATGACGAGCATTTTTGCAAATTTCATAACGCTATGGTTTTGGGTGCAAATATAATGAAAAAAATGCACAGGGAGGAAAATGCCACGCGACGCGCCTTCTACTCGTCTTTTCCTTTCAGCTTATTGCTGTGGTGGGCAAAATGTGCTGCCACAGATATAGGGGGCATGTAGGTATCAAGTAGGGCTGTTATTCAGTCGTTCTTCAGTTGTTCTTCAGTCATTGACTGAAGAACAACTGAAGAACGGCCTTACTTGATGCTTTGTTGAGGTGCACATGACATATTTTTTTGCAAATGAAGCACAAAAGGAATATCTTTGCAAGTTTAAGTATGCTTGCAGATGCAGTTCAAAGATATTGACGGACAACGTGTTGTTATTAACCGCCTGACCGAGATTATCGACAGTGGCCGAGTGAGCCATGCGCAGATGATTGTTGGTGGGTGTCAGGGCGACGGCCTGCAGTTGGCTGTGGCCTATATGCAATATCTTTCTTGTCAGCACCGTCAGCATTATGCCGAGGGAGACCTTCGTGCCGACTCGTGTGGGCAGTGCCCAAGTTGCAAAAAGATTGCAGCAGGGGTGCACCCCGACCTTTTGTTTGTCTACCCCACAGCCACCACTACAAGCGTTAAGAAAGACCCTTCGAGCGAGGTGTTTGCCACGCGCTTCAGAGAGTTTGCCGTGCAAACCCAATGGCGAGGTTCTCTCAACGAGTGGTATGGCGCTTTGGGCGTGGAAAACAAGCAGGGCATGATACGTGAACGCGATGCCGATGCGGTGGTCGAGCGATTGGCCGTTAAGCCTTATGAGGGGGGATGGAAGATGTGTGTGGTATGGATGGCCGAGAAGATGAACCTTTCGTTTGCCAACAAGTTGCTAAAGACACTTGAAGAACCAACGGGTCAGACGGTGATAATGCTTGTGTGCGATACTGATCAGCCTCTTTTGGCTACCATAAAGAGCCGTGTGCAGACCCTAAGGCTTGCTGGCGACGCGGCAAGCGCCTTGGCCGATGCCGACGATGGTTTTGCGCCGATGCTTGTGGCGTGGTTAAGACAGCTGTTTAAGCTGCGCATGAAAGAATTGGCTGCCGAGGTGGATAAACTGTCGGCTCTCAATCGCGAACAGTTGAAACGCTTTCTTTTGTTTGCACAAGAAGTGGTTGAAGACTGCTATATGTGCCACATGGTCAACACCCCGTCGCATCTAAATTCGGGCGATGAGCGCTTTGATGCCAATTTCCCCACCATGATTACAGCCAACAACGTAGAGGCTATCTGCAATGCACTGAACGAGGCTCAATTTGCCATTGAACGCAACGCCTACGTAAAGATAGCTTTGATGCAACTGTCGTTTGCCATTAGCAAAGCCCTAAAACGACGCTAACCTCCACTGCCCAATGCAACAACCCGACAACATGGAACAAACCGATAACACCCGCCTTGAGACCAATGCCACTTCAGCCCTCGACGTTGAGGAGGTGGCTACTGCTGAAGACCTTGAGGCTTTTATGAAAGACCGTCGGCGCTCGCGCGAGAAAAAGATGGTGCAAGAAGCCGACACGTCTGTTGCTGAAGAATACCAGAAAGAGGAAAACCAAATAAATCCTTACCTCGACCCCGATCCCGACATACCATGGGTAAAATATGACGAGCCTCCCTACTTGAGCCGTGGTTGTCGTCGTTGCCCTACTCCCTATGTGCCAATCTGTCAGGCCGAGACAAAGAGCTGTAGCAAGGTTACGTCGACCAACTGGCTTAAAGGCATTCGTCAGCCATCCGACCGCAGTTTCGATGTGGTAGAGGTGAGGTTCAAAAACAATCACAAAGACTTCTATCGTCTGCCCGATGGTCTTGAGGTGAGCGAGGGCGATGTGGTGGCCGTTGAAGGGCAACCAGGGCACGATGTGGGCATTGTAAGCCTTACGGGCGAGATGTGCCGCCTGCAACTTTACAAACATCGCATTGATCCAGCGTCGGAAGACATAAAAAAACTGTTTCGTCGTGCCAAAGAAACCGACATCGAGCGTTGGGATTTGTGTCTTAAAGAAGAGGGCGAAGCCTTGTTGCGCACACGTCGCATAGTGGCCGACTTGGGTCTTGAGATGAAGGTGAACGATGTGGAAATACAGGCCGACCATTCAAAAGCCATATTCTACTACACTGCCGATGAGCGTGTAGATTTTAGAGAACTGATAAAAGTGCTGGCCGATGCTTTCCGCATGCGCATTGAGATGAAGCAAATAGGTGTGCGCCAGGAGGCAGGAAAAGTGGGGGGTATTGGCACTTGTGGGCGCGAACTGTGTTGCAGCACGTGGCTCACCAGTTTCAAATCGGTTACCACCGCCGCTGCAAAAACACAACAAATTCTGCCTAATCCGCAGAAATTGGCTGGTCAGTGTGGTAAATTGAAGTGCTGTCTGAATTTTGAATACGAGGTCTATGCCGATGCAATAAAAGACTTTCCGCCAGCCAACACTCCGATACGTTTCAAGAAAGGGCTTGCTCTTTATCGCAAAACAGATGTCTTTAGAGGCATTATGTGGTATGCCTACGAGGGCCAGGGCGACCTGTTTGCCTTGCCAGTCGATAAGGTTAAGGAGATTATTGAGATGAATCGCAACCACACTTATCCCGAGCAAATGGAAGACTATCAGGTGGAACTGATGTCGACAGGTGCTTTGCAACAAGAGTCGACCGATGAGGAGGTGGAGCGCGAGATGCGTCGGTTGTCGGAAAATGGCAATGGTGTGGTGGGCGAAACCTCGCAGCCACCGCAACGTCCTCGTCGCAACGATGGGCAACAACGTCATCCGAACGGACAGCGTGGTGGCGAACGTCCGCATCGGCAGCCTTCAAAAACATGTCAATCCAACGACCATCAACGCAGAGATAAAGACCAAAGTGGTCGTCGCAGCAGTGGAAGTCGCGACCGTCGTAGCTAACAAAAGCATGAAAAAAACAAACATATTGTACGGATTGACGCTATTTGCTGCGGTGCTGTTTGCCGCGTGCAACCGTAATCTGTATTATGCCGACGAGAAGAGTGTCAACGAGCATGGTTGGTTGCCTACCGACACCTTGCGTTTTGAGGTAGAGGCCGCCGACACCACAACGGTTGTGGATTTTTTATTGGAGGTAAGAAACACTGTTGACTACCCTTATGCTAACACGTTCTTCTTCATCACAACCTTTTTCCCCGACCAAAGCGTTGCACAAGACACTCTGGAGTTTCCATTGGCCGACCCTTCGGGGCAGTGGCATGGTAGGCGCACCGGTAGGTTGGTCGATACGCGTTGCTACTTCCGTCGCAATACTCGTTTTCCGATGCAAGGCACCTATACCTTTGCCATAACCAACGGCATGCGCGATAGTGCAATCTGTGGTTTGAAAAATGTGGGCTTGCGAATTGAACGTAGCAAGCACTAAAATTAGGCCTATGAGCAAACCAAAACGCAAACAATCGTCACCGAAATATCTGCGCGTCATGTGGATTGTGTTTGGCAGTCTGTGGGGCGTGGTGATACTTTTTTTCTTTTTCCTGTCGATAGGGTGGCTTGGCTTTATGCCCTCGTTTGAGGAATTGGAGAATCCTCATAGCCTACAGGCCTCGGAAGTGCTGTCGGACGATGGCGAGGTGCTGGGTTTTATAGGTTTGCAAAACCGCTCGGATGTAACCTACGACCAAATATCACCTAATCTCATCAACGCTTTGATTGCTACCGAAGATGTGCGCTTTTACAAGCACTCTGGCATCGACCCTCGAAGCCTTGGGCGCGTGCTGTTCAAAACGGTGCTTGGTAGGCATGGTTCGTCGGGAGGTGGAAGTACCATAAGTCAGCAATTGGCCAAGAATCTTTTTCCACGCGGAAACAAAAGCAAGTTGGGAGTTGTGTTTGCAAAAATGAAAGAGTGGGTGGTGGCTGTAAAGTTGGAACACAACTATTCCAAGCAGGAAATACTGGCCATGTATTTCAACACGGTTGACTTTGGAAGTAATGCTTATGGCGTGAAGACGGCAGCAAAGACTTTCTTCGACAAAACTCCGTCGGAACTTGATGTGCATGAGGCTGCACTGATGGTTGGCTTATTGAAGGCTCCCACCACTTATAGCCCCATTCTGCATCCCGACCGTTCGCTAACGCGCCGTAACACGGTGCTGTATCAGATGCGTCACTACAACTACTTGTCTGAGGAAGAGTATCAGGCCTATTGCGAAAAACCGATAGATATGTCGCACTATACGCCGCAAAGTCATAACGATGGTTTGGCTACCTACTTGAGAGAATATCTGCGGTCGTATATGAAAGATTGGTGCAAACACCACCGCAAGCAAAATGGTGAGTACTACGATGTTCACAAAGACGGTTTGCGCATCCACACTACCATTAACTCGCGCATGCAGCGTTATGCAGAAGAAGCCGTGAAAGAGCATTTTAGTAAAGAAATACAGCCCGCCTTTGACAGAGAGTTGAAGAGTAGAAAAGGCAACCCTTTCTGCGACATTACTAAAGAGCAGCAAGAGAAGTTCCTTATACAGTCGATGAAACAAAGCGACCGTTATCAACGCCTCAGAAAAGAGGGATTGAACGATAAGGAAATACGCAATGTGTTTAAGGAGAAAGTTTCCATGAGAGTTTTTTCGTGGAAAGGCACTCGCGATACGATACTTTCTCCATGGGATTCTTTGATATATTACAAACGTTTCCTCAATGCAGGTTTGATGTCGGTTGAGCCTGGCACGGGTTATGTAAGAGCCTATGTGGGAGGGATAAACTATCGGTACTTTAAGTATGATAATGTTCAAAGCCATCGTCAGGTGGGATCTACTTTCAAGCCCTTTGTCTACACAATGGCTTTGCAAGACCTTAACATGTATCCTTGTACCGAAGTGCCTAATTCTGAGGTTTGCTTCCCTGTGTGGAATCAACCCGATTGGTGCCCCAAGAATTCTACTCATGAACGGGAGAATGAGATGGTAACCCTAAAGTGGGCATTGGCTCATTCGGTGAATTGGGTGTCGGCTTATCTTATGAAACAGGGCTCTCCTGAGCAAGTGATAAGCATAGCACGTAAGATGGGAGTAAGAAGCCCGATAGATGCTGTGCCTGCCATTGCTGTGGGTACTCCAGAAATTACGGTCTACGAAATGGCTGGGGCTATGGCCACATTTGCCAATAAAGGGGAATATGTGGAGCCAGTGTTTCTTACTCGGATAGAGGATAGTAAAGGTATGGTCCTTGACCGCATAACACCCCAGCGTACAGAAGCCCTCGACGAGCGAACCGCATATATGATGATAGAATTGATGCAGGGTGTGGTGCAAAGTGGTACGGGTGTGAGGCTCAATTATAAGTACCACCTAAATAACTATACAACCTCTATTGCTGGCAAGACAGGAACTACTCAGAACAACTCGGACTGCTGGTTTGTGGGCATTACGCCACGTCTGGCCACTGCTGTGTGGACGGGTGGTGAGTTGCGCTCAATACATTTTAGAAACATGACCTATGGCCAAGGTGCAGCCATGGCTTTGCCTGTGTTTGCCTTGTATATGCAGAAGGTGTATGCCGATAAGAAACTGAATTTCTTTAGAGGCGGTTTTGAACGTCCATCGGTGCCGATTGAGATGGATTGTTCTAAATTCCAAGAGGAGATTGAATCCGACGACCGTAACTGGGATTTTTAAGGCTGTGGATAGTCGGACTGATATTCTCGGGTTATCGCTTGCCGAGTTGGAACAACTTTGTTCCTGCGAGGTTTTCCCAAAATATACAGCCAAGCAAATATGCCAGTGGTTGTACAACAAGCGTGTATCATGTATTGATGATATGACCAATCTTTCAAAGACCGTGAGGGGTAGGTTGAAAGAGATTGCATATATAGGACGTAGAGTGCCTGTGCAATGCAGAGAGTCTGCAGATGGTACAAAGAAATATTTGTTTGAGTTGTCGGAGAATAGGGGCTTTGTTGAGTCGGTATTTATTCCCGATGAAGACAGAGCTACACTTTGTGTTTCGTCGCAGGTGGGTTGTAAAATGGGTTGCCACTTTTGTGCTACGGGGAGAATGGGGTTTCATGGCAATCTTACCCCGTCGGACATCCTAAATCAGTTTTTTTCAGTTACCGATAGTCATTTGCTTACCAATGTGGTGTTTATGGGTATGGGTGAGCCTATGGATAACTTGGATGCTGTATTGAAGGTGTGCGAGGTTGCTACTGCCGACTGGGGTATGGGGTGGAGTCCGAAACGTATCACGGTATCGACGGTGGGTATAGTCCCCGGCATACGACGCTTTCTTGAGCAATCGCGATGCCATTTGGCTGTGAGTTTGCACAATGCTTTTGCCGATGAACGTGTGCAATCAATGCCAGTGGAGAAAGCCTATCCTGCGTCATCGGTCGTTTCGCTTTTGAGACAATATGATTGGAGTGGGCAACGACGTTTATCGTTCGAGTACACAATGTTGAAAGGAATAAACGACGACCGTCGACATGCCGAAGCATTGCTGAAATTGCTTTCTGGATTGGAGTGTAGGGTGAATTTGATTAGGTTTCACTCTTCAAAAGATGCACCCTACCAAACATCAGATATGGCCACAATTACTGCGTTTCGCGACTTTCTAAATGCCAAGGGGGTTAGGTGTACGTTGCGAGCCTCCCGTGGTGAAGATATTGAGGCTGCTTGTGGTTTGTTAGCCACACAGAGGGCGTTGGATGAATAAAAAGCGACGTTGGGTTACTATATGCAACCCAACGTCGCTTTTCTTCTTTTTTACAGAAATGTTCTTTATTGGTTGACTAAACGGTATGTATCAGTAGCGATGACACGTTCTTCGTCGGTGGTAACTACTACGGTAGCTATTTTTGAAGAGGGTGTAGATATGATGCGGTCTTCGCCCATAGTGGCATCGCTTAATGCCATGTCAACATCAATACCTAAGCATTGTAGGCCATCGAGTATGGCGTGACGCATAAACCATGCGTTTTCTCCAATGCCTCCGGTGAACAACAATAGGTCGCATCCTCCCATTTCAGCCATATATCCCCCGATATAGCGTTTCACACGTTGTGCAAACATGTCGAATGCAATGGTGCAACGTTCGTCGCCAGCCTGTTTCCCGGCATAGATGTCGCGCATGTCCTGTCGATCGCCACTTATACCAAGTAGGCCACTTTGTTTGTAAAGAACCTTGGTAAGGTCATCGGTGGTCATTCCTTTCTCCAGCAAGGATAGAACAACGCCAGCATCAATATCGCCACAACGACTACCCATCACAAGTCCTTCGAGGGCTGTCATACCCATGGTTGTGTCTACACTCTTGCCGTGGTCAATGGCGGCAATAGATGCCCCGCTACCCAAATGGCATGAAATAATTTTAAGGTCTTCGCATTTGCGGCCAATCATTTCGGCTGCCTTTTGCGCTACAAAACCGTGGCTTGTACCATGGAAACCATAGCGACGAATGCCATATTTTTGGTAGTATTCATAGGGAATGGCATAGAGGTATGATTTTGCTGGCAATGTGGTGTGAAATGCGGTGTCGAACACGGCCGTTTGCGGTACTGACGGCAACACTTCGCGCATGGCGTAAATACCAGCCAAATTACCAGGTGTATGAAGTGGAGCAAGAGGTTCGAGGCTCTTTATTTTGGCTATGGCTTCGTCGTCGAGTAGACAGCTTTCTTTGAAAAGTTCGCCTCCGTGAGCTACGCGATGTCCCACGGCCCCAATCTCGTTTAGGTGGTCTATTACGCCTATTTTCTTATCGGTTAGTGCAGAAAGTACTATTTTTATACCTTCGGTATGGTTAGCAATGGGAATTTGTTCATAGTGTTTTTCCCCATTGTATTTGTGAGTGAACTCCCCCATTTCAAGGCCTATGCGTTCAAGAACGCCTTTGGCCATAACCTGCGCGTTGTTGTGCATGTCAATCAACTGGTATTTGATGGACGAACTGCCGCAGTTAAGAACTAATATCTTCATTTCTTATATATTTGGTTTTAACGTTTTTATGCTGTACGTAATTGTGCATCACGGTTTCAAAGTTACGAAAAAACCTTTTCTCTTCCCCAATAAATAACGATATTCAGTTTACATATTTGCAGGTCTTTGAAAGAAATATCACTCTTCGTAGAATTGTTGACGGTCGTGCAAGATGTCGTTAATATTTTCAGATGCCCAATGTACGAGGTTGTTCAAGTGAGGTGTGAGCGAACGGGCACGAGCGGTCAGAGAGTATTCCACGCGAGGTGGCACTTCGGCGTAAGCGCTACGGAGTACTAACCCATCGGCCTCAAGATCGCGTAGGGTATGGGTTAGCATCTTTTGTGAAATGTCGGGGATGGCCTGTCGGATTTCTTTGTAGCGAAGAGGCCTGTTGATGGGTTCAAGGGTCAGTAGAACAAGTATGCTCCATCGGTCGCCAATGCGAGCAATGATATTGCGGATTGGGCAGTCGGGGAACATAGGATCGGTTATCTGATTCTTCATAGTGTAGTACTTTCAATAATGTTAACACGCCCTGTTTTGCGAGGCTTGATTGTAGGATAATCACCACTACAATAGCCCAAAAGTACAAAACAGCGGGCTATGTAGCCCGGGGGTACATTCCATTCGTGCATAAGTTTGTGCCCATAGTCGCTGTCGAAAGTCTCTTCGCCACGGGCAATGATGCAGGAACTGATGCCGAGTTCGGTTGCTGCTAACACCATGTTCTCTGCACAGCAGAAGGCATCGGGAATGCTATAGAGAAAATTGCTCTGGGCAAATATGATGCACACTGTTGGCGCACCATAGAAACCGCTTTTGATAGTTGGATCGTCGATGATGCTGGGCTGCTCTTTCGAGACGAAATTGCTAGAGAGACGCGAGCGGTCGAGTTTGGCTAAATTCATCTTGCCGACAGTCTCTGTCAACTTCGGGTCGCGCAAGGCGACAATTATGCTACGCTGGCCACCGCCAGCATTGGGTGCGTAAAGGCCAGCTTCGATGATACGTTCCAGGTCTTCCCTTGGTATCTGTCGATCCTCGTATTTGCGGACGGAACGGCGATGACGGATGAGTGCAAATAAATCCATACGCTTAATCTAATTTTAATATTGCCTCTGCGGGGCAGTTCTCGAAGCAATTGCCACAGTGCAGACAGTGCTCGGGCTGGATGCGGTAGGGTTCGCCCTCGTCGATACAGCCTTGAGGACAATTGGCTTTGCAGGTACCGCACTGTATGCAGTCATCAGTGATGCGGAAGCCCTTCTGCTCTGGCTCTGCGCTACCCATTGTGAAGTATGCACGGTCGATGGGGCGTACCCCAAGGTTGAAATATTCAATATGGGCATCGCGGATGACGAAGATGATGCCGATGGAACGGGTATTGCCTGGATAGACGTTCTCCAAGTAGGGCTGTTCCTCGAATATGACGTTCTTCCAGTGTTCCTGTTCGTCCTTTGGCACCAGACGGGCAATGGCCGAGAGGCGAATCATCTCCTTGAACCTCGTCAGAGCATGAATCTGAACGTGTCCGTCATCCATCAACTGCTGACAGAAATTCTTTCCACGAGCCGTATAGAAGTAGATAGCATTTGGCTCATAGTGAATGGCACTGATGCTTCTAACCTGCGGATGTCCGTTTTTATCTACAGTGGCAAAATTCAGTATGCCAACATAACCAAGTTTCTTAATACAGGTTTCTGCATCCATATTTTTTCACTCTTCACACTTCACTTCTTTCCAGCACTGAGGGTCGGGTGCATAGAAATTCTTGGTATATCCATAGGCCACGGCAGGACAGCCGCGACAGAAGCGGAGTAGTTCGCACTTGCTGCACTTCTCGAACCGTTCGTGCTGGCGATATTCTTCCATTTTAGGACTATGAAAGACATCGTATAGTTCTTCATCAATGGTCCCCACATAACTATCAAACCGTCGACAGGCCATCAGGCGACCTTCGGCAGAGATGGTGAAGTGGCAGTTGCCACAATTGCAACCATCATAGATGGTGTTCTCGTCAAGTCCTGTGGGGATCTTGAAAAGTCCTTTCTCGTAGAGGAAGAGCGTCCAGAGATGATCCTTCAGATTGAAAGTCGTATCGGAATCCTTGTACTGCTCGAACTTTGCCCAACATTCTTCCAAGAACTGACGATAGCGGTTTGGCTCAATGTGCCAAGTTCCCCTGTGGGCTTTATCCTCACTCGTTGGACAATAACGGCCAAAGGCAAAAATGTCGGCTTTGCGCTCCACTATGACATCAATCAACTGCGGTATCTCGGCTATGTTGGTAGCTGAGATGGTTGACATGACTGCGCAGTGCATTCCGCTTTGACGAATGGTCTCAATGGCTTGTAGTGTAGCATCGAATGATCCTGGCTTACGGAATTTGTCGTGTGTCTCGCGCAGTCCGTCAAGACTCAACTGATACTTTCGGCATCCCAGTGATTTCATCCGACGGCATACAGTGTCTGTCAGATGGAACGGATTGCCCATCAGAGTGAAGGGGATGCCGCGCGAATGTACCAGTTCCAAAAAGTCCCAGAAGCGCGAGTGCAGAATGGGGTCGCCACCTGTGATGTACAGATAAGGTGTGCGTTGCATCCGTGTTGCCATGCGCTCCACGTTTGCAAGCACTGCCACTAAAGTTTTCCAAGGCATTTCGGTGAGTTTTGGATGTCCCTCGGAAAAGATGTAACAGTGCTTGCACCGTTGGTCGCACTCGTCAGTTATATGCCACTGAAAGGCAAAGAAGTCCATGTTTTCTTACTTATCGCCAGCACCACAGGCCGAGCCACATGCGGCAGGTTTTTCCTCCGAGGGTTTGTCGCCAGTGCCACAGGCTGAGCCACATGCGGCAGGTTTCTCCTCCGAGGATTTGTCGCCAGCACCACAGGCCGAGCCACATGCGGCAGGTTTTTCCTCCGAGGGTTTGTCGCCAGTGCCACAGGCTGCACCGCATGCGGCAGGTCTTTCCTCCTGTTTCAAGATCCCTTGTGCGCTGTGCGCAAAGTTGAAGTCGTTTCTTTTCATAAATGATTTAATGTTTGATGAATTGAAATTAAAAGGCGTAACTTTTTTCGCAACAAAGGTATAAACTTCCGAATAAACTAAGTATAAGGTACTGATATGTGTGTTGCTCTCTATTAGAAACTATCGCTTGGTAGCAGTAGTTTATCGGAACTATATGTTCATATTTTTTCATCATCACATTCCTATATCACGGTCGTTTTTCGATGTGAGAACAGGCCATAGTAACGCGCTATGCAAGATGAGTTATAGGTTACCATCACATCTCCTATAGAAGAAGACCATATCAAGGCCTGCCAATGTAGGTATTGGGTAGGAGTTGATAGGGAGATGAGTAGGAGTTGATAGGGAGATGATCCCTTTTATGTGTTGATTTAGTGTGTGGTGGATTTGACCCTTTTTGTGAACAAAAAGTCCTCTATGGCAGAAGACGGTTGGTGGTCATACGATCCATATAAGATTGGATGATAGCCTTAAGATGTTGCTCCATTGTGCGCTCGGTGTCGGGCAGGGTTCCGACAAGGTTGTCTCGCTCGAAAGGGTCGGCAATGTGGTCGTATAGGGCAGTTATGTGTTCGCCATCGAAAAGCATCAGCCAGTTGTCGAGTACGTATTGATAGATGCCATTGGTGTTGATTATTGCCCAGTTAGCTGTAGTACTATCGAGCAGGTCTTTGCCAAATGCTACGTAGGGTTTGTCATAGTGTAGAGCACTAAGAATCGTAGGCAGTATGTCTATCTGTTGTGCCACACGTGGCATGATGCCTGTGGGTAATGTCCCTGAGGGGTCGAAGATGGCGATTGGTACAGAGAAAACCCCCAACGAGGTGCGATAGAGGTCGTGTTGGGTCATGTTGGTGTGGTCGGCTGTGAGTACAAAAATAGTGTTATTGAACCATGGTTGTTGACTTGCCGTGGCAAAGAAGTGTCGCAGTGCGTTATCGGTATACCTAATGCACTTATGCATGGGTAGTGAGCCCTCGGCGAAGATGTTGTTGTATTGTTTTGGAATGACGAATGGATGGTGAGATGAGGCTGTGAAAACGGTGGTCATGAAAGGTTGAGGCATTTCGTTCATTTTTAGGGCATAGAATTGAAGGAATGGCTCATCCCAAATGGCCCATGTGCCGTCAAAGTCGGCATCTCCATCAAAACGGGGGTCGGCATTATATTCGGTACGTCCATAGTAGGTCTGGTAACCTGTGGTGCGGGCAAAGGCTTGAAATCCCATTGATCCGTTCTCGGCACCGTGGAAAAATGCTGTGGTATAGCCTTCTTGATCGAGGCATTGTGCTAATCCACCTACGTCGTTGAGCGATGCACTGGTCAAGAAGAACGACTCGACAAACATCGGTATTGACGACAGCACCGAGGGCATAGCATCTATGCTTTTTCGCCCATTGGCAAAGGTATGTGTGAATGTGAGAGAATGGTGCAATAGTGAGTCGGTGAATGGAGTGTACCCTTTATATGTTCCTCCCTCAAGGGTGTCGTTGTAAAATCCAGTATATTCTCTTCCAAAACTTTCAATAATAAGCACCACCACGTTTTTTCGATTCATGGTTTCTTCGGTGTGGGGTATGTGCAGGGGGGAATATATGCTGTCAAGTTCGGCTTCGGTATAGTAATGGGGATTGGTGTAAGGCTTTTTGCCAGAAGTGCGCAGTAGCGAAAAAGGGGTGTTGAGCACAATCGATGTTTCGGTGGGAGTGTTGACATATTGATTGGCGTTGCTCACTGTGATGGGTCGCACGGCGGTTGATGCTCCACCACGCATGGCGCATATTGACAGGGGAATCATAGCTATGAGGGCTACGGCGTTGGTTATGTAATAGGTGGCAAGGGGCATTTTGCGCGGTGTTTCTGGTTTGGCGTAGAGCCACCACATCAGGGCTAACAATGCAATGCCGAGAAGAATAAAGTACCAGTGGTGCAACACTTCAATCAGGAAAATGCTTCCCAAATTACCTTCATTGGCAAATTCGGTGAAAAAACTCCAGGTTGTACGTCTCCCTGTGTATTGCGAATACACAGCATCTGACAGGTTGGCTGTGATGGCCAGCGTGTTGATTGTTAGAAAAATGACTTTACACATTGTATGCCACCAGGGTCGCTCTTTTATGTGCAGTGGCAAAAGCACGAGAATGATGTAAAGGGCATTTGTGTAGAATATGGCCGACGAGTCAAAACGCAGGCTTCCGACTAAAAGGTCAACGGTATTAAGGGCATGCCATCCCTCGGCAAAGAGATGCCAATTCTCGACCACGTAGGCTATACGCGTCAACATATACACCACGTAGGCCAAGAGTAGGTTGATGGCTACGGATAAGATGTTGCTATATGGCGATGCTTTTATTTTCATTGATAAATGACCGTTAGTAGTGGTTTCAAAACTGGAAGTAGATGAAAGGTTGCAGGTCGGAAGATACAAACTGGTAAAGCACCACTGCGGCAACTACCATGACTGTGGCCATGAGCCATAATGGCATAGAGGCAAACCAAATGCGGTAGCGGCGTTTGAACCGTTCCGGCAACCAGTGAACAATCATGCCAAATACAAATAAGAGGAAGACGTTGGCATAGTGCGACACTACAGGTGGTACCAATGCCAAATTCCATTTGCCTCCAATTTGTCCTACCATCATTGAGGCCGTTCGCCAGGCCACTTCATTGGCTTCGGCTGGGTTTAGATTAGATCCACTGCGAAAGAATAGGCGCGTGAAACTGATAAACACAAATGTGAGCAATATACTCCACGCCACGCTGGCCTTTTTTACTCCGCGACGTTCTTGTGGCAGTATGTGTATGACGACGTAACCTATGAGAAACACCGTGCCGACGTAGGCCAAAATGTTAAGTAAAGGCAATGGCCAAATGGCCCGACATATCTGCAGTACCACCATAATTACGCATAGTGTTAGAGCATTGGCTTTCCACGAGTGGCGATTCCACCATTTGAACACCAGAATTCCCAGACCATTAAGTCCCCCCCAAGTTATAAAGTTGAACGATGCTCCATGCCACAGTCCTCCAAGGAGCATGGTGTCCATGTTGTTTATGTCGGTGCCAATGATCTTGCGTTTAGAAGGGAGAAATAACCATAGTGCCAAAACGGTTACGCCAATTATAATGGCTATTGCGGAAAACACCCAGTTTTGTAGCATGAAAGATGCTATGGTGAGCATGAAAAAAAGGATGAAAAACGATACGAAACCAGCTGTACGATTGCCTCCGAGAGGTATGTAGAGATAGTCGCGTAGCCACCTTCCGAGCGACACATGCCACCGTCGCCAAAAGTCGGATGGATTGGTTGCTTTGTAGGGTGATCGGAAGTTTATGGGTAAATAAAATCCCATGAGCATTGCCACTCCAGTGGCAATGTCGGTATAACCAGAGAAATCTGCATACACTTGCAGTGAATAAACGAGCAATGCTGAAAAGTTCTCAAAAGGGGTGTAAAGAGATGGGTTATCGAATACTCGGTCAACGAAGTTAATGGCCAGGTAATCGCTCAATATCAGCTTTTTGATTAGCCCGTTCAGTATCCAAAATACAGCAATGCCAAATTGACGTCTGCTGAGGAAGAATGGTCGATAGAGTTGAGGAACAAATTGTTCGGCACGAAGTATAGGTCCAGCTACGAGTTGTGGAAAAAAGGAGGTATAAAATCCGAAGTCGAGAATGTTGCCCACGTGAGGAATCTTGCGTCGGTAAACATCAACGATATAACTGATGTTTTGGAAAGTGAAAAATGATATGCCTACGGGCAAGATGATAACATCAACGCTGAATCGAGTGGTGTGGAATGCATGGTTGCTCCATTGTGCAAGCCAGTCGATGACTTGGATGTTGGTGTGAAAAGTGGTGTTGTATATGTCGGTGAAGAAGTAGGCATACTTGAAGTAGAATAATACAATAAGATTAACAACCACACCAGTAATCATAGCGACCTTGCGGCGATGTTGCTTGGTGGAGTTGTCCATGACGAGCCCCAGAGTATAACCCAATAGGGTTGAGAATAGTAGTAGAAGGACAAAAAGACCTGAAGTTTTATAGTAAAAAAATAGACTGACAATAAAAAGGTAGGCATTGCGACAAATGCGACGGTGGTGTGTAAGTGGCTTGTTGGTGGTGAAAAAACTAAAGAATATGTAAACAAATAGGAAGAAAACCCAAAAATGGATTTGAGTGAATAGCAACGGGTGCGATTGATCGTATCCGAAAAGGCTTACAAGGTATGACAGGAGGTCGGTCACGGAATTCGTTGCTGAATTTTAATGGTGTTATCTGATATGTGCTGACTGCGTAGACTTTCGTGATAGGCACTGGTGAGAGCTTCGAAAAGCATATTACCAAGTAGCTCGTATCCACTGCGAGTAAAGTGAATACGGTCTCGTTGCCCCAAGTGGGCGGCCGTCCACTGCTCCATTGATTTTAGGCCTCCCATTACTTCAAATTGATCCCATACAGCACCATCGCACTCTTTGGCTATTCGGTAGAATGCCTCACGTGCCAGCGCGCCATTGGCGTTTACCCTATATTTCTTTCTTCCGACACGCTTGAAACTATCGTTATTGGTAATAAACAATATTGCACAATCGGGGTTTACTCTTCGGACGCTATCTACGAGTTGCAAGTATTTGAGGCGGAATGCGGTTGTGTCGAATGGGTTTGCCGTGGCATCGTTTATTCCAATACCAAAGATTACCAAGTCGGGATGTAGCAAACGGAGGTCGCGAACAAAGTGGTGACACTTCAAATAGTCAACCACGGCAGCCCCGTTCACTCCTATGGAGTGGAAAGAAAAACCAGAGTGTTGGTTGCCAAGATATATACCAGTTAGTGTAAATGTATCGGATGTGGTGCAAGGAATGACAACAACAAAGGAGTCGACTATTTGACTTAAATTAAAAACATGACGGTCGGTTTCGGTATCAATGTAAGAAGGGTACACATCGCGGTTGTTTACGCGCAGCAAAGGCACCACCTTGTTATTGGATTTCCCAAGTATTATTATTTTATTTGTAGCGTAGAATTGCTGAAACTCGTTGAGGGTAATTTTCATTTCTTTTAACTCGTCAGTTGCGGTAATGGCAATACCACAAAGACCGAGAGGGTAGGATATGTCGCGGTTGACGTTGCGAGTAAGTATCATTCGTTGAGGGCAGTTGACGCGATAGTCGGGTGGATTATTGCATCGCGCTGCCGCCGAATAGGGGAATATCATTCCTCTGCTGGCAACAAGGTTGGGATAGGTGGTAATAAAATTGCGACGGATTGTGTTAGGAAGTGTGCCTGCTTGAACGTGCGATCCTCCTATCTGCACTATATTGATATTACCTTGATAGGTATTCTCCATGCTCTGCCACCTTGAGAAGAAGTTTTTCCAAAGCAAGGAGGATGTGTCGTAGTGCAAAGTGTTGGCATTATAGTTTATGAATTTGTGTTGTGGGGGATTAGGATCGTTTGTATGGGCAAAAACACTATTACCCAAACAGAGCAACACGAGGAAAAGGATTGGTTTTCTCATGAACGAGATAATTGCTAATGTCTGGTATTATGTTTTAAGAAGCGTTTGTAGTCCTCGTCGAAGGCCTGTACCAGATGGTCTCCCATCACATCGGCACCTGCCTGCGAGAAGTGTATATGGTCGCTTCCTGCAAGTCCTTTTTTTACCCAGTCTGACATTGAATTTTCTCCCCCCATTGCATGGTAGATACTCCAATACCCAGCACCCTCATCAAGAGCCATGTTCTTTAAGCTATCAATGATAGTGGGGAGCATGGGGTAGGATGCCATGCGACCATTGATACGTTTGCTTATGTCGGATGGCCCTATAAATACTATGCAACTATGAGGGGCAGCCTGTTTGATATACCTGATCTGTTTTGCAAGAGAGCGGCAATAAGTTGATATTGATTTTTCCGACTTAAGGTATGGCACGGAATTACCTCCAAACTGCAGCAGAATCAGGCTCACATCCATTTGTTGATATGCATCGTGCAACAATTGTTGGTTTACCAATGTGAATTGTTGCCCAGAACATCCGCGCATTGGGATGTTGTCTACGGCTACACCTCCGTCTTTGTCAACCATAACCCCATAAAGGAATGTCTCCTGGCCTGTGAGATCAATGCGAGCTCTGTCGGTAGATGTATCAAGTTGCCATTGAATTTTTGCAACGTCGCCAATCGTTCCCTTTTGGGCATTGCGATAGTTTAATTTTCTAACAGAAAGGGTTGCTTTAATGGGATTTGCTGTAGATTTGTATAGAAGAGAGACAGAAGAAAAATTTCGTACCAGACTATCTTGTTTCGTGTCCGAAGTCGCACGAATAATTAGGGATGATGTGGGCGACTTTTGCATAAAACATTGCATCATTGGGCCATAGTTGCCACGACTTCTCACCACGGTGCTATCTCCGAACGATGAGTAGTGGGTGAAAACACCATCTGTACTGGTAGATACGACAGGAGTGGGTATAATCTTGCGGTAGGGGATGAGTCCGGGTCCTCCTCCACCAAACTGATGCTGCATGTATTGACGTAGCTTTGAAGAAATTCTATCAAGTTCTATCTGTGAGTCCCCATAGTGCAGTATTCGCACAGTGCGTTTGGCCTCCTTTGCTGTGGCCATTGTTTCCCATGCGGCATCAAGGTAGTTTGGTTGTGGAAGTATGAGTCCACCGTCGTAAATAATTTGTTCTGTGGCCTCACAAGGGTTTGTGTAAGAGTCCAAGGTGTCAGTACAATTGGCACCATTTTCTATAATCTCTTCAATAGTAGTTAAGTCTCTCAGTTTGGGGAAATTGATATGTGTTGAAGGTGTCACACTTATTCCGTTGGAGGGGAATATGAAGCTGACAGTGAGAAGTGCAAGCAAGATAGAAGCAATAAAAAGCAGTATTTTTGATCCTTTCATTTCTTTTCGAGCAATGAAATACGCTTGGCTAATTGTTCAATATTGCGAACTAAAACTTCCACTTTGCGCCGTTTGGTTGCCTCCATGGCGGGGCTGCCAAATATTGTGGCCTTGTCGGGCACATTATTTGTTACGCCGCTCTGAGCTCCAATGGTTACGTTGTTTCCAACGCTTATGTGTCCCACTATTCCAGCTTGCCCAGCAATTATGCAGTGTTCGCCAATTTTGCAACTACCAGCCACACCGACTTGCGAGGCCATCGCCGAATATTGTCCAATAACAACATTATGGGCAACCTGACACAGATTGTCTATTTTAACCCCTTCATGTATTATGGTAGAGCCCATAGTTGCTCTATCTATGCAGGTGTTGGCTCCCACTTCAACATTGTCTTCAATCACCACATTTCCTATCTGATCAATCTTGTTCCATCCCCCATCACTTGAAGGTGCAAATCCAAAACCATCGGCTCCAATAACACATCCTGCATGCAATATGCAATTGCTCCCGATAACGCAACCTTCATACACTTTCACTCCAGCGTAAATTATTGTGTTGTCGCCAATTGTGGTATTGTCGCCGATATATGTGTTTGGGTATATCTTAACGTTCTGTCCTATTTTGCAGTGGCGACCAATTACTGCGAACTCTCCGAAATAGCAGTCCTTACCATATTTCGTACCTCTCCCTATTCGGCTTGAAAACGATTTGCCTTTGGGTGGTTTATTCCTGCTATTGAAGATGTGGAGCAAATGGGCTACAGCGATATAAGGATTATCAACCCGTATAAGTGTGGATTTTATTTCTCGTTCAGGTTTGAAGTCTTTCTTTACGATTACAATAGAAGCTTGCTTTTCGTATACGTAGTGTGTGTATTTAGGATTGGCTAAAAAAGTTATTCCGCCTACTTCACCCTCTTCTATTTTGCACGGTTTCCACACTGTGGTTGTTTCATCACCCTCAATAGAGCCTTTTATTAGGTGGGCTATCTCTTTTGCTGTAAATTGCATCTTGATTTATTCGTTAAATTCTATTTGACCTCGTTGGTGTATGACTTTGAGGTTTTCCATCTTTTCATCGCTCACAAAGCCGTCGCCATAAGTTACTCGTTGACCATTAACTGCCCTTAAAGGATTGTTGGAATATATTCGTTCCGAGTTAGCATCCCATACAATGTTTTGCAGGTAGATTGTGTCGCCGTTAGAATAATCCATCACTACGACGCTGTCCCGCGCCTCCATCAGTTTTTTATCGTCAAGAGAAATGGCATACTTAGCAGTAAGTTTTGTACGCAACGTTCGGTCTTTACCATAAAAACGCAATTCCACCCCATGGGGATAAATTGTTTTTGCCGTGGGTTGGTTGTATTGCCTTATCATGGGGGCATCCATCTCTATTTGAAGATCTCCGTTTTGTGTGCGGTGAATTTTTGCATCAACCATTTCTTGTGAGGGTAGAACCTTACGGTCGAAAAGATGCACTTCTTTCATGTCGTTGTTGCATGAAAGAAGTGTAAGTGTCAACACCAATATAAAAGTCGATGCTCTCCTCTCCCTCATCACATAGTGAATGAATCGCAAGTATTTCTATCGTGTACGCACGGTTGTTGTTTCTCCAATCCATCCCGGTATGGTGAAACGTTGTCCGTTTTCAAGGCCAGCCATAAAGGCATCAGTTTGTTTGGGGAAGTATGCGGAGTAGCGACTAATAAGCGAGTTTGCTGCCTCAACGTTCTCGGGCGAAGGGTCAACAGCTTTAGCTCTCTGAGCCTTGTCAACGGCTGCCCAATATACGCTCTTTCCCGATACGTTATCCTCGGTTGCACTGCTGGCACTTGATGCATACACCTGTGCTATCATTCTGTAGGGTTCTCCCTTGGTGGGGTCAACTTCTGCCGCATGGTTATATGCTGTTCTTGCTGCAGGAAAGTTCTTTTGGCCGTAGTAGGCTGTGCCGAGCATTAAATAGGCCGTGTACTTGTCTTTCTCTTCAACTCCTTTGACGGCATCCGACAGATACTCAATAGCCTTTGCATACTGGTTTTTGCGCAGGCACATCGTCCCCATACGCATGGCTGTTGTGGGGCTGGGTTCAAGGCGATAGAGATTTTCAGTGGCCGAGAAAAACAATTGTTGACTGGTGCATCCTTTCTTTGTCATGATGCCAGTAATCTTCTTAAGCAGATTTACATCTTCTGGGGCAGCTTCGAATTTTTTGCTGTATATCTCAACCAATTGGTCACAACTTGCATAGGGCGAGAATGCAGCTTCCACCCCTGCTATATATCCTCTGATTGTGGCTGCTTTGGTGCTATCTTCAATGTTTTTGCGCAATTCTCCTTCCAACATCTCACTTGCAATGTCGTAGTTATCCACCACGAGTGTTGGTTCGGCATAGCCTGCTCTGACATAGTTGATGGTAGCCTCCATGTACTTTACGAGGTAGGCCGCCTCAAGGTCGTCGCTCATTTTGATGGCTTGACTATACAATTCGTAGTATTCTTGCAGCCCTCGTTCTTTTTTCAAGTTTTCAATATCCAGTGCTTTCATGGCTGTTACCTTGCCAGCCTCGCCGTAGTTCTCGATGCGGGTGTCGTACATTCGCATCAACTCAGCAATCAGCGTGTCTTTTTCTTCTTGTGTGGCGGCCTTTTCTATCTTAGCCTTCATTATGTTTGCCCCATTGGTATAGAGGTTCTTACTTTGTTTAGGGCAGTTGGCGACAATTGTTTTCCAGTAGGGGTAGGCTTCCTCGTAGTATCTACTATCTTTTGTCTGTTTGTACTGCTTTACGTTTTCTTGGTATAAAGACACCGGCTCAAGCATGGCTTGCTGTGTCTCTTCCGAGCATCCCCAGTTGCGCTTCTGTGCTGTTGCGGTCAGTGCTGTTGCCGTTATCATAAGTCCAACGGCCATAGTCTTGATTGTTT
Organism: Bacteroidales bacterium; assembly: GCA_017480185.1. GTDB lineage: Bacteria > Bacteroidota > Bacteroidia > Bacteroidales > P3 > Colimorpha. Next base: position 49,033 of record JAFVBC010000024.1, read on the forward strand.
TCATCGCCATTGTTATTTTTATGGGTTCTGTATATTTGTTTGGTACTATTTTTATTGTGTCTAATTGTATTTTCTTTTCGAGAACCATTTCTCGCAACTGCTCACAGCAATGCCAAATGTGAGTGTGTTACGTTGTAAAATGTCTTTGGATCCAAAACTGCTGTAGGCAACGCTGAGGCCTAATTGCGATTGTCCTTTGCGCATAGGCAGGGTTATACCTGCACCTATTCCCCATTCGTCAATTCTTGACGCTGATCCGTTGTGGTTCATATACATCGCACCCGTTTCGCGGTGTACACCTATGCTCCAACTCATTCTTCCCCAGTATGAGGAAGCGTCCATATTCCCCACTTTCTCTATCCCAGCGGCAATACGTTGAAAACTTTCATCGTCAAGGCTTGTGTGGCCAAAGATGTTTATATCCTCGTTTTCTTTGTAAACCAAACCGTTGTGTGTGCTGAACGTATAGTCTGCGGCAAAATTCCACAAGCGATTGTAGGTAAGGTTAACACCCACTCCAAAGGTGTGTGGTTGCTCAAGGCTACTTTTGAAATCGGAATCACCGTTGCGAGCAGGGAATATGGTGTCTACCAACGACTCGTCATAGGTGTGGTAGGTATAAATCAAGGCGTTGTCGCGTATGCTGGTGTGCATATAAGGCTTATAGGTAAGAGCCACCCCGATGCCAATCTTTTCTGTTAAGGGTTGCATGTATTGCAGACCAAAATCGAGGAAAAGGTTACTGAATGAGGTTTTCTTATACCGACGACCATTTAGTGCGTATGTACTATCGCTGCCCGGAAAAGCATACGACAGAGCCCTTTCGATGTCGCCTGTCATGTAATTTGCATTTATACCAATTTGCAGTTGTTTCCCATCGGGACGGCCTTGCAACAGGTTGAAAGCACTCCCCAAAAACACTTGGTTAACCCCACCAGTACCGTTGTATACGTTTTTTACGCTGCCCAGTTCGGTGCTTTCCTGCATGGCAAGGGTTTCGTAGTCTACCGTTGAGAATGGCATCAATCCAAAGGCCAACTTCCAATGCTTTGTTATGGGCATCCCCATCATCATATATCCTATGTTGCCATCGGCATCATAGGCCGTGTTGTCCTGTGCCTTGATGGTGCTTGTTTGGATGTTAAACCCCATGTCAAACACAAAACTCTCCATTTGAATGGCGGCATACGATGCAGGATTGAACGGATTGATAAAGTTGTGTCCCGAACGTGTATATATTGCGCCACCCATGCGTGTAGCCATTGGGGTGTTGTAGGGCAACTCGCTGATACCTATACCAAACTGCGAATGGGGTATGTTGAAAGCGTTTTGACCATGTAAACCCGTCAGCCATAGGCAGGCGACAACCAGCATTGTCAGGTGCTTTATCTTCATTGTTTTAGGTTCATTATGTGGTTCATACCAATCAGAGCCAACCCTGGCACGTGTTCCCACTGGTTGTTGCCCGAAGCCAAAAGGTGCATGGCATCGCCTCCAGTGACAATTACGTGCATTTCAGGGTGCTTCACCCTATAGCATGTTACGTAGCCCGCCAGTGCCAACAAGGTGGCTCCCAGTGTGCCCGACACGATGCAGTCCTCGGTGTTGCGCCCCGTAACTTTTACGAGGGTGTACTGACTAATATCTATAAACGGTAAATGTGCCGTAAAATTATGCAATGCCTGCAATTTCATTTTCAACCCCGGCATTATTGCTCCACCTCGGAATATGCCGTCTTTGTCAACGAAGTCAACGGTGATGCATGTACCAGCATCAATTACCAGGCAGTCTTTACCTGGGTGTAGGCTCCATGCTCCACAGGCATCGGCAATGCGGTCGGCACCCAATGCTGCAGAGGGGTCGTAGGCCGAGGTTATAGGTAGCGGGGTGTTGCTATCCAAACGAGGTATGTCCTTTAGTTCGTCGGGAATATCGCCGCTGGCGCAGATCATACTGTTGTCGGTTTTAAGGACATCGGCAGGAGGTATTCCCTCGCCCTGCTCAACCTTTTTATCACCGTCAAACAAAGCCCACTTTATGTTGCTGTTGCCTATGTCTATTGCCAGATTCATCTCTATTTGCCGTTGAAAAGGTTCATTGTGCGGTCAGCTCCGATGGTTGCAAAACTTTTCACCATTTCTGTGGCGGTATCAATGCGAGGCTGTAGGATTGCCTGTTCCTCGGTCGAGAATTGTCCCAAAACGTAGTCTATTTGCTGTCCTCGGCTAAAGTTATGCCCAACGCCCACGCGCAAACGACAGTAGTTGTTGTTACCCAAGGCTTGGTCTATATCGGTCAATCCGTTGTGCCCACCATCCGACCCTTGTTTCTTCATTCGCAACGCTCCCACTTCGAGGGCTATATCGTCGAGCACCACCAAGAGGTTGGCTTGGTCTATGTGCTCGGCTTGCAGCCAGTAGCGTACGGCCTTACCACTGAGGTTCATGTATGTGGTGGGCTTTATAAGCACCAGAGTGCGCCCCTTGCACCTCACCTCTGTGCGGTAGGCGTGGCGTTCCAAAGTCCACTTTGCATCGTTAGTCTTGGCCAGTGCATCAACCACCATAAATCCAACGTTGTGGCGTGTGCCTTCATATTCGGCACCCACGTTGCCCAGCCCTGCTATCAAATATTTATTTGCCACTTGTGTGTTTGGCTTTTCGGTAGGTTTTTTGTTAAACCAACTTGCTATTAGGTTGGTGATCTTCATGTTGGAGATAAGTGTTGATGCGTGGCAGTGATTGATTGGTGGTGGATGGTTATTGCTTGCTGCTACTATCGTCGGTGGGCAACTTAATCTCCTTAAAGCGACGTTGCCGTTGTTGCCACCTCTCGCGAGCATACTGCTGCATGTCGCTCACCTCGTCGTTCTCGTCAATTATCTCCAGTCCAAGTATGGTCTCAATAATGTCTTCAAGGGTTATAATGCCCTGAAAAGCACCGTATTCGTCGATTATTCCGCCTATTTGTTCCTTGTGTTTCAGCAGCGAATCCCATATATCGGCCACCGACATCTCTTCGTTGAATAGGGGTATGTTGCGTTTTATTTCTTTCAGAGTGGTGTCGAAATGGTCTTCGGCCAGCAATTCAAGAGCCTCGCTTCGCAGCACGTAGCCGGTTATGAAGTCCTCTTCATCGGCATAGACGGGTATGCGCGAGAAGTGCGAGCAGTCGTCCATGCGGTAAAACTGGCGCAGGGTGGCATATTCGGGTGCTATGGCAGCCACCACGCGTGGTGTCATAACGTCGTAGGCCTTTATGTCGTTTAGTTTTATGACGTTTTGAATAATTTTGTTTTCGTCCTTATCAATCACCCCTTCGTCTTCGCCCATATCGGCCATGGCTGCCACCTCTTCACGGCTTACAGAGGTTTGGTCGTCGTCGTGTCGGGTTATTACGCGAGTGAACCACTGCACAAGTATCACTATGGGGTAGAGCCCCACGATGAGGGCTCGTATTACGTAGGCTGTGAAGCCCATGAGTCTGCGCCAGTGAGTGGTGCCAATAGTCTTGGGTATTATTTCGGAAAACACCAGTATGAGCACGGTTGTGATAGCCGATACCAGACCAAACCATTCGCTGCCAAACACCAATGTTGCCTGCCGTCCAACACCTGCTGCGCCAATGGTGTTGGCGATGGTGTTTAGCGAAAGAATGGCTGCAATGGGGCGTGAATTGTCCTGCTTGTATTGTTTGAACAGTGTGGCGGCGTGGTAGCCCTCGTCTTCACGCATGGTGATGTACGACAGCGGGGTTGACATGAGCACCGACTCCAGCACCGAGCATAGAAACGACACCAGCATCGCACCCAACAGAAAGACTATCAGCAGAGTCATCAGGCTTTTGTTATTGCAGGCGCAAAGTTACATCTTTTTTCCAAAAGCGCCATTCTCGGCCACATGTGGGCTGTGTGCACCCATCCATCTGAGGCCTCTAAAACTGACTTTCCTGCTGCCGTCCGAGTTCGGATGGTAGCAGGAAAGCGTGAAATGCAGGGTGGAGCTGGGCGGAGTCGAACCGCCGTCCAAACAAGTAACAAGTGTGCTTTCTACATGCTTATCCGATGGTTGGTTGTCGGGGTGGCTCCGGACATCGGCACCCAAGGCCACCCGTAGTCTTTATGTGTTTCGCCCGTGGTGCAAGACATTGCCACGAACTATCTCGTCTTTATTAGCACCTCCTTATCCTCCGCCAACGAGCCGAGCTGCGGGGAGATGTCTCGTCAACACAACTGTTGTGCCGATAAAGCCAAACTTACTGTGCTTCGGTTAGGCAGCGAGAGCGTAGTTGTTTTCGCCAATTATTATGTCGCATCTGTTTTCAAGGCTTCTGATGCGTCGGCCTGCATGCTTACAAACCCATTATCCTTGCTGTCAAAACCAAGCAGCCCCAGGTTCTGGTTTGTTGGCACTAAAAAAGCCCTCGTTGAGATGAGAGCTTTTCTGTGTTTGGCGGTCCGGACGAGACTCGAACTCGCGACCCCATGCGTGACAGGCATGTATTCTAACCAAACTGAACTACCGGACCGTTTTACGCTTTCTTTTGCCTCTTGAAAGCGAATGCAAAGTTACACACCTTTTCTCAAATAGTGCAAATTTTTTTTGATTTTATTTGAATGGTTGCTGTAAATCAGAGGGATATGTGAAGAAAAATCTTTTTGTTATGTGGTAAACGTTGCTGCACAGTGCCACAATACACTCCGACCAATGGCTATTGATAAACAGCCAACCCTTGCGTGTTATCGGGGGAATATTAAGCATCAAGTAGGGCATTTCTTCAGTCGTTCTTCAGTTGTTCTTCAGTCAATGACTGAAGAACAACTGAAGAAC
>JAFVBC010000025.1 GCA_017480185.1 Bacteroidales bacterium
TCTTCAGTATTTCTTCAGTCAACCACTGAAGAAATACTGAAGAACGACTGAAGAACGGCCTTACTTGATCCCTACTTGACCCCTACTTGTTGCCTATTTAGATGGTAGTGGTCGGTGGGTTTGAGACACACTGTCTGAGCTATCGTAGGGTGGTTCTTTTGTGAGATGAGGCCACCGTTCGCCGACCTCAAACTAATCTTATGCCTTCATTGCGAAAGTTTTTGCATTCCGCACTAAAAAATGTATCTTTGCATGTTGCAGTGTACTTTGCTGTATTTTGTAGTAAGAAGGTAAAATATTATAAATCAAAACATTAAACATTATGTCAAAAGGACACCCTAAGGGACTTATTGCGGCTGCATTGAGTAATATGGGCGAGCGTTTCGGCTACTATATTATGAATGCGGTGCTACTGCTGTTTCTGTGCTCAAAGTTTGGAATCAGCGACCAAGTGGCCGGTATCATCTACGGCGTTTTCTACTTCAGTATCTACATCATGGCTCTGCCCGGTGGCATTATTGCCGACAAGTTGCAAAACTATAAGGGCACTATCATTGCTGGTTTAATAACGATGGCTGCCGGCTATGTGGCTCTGTCGATACCCACCACGGTTACGTTGGGCAATAAGACCATTGTGTTGGTGATGGTGTGTGCTGCACTGTTGCTCATTGCCTTTGGTAATGGTTTGTTCAAAGGCAATTTGCAGGCTATCGTTGGTCAGATGTACGACAATCTTGAGGCTGAAGCCGCCAAGGAAGGCCCCGAGGCATTGGCCGATGCAAAGGCTAAACGCGACCCGGGTTTCCAGATTTTCTACGTGTTTATCAATATCGGAGGTGTTATTGCACCGTTTGTGGCTCCATCGCTACGCCAATGGTGGCTGCGTGTTCACGACATGGCCTACAACTCAAATCTGCCTGCCCTCTGCCACCAGTATCTCAATAATGCCGATGGTATGGATGTGGTAAAACAGGCCAACCTTGCCACCTGGATGGCAGAAAGCAATGCCAATTTTGATCCCTCGAATATGACCGCCGCTTGCGAACAGTATCTGCAAGTGTTCAACGAAGGTGTGCACTATAGCTTCATTGCTTCGGTTGCCGCTATGCTCCTCTCGCTCTGCATCTTTATGATCTTCAAAAAACGCTTCCCCGCTCCCGCCAAGAAGAGCGAGAAAGAAGTGGTTGAATATACCGCCGAAGAGCGCGCAAGCATGGCTCGCGACATTAAACAGCGTATGGCTGGTTTGTATGCAGTGTTGGGCATTTGCGTATTCTTCTGGATGTCGTTCCACCAAAACGGACAGTCGCTCTCGCTGTTTGCTCGCGACTTTGTCAACTCTGAAAGCATTGCCCCCGAGGTGTGGCAGTTCCTCAACCCCGCATTGGTCATTCTGCTCACTCCCATTATCATGTGGATATTTGGCACCGCTTGGGGACGCAAATTCTCAACACCCAAGAAGATTACCATCGGTATGCTCTTTGCTGGTGCAGCCTATCTTTTCTTGATGATATTTAGCGTCAATATGGGTTATCCCTCGGGTAAGGATTTCTTGCAGCAGGACGCTGCCACCATCATGTCGATGAAGGCCGAGAGCTGGGTGCTGATTGTTACCTATTTCTTCCTCACGGTTGCAGAACTGTTTATCAGCCCACTGGGATTGAGCTTCGTTTCAAAGATTGCTCCCAAACACTTGCAGGGTATATGCCAAGGTCTGTGGCTCAGCGCTACGGCCATAGGTAACCTACTCATAATGATTGGACCCATACTCTTCAATGCTTTGCCAAAATTGTGGATGACATGGGCTGTGTTTATGATTGTGTGCTTTGTGGCAATGCTTATCATGTTCGGTATGCTTAAATGGCTCGAACGCATCACTGCACAGCAGCAATAATATTCGTAGTTTGCGGTTGAAAAGTTTGAAAGAACGGCCTGCTCGGTAGGCCAAAATATGTAAAAAGATTATGGAAACAAGAAAAGTATCGTTGCTTACGCCGGTCATAATGGCTATGCTATTCAACCCCATATTTGGCATATTGTCAATTATATATGCCGTTAAGGGTACCGAATTATATAAAAGACAGGATAAGGAGTTTGGCGACTATTATGCATTGATGTCGAAAAACTTCTTGATGCTGGGTTACACCGTGTCTATTATATTGATTACCGTGTTGCTTTTTGCCACCAATTTCTCGACTCCGTCGTTGATAGGTTTAGTAGCCTTAGGGGTGGCATCAATCATCACAATGCTCACGGTCGACATGTAATGTCTTGTGAACAAAGTGGTTTTGTTGATATAAACATCTTAATGAAATGCTGATATGACAAAGCGAATAACCCTTGCGTTGGTGGCCATGCTTATGGCATTGGCCACCAACGCCTTGCCAGTCTCGGTTGATGAAGCCCGACAAGTGGCTACCAACTTCTTTATTAGGCAAGGTGGCGCTGACAAGAGTATCAACTTGGTAGAGTGTTCTGCATCTCGTGGCTTGCGTCAGACCTACCTCTTTATTCCTGAAAATGGAAAGGGATTTGTATTGATCGCAAAAGACAATGTTGCACGTCCTATCTTGGGTTATTCGTTGGTCAACGAGTTCCCTGTAGATATAGCCCCAGCCACACGAGCCTGGCTTAACTGGTATGCCGACGAGATAGAAATGCAAATCTCGGTAGGCCATCCTGTTTCGGATGCTGTTACCAACGAGTGGCGCAACTTGTTGCAAGCAGATGTCGACGAGCCTGTGTTCGCTGTGGTTGTTGCACCAATGGTAACGACGCAGTGGAATCAGTCGCCCTATTATAACGAGTTGTGCCCGTATAACTCAACAGACAATTATCGCTGTGTGACGGGGTGTGTGGCTACGGCTACTGCACAGGTGATGAAGTATTGGAATCATCCTGTACAGGGTAAGGGTTCGGAATCTTATAGTAGCACGTATGGCACCCTTTCTGCCAACTTTGCTGCTACAACCTACGATTGGGCAAACATGCCCGTTAAGTTGACATCGACGAGTTCGACTGCACAAATCAATGCTGTTGCCACACTTATGTCTCATATTGGCGTGGCTGTTCACATGAGTTATGGACGGTCATCGGGTGCTGTTACGGCGTCGACATCGTCTGTAAGTGAAGTAACGGCTGAGCGTGCGCTCTTCACCTATTTTGGATATTCGAAATCGATACATAGCGTTAGAAAAGATTATGTGAGCGACTCGGTGTGGCAAGCGTTGCTCGATAACGAGTTGGCCAACAATAGACCGTTCCTATATAGTGGACGAGATTCAACCGGTGGCCACGCATTCGTGTGCGACGGTCGAAACAATGCCGGCTATTATCACTATAACTGGGGTTGGGGCGGCTATTGTGATGATTATTATCCAATAGATGCTCTCAATCCGGCTCCAGGAGGTATTGGAGGTAATGCTACCTATCATTTTAATTTGAAGCAGACGGCTATAATAGGTATATGCCCTGAAACAACCACTTCTGGTACTTTCACCCTTACCGCAAGAGCGGAAAACAGTAGCATGGGCTCGGTGTCAGGAAGTGGCACAAAGCGATATGGCGACACTGTGACGATGATGGCTACTGCTGCCTCTGGTTATAGGTTCTTACACTGGACTGATGGTATGAACTACAATCCAAGAACGGTTATTGTCGGAGGCAATGCTACCTACACTGCTGCTTATGCCCCACTTACGGGCGACACGTTGCAGTACGACAATGGTATATTCTACACTTCATGGAGCAACAAGTATTGGGGTATCAAATTTGAAGCTGCCGATTTGCGAGGACACACCTACTTTACGGCAGTTATGGCCTACTTGAAAAGTGGGTCGCACGATGTGAAGATATACAGCGGAACATCAATTAGCAGTGCAAATTTGATACAAAGTTTGACCTACAATAACACTACGGGTGAAGGCTGGAAGACTATTTCTATGCCACTGCCCATGGTGGTCGACAGTACGAAACCTTTGTGGATTACGTTGCACAATGCAAGTCAAGACTATCCAGCCACAACTTCGGTTTATTCGGGCAATAACAACTCGGCTTTCGTGTCAAGCAATGGTACCTCGTGGACTAATCCTTCCCAACGCACATTCCTCATACGTGGCATTTTTAGTAGCCCGCAGAATTATTACACCGTAACTGCAAATGCTTCGCCTGCAGCTGGTGGGACTGTTGTCGGTGCTGGACGCTGCTTGGAGGGTCGTTCGTTGACGCTGACGGCAACTCCCGCCACGTGCTATCACTTTGCAGGATGGAGCGATGGAGTTCAACTGGCTACGAGAACGGTGTCAGTGTTCGGTAACGCTTCGTACACGGCTTTGTTTGTTAGGGATACCATGAGCTCTGTCTTCCCAGTAACTGCATGCGACACTTATCAATGGATAGATGGGAATACGTACACTGCTTCGAATAACACAGCTACATACACTCTACCAACCTCACAAGAATGTGTTAGTATAGTGCGCCTTCATTTGACAATCAATCACGCTACGTCCAGCACCCAAGTGCGGACAGAGTGTGATAGTTACCTGTGGCTTGACTCGACATTGACTCAATCGGGTACATACAGAAAAACGATGCTCGGTGCCAATGTTAATGGTTGCGATAGCGTGAATGAGTTGCACCTCACGATAAATCATGCCAGTTATGATAGTATAGACTCTTTCGCCTGTGCCTATCTGCGTTGGTTTGATAGCACTTACAGCGAGTCGGGTATATATGCCCACACAATTGCTCAAGGTAATGCCGAAGGATGCGACAGCACCGTTTATATGACACTTAAGATAGGCGCGGTGTATGAGTATACAGATTCGGTAGTGGCTACATCGCCTTATACTTGGCGCAACGATAGTGTGTATGCCGAAACGGGTATCTATCAGATGCGAGGACTAACGCAGCAGGGGTGCGATAGTGTTTATACACTTGTGTTGACTTTCAATAATAGCATTGATGACGTCTCAGAGGCAGAACTAACGGTATATCCCAATCCGACAGTTGATAGGCTGACCGTGGTGGGCGAGGGAATTGAGAGTGTACAGCTGTTCGACGTTACGGGTAGGTGTATCGCTACAATTACTGATGGTTCAGTTGTAGAGATGGGCAATCTTGCTGCTGGTATTTATGTGTTGCGTGTAACCTTTGAAGGTGATAAAATTGCAACGAGAAAGATAGTGAAGAGGTGATTGTACGATAAGTAAAAAAGAGAGAGGGGACTTTTCGAAAAGAAAAGTCCCCTCTCTCTTTTTGCTCAATGGTGTGTCCCGTCTGTATATTACAGGTGAGAAACGTAGTCGCCTACTTGTCCAGTTCTTGCTGGCGTAAACGCTGAACGTAAATGGCCTTGAGGCGTTTTTCGCGGTTGATGACAGAGGGTTTGGTAAACTTTTGACGGTCGCGCAATTCTCTGACTACACCAGTTTTGTCAAATTTACGTTTCAGTTTCTTAAGCGCTCTTTCAAGGTTCTCGCCTTCTTTGATAGGAACTACAATCATTGTAAATACCTCTTTCTTTTTAAGGTTTGTAATGAAAATAACTATAACAGACTAATTGTCTTCGGTTGTTAGAACATCAGATGACCCTGAGCGGCTGCATCGTTGAGGGCTGCTATGATGCCTTTTTTGTTGATAATGCGCATGCCTTTGGCCGACACTTTCAATGTAATCCACATGTCGTCCTCAGGAATGTAGAACTTTTTGGTTTGGAGGTTGGGCGAAAAAGTGCGTTTGGTGTGTATGCGCGAGTGCGACACGTTGTTGCCAACGATGACTTTCTTACCTGTAATTTCGCATTTCTTTGACATTGTTATTACTTTTAGATAGTTTGTATTCCTCTTGTTTTTTTGTTGAAAACGTTTGCAAAAGTAGTTCCTTTTAATCGCTTGACCAAATTTTCATCCTCCCCAAATTCAGATTTTGGAATATTTTAACATTTTGCGTTTTGTAAATGTAGTATTTTCAATAATATACAAAAAGTAAAAAATGTAATTTTAACAATGCTTTATCAAGCACTTACAGTCTCTCAGCCATCACTTTTGGTTTGCTGTTTGTGGCTTTTTGTTCTTTTTTCAAAAGATGCGAGGTAGCCATTCTGCAGTGATTTGTGTGCAGTTAAAGACTATCGCACAGAGAGGGTAATGAGGTGGAATTGGAAATGTTGTTTTTGCTCTTTGGGAAAACGATGTATCTTTGCAACTCGTTTTGAATAATCAAACAACTCGTTATATGCTTGGTGTAAACAAGGTTATTTTATTGGGAAATGTGGGGAAAGCCCCCGATGTGGTTACTTTCCCGTCAGATGGTGTAGTAGATATTAAGAAGGCCTCTTTTCCTTTGGCAACCAATGAAATGCGTCGCAATAGGGAGAATGAGCATCTTGAGGTAACGGAGTGGCATAATGTGGTGTGTTGGCGTAAATTGGCCGACCTGGCGGAGAAACGCCTGCAAAAAGGCTCACAAGTGTTTGTTGAGGGCCGTTTGCAAAGTCGTTCATGGGAAGACAAAGAGGGTAATAAGCGTTATGTTACCGAAGTGGTGGCAGAGAGTATTATTGTACTTAATGGGCGACAGAGGTCGGAAGAGGTGCGTGTAGATCCTCTCGCCGACCTATTGAATAATGACACCGAGGCGCTCGGTGATTTGCCGTTTTAGAGATTGTCTATTTTTGAGGCTTGCCCAGTAACCGAAACATGTTATTTTTATAGGCTTCAACCCCTGGTTGGTTGAATGGGTTTACCCCTAAGGTGTAGCCACTAACGCCACAGGCAAACTCGAAGAAATAGATCAACTGCCCAAGGGTGTATTCGTCAATGTGGTTTACTCCCAGTTCTATTATTGGGACACCACCGGTGGAATGTGCCTCGATTGTACCACGTTCGGCGCAGTGGCCAATCTCGGTTAGGCTTTTGTTGCACAGGTAGTTCAATCCGTCGGTATCGGAGGGATCGTGGGGAATAGCAACGTGGTTTGTCGATTGTCGCACGTTGAGTACCGTCTCGAAAAGCATTCGTTCGCCATCTTGCACGTATTGCCCCATTGAGTGAAGGTCGGTTGTGATGGTGATGCTATGTGGCAAAATACCTTTACCGTCTTTTCCTTCACTTTCGCCATACAGTTGTTTCCACCATTCAGCAAGATTTCGCAGGTTTGGTAGGCTACTTACGAGCATCTCTACTTTGTAGTTGCTACGGTAGAGAGCGTTGCGAATGGCTGCGTAGGCCAGTGAGAGGTTGTCTTTTGCAGTGGTGTTTGATAGGCAGTGGTGTTGTAGGGACTGGGCTCCGCTTACGATTCTTTTGATGTTGTGTCCTGCCACAGCTATTGGTAGTAAACCTACAGGTGTGAGTACCGAGTAACGTCCACCTACGTTGGAGGGTATCTCGTAGGCGGTATAGCCATTTTTTTGAGCCATTGCATGCAGTGCTCCTTTTTGACTATCGGTAATGGCTACTATTCTTTTTACGGCTTCTTTTTCTCCGTATTTCTCATAAAGATGTTTACGTAGGATTCTGAATGCAATGGCGGGTTCGGTGGTCGTGCCTGATTTGGAGATGACGATAACCGAGTAATTCACTTCGTTGAGCAACTTTAGTAAGTTGAAATAGTAATCTTCGCTCAACGTATGCCCTGCGTATATAATCTGTGGATGGTTGCTTTTTTTGTTGTTGCAGAGTTCATCTCCCAGTGCATCAATCACCATTCTGGCCCCGAGATACGAGCCTCCGATGCCAATAACCACCACTACATCGCTAATGACAGATAGCCGTTCGGCTTCATCTGTTATCATATCCATTGTTGCCGTATTTATGGTCGAAGGCAGCGACACCCAGCCCCAAAAATCGTTGCCTGCACCATCGTGGCTGATTAGGTGGCGGTAAGCCTCATTGACATCTTTTTCGACACCGTCTATCATTTGTGTTTTTACAAACTTTTTTGCGTTTTCAACGCTAATTTGGAGTTCTTCCATGTTGTTCATACGTAATCTGATACTGTATTTTGTGCGATGTATTGTTTCCTCAAACGCACATTGGTGAAAAATATTTTTGCGCTTTTGTGAAAAAGTGTAATTTTGCAAATTGCAATCTGTAGGGATTGCATGCAAACGATTGTTTAGTAAAATCAATAACCACTATGAAAAAGATTATCAGAATCGGTCTGATGGCTTCGCTGGTAATGGCTTCAACTGCTGCTTTTGCGCAAAGCTCCCAGAAGACGGAATACCCGAGGTATGGCTTTTGGAGCAACTGGTCAATTGGAGCTTCTATCGACCTTAACCACCAGCACAAAATGGGCGGTATTAGTTTTGGCGATGATTGGCGCGCCAGTACTAATATCGGTATGGACCTGTATTTACAGCACAAACTCAATCATGCATTTGACTTGCGTATACGTTACGGCTATCCCACGTTTGGTCGTCCGTTGCATGCAGACGTTGATGGTAAGAGTTATGAAATGGACCGTCACTCTACATTGACCCTTGACCTCATGTGGTCAATCAATAATGCTTTTGCTGGTTACGATCCTGACCGCCGTTGGAGTATTTATCTCCTCGCTGGTGGTGGTCTCGGATTTAGCGGAAATGACTCTGCCTCGTTGGCCAATTACGGCCGTGTGGGAATAACACTTGTTGGAGGTCTTGGAACGAGTTATCGTATTTGCGACCACTCTTTCATAAACCTTGAATATACCATTGATATTAATGGAGATGCTCCGAATCCTAAGGATCTCTTCAAATGGCATCACACCAATGGTATTGTCCGTTTGGGATATTTCTATTGCTTTGGTGTAACGGCTGCTGATGCTGCAATTGTTGCTCAGAAAGCCATGCTCACTCAAGACAATTTCGCTGCTCTTAACAATCAAGTCAACAACCTTGAGAACCAAGTTAACGAGTCAAGGAATAATGAAAAAAAACTCGAAAACCGTATAGCAGAGTTGGAGGATCAGCTCAATGAGGCAATGGCTGCGAATACCAAGAATGACGCAAGTGATAGTCTCCAAGCTGTGATTGATAAGATTAAGGCTGACCAAATGAACTACTACGCTATGCCATTCTCGGTACAGTATGGCGTTGATCAATGGCGTGTGTCGGACGAAGAAATGGCTAAGGTTCAAGCTGTAGGCCGTGTTCTTAAGGACAACTCGGATGTTAAAATTACTGTAATAGGTTTTGCTGATCATACTGGTAGCGACAATTACAATATGAAACTTTCTGAGAAACGTGCCAATGAGGTAAAACGCCTGTTGGTTAAGAAGTACGGTATTGATGAGGATCGCATCAAAGTCGAATCTAAAGGTAAGGGTATGCCTTTCGGTGACGCTAAATATTCCATCAACCGTCGTGTGAGTTTCTACCGTGAGATAGAATAGTTATAGTTTTTCTTTAGTGAAAAATAAGAGAGGGGGTGCGTGAAAGCGTACCCCCTCTCTTATTTTTGTAGTAATCGAATAATACAAAACCTTGCAAGAGAAAAAAGTCGTGGCATTGAGAGTGGAAGATAGAGTCAAGTATGAATGAGGAGGTGGACTGTGCTCCGTTGTATGCTATCTACTGAGGATATGTGTGTAGGTCTTTACAAGATGTGAAGCTCTACACGGCGATTTTTGGCGCGACCTTCAGGAGTATCGTTGTTTTGTAGTGGATGACTTTCTCCCATACCTTCGGCTTGAATACGACGGGCTTCGATGCCATGTTGTATTAAGTATTGACGTATAGCGTCGGCTCGTTCCTGTGAAAGGCGTAGGTTCCCTTCGACGGTGCCTGTATTGTCAGTATGCCCTTGTAGTTTTATTCTTAATGAAGGCTGGTGCTTAAGCATGGTGAGAATCATTTGTAGTGCCCTATAAGATTGGGGTAGTAATATGCTCTGATTTACGGGGAAGTGAATATTTTCGATGACTACAATGCTGTCCGTAGTTAATTCCACGTGAATAGAATCAAATGAGTTGGTGTCATCAATGTCGTATACACATACGTCGTCAATGTAATAGTATACACCTGGTAGTATGGTTGATGAACTTTGTACGTCGACGATATTCGATTGGTTGAACGATGCAAAATTACCAATGGTTAAAAAACGCTCACCTCCAGAGGCAATGAAAGTATCTGCAATTTGCATCCATTCTTTTTTATCTGAAAGGGGGAGCCCAACTTTATTTGTTATCTGTGGCTCAAAAAAATAGGCGATAGTTTGATTATTACGATCCGAAAGGGTGCTGTCTTCGTGCTGAAGAAGTATCCCATATGTAGAATCGAAAATCATATCACGAGTAAATAGGGCTGATAATGAAGAGGTGGCATGTGGTGACTTCTCGGAAAGACTGACATAAAAACTAACTGCGTAACGATGTCCGTCTACTAATGGCTGTTTTAACTCAGTTTGTATATATTCTCGATAGTTCTCCTGCGAACAATAAATACCACAGTAGGCTTGGCCAGAGTGCGCATTTTGGTATCCCATTTTATTGCGAGGTACACCGCATTCTGCTGTGCCACATGAATTAAAATAGTCGCTACTGCCCAGTGTCGGTTGCCACCATGCTTCCACTCCAGCCATTATGCCCAGCGCATCAATTCGACGGGGGCAGTGGCCGTGTTCCTCAAATGAGGAGTTAAATACCAAATTTGTTTGTCCTTGTGCAACGTAAAGTGTAGTCAGTAGCACTGCAAGGAATACATACAGAGAGCGTTTCATTGTTTGTTTACGGTTTTCATCATGCTTTTCCAAAGCAAGTTGGCTGTTTTCTGCCATGAAAATTTTTCGCGCTGAATACGTCCCTTTTCAATGTATTTTTGCCGAATGGCGGGATTTAGAAACTGCTTTATGGCGTTGGATATTTCTGTTGGTTTTAGTGGGTCAACGTATAGTGCAGCATCACCCCCCACCTCTGGCATAGAGGTGGTCTTTGATGCCACAACAGCAGTCTCTGTATATTGGGCTTCTAAAATGGGAATACCAAATCCTTCAAATAGTGATGGATAGACGAGCATCTCGGCAGCCGACATAAGCCTTGAAAGCTCTGGGGTATTCAAATGACCGAGGAAAGATACACTGTCCTTGTGCTCCATATTATTATAAGCCGCCTGTAATTCGTCACCCCACCAAGTTCGTGTCCCCACAACCAGAAGGCGAAGAGTGCCATTATGCACAGCTTCAAGAGTGTCGAAGGCTTGCAACAGATTGGCAAGATTCTTGCGACGGAGTATGGTGCTCACAAACAGCACATAAGGTTCTCCATTGCTGTAGAGTCGACGAGTGGCTGCATTTTCTTCTTCTGACCGAGGGTGATAGGCTTCAGCCGAGCCATTGTATACCACATCTATCTTTCCTGCATCAATATTATAGGTCTCTATTATGTCCTTTTTTGAGTATTCTGATACGGTGGCTATGCGTGTCGCCCGTTTAGCAAATCGTGGGAAATAATAGTTCATATATGCTTGATGCGAGCGGCGAAGGTTCTCTGGAAAGTGTTCGAAGTTTAGGTCGTGAATTACTGTTAGTGTTGGCAGAGTAGAGTGTAATGGCATCATGCCGTCTGGAGACACGTAGAGGTCTATTTTGTAACGGCGTAAAGCTGTTGTCGTAGCCCATTCAAAGTATGGCCACCACAGCAAGGGATGTCTTGCTTGAGGATAGAGTACTACCGGACATACGTTGTTTGCAAATATAAAATCGGGATCAGGTCGGCGGTCGAAGAAAAAGAAGAACTGATGCTCAGGATGATCCTGAACGATACGGCTCATACTTTCGGCGGTAAAACACCCAATGCCGTCCATTTTGTCTTTAATCAACAACCTTGTGTTGACAGCTATTCGCATTGGCGTTAGTGATGGCTTATGGTTTGGTCAATCACGCGTGGAAAATACTCTTTCTCCAACAGATGTATTTTTTCTGCCAGGGTATCGGCTGTATCATTGTCCGACACTTCACACTTGGCTTGAAATAGGGTTGTGCCACGATCGTAGTGCTGATCAACAATATGTATGGTTATGCCACTTTCGCGTTCGTGGTTCTTTACTACAGCTTCGTGTACATGGTGGCCATACATGCCTTTACCGCCGTAGGCTGGTAATAGTGCGGGGTGAATGTTAATTATGTGTTGAGGAAAGGCCTCAAGCAAGTCTCGTGGTACAAGCCAAAGAAACCCAGCCAATATCACCCAGTCAATCTGTTTTTGTTTCAAATAGTTAAGAACGGTGGGACCATCGTAGAAATCTGCGCGGCCAAAATAGTGGCTTTCAATGCCTAACTTCTGAGCGCGTTGAGCAATAAAAGCATCTTTGCGATTGTATATAATGCAACTCACTTCAACATCGTTTCTACCTGCAAAATACTCGGTAATCTGTTGTGCATTTGTACCGTTACCCGACCCCAGTATGGCCAGTCTTATTGGAGTGCTCATTTGGTAATTTTACTTGAAAAGATTATTACGATGCAAAGATAAGTATAAAAGTTTGCAAGTGAAGTGTTGCACGTGCATTTCTTGAGGGCTATATCGAGGTATCAACTCCCTATCAAGTCCTATACAACTCCCTATCAACTCCTGCCTTTCTCCTATGTTGGCAGGTTTTTATGTGGCGATATAAAGTATTTTTGAGGGATAATAGAGGATTATTTCCAAAGCATAATGAGCTTTTAACTCACAGTATTGCAATATTTGTTAAAATTATTTTAACAAATACTATGCTGATATACAGGTGTTTATCAAGATTTAGCCTTTGCGGAGGCGTAAAAAAGTTGTCGCAATGAAAAAAATGACGTTACTTTGCATTTTGTTTTACAAATCAAAAAGAAGAAAACATGTCAGAAATTGCTACTAAAGTTACCAGTATCATTACCGATAAACTGGGAGTTGAAGAAAGTCAAGTGGTTCCCGAAGCCAGCTTCACTAACGATCTCGGTGCCGATTCTTTGGACACTGTGGAACTGATCATGGAACTTGAAAAAGAATTTGAAATTGAAATTCCCGACGAAGCTGCAGAGAAAATTGTCACTGTTGGTGACGCTATTGCTTACATTGAGAAAGAAAAAGAGAACAAATAAGAATCTTCGTTCACACAACATAAGTACTCTTTCCGCTTTATGGAGTTGAAAAGAGTTGTTGTTACGGGTCTTGGCGCACTCACCCCGATTGGCAACAATGTGCCTAATATGTGGCAGTCGTTAGTCAACGGAGTGAGTGGCGTTGGTCCGATAACCTATTTCGATGCTACGGCATTCAAGTGTCGTATTGCTTCAGAGCTCAAAGGATTCCGTACAGAAGACTACTTCGATCGCAAGGAAAGTCGGTTGCTTGACGGCTATACCATGTATGGTTTGGTGACTGTTGATGAGGCTTGGCGGGATGCTGGGCTTTCGTCTACTGCGGTCGATGCTTCGCGTGTGGGTGTTGTTTGGGGTTCAGGGATGGGCGGTGTTAAAAGCTTCCAGGAGGAGTTGCTTCAGTATGCCGACAATGGTAGGGTGCCTCGGTTTAGCCCTTATTGGGTCCCTAAAGTCATAATCGACATATGTGCTGGACATATAGCCATCAAGTATGGATTGCGAGGCCCAAACTATTGCACTGCTGCAGCTTGCGCTTCGTCGGCAGCGGCCATCAGTGATGCTTTCAATCTAATACGCCTCGGTAAAGCCGATGTTATGATTGCCGGTGGCAGTGAGTGTGCTGTTTGTGAGTCGGGCATAGGTGGATTTGGTAACATGCGCGCCCTTTCTACTCGCAATGACGATCCTGCCACAGCTTCTCGTCCTTTTGATCGCGATCGAGATGGTTTCGTATTGGGTGAAGGGTCGGGTACGGTTATACTCGAGGAATTGAACCATGCAAAGGCACGTGGTGCTCACATCTATGCCGAAATCACTGGTACAGGTCTCTCGGCTGATGCCTATCACATCACTGCATCGCATCCAGAAGGATTGGGGGTGATTAGTGCAATGAGGCAGGCCGTTGTGGAATCGGGAATGATGATAACGGATGTTGATCACATCAATACGCATGGCACCTCAACCCCGATTGGCGACATTTCTGAACCAAAAGCTATTGTGGGACTTTTTGGTAAGCATGCTGAACGAATAGCGATCAATTCCACCAAGTCTATGACAGGTCATCTTCTTGGTGCCGCGGGTGTAGTTGAAGCCATTGCTTGCATTTTGACCATCAATCGTGGAGTGGTTCCTCCGACAATCAACCACTTTAATGACGACCCACAGATTCCTCCTCTTGACTTCACATTCAATCATTCGCAAAAGCGAGAGGTAGGTTTTGCTATAAGCAACACGTTTGGTTTCGGTGGGCATAACGTGTGTCTTGCTTTTAGAAAGTATTGACAATGTCTTTTCTTTCACTCAACAAGGAAAGTCGTCAATTCTATCTTTTCTTTAAAAACATACTTGGGTTCCGTCCGAGGAAGACGGAGTTGTACCGTATTGCCTTTACACACAGGTCTCATTCTCTCTCTCGTCAGGGACATCGTATTAACAACGAGCGCCTTGAATACTTGGGTGATGCTGTGCTGGGCATGATTGTGGCCGAGTACCTCTACAAGAAGTATCCTTTACAAGAAGAGGGTTTTCTGACGATTATGCGCTCTAAAATTGTTAGTCGAAAGAGCCTTAATCAGTTGGCCAGAAAGATTGGTCTTCTTGATTTGGTCGAGCATCAACAGGATGTACCTGGAGGATACAAATCTATGGGCGGAGACGCTTTTGAGGCATTGGTAGGGGCAATCTACCTTGAAAAGGGGTTTAATTTTACTCGGAGAGTATTGGTAGATAAGGTACTATGTACGTATATTGACATTGACGAAATAGAGTTGCAAGAAAACAACTATAAGAGCAAACTTATAGACTGGTGCCAAAAACGCCGAAAAAAGATTGATTTTGTTATAGAACGCTCGTTCGTTCGTGAGCACAGTGGCCGTCGTGAGTACGAGTGTCGAGTGAAGATTGATGGAGTCCCTCAACTTTCTGCTATAGATTACAGCATAAAAGGGGCAGAACAGTTGGCTGCTGAGAAAACTTACAAATCTTTGCAGGGGGAGTCTGACGTTGAAGAGGCCGTGGCTATCATACCTTCAGCCTAAATTGTATATGCCACGTTTGTACATGATTTGCATCAATTGTTGACAAACCAGTACCAATTGTTTCGCGATCGGTATACAGAGTTATAGCGTATTTTAGGCAAATATTCCAACGTTTTGATATGTTGTGACGTATCATAATCAACGTTCTTCCTCCAGTGCCGTTAAACGATGGTATTGACCAAGCGTATTGTGGAGCGCTCTCGTTTTGGTAAATGCGAGCATAATACCCCCCAATGTTAAACCATAGCCCTTTTGCCGTAAGTTGAAAGCTGCCATGTTCGTACCTAACTTCGCTTGAAGCCAACCAGCCGTGGGAATTGGGCGAAGTTTCAGCATTGAATACTGAATGTACCACTCTTGTGCACCAACGCCATATCTTATTGTGCCAAGTTATTTCAGCCTGCAATTGCTGCCGTTCAGTATGTTCGGAAAGATATGCTATGGTTGTGGCATTAGGTATATTCCGAAGTTGCTGACGATAACTGTGGCGTAGTTTTAGTTGCCAATGGCGCATGATGTCGCGAGATAGTTCAGCTTTGTTTTCAATGCCGTTAGAGGGTTGGTATATGCCATAGCGAAGTAACGGTTTGTTATACATTCCCCCACTTAATGCTGCGTTGATACCGAGAGGAAGTTGTGTATGGATGCTAATATTGACTCCATTTTCATTGCGAGGGTCTCCATAGTAGATGGGTTGTGCATGTTGATTATAGTATTCAGGTGCGTAGTGGTGGCAGTTAATGTCAATTGTCGAATGTCCTCCAGCAACCCAGGTTAACCCTGCAACAAAGGCCATGGAATGCCCAATAGAGCAGGCCACCTCTCCGTATGCAGTCATTCGCCCGTAGTTATACAGGATATCCATACCGATGTTTGTTAGTTCTTTGCCTCGGAAGTACATGCGATTATAGATGTATTCCCTTGATACCAAGCTATCGTCAAATGTATTTTTACTAAGAGTTATACCAGCGATTAGGTGATATGTGCGGTGTTCGATGCGCCCTCCATAAATTGTTTCGCCATCTGTTCTTGAAGCAAATGCCATCACACTTCCTCCTTGCCACGCTCGTATAGATGTGGCTACCCCATTAAGGTAGTCAGATTCGTAAAAGGTACTCGCTCTTTTTATACCCGAATAGTTTCTACACATACTTTGCCCAACCAGTCGGAATGGGGCTATACCTGTCCACAGAGTTAGCCCTTGTCCAAACTGTAGGCTGTATCGGCCAACAGCCAGCTTCTCTATCCTCCATGTATCCTTCATCATAAAAGATGCCGCAAAGAAGTTGTCTTTACCCCAAGCTTCTCCGGGGTCTTTGTCGGCACTCATTCTAAATTCTATTTTGTTGGCATAATTTGCGTTGTACGTAAAAAGAGCATGTAGATTGTCGCCTTCGTAAATATTATCCTCATAACCCTTGGCTTGTTCGATATTTCCTCCTATGCCAGTTGTAAGTGTGTGTCTTATATATTTAGTGTTGAAACGCTCTTTTGGTGAATAATGTTCCACCGTTATATATGGTCTCAAAAAGGCTATAGTTGTACTATCAAAACCCGGGACATATTTCAGTTCGCTAATGTCGGATAGTTGTCCGTAGAGTATAATGTAGTTACGTAATGATCGATGTTGAAATGAGCTCAAAAAAGGGAGGTCCGTGAGAGATGATGTATCGTTTATATTTATCGGATTATCAGAAAGAGATATTAGTTGATCGTAAAGTGCGCCACATTGATTTGCTCCTGTTGAACTCTCTGCAAGCTCTTCAAGGGCAAAGTCAACTTGTCCCTGAAGGGTAGGTGCCACCCCCAAAGTAAATAATATAATCAGTCGTTTTATAAACATACTGTTGCTGATATTTGAGTGGTAAGTCCGAGAATGCTGTGAGTTTGTACTGCAATATCAATAGCAAACAGATTTTTGTTCCATCCGATGCCAAAGGTGTATTGTAAGGGGGATGTCAGTAGCCCGCCACGAAGATAAAATCTATTTATTAGTTCGTATTCGCAACCCAAATGGAATCTATTTGTGATGTAATGTTCTAATTCTATGATTGTTGTAGTTGATGCCACTGGCTTGTAGCAAAATGAGGCGCGCACGATGTATGGGTGCTTATCGAGCCAGGGAGCATGTAAGTATAAAAGGTGGATGAGTGTATTATGTGAGGGCTGGCTATAAGCCATCAATCCCAATGATGGGTATCTTTCACTATCGTATTTCGGATTGTTTCCTCCAATGTGAAAAAGGTGTATCGAGCCCTCAATGTTTGTTTTGCGTGTTACTTTAACACCAATGCCAGCGGTCATGCTCTGTTCATGATACGCCGTGTCGCCAAAATGAGAGTAGGATAAATGCGCAGTGGTGTATTTGCTGGTCTTTATATGGGCTTCAAGATTTTTGGTAGATAGTTCGCGCATTGAGTAATCGGAACGGTAACTAACAGAAAGTGTGGCATGCTCAGTTGGCAATGGCGAGCAATAAATACCTCCTAACGCAACATTGCGAGCCGAAGTCGGGTAAAGAGGGAACTGTGCCACTGTGCTGATGGATAGCAATAATGTTATGCATAGAATACACCCTCTCTTGTGTGTCATGGTCATCTCTCGTTGCAATGACGGAAATACGCCATAATGGTGGCGATACACCTTTGGGCGGCAGTCCCGTCTCCAAACAGTCGGGTGCTCTCTACCTGTTTATTCCATAAAGCTGCAGTATTGTTCAGTATGCTCTCAACGCACGGCTCGGTAAGTGCAGCTGCCCCCTCTTCAACTATTTCTTTCCATTCTGTTTCTTGACGAAGAATAACGCAGGGTCTCTGTAAAAAATATGCTTCTTTCTGTAGCCCACCGCTGTCGGTGAGTACAATCTTACTGTATTTTATAAGATTTAAGGTGTCAATATATCCTGTTGGCTCAATGATTTTTATGCGATGGCTGAGTGTTAATCCTGGCATCTCAGATAGTCTTGCTTTGGTTCGAGGGTGCAGTGGCAAAATAATCGTGCATTCATGATCCAATGCAATGGATTCAAGGGCATTGAAAATGGTTTGTAAACGCGTAGCGTTGTCGGTATTAAAGTTTCGGTGAATGGTTGCAAGGGCGTAACATCCATCAATAAGGGGACGCTTCGATAAGCGATGAGAATAGCGCAGGACATTATCTAACATTACATCCCCACAATTAACGATTTGTTTATCACTAATACCTTCGCTCTGTAGGTTATATACTGCTTGCAGGGTCGGGGTAAACAATATATTGGAAACGTGGTCGGTGAGTATGCGATTAATCTCTTCGGGCATATCTTTTCGTAACGAACGCAATCCGGCTTCGATGTGAAAAACAGGCACGTTGAGTTTTGATGCTGCCAATGCTCCAGCAAGGGTCGAGTTTGTGTCGCCGTAAACAAGTACTCCGTCGTAGGAGTTCTCAAGTAGCACACGTTCTATACCCTTCAACATCTCTGCAGTTTGCACTCCATGTGTAGCCGAGCCAACATTCAGATTATACAGAGGCTGTGTTAATTCAAGTTCGTCAATATAATTCGCCGACATTGCAGGGGCATAGTGCTGACCTGTATTCAGGATGTCTTCTTGCAGAGTATTGTTGGGTAGTTGTCTGATAGCATGAGATATTGCTGCAGATTTTATAAACTGAGGCCGGGCTCCTATGACAGTTAATATTTTATACATATCAGTGCACGTTTTACTTGGTTTTTAATGTTTTGAAGTACCAATTCGGCCAGCCATCCAGCCCCCACAGGCATCCATCGTTGTGGATGAGTGTTAATTAGTAGAGAATGATTATGAATTGAATGTTGCAATGTGTTGAGAGCCTGTATAATATTTTCGGTAGTATGAAATATCAAACCTTCGTCTTCCCATATTATCTGCATGTTGTTCACCTTGTCGCGGATGCTGTATCGCCACCCATTCCAGCATCGACCAGTATCAGTTAGATACAGCGTTTTACTAAAGTCCGTATCAATCATGGAATCGTGAGTAATGCCGAGTGTGTGGTAATTATAGCGCCTCCATAACTTCTGGTTGTCGTATTTCGAGCGTGGGCTGCCATGAGCACACATTTTTTCCACCGGTGCAATTCTGCGCAAAAAGTCAAGGTCGCGACAAAACAAATTGTAGGCCGCACTCAAGTCTCCATTGCATTCAGCAAGTGTTTCATAGTGATAGCCAATGTCGTGTCCCAGTTGTGCTATCTGTTGTATGGCGGGCTCGCTGTGATAAATATCGTTACGTCTAAAATAGTAGGTGGCCTTTAGCCCCTTTTGATGTTCTATATGGGCTATGCGAATGGCTCTGTCGGGACGTTGATCAACATCATGACGAAGTTCAAATTTTATGTTGCATGATATTAGTGCATTGCACAACGCCTCATAAGCTTGCGGAGTGAAATCAATCATGGCTCAAATGTTTTTATTGTTCGAGCAGGTACACCAGCAACCATAGTGTTAGGTGGCACGTTTTGTGTAACTACTGCCCCAGCACCCACAATGGCGCCTTCACCCACTTCTATGCCAGGCATGAGTATTGCATTGACTCCAATCCAAGCGTTGCGGTGCACCACTACTGGTGCGACAAACGATTCTGTGCATCTTTGGTGGTATTCAAGGGGAGTGCTGTGAGCTAATATATAGTTTCCTCCGGCCAGCGAAGCCCCGTCCTCAATTGTGACAAAATAGGGGAAGGGATAGTCTATCGTTACGTTTGGGCCAATATGAACGTGTTTACCAATGTTAACACCGCGCCAGCGTTGTAGTTTTATACGCAGCCCATTCCATGCACAACGTCCTGCCCAAACGTTTAGTAAGTGGTCTTTCCAACGTATAATGCCAAACCACAGCGCACAATGATAGCCGTGTATGCGTGCCGAACGGTGCAAGGTTTTCATCAAACTCTCACTTTTATAGTTGGGCAATGGCTGTCGTTTTATTTCAAGATAGGCTTTCATTGGTTGTGGGTATTATGGTAGGGGTAATGGTTAAGCATGTCAAAATAAAAGGCTGTGGTATCTGTTTTCTCAGTGAGCATACGGGCTCGGCGAGTGGCAAATTCTTCTTTTAGATTGGGCATCGATAGCAGATGGTCAATAGTAGTATACAACTTGTCGGGTTCATCGGGACGTATTCCAAAAGCAAGTTTGTATCGTTGTTCTAATTCGTTGAGTACACTGATTCGTCCCACAAAGTCGTTGCAGCGTATAGCCGGCGTACCCAGTACGGCAGCTTCTACCGCCATGCTCTGACTATCGCCTACGTAAATATCAGCAAAATATAGCAAGTGGTGAATGTCGAGCGGATTGATATTCATCCTGTAGGGCTCAAATTGCGAGTCAAGGGGGTATTCAGAACTTATAAAAACCCGTCCGTAGTATTTGAGTATATCTATCAGTCTGATGGCTTGTTCACGACCGAGACCGTGCATGCCAGTATCATGGTGAGCTTGCAATGCCGATAGACGAACAATGAAAAAACGGCTATTATCTGGCACGTAGCGTTCCATCACCGTGCGGTCGGGCGTGAAATGAGATGGATGCAGGTACGCCAATTTCTGATAGCCATCGTATGCTCTTTTCTTCTTAATCCATCGGCCAGCATCGGTAACCTTGGGACATACAAGGTCGGTGTAGAATGGGAAATAGATTTGAGCGTAGAGTTTGATTACGTCATAGTCGTCGTCGAAAAACTCGAACCTCGGCAACCCAAACCACCATCCCACATAAGCCAATACACCGTCGCTTCCAAGCAACATGTCGGGGCGCTCTCGGCGTACAATATCTGCCACCTCTTTTACACGGTGCGCTACGGCAGCAGCCAGCTGGAAGTGTCCGTGCCCATTGGGACGAGGACATAAACCAATATAGTCCCACCCTGCTTCACGGCAAAGCTGCTCTGCAATATCTTTTGGACGCACCACGACCAC
The DNA here is from genome assembly GCA_017480185.1 of Bacteroidales bacterium. Taxonomy (GTDB): domain Bacteria; phylum Bacteroidota; class Bacteroidia; order Bacteroidales; family P3; genus Colimorpha. Next base: position 21,025 of record JAFVBC010000025.1, read on the forward strand.
CACTTTATCGCCCTGTTGTTGCAACATCCTGATTAAGTTTTTGAACAGGTGGAAATGAGCCGGATGGCTAATCATGAACAAGTATTTTCGTTTCCCGACAGGTGGTAATTGGTGGAGCTTTTTCGACATATTTATGTTTGTACTACTTTTTTGGGGGGTAAGGAATGGTGTAAGATAAGGACGTTAATTGATAACTATCTTATAGAGGTATTAACCTCATTCCATGATATATATGTGGGTATGGCAAGTAAATGATGAGAGAGCCATTCGCTTGTTGTACATTCGGAGGATACCTGTCCGTAGCGTTGATTCCACTCTACACTTTGGCCAAAGTGTGTTGCGCTATCAACACCCATCTTTCTTAAAGCGAGGCGTAGTTTTACAGGATTATCACATAAGTAGATATCCATGAAATGATTGCCACTATTGTGGCTGACAAAATGTGCGTCTGGTGCAATGCGTTGTACTATACTTTGAGCCACTATGCTGTTTTTGCCACGACGGTGCACTTGTTGAGGTAGGCTTTTTACTGCTTTGTCAAGCAATCTTCTCGTTATGCGACTCATTTGTCGTGGCTTGTATTCTGATTGCATGATTTTTGCATATCTTTTTTTGCGCGATGCTATGCGATGTGTAAATAGGGTATAAACAAAGGGAGTGTAGGCTACAGCATATACGATGCTTTTTAACATGAGCATCATTTCTTGAAAGGCGGTGTAGCAGGGCAGTATGTTGTATATAGTGTCAATAGAGTCTGCGTATTGGCTGTTATTGCACACCAGTATTCCGCCATCGGCTATTGACGGGAGTTTTCCTCGTCCAACGGAATATATTGCCATGTCGCCACTTTGGCCACAGGTGGTTATTCCTGCTGCGTGGGCACAATCTTCGATAATTGGGATTGAGGGACACGCTTTTCTTATCTCTCTGACATCGTTCTCAAGTCCGAAAAGATGGCTGACAATCAGAGCTTGTATTTGTGGTGTTTTTTGCTTGAGGTGAGCAATATCTATGCGAAGGTTTTTCGTGACATCTATAAACACTGGTTGTAGCCCGGCTGCTGCCACCATATCGGCCACGCTGTGGCAGTTGTAGGCCATCACTCCCACCATGCTTCCTGGGCTTAATTTCAATGCTTGTAGAGCCAAGTATATTGCACTTCGTCCACTATCAAGTAACCACGATTGTTTGTCGCCGAACTCGTTGTCTTTCACTTTGCTCTTGCTGTGATAGCCAAACTTTGGAAATACTACTTCAATACGTGGCTTAATAATCATATTACATGTGTTTTATGATGCTTATTGCCATACGTCCAATGTTGTAAAGAAGAGGCCTGTTTATGTGTAAATATCGGCCATGCTGTACTAAACTACCACCAAATTGGGCTTTGAAATCACGTACACCGTAAGCCTCGTTGGGGCGACCTGCCCCCATCATGTCGTATCGACTGCAACCTTCGGCCATTACTCGCATTATAGAAGCATATGTGGCTACACAAGATGAGTGTATCTTGTTGCTTATTTGATTGTTGCCACAGGCAAACCATTCGTAGGCTGTTTTCCCCTCAAGCACCATGCAAAGTGTGCCTCCAACAATATCACCCTCGTACTCTATTAGGGTATAGCGTGCGGTGGGTTCGTTGTTTAGAGCAAGAAAAAATGAGAGCGGGAAGAGTGGGGTTTTTACTTTTGTGTGGTAAAGATGTTGGAGGATTGTATACCAGGCGGTTACTTGCTCATTGGTTGGTTGGGTTATCACTGTAGCTCCTTCGCTAAAGGAGGTGCGCACTTTACGACGTAGCTTCTTGCTCATTTGTGATTCTACAAGAGTGGGGCTACTGGTGTCTATATGGAAATTTAGGTGTGGCGCGTAGGTAAAGTGCGCTTGGCTAAACGCTTCATTCCATGTGGAATAGTCGCTAAAGTTGCGAGTTTCTATATATATGCATTCTCTTTTCAGCGAGTTGATTAGTGTGGAGAGCAGTGAGGCAACCTCATATTGTTCAATGTCGTTTGCAAGTAGAGGGCCTCCCATTATTATTGCTCGGCGAGAAAGTCTTCGTTTAATTCCCGAATAGTCGTTGGTAAGGTAGCCAGACACTATTGCCTTAAGGCTTCCATTGCGAGAATAAGCAAATATAAAAGGCTCAATATAAGGTTTTTGTGATGAGAAGAACCGATAGGCTGCAAACGATTGATGCCACGAGGCTGTTGATGAGTTCGTCAACAGTTCGTCCCATTGGGTGGGATCTATGCGCTCAATGTTGGATGTTATCATTGATTGCTTGTTGGAATATTCGGCAAAGGCTTTGAGCAACTGCTTCGTTAGTTAATCCGTTCTTTATCAATTTTTCGCGTCCGTTAGAGCGTTGGTTGTTTTTCAAAACCTTTCGTAGCAATGAGGTAAGTTCGGTTGAACTGCGTGTGGCGGAAACATAGTTATTCCCTGTGTCGGCTATTTGCTTGCGTACGTCGCCCACATCAACGCTCACTATTGGGCATCCTACCGCCATGGCCTCTTTCACAACCTGAGGGCTCCCTTCGTGCTTTGATGTCAGCAACAGCACATCGGCGGCGTTCAACAATAGAGCCACCTCTGCGCGGCTGTAATTATTTAGTTCTATGAGGCATACGTTGCTATCGTTTAGCCCAGCTACAGCCTCTTTGGCAAGGTTGGGGCTTTTTACGGCGTTGGTATATGAACTGGCGAAGAGTACAATGTGATGTTTGCTGTCGAGCCCTAATCTCTTTCTTGCTTCGGTTTTATCTATCGGGTAAAACAGGGTGGTATCTACTCCACAGGGTTGCACGTATGCCCGTCTACGATACCGAACCATATGGAGTAAAGCATCTGATACGAAGATATTTGCAACAGAAAACCATATACTTATCTTCGACAATTGGCGTATGTGCCAGTCGTTTATGTCGCTTCCGTGGTAAGTGGTAATTACTGGTACGCCTCGTTGCATGTTGCACAACAGCCCACATAGGCCGTAATGAGCGTGCATTAAGTCGGGGGCTACGGCTTGTAGTGCCTTTTTCAAGGGTTTGATATTGTGAAGGTAACCACCAATGCCACGTCCCTTTACTGCAAAAGTAGTTACGTCTACGCCTTGTTGACGCAGGGCATCAACCTGCTCTTGCACAAATGGAGCAAACCCATGCCGACCGTATTTAGCCACCACCATTACTTTCATAGCAGGTTTCTTGTGCCAAGTTTGAAAAACACCCACCCCAACGACATTAGGGGTACTATGTAGTACCACCACTTTATGTAACGATAGTTCTTGGCGTTTAGTTGTTGTATACCTTCGGCCGTCATAATTAGCAATATAGGTAGGGCGGGCAGCACAAAACGTTCACTGTTAGCGAATCCGCTTAGGGATATTATGCCAAGGTAGATAAATGTAAATGCACCGATCAGTACCATGCTGCGCCAACGTTTGTTGACAAACAAGGCAGAAAAGATGGCTAGAAGTACAAATCCACCAAAGAAATTTCGCACATAGTTACCTCCCGAAACTACCTGCTGGTTGTATTGTTGGTCGACATCAACCATTGTGGGGAATGGCATGAAAAGCATGAGTGGCGCCATTGTAACACCAGTGGCGTATTTTGCCCAGCCATAGCCGCTGTTTACTTGATAGTCTCGTTTTTGCATCTGATTCTCAAAGCGCCCTTGCCATGTGTGTTCCACCTCGTTAAGTATAGTTCCGCCAGACAGTGCAGATAAGGAAAGGGCTATCCATATGATAAGGATTATGCGCCTACGTTTCCCAACGTAGGCTTTGTCGCTAAACAGAAGTGCGGATGCGAAGGCAAACAAGGCTGCAATGCCCAGCACGGTGCGAAAGGTGAAAAGGCTTATAGCAAAGAAAATGGCCAGCACAATGTTGAAAACGTTCAATGTGGCGTTGCGGAGCACGCGGTCGGCTTGGTCGAGGAAAGCTATAAGGCAAAATATCATTATGGTCTCTTTCAGATGCAGACCACAATAGTAGATTAGGTTGGGCATAAAGCACGCCAACGTGGTGGCAATGCGTGCGCCGTTTTCTCCGATGTTGCGTTTTGCAAGGGGGTATAGAAAGAGTAGTGTGGCTGCACTGAATGCTGATTTTACTATGCGAGCCGGAATGATGTAGTAGCCAGTGATGCGGCTGAGGAGTGAGAGTAGGAAGATATAGCCCGAGTCCGAAACTCCTGCGGATTCGAGAAAAAGTATGCGAAAAGCCTCGCCGATAGGTAGGGTGGAGAACCCAATTCCTTGTTCGTAGTAGCCCACGGCATCGGCAGTCTCAAATTCGAACGGAATGCCTGTCTTTGCAATATAGAAATAGTAGCTAAACAACACCCACGCCACGCGTAACAAGAATGCAGTGAGTGTGATATATAATAGAAATCTACGTTCTGGTAGGCTTGCCCACCGCCGACTGCATTGCGAGGCTCCTACAAAAAATAGTACCACCCACATAATGCCTATGGCCATGAATTGCCACGACATGGCAAAGTTGCGATACAGCAGACTTACTGCGGCCAACGTGCCGAGGTAGATATATATAGCCGTATTGGCTATCTTTGGTGGAAAATGGTCAATCATCGGCTCATCCCAAAAGTTTTCTTTTCAGTTTAATAAGGCGCGTCATATTTCGCTGCCCCACCATTTGCCTTATAGTCTCTTTCCATCCGTTGTTGTTGCTGTGCCACGAGCCCAGATTGGTGTGTTCGGCAAAGGTGTGTTCGGTTGGGCGATACTCGCCTGTTGTGAGGTGGGGCGAGAAATATTCAACGGGATAGATATGCAGGTCTTTATAGTCTTGTTCCTTGCCATTTTGAATAAAACCGTGTTGACTCATGTGTGCCGATAGGCGTTGCACGTTGGTTGTGAGGTCGAAACGTCCGTCGGGGAGGGCAAAGTGCAAATCGTCGTAAAGGTGTAGCATTTCGTCAATCCATTGGCCATGCGCCTCGCTGCCAATCACTGCAGCGCGTAGTGGCAAATGTTTGCTGCCTTCAAAACCCGCAAAGGCATGATGATGCATCAAGGGCGCGAACGATTGTAGCACGCAAAAGTCGACATCTAAATACACCCCTCCGTAGTTGCTCAACACCCACAGCCGCACATAGTCGCTCACAAAGGCATACTTTTCGGCGGCGTAAGCTTCGGCTGTGTAGGGCACCCTTTGTGGGTCGAAGTTGCCCTCGTCCCATCGTTGCAGTCGCCATGTGGGCATGTGCTCCTGCCATGTGGCAATGCATTGCTGTGCCAATGGGGGTAGAGGCTTGTGCCCAAACCAGCAGTAGTGGAGCGTTTGTGGAATCATGATGCAATGCGGGCTTTAATTGTTCGTGCGGTGTGTAGGCATCTGTAAAGCCCTTGGTGTATGATGTTTAGCATGCGACTTTGCCACAGCGGCCTGTCGTAACGTCTCTTCTCTTTTGGGGGCAACGTTTGCCAATCCACGCTCTCCAACAGTTGTGAGGCCTCGGTGTGGTATCGGTGCGAAAGATAGTACGGCCACAATGCGTAGGCTTTCATGCGGTCGGTCAAGGCTATGATGTTGGGGAGTTTGGGCAAGTGGTCAAGATGCCACAATACGTTGTGTTGCGGTGGGTGCAACTGTTTGCTGGCGCGCCAGGTGTATTCTGCATCTTGGTTGTAGTTGCTCAGAGCCTCGCGTGTCATCACTACAGGATAATTAAGACTGGTGCGCATCCAAAGGTCGAAGTCTTCGCCTATGTGCAACTCGGCATCGAAACCACCCATGGCGTTGAATACCCCAAGTGGCATGCATGAGGCTCCTGTCCACACAGGCATGCACAGTGTGCGAGCATAGGTGGCGCAATAGTCAATGATGCCCTCTGTAAAGCCTTCGTCAAACCCTATTGGGGCAGGGCGATATTGGCCGTACTTCACAATGTTGTAGGCTGTGGCATAGAGGCCTGCATCGGGGTGGTGCGCTATGAGGGCGTGCATTTGGTCAAGAAATGTGGGCTCATACCAGTCGTCGGCATCCAAAAAGCAAATATAACAGCCCTTGGCCATGGTGGCGGCACGGTTGCGAGCACTACTCACCCCCTCGTGAACGGCATGCACTACGCTTATACGCCTGTCGGCAAAGCTCTCGGCCACTTGTGCGCTGTTGTCGGTGCTGTCATCGTCGACCACTATCATCTCCCAATCTCCGCGGCTTTGGGCAAGCACACTGCCAATGGCACGCCCGACGTAGGCTGCTTTATTCCACACGGGCATAACTATGGTGAATGTCGCCATGACATTCTCTGTGGCATTGGACTTTGACATTTGCATCATTGGTGGGCAACAACTACTCACCCAAACGAGAACGCAATAAATGCTTTGCTATTGTGCAGTTGACGCAATTGACAACCACGGTCGGCTCGCTAAAGGCCAATGCGATGCATCAGTCGATAGAGTGGGGGGCAGGTGCGAATTACAAGGTGGTTTATGCGGTGGCGGAGTTTATGCTGAGCGGCTATGCTCCATGCGCGATGGTTGGCTTGACGCAACAATGTGTGGTCGGTCTGTGCGGTCGAGGCCAAAAAGCCCATCTGATACAGGTGAACAATATATCGGTATATCACAGCTGTCTGTTTCTCACCGTGTTGCTCAAAGTGGGCAAACAATTGGTTGGCAATGTCGATGAGGACTAGATTGCTGGCACTATGCAGTGTGCCACTGTCTTGCACGCGGTAGTGATAGGCTGTGATGTCGGCCACCACTACGCGCTCGGCGGCATGGCATACCAGGGGGGTGAAAAGGTTGTCCTCGTGCACCAGTCCTGGTTGGAAAGTAATGCCTTTATCGACCCAAAAGGCGCGGCGGTAGGTGCGTAGTACAGTGCATACAAAGTTGAACGTGTGCTTTTGTAATGCCTCGGCGTTATAGTATTGCCATCCTGTGGCATAGACGGCAGGGCTTGGTCTGTAGAGGTTTTTTTTTCCCCACCCTCCAAAAGCCACCATGTCGGCTCCATCGCACAGGGAATGAAGCTGTTGCAGCATGGTTGGCTCAATCCAATCGTCGCTGTCGAGCAGCACCACATATTGCCCCCGAGCCATCTCTATGCCCCGGTTGCGCGCCACCGACAGGCCTTGGTTTTGCTGATGTACCACGCGCAATCGGCTGTCGGCTTCGGATCGGCTGTCGAGCAGCGCCCCACAACCATCGGTGCTTCCATCGTCAATAAGCAGAGCCTCCCAGTTGACGAAGGTCTGTTGCACTATGCTATCAATGCAACAGGTAAGGTATTGCCTCGTGTTGTAGACGGGAACCACCACTGAGAAAAAAGGCTCTTCGGCAGACCCTCTACTATCCATCTCCCCATCATCTCCTGCCATGGTGGGAGTTGGGCAGGACTTGATAGGGAGTTGATCAGGACTTGATAGGGAGATGGTCCTTATTTGTGGTTGATTATCAGGGATGTGCATTTTTGCTAAAAATAAGGGGTTTTAGTAATCGTCGGAGAGGAGCGCAATGCTCTCTATCTTGCTGATTCCATGTATTATAGCCGAACAGTCTATAAAAACTACTCGTTGCCCACGAACATTCACTTGTCCGAAAGCATCGGTGTCGTCGGTGTTTCTCAAGGTTTGCTCCAGCCCCGCTTGGCTTTTCATTAGGTGGCGTTGCCATGCGGAGGGGTGAGAGGTAAAGTGGCTGTGCAGGTTGGTTCCAAAAATGTCTATCAGACGTGCCGCTTTGCTGGGCCAAAGCCACACGGTGTCGGTGGCAAATGTTATTACGATGCTGCTTATAGGCTTTGTAATGGTGTCGGACAGTAGTAAAAATGCCCCCCCCTCTTCGCCGATTATGGCAGATGATGGGATGGCGTTTTGTTTTAAGACAGCTTCTACCTGTTGTGGTATCACTGGCAGCGATGGCCTTTCGTGATAGCCGAAAAGACTGGTGTTGCGCCAGTTTTGGGCATCGAAGCTCAATGCGTTACGCCCCACTGTTTTTCTGCTCCCGTCATTGCCCGTCCACACCGCGTATGCTTCGTTGCAAGGGGTTTGCACACAATGCAGCATGGCTCTGCGTTGGCTTTGCAGTTGTGGCATCTCTTGAGCAAGGTCTATCACAATGGTGATGGCCAACACGGCAGCAATGGCTATGTTTGCCGCGTTGGGTAGCCGTATTTGCTGCATTTGGCGTAGCAGCATGACGATGGCAAACACGTAGCAGGCAAAGAATGTGCGCGGCCACGCTGCACCGCTGACTGTGGTGAAAAGCACCGACACGATGGTTGCAACTATGTATAGTAGGTTGTCGCGCCAAAAGTGGGTTTCGTGCCGTTTTCGCCGCCCAACAATGGCCAGTATTGCCGTGGCTATCCAAAGCCAGGGTAGGGCACCATCGGCTACACCCACAATGGTGTTTATGGCTCGGGTGGCAAATGGCGTAGGATCGAGCATGGCCATACGATGCCAATTGCCAGGTGCAAGAAGCATCAATAGTGCTCCCATGCAGAAACCAATCCAGGCAGCGATGCACTGGCGGTTTAGGTAGCGATGGTCGGCGAGGGCTAAGACCATCATGGCAGGTGCCATGCATACGGCATACATCTCGCCCCATGCCCCAGCCACGAAGCAAAGCACAATCACGGCTGCGGTGTGGTGCCATGGATGTTGATGTGAGTTAAGCCACCGTAGGGCTAATAGCATGAGCAATATAACTACACTGGCCCACACGTAGTTGAGGCTGCCTGCGATGAGCAGGAGGGTGATGGGCTGGTCGGGTAGGACAAACCATACAAGGCTGGCGGCTAAAGCAGCCACAGCCCACGGACACTGGCTGCGATGCCCACGCCCGAAACAGAACAGCAGCATCGATAGCATGGCTGCCACAATCGAGTTGACAATGTTGAAAAGCGTTTTTCCCCAAATGCCGCTAAACAATTGGGCTATGCCATGTGCCAACACGCGTCCGTTGCTGTTTAGGTAGGCATTGTGCTGGGTGCGGACTATGGCTTGCAGTGTGCGGCCACTGGTGGCGTAGGCGCAGTCGTCGAGCATCATGGGCGTGAGCATGTTGCACACCATGAATGCCGTTGCCGTCAGCAGCCATATAGGCCACAATTTGAGCACCGTTTTGAGCATGGGTCTATTCTGGCTTGTCGTTTACCTCTATTTTCAGGAGTTGGCGGTGGTAGGTGTGTGATGCGGGAATGAATACGTATCTCTTTCCCTCAAAATCGTAATGTAGGGGCAAAATGGCTATAAGTGCGGGAGAAAAGGTGCGTGAGTCGCGATGGCGAAGAAAGTCTTTAACCTTGTCAATAGGTCGCAGCGCTTTACCTTGTAGGTGAGCATAGAATGTTTCAGTGTCTGCCACAATAGGCATCACCAACAGATATGAATTTGAGTAGCCAGGGATTAAATAAAGATTGTCGCTTATACAGTTTTCTGGCACGGTGATTTTGGGAATATCGTCAACAGTTGCTACGGGGAGGGCAACCGTATGGTAAATGTCGTAGTAGTGGTAGAAGCCTTGTTGGAATTTACATGCATCACAAGCATCGTGGTCGCAGGTGCCATAAAAAAGCGTAAAATCTACGTATCGTTCTCCGATGGTATTTGTAAGTCGGTCGTTGACTTTCATCATTGGACTTATATCAATGATGTCCACATTCTGGCCTTCGGTCAATATTTGATGTTCGATCGTTTTCCACGCCTGTTGAGCTTGGATGCGGGCAAGTGTGCCAGGTATGAGGTCGACGGCCATAATGGTCACGGCTGCTACCTTGCCAATGGTGGTGGCTGTGGCCGACATGGGCTTAAAATAGTGTCGGCAAAAGGCCGCCCCCTGTAGCGCTGCCACCACACTTGCCACGTTCATCATATAAGCACCATAGAACGTTACGAACAATGCAAACAGCATTATCGTAAAACTTACAAGGAAGAGAATGCTATATTGACGCAGAAAAACAATGCGCTTGTGGCGTATGAGATCGATTGTTATGCTGATTAGGCACACAACGATAGTGAATGCAACGGCGACAACGCGCTTGATGATGTAGGGCGAAAGACGTAAGAAGTTGTAAAAGAGAGTGGCTGGAGTTAAATCAAAGGTTTTGGCTGCATAAAAGTTATATCGTTGTAGGTTGCCTGGGCTAACCACTATGAACAATACGCCGATGCACAGTACAGCCATAAACCACCACGTGTTGCGATTGGTGCGTCGCAGGGTGAAGAGGGTGTAGATAACCAAGGCACCAGTAACGCTTATGCCAAAACTTTCGTTCCATGTGGCGGCAACGAATGCCAGCGGAAGCAACCACCAGTGGTGGCGCAAGGCTTCAGGATTGGGATGTGTGGAGAAATAACGATGACATAGCAACATGAAGGCTGCAGCTGCCGAGCCCCACAGATAGTTCACTGTGCATGCAGTGTGGCCAAAATAGTTGCCACCAATATTTGGCACGAGAAAAAGGGTGAGCAGAGCGATGAGGTATTTATCGGCTGTGTTTACAGAGTGTTGGCCACGGTAATGGCGGTGCAACAGTGTGAGCATGAAGAGTAAAAGGCCGAAAACAATGCCACTGCTGCTGTAAACCCACCAGCCACCACCCAAAAGAAGCAGTAGTTGTACCGTGCAGTGGGTAAAGAAACGCCCGTTGATGTGGGTGTATCCATATATGTTGCTCGGTAGGATTTGCCACAACTTGGTTAGTCGTTCATTGCTATTAGATATATAGGGGTAATAGAAGTCGTCGGCACCAGGTAGATAGAAGCTGAAGATGATAGCATGGAGAACAGCAGCAACGGCAAAGAAAATCCATTCGTTACGGTTGAAGTGTTGTTTGTAGACTTTTAGTATCATGATTGTTGTAATATTATTCGGTCGAGGATTAAAGGATGTGAGTTGCTACGGATGTGCCGTCCGGAACAGGTTACGGCAGTTTTGAAACCAGCCTCGCGCACAAGATTGATGGTTGTTTGGTTGTAGTCGCCGTGGGGGTAGGCAAAATGATTTATGGGCTGTGAGACAAGTTGCTCCAATTGTTGTCTCCCTTGTATAATCTCTTCTCGCTGTTGTTGAGGCGTGAGCAAGGAAAGATGTGGATGAGAGAGTGTGTGTGCCCCGATGGTGCAAAGAGGGTCGCGCGCCAGTGTGCGTAGGTCTGAAGCGGAAAGCATGGGGGCGGTGCTGTCCCAATGCGGAGAAGATGAGCCGTCAATAAAATGGTTTGTGAGATAAATGCATAATGGCACACCGTGGCGTTGCAGTATGGGTAGGGCGGTGGTGAGGGTGTCAAGGTAGCCATCATCGAAAGTGAAGCACACGAATGGTTTGTGGTGGTTGGCCGTTTTGACAAGTTGCATCACATCGGATATGCCAATAAAGTCGTAGTTCAGGTTGCGGAATGATATAATTGTTTCTTCAAGAAAAGATGGAGTAACCTCCAGTTGACGTAAAGATGGAGAGTTGGAACGAGAGGCCGACACACGGTGAAGCATGAGAATTTTTCCCAGCTTGGGGTGTAAAAGATTGTTTAGTCGGCGATATAATATCATAAAGTGAAGAGTTTAAGCATCTTGTCAATTGCCCTGACCACGAGAGTTTGATGAATGGGTTGCGATAGTCGTAGGTAGAACGCAAGCAATTTCTGCCAAGTGTTGCGTGTGGGGGTGAGGTGGGCGTTGGCTATGGATGGGTTGTCCCATATATCGAGATTGATGAAAGGAGCAACGCCATATTGCTGAAGTATTTGCAGTGTTTGTTGGGTGTAGTGGTTGCTGTTGCCTGGGGGGGGTATTATTTTATCGACGACAGATATACCATCGGCAGTGCAGATGCGAACTTCGTTTTTGAGAGGTCGGACGAAAGGCTGGGGATGGTAGTTGCGGTATAAAGCGATGGCACTAATGCGACTTTGCAATCGGGCTACGGTCTGCACCTGATAGAAACATTGTTTGTCGGCGTTGCGTTGAGCATTTATCTGTCCGAGATGTACGAAAAAGATATCGTCGACCTGCATATAGGTATAGTCTGACAGACAGGGTACGCGGCTCTCGTGCACGGGGCGAGTTTCCACCTGCCGATAAATTGGGGCGATAGGCATACCGGGCTGTGGATGAATGGCAAATTCGTGGTATTGGCCAGCACAGGGAAGATGGTGTGAGAAGTCGTAATAGAGGTTTATCCATTGAAAAGAGAATACCGTATTGGGGTGAGACTGCATGATTGTTTGCCAGCCAGAAGTTTCCGTGAAGCCTTCGGAAAGAAACTCGTCGGCGTCGATGGCAAACACTATTTTGTCTTGCATAATCTTATCGGCTTCGTCGAAAAGCATGGCTCGTGCATGGCTCATATCCATTTGTGGGTCGGGATTATACATCATGGTTACTTGCGGAAACTCCTGAGCCGTGGATATGCTGTTGTCGGTGCAGTTTTGAAAACAGAGTATTACGCGGTCGCTCCACGAGCACACAGCCGTCAGAAAAGCACGTAGCAGGTGCCCCTCGTTGCATACAGGCGTTAGGGTAACGATAAGAGGCCTGTTGGTTGAGTTTGTGCTATCGGCCATGACGATGCAAAATTAGTGAAAGATTATGTTTTGTGTCAAGGCTTTTATATCGTTTCGTGGCAATGTGATGACGAATACCTTGCCATGAAGATGCGTAGTAGTTGCGAATGGCGTTGCCTACATATCGGGTCAATTCGCGGTCAAATATGGTCGGTTCTATAAATCTATTTTGTCGGTTGACTTGGCAAAGACGGGATTTCCAGCGAAGCATCTGCAGCACTTCGGCATCGGACTGAGGGTTTAGCGCAACAAAATGTGTAAGGTGGTAGGCTATCTCCTCGGCAGTTGGGTTGGGGTAGATGAGTCGTAACTGCTCCTCTCGTAGTTTGCTTTCAAGGTCGAGTTGTTTGTGGTGTTTCTTTCGACAAATTTGATTTTCGTGTTGACGGTATTCCACCAATGGCGTTTGCAAGTTGTGAATGTCGGTAACCTTAAGTGCATCAATCCACAATTTATAGTCTTCGGCAGGGAAGAAATCGGGATTGTATGTAAGATTGTGCTTTAGGATAGATTCGCGTCGGAACACCACACTGGGGTGGCTCATCATGCAATAGAAAAGTAGCCCCACTTTCAAAGCATTGCTTTCTTTGGGGAAGATCATTGTTTGGTCAATGTCGCCAAATTTGTGAATAGATGTACCACAAATGCCAACGGAGGGGTGTTGGCGTAAATGTGCCATCTGAAGTTCAAGTTTGCGTGGGTGCCAAATGTCGTCGGCATCCATTCGAGCGATGAAAGGAGTGGTGATTTGTGCGAAAGTGTTGTTGAGAGTGGCAACCAATCCAAGGTTGCTGGGGTTATCTTTTCTTACAATTCGAGAGTCGGCATAACCCTCCACAATGGCCATACTGCCGTCGGTAGACCCGTCGTTTACCACCCAAAGTTCATAGTCCGTGAATGTTTGTGCAAGAATGCTGTCAATGGCTTGGCGTAGGAAAGCCTCGCCATTATAGACGGGTAGCACTATTGTAACTGTGTTTTCTTCCGTAGTGTGTACCATGGGTTTAGGAATAAGAACAAAATTACTATGGCAGTGTGTCGCCGTGTGAATGTTTTGGCAATGGAAATGTTGTCGTGGCAGGAAAACTTGTGCAAAGCGGAGGCCTTTGCCCATTGCTTTGCCCATGTGGTATTGTTGCGCGATGTGTTTATCTTAAATAGAGAACTGATGTAGTCGACCACGGCAATGCCTTCGATAAAACTGTTGACAAGTTGAGCCTTAGAAGTTGATGAATTGTGCTGATGAATGCGATAGTGGTTGAGAGGTAGGCTTACTTCGGCCACTGTGCACTGTGCGCAAATGTGGGCGTAGAGCATCCAATCGGCGCACAGGCGCATGTTTTCAAAGGCTGTAGTGTCGACCGACATGAAAATATCTCGTCGGAATATCAGCCCCGATGCATTGCACAGAGTATTCTTTGTAAGCAGGTTGTTGGTTAGAAAATCGGAAGAAGTATGGTATCTTGTCTGTTTATCGTATGTGGGGCACCATGAGTGGCTGCCATACTCGTGAATGGTGGTGCAATAGGCAAGGCCACATTCTTTGTTTTCGTTTGCAGCTTTGATAAGATTCTCAAGTAGTTCAGGCTCGCACCAATCGTCGGTTTCGGCTATCCATATCCATTCGCCATGAGCCTTCTCTATCCCTTTCTCCCATTGGAGAAAAGGTCGGCCACTGTTTTTTTTGTTTACTTCGACGTAGGCGGTTTGGGGAAGGGTGGCGTATTGTTGCAGTATTTCTTGGCTGTTGTCAGTAGAGCAGTCGTCGAGTAGTATAATCTCAAAGTCGGTGAAAGTTTGAGACAGTATGCTCTGCATGCGCTGTTTGAGGAACGGAGCATGATTGTAGTTGGGCACTATCACCGACACTGCAGGTCTCATTACATTACCTGATTGTAGATGTTTAACAATTTAGGACTAAACACGTCGGCCACATATTGTTGACACACTTGATGGTAGGCATTGTCGCAAACGTTGGAGGGATAGTGCTTTGCAACGCTTTCAATGATTCTGGCACACTGATTGGCAGTGTCGAACAAGAATCCTGTGCGACCGTCTTCCACAATTTGACTGTTGCCCATTCCCAAACGAGCAATGAGTGGGCAGCCGTAGGCCATGGCCTCAATGGAAACTCGGCCGAGAGATTCGTTTGCGCTGCACTGAAGAAGTCCAGAAGCATTGCGAAACAGCGACTCAACACTGTCGGTTGGAGAAAGAAAGTCTATACGATTGGCTTTGTTGTACTGACTGGCTATGGAAAGTAGATGTTGCTTATATTCTGTAGTGCAATTGCCAACCATAAGCAGTTTATAATCGTCGTCAATCTGTGCTTGGCAAAATGATTCAACGGCCAAGTCGGCACCTTTGATGTAATTGATGTGTATGGAAAGGAAAAGAAAGTAGTGTTGACGGGTAGCATTGAGAGGTGTTTGCGTGGGTGCAGACTGAAACACACAGTCGGGTAGGACGAAAGTATTATCGCTATATTGTGGCCAGGCTTCGTGTATTGCTGCCGACACGGCTATACGTGCGTCAGCCCTGGATATAGCTCTCTTTAAGCGCTTCATGCCCATATATGGAGCAATATTGATGCGTTGCAAATCTTCTCGCAGATGCCACACGTGTTTTGCTCCAAGTATGCGTGATAGGACCACCCCAACAGTTGTTACCGTGGTGTTGGTGTGGACTATGTCAACATGCTTGCCTCCAAGTTTCTTCTTTATCTTTCTTGCACATCTCTCGTTTAAGAAAAGGTAGCGCAGAAAAGTTTTCAGACTCGGTAATTTCTCCCAAATGTAAAAAAATGGCACAACGATAGTCTGAATGCCTTGTTGTGCGAGTCTGCGACTCACAGCCCCTTCATGTCTAACCAGTACTATGGGCTCTATATTACCTCTGGCAGACTGTATCATATCTATCAAACTTGCGCCCGACCCCTCTACAATATCCCAGTCGGTACACACATACAGCACTGTCCATTTCTTGTTCCAGTCGTGGCTCATCGTTTTATCCTCTGTTTTAACGTACGATAGGGTTTCAATAAGTGCGCTTTGTCAAGCCACATGAACGCCTTTTGTGTTGCTGTTTTTGGCGTCCACGACTGAACGGTATGGTGATATGCTACAGCTTGGCTGGTAAGGGGTACGCCAGGATAGGCGAAGGTGCTGGACGGATAGATGGTCATGAGAGGTAGGCGCTGTAAGCAGTCCACGTATCGGAATCCGTGCTCGACAGCATGGCTTGCAAGTAACCCATCTATGACTTCACCCTGAAAAAGCTCTACCATGCCCTGAAAAGATAGGCCTTGATAGTGATTTAATAGGGCGTTGATCAGGAGATGGTCAGGAGTTGATCCTAATATGGCCGATAGAAAGCCGCAGTAGGGTATGCCATCTGAATGGTTGAGTGGCGCTCCTTCGGCATCAAGTAATGGCTTGCCGTATTTTTCAAACTCAGTAGGGTATATTTCTACACCAGAAAACAAAGAGTTGTCAAGAAAAGAATCAAGGGGAGAAAAAAGCTCGACATCGGTGTCGAGATATACACCGCCATATTTTTGCAGAACATAAAGCCGTGCCACATCGGACACGAAAGCCCACTTGCGTTTTTTAGCCGCAAGATTAGTGTATTCGCAAAATGAGAGAGGAAATGTTTTTTCGTCCCATCGCATAATCTGCCACGTTGGATGAAGTTCCATCCAATGTTTTATGTAGTCTGCTTGTGTTTGTGGCATAAGGCCATGACCAAACCAACAATAGTGTATTATGCGTGGTATCATTTACTGATGGATGAGTGGCTACCAGGTGGTGTAGTCTGATGAGCCACGTTGTGATATTAGACCATTAAGTGTGGAAAGAGTTAGTTCGTCTGTGCTTGCTGTAATGTTGCTATTATTGTGTGGCCAACTCGCTGGAATTTCAGAGGCACTGATACTAACTCCGTCTACATTAACTGTTTTAGCCGAATACGCTGCGTATTGGCACACCGCTCCTTTCCCCGATGCTACTATGCCTGCTCCAGCACTGATGCCACCACCAGTGGTGCGACAAATGGGTGTTGTGGTATTCATAACAACCTCTATGCGATTTTGGGTACTTTGCAGTGCTCCACCAGCCAGAATGCCAGCCGACAAACCCTGAGCGGTGTTTTGTTCGCTTTGGATAATGCCTGTGTTGTAACAGTTGCCTATAGTGGCTGTGGTGAGCAATGTTCCACCCACTATTCCACCGCAGCAAGCACATCCATCTTTTGTGGTGTTGGTGGCTGTGGCCGTAAGGTCGCCATTGTTAAAGCTATTTATGATTTTGCAATTATAGGTTTTCGCTGATTCATAGTCGCCCCATAGACCCACTATTCCACCCACGCAGATGTTGCGGTATTGGGAGGCGTAGGATGCGCGTGTTGACGACGAAATTCCCTCTATGCTACCCGTATTGCCACAGTTGGAAATGTTTGTGCCAGCCGTGTTTAATTTCAGTTGGCCAACGATCCCCCCTGCAAATAGGGTTCCACTACAATTTGCACGCATGTCTGCATGGTTGACGCATTGAGTTGACATACCAACGCTTTGGCCACAGATGCCCCCAATGCACATACTTCCCGAGGCATCAACAGACGCTGCCGCTACAACGATTGTAGCATAGTTTGTTAGGTTGCGGAAAGAGACGGTTTCGCGACTGCAAAGAGCGCAAACACCCCCCACATAGATATTGGTGGTAGTACCTGATTGAATTTCGGCATTGATTATTCCGTGAAGTGTTGTGTTCTCCACGATAGCACTGCCCGATACCACTCCAAACAGACCGACATAAGCATCGCCCAAAGATACAACTGGCATTACGCGCCTTATCGTAATGCTATGATTATTGCCATCGAAGTGTCCCATAAAGGCATTGCTAACGTTTTTGCCTATTGGTGAATGTGTAATTGTGTCGCAGTCAATGTCGTAAATAAGTTTATAATATGCGCTGCCGTAGGTACTGTTTTGTGTGTTTACCACGTTGCGCATAATGGTTAGGTCGTTGCAGTTGGCAATTAGATAGGGCGATGCTGCTGTACCACTGCCAATAAGCGTTGTGGCAATAAAGTCTGACGTGGCTTGTGGCCCACGGGCAATCATGTTGCTGGGCAGAGTCTTCCCCGAGGCCTGTTTCTTCCATGTGTAGTTGTTTTGTGGGGTATTGCCCACAATGCCCACCGTTAAATCATCGGACGTAAAGGGTGGTACAATCACATAATAGTCTTTTGTTTCGCCAACGGCAATGGTGTCGGGCATGGCAAGGAAGGATAGTGATACACTTTTGGTAGATGATGTTGGTGCATCCATGCTGATTGTTGACGTTTCGTCAATCGTTACCGTAGCTCTACCACATAGCGAACAATTGGCTGTGGCTACAGTAATCTCTTTCATCACAAAGGGTTCTGAAGTAGGGTTGGCTATGCTTATGCAAAGTAGTGAGCATAAGTTCTGTAAACTCAGTGTGGTTCCAGAAGTATATGCTGCCATTGGACTATATAGTTGTTGCTTCCCGTTAACGGTAGTGTAATCCTGAACTGCGGGCAAGGTGATAATCGCGCTGCTACGCGACATGGAGGAAACTATGTCGGCAGGGTATATGGCCGAGAAACCATCGTCGCTGTTCGTTACGTTTTCAATCACAGCATTGCCATCGTTCGAGTAGACAACGTTGTATCCAGTGCCATTGATCATTATTTGGTGTTCATCGTGTGTGCTCCAGTAGGCCACTCGATTTTCACCAAGATATAGTTTGCTACTACTATTGGCATATCGCCCAACTTTAGCTTGCAACTGCACATAATTGTCTTTTTGACAAGAACAAAGCACAAGTAGGCTAAAGCAAATTATTGTATGAAGAAGTCTTTTTCTCACAACAACGCTGTATTAGTATGAACCAACTATTGTTTATTAAAACCAGTCGGATGCAGAACTCCAATTGCTACCATCGTCGTATTGGTTCACACTCCCCCCATTGTTTCCACTTTTATTTCCTGAAAGAAGTGGGAATCCGGTTGCTTGTGTCGACATAGCATACCCGTGTTCAACATTCATTTCAACCACGATAAGCTCGGGCTTTAGGTAGGTTTTGTGATCATTCATGCTGTGTACTTGTAGTATTTGATTGTGTAGATGAAGTATGAGGGTTATTCTAAACACTCCGTTATGTTTGCAAAACTATCTATTGGACTGCAACTGGTTGAAAGCGTCCATGTTGTAAAAGGCCGTTTGTGCTCTTTATCCACGTAGCTTATTTCAAAGCCCAACACATCGCTCACAATATCGTAGTCGTGTATGGTCGAGGCAAAGTCTTGAATAGACATATTTAGATTAAAACTATATAGCCCTTTAGCCAGGTTGTGGTGGGGTACTTCTATAACCACCTTAAACAACGACCCCTCTTTGGGCAGTTGCATGGGTTGTGAATAACTGGCAAAGGCAAAGGCGCCAGTGTGGTTTTTCGCGATAACGCCAAATTGGCATTGCTGTATCGAAGGTTTGTTTCGGCGAATGGTAGCCTCAATAAGAAGAGGCTCTTCGGTTGAAACAGCACGCACATCGTTGAGCATTCTCACTTCCAAATATTCCAATTCATGCAGTGTGCCAGGATCGTGATGAGCTTTCGTTATAGTTGTTTGTGAGGAATACTCTATGTCGTTTGAATAGTCCATATAGTGTTCTACACATGCAGCAGCGGTACCCATATAATCAATCTGACCATTTTTCAGTACCACTCCCTTGCGACACAAGCTTTTAATCGCGGCCATATTGTGGCTTACAAACAATACCGTGCGCCCCTCGCTTCGGCTCACGTCTTGCATTTTGCCAATGGCTTTTTTTTGGAACTCGGCATCGCCAACGGCCAACACTTCGTCCACCACCAAAATCTCGGGCTCAAGGTGTGCTGCCACAGCAAATCCAAGCCTTACCATCATGCCACTACTGTAGCGTTTTACGGGAGTGTCAATATATCTTTCGCAGCCACTGAAGTCGACTATTGCATCCAGCTTTCGACTTATTTCGTGCTTACTCATACCGAGTATGGCTCCGTTAAGAAAGATGTTTTCTCTACCAGTCATCTCGGGATGAAAGCCAGTCCCCACCTCAAGCAAAGCACCTATGCGTCCATTGGCTCTGATTGTTCCAGTGGTCGGTGAGGTGATGCGCGACAAAATCTTCAGCAACGTACTCTTGCCAGCCCCGTTGCGCCCTATTATCCCCACCACATCGCCCTGGTCTATCGAAAGGTTTATGTCTTTCAAAGCCCACACATAGTCGCTCTTTCCAGCAGTGCTACGGTCGTTGGTTTCACCCACTTTCATAAAGGGGTCTTCTTTCCTCAACACAGACGTTGCCCACCAACGCTTCAAATCGTGGTGCAACGTGCCTGTTGAGACTACTCCCAGCCGATACAGTTTGCTGATATTTTCAAATGTAATGGCAACCGACATCGTAAGTACTTTTACATTTTATGCAACAACTTTTGGGGGTGTCTTATAAGGTGAAATAATCGTGAAGTGAACATTTTCATGCTACTATCAGACAAAGTGAAACGATGCTTCCACCTATTTATTGCATATCTTCTTAATTTCCAAAGAGCCCTGCGCGCATTCTCCTTGTCGTGTTCGTCGGCAGCACCCTGCCCGTACAACACATCATGTTCAAACCTGTTTTGTAGCTTATTTGATATAGGGGTAGAAAGCGGACAGTTTGTTTCAATAATTCGGTTAGCCATTGTGGTCAAGGCCGAAGCAAACTGGTGCATTTTGAATTTCGACACAATGTCAGATACCAGAGCCCAATCAATATCATCGCCCCGATGATTTAGTAAGAAAGCCCAGTCGCACACCTCTCTCAATGTTATTCTACCCGATACAAAGTGTATTGCTGCGTGTCTCAGCAGGTGCAACGCCTCAAAGGTGGCGGAGGCTATAAGCCTGGTTAGCAGCGGTTCAAGTTCTTTGTTAGAGGGTGGCAGATAGGGGTCAAACAACCTGTAATGGCTTTCTATGGTTATGCCATGAATGTCATATTTTGTGTGGTGGGCGCTACCATGACTAATGTCAACACCATATTTCTGTTCTATAATTTGGTCGGCGACAGCGTGGTTGTGGGGTATGAAGAGGTCAATATCAGCATACTCTCGTTGATTTTTAACGGGATAGTGTGATGCCGTGGCTGACCCTTTAAGTGTGTAGCACTCAATGTTATTGTCTGCAAACACCGACAAAAGCTCTTGCTCCACCTTGCGTTGGTGTAAGCTCCACTCCACGGCCATCTGCCGTTCTGCCATCCAAGGCAAATAAACCGTGCGTGGTGGGCGCTTCTCGCGAGGCATTTTTTCCACGGCCGAGGCCGATAAAACAATTAGGTGGTTGCGTTGAAATAGGGTCATCAACTGCTGCCAGGCTGCGGTATCAAGTGTCTGCAACGCCTCCATATTGGGTATCTGTTGCGTGGCAGCAGCGCGAAGCAAGGCATATATGGCATCTTCCGCGGTGCTCATACTGTGTCTTGAAAAGAGCGTTGTACGCGGTTGAACACCACTATGCCTATGGCAAGTACCACTATGGCAAAGCATGCGCTGTAGGCAATCATTCCCCAGCTGAAGCTTCCTGCACCGAGCATGCCATATTTGAAGGCCTCAACGATGCTGGTAAGGGGATTTAACTGCATCAGCATGCGCAACGTGTTGTTGGTTACTGTGCTTAAAGGGTAGATTACAGGGGTGGCATACATCCACAAGCTTACGGCAAAGCCGAGCAATAGTTGCAGATCTCTATACTTGGTGGTGATGCTTGTAAACAATATTCCAAAGCCCAGAGCGAGCAGAGCAAGCAGAAGCACCAACACGGGTAGCAGCAAAGCGTAGATGTTGGTGTGTATTTGCCCTGGCATTATGAATATTTGATATATGGCGTAGACTATTAGGAATAACCCCAGTTGAATGGAAAAACGTAGCAGGTTGCTTATTACCTTGGCAATGGGCATAACCAAACGTGGGAAATAGACTTTCCCAAACAGCGCGGCATTGTCGACGAATGTTGACGAGGTCTGTGTCAGACAATCGGAAAAATACTGCCACAAACAGATGCCCGAAAGGTAGAAAAGAGGCTGCGGAAGTCCATCTGTTGGTATACGGGCAATGTTGCCAAACACCACCATATACATCACGGTGGTGAGCAATGGTTGAACCAGATACCACAGTGGCCCAAGAATGGTTTGCTTATATTGGGTGGTGATATTGCGCTTTATGAGCAGGCTGCAAAGGTCGCGATAACGCCACAACTCGCCCCAGTCCACCGACAATATACTCTCTTTGGGGCGTATCACCGTGGTTTTTTGCATCTTTTCTGTTTTGTCGTGGCGTTTCACCAGCGCGTTTTCTTTTACTGTGAGGTTTTGTGACGGAAGAGTATGTTGCCCACAATGCCCCAAAAGTAGCGCCAATCGGTTCGGAATGGGGCGTTGGTGTAGGCTTCTATATATCTACGCTCCGATGCTTGTATCTCGTCAATGGTGTTAGGAGTGGTGCGCTCGTAATAGAATGGTGGCATCAGCCCAGGCTTACTTTTTGTGCGCAGTGCCTGCATTTCGGGGCTGTAAAGGTTGAAATATTGACGGCTCAGCGGACGCACCCCAACCAACTTCAAGTCGCCTTTCACCCAATTCCACAGCATTGGCAGCTCGTCGAGCCACAGTGGGCGCAGCAATCGTCCCCACACGTTCACCCGATAGTCGGCCTTGAATTTACCGCCATTTTGCAGGCTCTGGTATTGGTAAACATAGTCTTGCAGGTATTCAGAGAGGTGAACATGGTGCGAAACTTGTACACCTTAATCTCCTTGCCGTTGCGTCCCACTCGGTTTAGGACTATGATTGGCGAGCCACTTGGCGTGTGGTCGGTGAGTGGTGCCTGCACTTTGCACGCCGTTACAAAGAGCCTGCCATCAATGAAACGCTCATCGGCAATGGCAAATCCTGCTCGACAAATGCGCCCCAGTATCTCTACTCGACTCATGCTGCGGTTTTTTCCGCCTGTTAACTTGAAGTATAAACCTTTTGTCAACCACAATTTTGGCATCATGCGGTGAACTGCATAGTGTGATGCTGCAGCCACCCAACGCACCCCCACGGGGTAACGCTGCATAATGAGGGTCTTTTTTAGACCATCGGTAACGGCGTTGACGCACAAATATTGCCCCACGCCCATCATGCTGTTGGCTGTACAAAGCATGTCGTTGAGGTGGACTATCGTGTGCACTGGGCGCAAAAGCATCACCAGTTTGGCGTTGTGGTTGGTCAACCTTGCTTGCAACTCGGTAGCGGTTTTCACCGTGCTGGGCATCACTTCCATACCATCAGTGGAAGCGCCTGTTTGAGAAGCTTTGATAAGCAGTTTTGAGTAGGGGAGATCGTAGAGCGAAAACAACGCTTGCAACACTGTGTCGTCGTCCCTTTTAAGGCCTGCAAGCGAGGCGTGATTTATACCCTTCGTCTCGTTGTATGGCAGCGATAGCAAGTCGCTATCGTTCAATGGAAACAGCGGTCGTTTCATGCAGAGATGGCCACAGTCGTTGATGGATGAGTAGGGGACTTGGCAGCGGCAGCCAATCCGTTTATGTTAACCACCAATCGGCCACACCCCTTTAGTTGATGAATCCGCCCTTTGTCGTTTCCCTCAATGCGCGACATTGCTTGCTGCATGGCGAAACTCACAAGCGTGTAGCGCTGTGTGGCGTTATCGGTTGTGGCGTAGTTCATTGTTTGCCCTTTCGCCGTTCAACCCATCGCTGAACGATGGCCTCGGTTTCTATGGTGCGCTGTATGATGAGCACCATGCGGTTGTTCTCTTGCGGGGCATAGTCGGTTATGCCACCCACAGGCACCAGCAGCAGTTGGCTGCTACTCACGCCAAACTGAGTGCAGAGCATGTCGTGTGCGGCACGGCAACGGCGTTCGCTCAACCGCATGTTTTGTCGTGGCGTTCCAGTCAGCGAATCGGCCGCTCCGATGACGAAGTATTCCAACGTGTCGGCAGCATTGTTTATATCGCGTGCAAAATGCTGAAGCCGTTTCATGGCATTGTAGTCAATGTCGGCTTTGTTGATCTTGAAGTATATGGTCGATGCTGGCAAGTTCAATCCCTCGTTGGCTTCTATTATGTCTTCAAGTAGGTTGTTGGCCACAGTTTGTAGTGAGGCTACCGAGTCGAGACGTATTTGCAGACTGTCGCGCTGGCGTTCCAACTGCGAAATGGTTGGTACAAGACTCTCCTGCATACCAGCCAAGTTTTGTAGCGAGTCAATGCGCCGCGACAAATCGTCAATGTGGTTGCCAAGCACCTTTTCGTTGTTGGGGTTGTAGGCATTAAAACGGTGGTTAACCTTCAAGTTTTCCGATTGCTGGGTGTGATGGTTATAGCGCAACACGTGGTTGAAAATGGCTATGCGGCATCCCACAGAGACCGATGGCACAAGGTCAAACACGTTCATTGTCGATTTTGCCGTGGTGTAGGGCGACCAGTCAAAGGTCGATTTGGTGCCCATAAGCTCAAGTGCTGCGTTGACCGAAAAACGTTCACTGAAGTAGTACTCGGCCATCATGCCCACCGACCCACAGAGTTCAAAGTTGCGTCGAAAACTTCCAATTGCATATTCTTCAGCATCGCGTGGGTTTTTCTGCTCGCCAAAGAGCATAGCCGCGCCGAAACCCATATTGCTCAACACATGCATTCGACGGTGCGACGCATATTCAAAACCGCGTATAAAGTTGGTCCAGTCGAAAGTGACCATGCCCATAACGGCCACAGCGTGTGCGTGGAACGTCTGATAGTCGGCATAGTAGTCCCACTCTTCCGACACTGGGTTGTAGGTGAGGCGTGTCTCGGCACCAGTGAGGTCTATGAACGGCTGTCGCCCATAGCGCGACTGACCGCTGACGCTAAACAGGCTGGCGCGCAACGACAGTGCAATGTCGGGCAGCACCCATTTCCCTATCTCGGCGCGCACGTTCCAGTCGCCAATGCCATTCCATCTTGCTTCGCTCTCGTCTTCGTTTCCAACAAAGGTTTGCAGTCCACCCCCCAATTCAACCCACCAGTTGTCGAATGGCGAGGCAATGATGTATTGCAGTGTGTCGCGGTCGGTACCCAGAGCGAACCCTTTGAACCACCGTTGTGCAAACACCTGCCCACTCACGCATAGGAGAAAGAGGACTACGAGCATTTTTTTCATGTTCGCGATGTGGTTCATGTTGTTTCCAGATGATTGATTATTAACTTTTTGGGCTTGTTTGAGGTCTATTGCCAGACCTCCAAACAAGCGCGCAAAGATACTACATTTTTATTAAGAGAATATTATTTTTAATTCTATTTTGTGTAACTTGTTGATATATAGGCTTGTAGGGGGGGGCTAAATTTTGCGAAAAATGCGTGGGGTAAGCAATTTTTTGCCGCTCTAATGCCATTTTTGCATGTTCTTTTCTACGGGTCATGGCTCTAACATGTAGGGATTAACTAAGGCCGTTCTTCAGTTGTTCTTCAGTCGTTCTTCAGTCAATGACTGAAGAACGACTGAAGAACAACTTAAGAACGGCCTTAGTTAATCCCTACATGTTAGAGCCATGACCCGTAGAAAAGAACATGCAAAAATGGCATTAGAGCGGCAAAAAATTGCTTACCCCACGCATTTTTCGCAAAATTTAGCCCCCCCCTACAAGCCTATATATCAACAAGTTACACAAAATAGAATTAAAAATAATATTCTCTTAATAAAAATGTAGTATCTTTGCGCGCTTGTTTGGAGGTCTGGCAATAGACCTCAAACAAGCCCAAAAAGTTAATAATCAATCATCTGGAAACAACATGAACCACATCGCGAACATGAAAAAAATGCTCGTAGTCCTCTTTCTCCTATGCGTGAGTGGGCAGGTGTTTGCACAACGGTGGTTCAAAGGGTTCGCTCTGGGTACCGACCGCGACACACTGCAATACATCATTGCCTCGCCATTCGACAACTGGTGGGTTGAATTGGGGGGTGGACTGCAAACCTTTGTTGGAAACGAAGACGAGAGCGAAGCAAGATGGAATGGCATTGGCGACTGGAACGTGCGCGCCGAGATAGGGAAATGGGTGCTGCCCGACATTGCACTGTCGTTGCGCGCCAGCCTGTTTAGCGTCAGCGGTCAGTCGCGCTATGGGCGACAGCCGTTCATAGACCTCACTGGTGCCGAGACACGCCTCACCTACAACCCAGTGTCGGAAGAGTGGGACTACTATGCCGACTATCAGACGTTCCACGCACACGCTGTGGCCGTTATGGGCATGGTCACTTTCGACTGGACCAACTTTATACGCGGTTTTGAATATGCGTCGCACCGTCGAATGCATGTGTTGAGCAATATGGGTTTCGGCGCGGCTATGCTCTTTGGCGAGCAGAAAAACCCACGCGATGCTGAAGAATATGCAATTGGAAGTTTTCGACGCAACTTTGAACTCTGTGGGTCGGTGGGCATGATGGCCGAGTACTACTTCAGTGAACGTTTTTCGGTCAACGCAGCACTTGAGCTTATGGGCACCAAATCGACCTTTGACTGGTCGCCCTACACCACGGCAAAATCGACAATGAACGTGTTTGACCTTGTGCCATCGGTCTCTGTGGGATGCCGCATAGCCATTTTCAACCACGTGTTGCGCTATAACCATCACACCCAGCAATCGGAAAACTTGAAGGTTAACCACCGTTTTAATGCCTACAACCCCAACAACGAAAAGGTGCTTGGCAACCACATTGACGATTTGTCGCGGCGCATTGACTCGCTACAAAACTTGGCTGGTATGCAGGAGAGTCTTGTACCAACCATTTCGCAGTTGGAACGCCAGCGCGACAGTCTGCAAATACGTCTCGACTCGGTAGCCTCACTACAAACTGTGGCCAACAACCTACTTGAAGACATAATAGAAGCCAACGAGGGATTGAACTTGCCAGCATCGACCATATACTTCAAGATCAACAAAGCCGACATTGACTACAATGCCATGAAACGGCTTCAGCATTTTGCACGCGATATAAACAATGCTGCCGACACGTTGGAATACTTCGTCATCGGAGCGGCCGATTCGCTGACTGGAACGCCACGACAAAACATGCGGTTGAGCGAACGCCGTTGCCGTGCCGCACACGACATGCTCTGCACTCAGTTTGGCGTGAGTAGCAGCCAACTGCTGCTGGTGCCTGTGGGTGGCATAACCGACTATGCCCCGCAAGAGAACAACCGCATGGTGCTCATCATACAGCGCACCATAGAAACCGAGGCCATCGTTCAGCGATGGGTTGAACGGCGAAAGGGCAAACAATGAACTACGCCACAACCGATAACGCCACACAGCGCTACACGCTTGTGAGTTTCGCCATGCAGCAAGCAATGTCGCGCATTGAGGGAAACGACAAAGGGCGGATTCATCAACTAAAGGGGTGTGGCCGATTGGTGGTTAACATAAACGGATTGGCTGCCGCTGCCAAGTCCCCTACTCATCCATCAACGACTGTGGCCATCTCTGCATGAAACGACCGCTGTTTCCATTGAACGATAGCGACTTGCTATCGCTGCCATACAACGAGACGAAGGGTATAAATCACGCCTCGCTTGCAGGCCTTAAAAGGGACGACGACACAGTGTTGCAAGCGTTGTTTTCGCTCTACGATCTCCCCTACTCAAAACTGCTTATCAAAGCTTCTCAAACAGGCGCTTCCACTGATGGTATGGAAGTGATGCCCAGCACGGTGAAAACCGCTACCGAGTTGCAAGCAAGGTTGACCAACCACAACGCCAAACTGGTGATGCTTTTGCGCCCAGTGCACACGATAGTCCACCTCAACGACATGCTTTGTACAGCCAACAGCATGATGGGCGTGGGGCAATATTTGTGCGTCAACGCCGTTACCGATGGTCTAAAAAAGACCCTCATTATGCAGCGTTACCCCGTGGGGGTGCGTTGGGTGGCTGCAGCATCACACTATGCAGTTCACCGCATGATGCCAAAATTGTGGTTGACAAAAGGTTTATACTTCAAGTTAACAGGCGGAAAAAACCGCAGCATGAGTCGAGTAGAGATACTGGGGCGCATTTGTCGAGCAGGATTTGCCATTGCCGATGAGCGTTTCATTGATGGCAGGCTCTTTGTAACGGCGTGCAAAGTGCAGGCACCACTCACCGACCACACGCCAAGTGGCTCGCCAATCATAGTCCTAAACCGAGTGGGACGCAACGGCAAGGAGATTAAGGTGTACAAGTTTCGCACCATGTTCACCTCTCTGAATACCTGCAAGACTATGTTTACCAATACCAGAGCCTGCAAAATGGCGGTAAATTCAAGGCCGACTATCGGGTGAACGTGTGGGGACGATTGCTGCGCCCACTGTGGCTCGACGAGCTGCCAATGCTGTGGAATTGGGTGAAAGGCGACTTGAAGTTGGTTGGGGTGCGTCCGCTGAGCCGTCAATATTTCAACCTTTACAGCCCCGAAATGCAGGCACTGCGCACAAAAAGTAAGCCTGGGCTGATGCCACCATTCTATTACGAGCGCACCACTCCTAACACCATTGACGAGATACAAGCATCGGAGCGTAGATATATAGAAGCCTACACCAACGCCCCATTCCGAACCGATTGGCGCTACTTTTGGGGCATTGTGGGCAACATACTCTTCCGTCACAAAACCTCACAGTAAAAGAAAACGCGCTGGTGAAACGCCACGACAAAACAGAAAAGATGCAAAAAACCACGGTGATACGCCCCAAAGAGAGTATATTGTCGGTGGACTGGGGCGAGTTGTGGCGTTATCGCGACCTTTGCAGCCTGCTCATAAAGCGCAATATCACCACCCAATATAAGCAAACCATTCTTGGGCCACTGTGGTATCTGGTTCAACCATTGCTCACCACCGTGATGTATATGGTGGTGTTTGGCAACATTGCCCGTATACCAACAGATGGACTTCCGCAGCCTCTTTTCTACCTTTCGGGCATCTGTTTGTGGCAGTATTTTTCCGATTGTCTGACACAGACCTCGTCAACATTCGTCGACAATGCCGCGCTGTTTGGGAAAGTCTATTTCCCACGTTTGGTTATGCCCATTGCCAAGGTAATAAGCAACCTGCTACGTTTTTCCATTCAACTGGGGTTATTCCTAATAGTCTACGCCATATATCAAATATTCATAATGCCAGGGCAAATACACACCAACATCTACGCTTTGCTGCTACCCGTGTTGGTGCTTCTGCTTGCTCTGCTCGCTCTGGGCTTTGGAATATTGTTTACAAGCATCACCACCAAGTATAGAGATCTGCAACTATTGC
This sequence comes from Bacteroidales bacterium, assembly GCA_017480185.1. GTDB lineage: Bacteria > Bacteroidota > Bacteroidia > Bacteroidales > P3 > Colimorpha. The sequence continues at coordinate 49,942 of JAFVBC010000025.1, forward strand.
TCGGCTTTGCCGTAAGCTTGTGGATGTATGCCACCCCTGTAATCTACCCTTTAAGCACAGTAACCAACAACACGTTGCGCATGCTGATGCAGTTAAATCCCCTTACCAGCATCGTTGAGGCCTTCAAATATGGCATGCTCGGTGCAGGAAGCTTCAGCTGGGGAATGATTGCCTACAGCGCATGCTTTGCCATAGTGGTACTTGCCATAGGCATAGTGGTGTTCAACCGCGTACAACGCTCTTTTCAAGACACAGTATGAGCACCGCGGAAGATGCCATATATGCCTTGCTTCGCGCTGCTGCCACGCAACAGATACCCAATATGGAGGCGTTGCAGACACTTGATACCGCAGCCTGGCAGCAGTTGATGACCCTATTTCAACGCAACCACCTAATTGTTTTATCGGCCTCGGCCGTGGAAAAAATGCCTCGCGAGAAGCGCCCACCACGCACGGTTTATTTGCCTTGGATGGCAGAACGGCAGATGGCCGTGGAGTGGAGCTTACACCAACGCAAGGTGGAGCAAGAGCTTTTGTCGGTGTTTGCAGACAATAACATTGAGTGCTACACACTTAAAGGGTCAGCCACGGCATCACACTATCCCGTTAAAAATCAACGAGAGTATGCTGATATTGACCTCTTCATACCCCACAACCACGCTGTCGCCGACCAAATTATAGAACAGAAATATGGTGTTGACATTAGTCATGGTAGCGCCCACCACACAAAATATGACATTCATGGCATAACCATAGAAAGCCATTACAGGTTGTTTGACCCCTATCTGCCACCCTCTAACAAAGAACTTGAACCGCTGCTAACCAGGCTTATAGCCTCCGCCACCTTTGAGGCGTTGCACCTGCTGAGACACGCAGCAATACACTTTGTATCGGGTAGAATAACATTGAGAGAGGTGTGCGACTGGGCTTTCTTACTAAATCATCGGGGCGATGATATTGATTGGGCTCTGGTATCTGACATTGTGTCGAAATTCAAAATGCACCAGTTTGCTTCGGCCTTGACCACAATGGCTAACCGAATTATTGAAACAAACTGTCCGCTTTCTACCCCTATATCAAATAAGCTACAAAACAGGTTTGAACATGATGTGTTGTACGGGCAGGGTGCTGCCGACGAACACGACAAGGAGAATGCGCGCAGGGCTCTTTGGAAATTAAGAAGATATGCAATAAATAGGTGGAAGCATCGTTTCACTTTGTCTGATAGTAGCATGAAAATGTTCACTTCACGATTATTTCACCTTATAAGACACCCCCAAAAGTTGTTGCATAAAATGTAAAAGTACTTACGATGTCGGTTGCCATTACATTTGAAAATATCAGCAAACTGTATCGGCTGGGAGTAGTCTCAACAGGCACGTTGCACCACGATTTGAAGCGTTGGTGGGCAACGTCTGTGTTGAGGAAAGAAGACCCCTTTATGAAAGTGGGTGAAACCAACGACCGTAGCACTGCTGGAAAGAGCGACTATGTGTGGGCTTTGAAAGACATAAACCTTTCGATAGACCAGGGCGATGTGGTGGGGATAATAGGGCGCAACGGGGCTGGCAAGAGTACGTTGCTGAAGATTTTGTCGCGCATCACCTCACCGACCACTGGAACAATCAGAGCCAATGGACGCATAGGTGCTTTGCTTGAGGTGGGGACTGGCTTTCATCCCGAGATGACTGGTAGAGAAAACATCTTTCTTAACGGAGCCATACTCGGTATGAGTAAGCACGAAATAAGTCGAAAGCTGGATGCAATAGTCGACTTCAGTGGCTGCGAAAGATATATTGACACTCCCGTAAAACGCTACAGTAGTGGCATGATGGTAAGGCTTGGATTTGCTGTGGCAGCACACCTTGAGCCCGAGATTTTGGTGGTGGACGAAGTGTTGGCCGTTGGCGATGCCGAGTTCCAAAAAAAAGCCATTGGCAAAATGCAAGACGTGAGCCGAAGCGAGGGGCGCACGGTATTGTTTGTAAGCCACAATATGGCCGCGATTAAAAGCTTGTGTCGCAAGGGAGTGGTACTGAAAAATGGTCAGATTGATTATATGGGTACCGCTGCTGCATGTGTAGAACACTATATGGACTATTCAAACGACATAGAGTATTCCTCACAAACAACTATAACGAAAGCTCATCACGATCCTGGCACACTGCATGAATTGGAATATTTGGAAGTGAGAATGCTCAACGATGTGCGTGCTGTTTCAACCGAAGAGCCTCTTCTTATTGAGGCTACCATTCGCCGAAACAAACCTTCGATACAGCAATGCCAATTTGGCGTTATCGCGAAAAACCACACTGGCGCCTTTGCCTTTGCCAGTTATTCACAACCCATGCAACTGCCCAAAGAGGGGTCGTTGTTTAAGGTGGTTATAGAAGTACCCCACCACAACCTGGCTAAAGGGCTATATAGTTTTAATCTAAATATGTCTATTCAAGACTTTGCCTCGACCATACACGACTACGATATTGTGAGCGATGTGTTGGGCTTTGAAATAAGCTACGTGGATAAAGAGCACAAACGGCCTTTTACAACATGGACGCTTTCAACCAGTTGCAGTCCAATAGATAGTTTTGCAAACATAACGGAGTGTTTAGAATAACCCTCATACTTCATCTACACAATCAAATACTACAAGTACACAGCATGAATGATCACAAAACCTACCTAAAGCCCGAGCTTATCGTGGTTGAAATGAATGTTGAACACGGGTATGCTATGTCGACACAAGCAACCGGATTCCCACTTCTTTCAGGAAATAAAAGTGGAAACAATGGGGGGAGTGTGAACCAATACGACGATGGTAGCAATTGGAGTTCTGCATCCGACTGGTTTTAATAAACAATAGTTGGTTCATACTAATACAGCGTTGTTGTGAGAAAAAGACTTCTTCATACAATAATTTGCTTTAGCCTACTTGTGCTTTGTTCTTGTCAAAAAGACAATTATGTGCAGTTGCAAGCTAAAGTTGGGCGATATGCCAATAGTAGTAGCAAACTATATCTTGGTGAAAATCGAGTGGCCTACTGGAGCACACACGATGAACACCAAATAATGATCAATGGCACTGGATACAACGTTGTCTACTCGAACGATGGCAATGCTGTGATTGAAAACGTAACGAACAGCGACGATGGTTTCTCGGCCATATACCCTGCCGACATAGTTTCCTCCATGTCGCGTAGCAGCGCGATTATCACCTTGCCCGCAGTTCAGGATTACACTACCGTTAACGGGAAGCAACAACTATATAGTCCAATGGCAGCATATACTTCTGGAACCACACTGAGTTTACAGAACTTATGCTCACTACTTTGCATAAGCATAGCCAACCCTACTTCAGAACCCTTTGTGATGAAAGAGATTACTGTAGCCACAGCCAATTGTTCGCTATGTGGTAGAGCTACGGTAACGATTGACGAAACGTCAACAATCAGCATGGATGCACCAACATCATCTACCAAAAGTGTATCACTATCCTTCCTTGCCATGCCCGACACCATTGCCGTTGGCGAAACAAAAGACTATTATGTGATTGTACCACCCTTTACGTCCGATGATTTAACGGTGGGCATTGTGGGCAATACCCCACAAAACAACTACACATGGAAGAAACAGGCCTCGGGGAAGACTCTGCCCAGCAACATGATTGCCCGTGGGCCACAAGCCACGTCAGACTTTATTGCCACAACGCTTATTGGCAGTGGTACAGCAGCATCGCCCTATCTAATTGCCAACTGCAACGACCTAACCATTATGCGCAACGTGGTAAACACACAAAACAGTACCTACGGCAGCGCATATTATAAACTTATTTACGACATTGACTGCGACACAATTACACATTCACCAATAGGCAAAAACGTTAGCAATGCCTTTATGGGACACTTCGATGGCAATAATCATAGCATTACGATAAGGCGCGTAATGCCAGTTGTATCTTTGGGCGATGCTTATGTCGGTCTGTTTGGAGTGGTATCGGGCAGTGCTATCGTGGAGAACACAACACTTCACGGAATAATCAATGCCGAAATTCAATCAGGTACTACCACCAATATCTATGTGGGGGGTGTTTGCGCTCTTTGCAGTCGCGAAACCGTCTCTTTCCGCAACCTAACAAACTATGCTACAATCGTTGTAGCGGCAGCGTCTGTTGATGCCTCGGGAAGTATGTGCATTGGGGGCATCTGTGGCCAAAGCGTTGGTATGTCAACTCAATGCGTCAACCATGCAGACATGCGTGCAAATTGTAGTGGAACCCTATTTGCAGGGGGGATCGTTGGCCAACTGAAATTAAACACGGCTGGCACAAACATTTCCAACTGTGGCAATACGGGTAGCATAGAGGGAATTTCGTCGTCAACACGCGCATCCTACGCCTCCCAATACCGCAACATCTGCGTGGGTGGAATAGTGGGTCTATGGGGCGACTATGAATCAGCGAAAACCTATAATTGCAAAATCATAAATAGCTTTAACAATGGCGACCTTACGGCCACAGCCACCAACACCACAAAAGATGGATGTGCTTGCTGCGGTGGAATAGTGGGTGGAACATTGCTCACCACAGCCACTATAGGCAACTGTTACAACACAGGCATTATCCAAAGCGAACAAAACACCGCTCAGGGTTTGTCGGCTGGCATTCTGGCTGGTGGAGCACTGCAAAGTACCCAAAATCGCATAGAGGTTGTTATGAATACCACAACACCCATTTGTCGCACCACTGGTGGTGGCATCAGTGCTGGAGCAGGCATAGTAGCATCGGGGAAAGGAGCGGTGTGCCAATACGCAGCGTATTCGGCTAAAACAGTTAATGTAGACGGAGTTAGTATCAGTGCCTCTGAAATTCCAGCGAGTTGGCCACACAATAATAGCAACATTACAGCAAGCACAGACGAACTAACTCTTTCCACACTTAATGGTCTAATATCACAACGTGGCTCATCAGACTACACCACCTGGTAGCCACTCATCCATCAGTAAATGATACCACGCATAATACACTATTGTTGGTTTGGTCATGGCCTTATGCCACAAACACAAGCAGACTACATAAAACATTGGATGGAACTTCATCCAACGTGGCAGATTATGCGATGGGACGAAAAAACATTTCCTCTCTCATTTTGCGAATACACTAATCTTGCGGCTAAAAAACGCAAGTGGGCTTTCGTGTCCGATGTGGCACGGCTTTATGTTCTGCAAAAATATGGCGGTGTATATCTCGACACCGATGTCGAGCTTTTTTCTCCCCTTGATTCTTTTCTTGACAACTCTTTGTTTTCTGGTGTAGAAATATACCCTACTGAGTTTGAAAAATACGGCAAGCCATTACTTGATGCCGAAGGAGCGCCACTCAACCATTCAGATGGCATACCCTACTGCGGCTTTCTATCGGCCATATTAGGATCAACTCCTGACCATCTCCTGATCAACGCCCTATTAAATCACTATCAAGGCCTATCTTTTCAGGGCATGGTAGAGCTTTTTCAGGGTGAAGTCATAGATGGGTTACTTGCAAGCCATGCTGTCGAGCACGGATTCCGATACGTGGACTGCTTACAGCGCCTACCTCTCATGACCATCTATCCGTCCAGCACCTTCGCCTATCCTGGCGTACCCCTTACCAGCCAAGCTGTAGCATATCACCATACCGTTCAGTCGTGGACGCCAAAAACAGCAACACAAAAGGCGTTCATGTGGCTTGACAAAGCGCACTTATTGAAACCCTATCGTACGTTAAAACAGAGGATAAAACGATGAGCCACGACTGGAACAAGAAATGGACAGTGCTGTATGTGTGTACCGACTGGGATATTGTAGAGGGGTCGGGCGCAAGTTTGATAGATATGATACAGTCTGCCAGAGGTAATATAGAGCCCATAGTACTGGTTAGACATGAAGGGGCTGTGAGTCGCAGACTCGCACAACAAGGCATTCAGACTATCGTTGTGCCATTTTTTTACATTTGGGAGAAATTACCGAGTCTGAAAACTTTTCTGCGCTACCTTTTCTTAAACGAGAGATGTGCAAGAAAGATAAAGAAGAAACTTGGAGGCAAGCATGTTGACATAGTCCACACCAACACCACGGTAACAACTGTTGGGGTGGTCCTATCACGCATACTTGGAGCAAAACACGTGTGGCATCTGCGAGAAGATTTGCAACGCATCAATATTGCTCCATATATGGGCATGAAGCGCTTAAAGAGAGCTATATCCAGGGCTGACGCACGTATAGCCGTGTCGGCAGCAATACACGAAGCCTGGCCACAATATAGCGATAATACTTTCGTCCTACCCGACTGTGTGTTTCAGTCTGCACCCACGCAAACACCTCTCAATGCTACCCGTCAACACTACTTTCTTTTCCTTTCCATACACATCAATTACATCAAAGGTGCCGACTTGGCCGTTGAATCATTTTGCCAAGCACAGATTGACGACGATTATAAACTGCTTATGGTTGGCAATTGCACTACAGAATATAAGCAACATCTACTTTCCATAGCCAGTCAGTACAACAAAGCCAATCGTATAGACTTTCTTTCTCCAACCGACAGTGTTGAGTCGCTGTTTCGCAATGCTTCTGGACTTCTTCAGTGCAGCGCAAACGAATCTCTCGGCCGAGTTTCCATTGAGGCCATGGCCTACGGCTGCCCACTCATTGCTCGTTTGGGAATGGGCAACAGTCAAATTGTGGAAGACGGTCGCACAGGATTCTTGTTCGACACTGCCAATCAGTGTGCCAGAATCATTGAAAGCGTTGCAAAGCACTATCCCTCCAACGTTTGCGACAATGCCTACCATCAAGTGTGTCAACAATATGTGGCCGACGTGTTTAGTCCTAAATTGTTAAACATCTACAATCAGGTAATGTAATGAGACCTGCAGTGTCGGTGATAGTGCCCAACTACAATCATGCTCCGTTCCTCAAACAGCGCATGCAGAGCATACTGTCTCAAACTTTCACCGACTTTGAGATTATACTACTCGACGACTGCTCTACTGACAACAGCCAAGAAATACTGCAACAATACGCCACCCTTCCCCAAACCGCCTACGTCGAAGTAAACAAAAAAAACAGTGGCCGACCTTTTCTCCAATGGGAGAAAGGGATAGAGAAGGCTCATGGCGAATGGATATGGATAGCCGAAACCGACGATTGGTGCGAGCCTGAACTACTTGAGAATCTTATCAAAGCTGCAAACGAAAACAAAGAATGTGGCCTTGCCTATTGCACCACCATTCACGAGTATGGCAGCCACTCATGGTGCCCCACATACGATAAACAGACAAGATACCATACTTCTTCCGATTTTCTAACCAACAACCTGCTTACAAAGAATACTCTGTGCAATGCATCGGGGCTGATATTCCGACGAGATATTTTCATGTCGGTCGACACTACAGCCTTTGAAAACATGCGCCTGTGCGCCGATTGGATGCTCTACGCCCACATTTGCGCACAGTGCACAGTGGCCGAAGTAAGCCTACCTCTCAACCACTATCGCATTCATCAGCACAATTCATCAACTTCTAAGGCTCAACTTGTCAACAGTTTTATCGAAGGCATTGCCGTGGTCGACTACATCAGTTCTCTATTTAAGATAAACACATCGCGCAACAATACCACATGGGCAAAGCAATGGGCAAAGGCCTCCGCTTTGCACAAGTTTTCCTGCCACGACAACATTTCCATTGCCAAAACATTCACACGGCGACACACTGCCATAGTAATTTTGTTCTTATTCCTAAACCCATGGTACACACTACGGAAGAAAACACAGTTACAATAGTGCTACCCGTCTATAATGGCGAGGCTTTCCTACGCCAAGCCATTGACAGCATTCTTGCACAAACATTCACGGACTATGAACTTTGGGTGGTAAACGACGGGTCTACCGACGGCAGTATGGCCATTGTGGAGGGTTATGCCGACTCTCGAATTGTAAGAAAAGATAACCCCAGCAACCTTGGATTGGTTGCCACTCTCAACAACACTTTCGCACAAATCACCACTCCTTTCATCGCTCGAATGGATGCCGACGACATTTGGCACCCACGCAAACTTGAACTTCAGATGGCACATTTACGCCAACACCCCTCCGTTGGCATTTGTGGTACATCTATTCACAAATTTGGCGACATTGACCAAACAATGATCTTCCCCAAAGAAAGCAATGCTTTGAAAGTGGGGCTACTTTTCTATTGCATGATGAGCCACCCCAGTGTGGTGTTCCGACGCGAATCTATCCTAAAGCACAATCTTACATACAATCCCGATTTCTTCCCTGCCGAAGACTATAAATTGTGGATTGATGCACTTAAGGTTACCGACATTCACAACTTGCAAACGCCATTGGTGGAATACCGTCAACACGAAAATCAAATTTGTCGAAAGAAACACCACAAACAACTCGACCTTGAAAGCAAACTACGAGAGGAGCAGTTACGACTCATCTACCCCAACCCAACTGCCGAGGAGATAGCCTACCACCTTACACATTTTGTTGCGCTAAACCCTCAGTCCGATGCCGAAGTGCTGCAGATGCTTCGCTGGAAATCCCGTCTTTGCCAAGTCAACCGACAAAATAGATTTATAGAACCGACCATATTTGACCGCGAATTGACCCGATATGTAGGCAACGCCATTCGCAACTACTACGCATCTTCATGGCAAGGTATTCGTCATCACATTGCCACGAAACGATATAAAAGCCTTGACACAAAACATAATCTTTCACTAATTTTGCATCGTCATGGCCGATAGCACAAACTCAACCAACAGGCCTCTTATCGTTACCCTAACGCCTGTATGCAACGAGGGGCACCTGCTACGTGCTTTTCTGACGGCTGTGTGCTCGTGGAGCGACCGCGTAATACTCTGTTTTCAAAACTGCACCGACAACAGCATATCCACGGCTCAGGAGTTTCCGCAAGTAACCATGATGTATAATCCCGACCCACAAATGGATATGAGCCATGCACGAGCCATGCTTTTCGACGAAGCCGATAAGATTATGCAAGACAAAATAGTGTTTGCCATCGACGCCGACGAGTTTCTTTCCGAAGGCTTCACGGAAACTTCTGGCTGGCAAACAATCATGCAGTCTCACCCCAATACGGTATTCTCTTTTCAATGGATAAACCTCTATTACGACTTCTCACACCATCTTCCCTGTGCTGGCCAATACCACGAATTTGCCATTCATCCACAGCCCGGTATGCCTATCGCCCCAATTTATCGGCAGGTGGAAACTCGCCCCGTGCACGAGAGCCGCGTACCCTGTCTGTCAGACTATACCTATATGCAGGTCGACGATATCTTTTTCGTACATCTCGGACAGATAAATGCTCAACGCAACGCCGACAAACAATGTTTCTATCAGGTGCAGACCGTAGCCCGATTGCAAAGTCGCATTAGTGCCATCGCTTTATACCGCAACTACCATCCCCAGCCTTTCGTCCGACCTCTCAAAAACGAAGTTCGCATCTGCACTGCCGATGGTATATCTGTCGTCGATAAAATAATACCCCCCCCAGGCAACAGCAACCACTACACCCAACAAACACTGCAAATACTTCAGCAATATGGCGTTGCTCCTTTCATCAATCTCGATATATGGGACAACCCATCCATAGCCAACGCCCACCTCACCCCCACACGCAACACTTGGCAGAAATTGCTTGCGTTCTACCTACGACTATCGCAACCCATTCATCAAACTCTCGTGGTCAGGGCAATTGACAAGATGCTTAAACTCTTCACTTTATGATATTATATCGCCGACTAAACAATCTTTTACACCCCAAGCTGGGAAAAATTCTCATGCTTCACCGTGTGTCGGCCTCTCGTTCCAACTCTCCATCTTTACGTCAACTGGAGGTTACTCCATCTTTTCTTGAAGAAACAATTATATCATTCCGCAACCTGAACTACGACTTTATTGGCATATCCGATGTGATGCAACTTGTCAAAACGGCCAACCACCACAAACCATTCGTGTGCTTCACTTTCGATGATGGCTACCTTGACACCCTCACCACCGCCCTACCCATACTGCAACGCCACGGTGTGCCATTATGCATTTATCTCACAAACCATTTTATTGACGGCTCATCTTCTCCGCATTGGGACAGCACCGCCCCCATGCTTTCCGCTTCAGACCTACGCACACTGGCGCGCGACCCTCTTTGCACCATCGGGGCACACACACTCTCTCATCCACATCTTTCCTTGCTCACGCCTCAACAACAGCGAGAAGAGATTATACAAGGGAGACAACAATTGGAGCAACTTGTCTCACAGCCCATAAATCATTTTGCCTACCCCCACGGCGACTACAACCAAACAACCATCAATCTTGTGCGCGAGGCTGGTTTCAAAACTGCCGTAACCTGTTCCGGACGGCACATCCGTAGCAACTCACATCCTTTAATCCTCGACCGAATAATATTACAACAATCATGATACTAAAAGTCTACAAACAACACTTCAACCGTAACGAATGGATTTTCTTTGCCGTTGCTGCTGTTCTCCATGCTATCATCTTCAGCTTCTATCTACCTGGTGCCGACGACTTCTATTACCCCTATATATCTAATAGCAATGAACGACTAACCAAGTTGTGGCAAATCCTACCGAGCAACATATATGGATACACCCACATCAACGGGCGTTTCTTTACCCACTGCACGGTACAACTACTGCTTCTTTTGGGTGGTGGCTGGTGGGTTTACAGCAGCAGTGGCATTGTTTTCGGCCTTTTACTCTTCATGCTCACACTGTTGCACCGCCATTACCGTGGCCAACACTCTGTAAACACAGCCGATAAATACCTCATCGCTCTGCTCACCCTTTTTCTCGTGCCAAATATTGGTGGCAACTATTTTGGCCACACTGCATGCACAGTGAACTATCTGTGGGGCTCGGCAGCTGCAGCCTTCATGTTGCTATGTCATCGTTATTTCTCCACACATCCCAATCCTGAAGCCTTGCGCCACCACTGGTGGTTGCTTCCGCTGGCATTCGTTGCCGCCACATGGAACGAAAGTTTTGGCATAAGCGTTACTGGTGCCTTGGTTATCTACACCCTCTTCACCCTGCGACGCACCAATCGCAACACGTGGTGGTTTATGGCTGTACTGTGCATCGGCGTATTGTTCATAGTGGTTAGCCCAGGCAACCTACAACGATATAACTTTTATGCAGCCAAAACCTTTGATTTAACTCCAGCCACTCTCTTTTACAACTTCTTACGTCTTTCGCCCTACATCATCAAGCGCGTTGTCGCCGTTGCATTCACTATCGTTGTGTGCCTAATCAGCATAACAATCGATCTCATACGCCACAAGCGCATTGTTTTTCTGCGTCAATATAGCATTCTCTTCCTTGTAAGTTTTACGATAATGCTGTTTGCATTGTTCGTAACGTTCTATGGTGCTTATATGATGAACGTGGCAAGTGTGGTGGCAGCGCTACAGGGGGCGGCCTTTTGCCGACACTATTTTAAGCCCATGTCGGCCACAGCCACCACCATTGGCAAGGTAGCAGCCGTGACCATTATGGCCGTCGACCTCATACCTGGCACACTTGCCCGCATCCAAGCTCAACAGGCGTGGAAAACGATCGAACATCAAATATTGACCGAAGGCCAGAATGTGGACATCATTGATATAAGTCCAATGATGAAAGTCAACGACCGACTTACAAATACCATCGGAGAACGATACGTAGATTTTACGCTTTTTTATGGCACCTGCGACCACGATGCTTGTGATGCATGTAAATTCCAACAAGGCTTCTACCACTACTACGACATTTACCATACGGTTGCCCTCCCCGTAGCAACTGTTGACGATATTCCCAAAATCACCGTGCCAGAAAACTGTATAAGCGACAATCTTTATTTAATCCCTGGCTACTCAAATTCATATCTGTTGGTGATGCCTATTGTGGCAGACACTGAAACATTCTATGCTCACCTACAAGGTAAAGCGCTGCGACCTATTGACAAGGTTAAAGACTTTCTTCGCCATCGCGACTCACGCACCTTTTCTCCCGCACTTATAGCCATTTTGCCCCTACATTACGATTTTGAGGGAAAGAGATACGTATTCATTCCCGCATCACACACCTACCACCGCCAACTCCTGAAAATAGAGGTAAACGACAAGCCAGAATAGACCCATGCTCAAAACGGTGCTCAAATTGTGGCCTATATGGCTGCTGACGGCAACGGCATTCATGGTGTGCAACATGCTCACGCCCATGATGCTCGACGACTGCGCCTACGCCACCAGTGGCCGCACACTGCAAGCCATAGTCCGCACCCAGCACAATGCCTACCTAAACAGCAACGGACGCGTGTTGGCACATGGCATAGCCCAATTGTTTAGCGGCATTTGGGGAAAAACGCTTTTCAACATTGTCAACTCGATTGTGGCAGCCATGCTATCGATGCTGCTGTTCTGTTTCGGGCGTGGGCATCGCAGCCAGTGTCCGTGGGCTGTGGCTGCTTTAGCCGCCAGCCTTGTATGGTTTGTCCTACCCGACCAGCCCATCACCCTCCTGCTCATCGCAGGCAGCCTCAACTACGTGTGGGCCAGTGTAGTTATATTGCTCATGCTATTAGCCCTACGGTGGCTTAACTCACATCAACATCCATGGCACCACACCGCAGCCGTGATTGTGCTTTGCTTCGTGGCTGGGGCATGGGGCGAGATGTATGCCGTATGCATGGCACCTGCCATGATGGTCTTAGCCCTCGCCGACCATCGCTACCTAAACCGCCAGTGCATCGCTGCCTGGATTGGTTTCTGCATGGGAGCACTATTGATGCTTCTTGCACCTGGCAATTGGCATCGTATGGCCATGCTCGATCCTACGCCATTTGCCACCCGAGCCATAAACACCATTGTGGGTGTAGCCGATGGTGCCCTACCCTGGCTTTGGATAGCCACGGCAATACTGGCCATTGTTGGGCGGCGAAAACGGCACGAAACCCACTTTTGGCGCGACAACCTACTATACATAGTTGCAACCATCGTGTCGGTGCTTTTCACCACAGTCAGCGGTGCAGCGTGGCCGCGCACATTCTTTGCCTGCTACGTGTTTGCCATCGTCATGCTGCTACGCCAAATGCAGCAAATACGGCTACCCAACGCGGCAAACATAGCCATTGCTGCCGTGTTGGCCATCACCATTGTGATAGACCTTGCTCAAGAGATGCCACAACTGCAAAGCCAACGCAGAGCCATGCTGCATTGTGTGCAAACCCCTTGCAACGAAGCATACGCGGTGTGGACGGGCAATGACGGGAGCAGAAAAACAGTGGGGCGTAACGCATTGAGCTTCGATGCCCAAAACTGGCGCAACACCAGTCTTTTCGGCTATCACGAAAGGCCATCGCTGCCAGTGATACCACAACAGGTAGAAGCTGTCTTAAAACAAAACGCCATCCCATCATCTGCCATAATCGGCGAAGAGGGGGGGGCATTTTTACTACTGTCCGACACCATTACAAAGCCTATAAGCAGCATCGTAATAACATTTGCCACCGACACCGTGTGGCTTTGGCCCAGCAAAGCGGCACGTCTGATAGACATTTTTGGAACCAACCTGCACAGCCACTTTACCTCTCACCCCTCCGCATGGCAACGCCACCTAATGAAAAGCCAAGCGGGGCTGGAGCAAACCTTGAGAAACACCGACGACACCGATGCTTTCGGACAAGTGAATGTTCGTGGGCAACGAGTAGTTTTTATAGACTGTTCGGCTATAATACATGGAATCAGCAAGATAGAGAGCATTGCGCTCCTCTCCGACGATTACTAAAACCCCTTATTTTTAGCAAAAATGCACATCCCTGATAATCAACCACAAATAAGGACCATCTCCCTATCAAGTCCTGATCAACTCCCTATCAAGTCCTGCCCAACTCCCACCATGGCAGGAGATGATGGGGAGATGGATAGTAGAGGGTCTGCCGAAGAGCCTTTTTTCTCAGTGGTGGTTCCCGTCTACAACACGAGGCAATACCTTACCTGTTGCATTGATAGCATAGTGCAACAGACCTTCGTCAACTGGGAGGCTCTGCTTATTGACGATGGAAGCACCGATGGTTGTGGGGCGCTGCTCGACAGCCGATCCGAAGCCGACAGCCGATTGCGCGTGGTACATCAGCAAAACCAAGGCCTGTCGGTGGCGCGCAACCGGGGCATAGAGATGGCTCGGGGGCAATATGTGGTGCTGCTCGACAGCGACGATTGGATTGAGCCAACCATGCTGCAACAGCTTCATTCCCTGTGCGATGGAGCCGACATGGTGGCTTTTGGAGGGTGGGGAAAAAAAAACCTCTACAGACCAAGCCCTGCCGTCTATGCCACAGGATGGCAATACTATAACGCCGAGGCATTACAAAAGCACACGTTCAACTTTGTATGCACTGTACTACGCACCTACCGCCGCGCCTTTTGGGTCGATAAAGGCATTACTTTCCAACCAGGACTGGTGCACGAGGACAACCTTTTCACCCCCCTGGTATGCCATGCCGCCGAGCGCGTAGTGGTGGCCGACATCACAGCCTATCACTACCGCGTGCAAGACAGTGGCACACTGCATAGTGCCAGCAATCTAGTCCTCATCGACATTGCCAACCAATTGTTTGCCCACTTTGAGCAACACGGTGAGAAACAGACAGCTGTGATATACCGATATATTGTTCACCTGTATCAGATGGGCTTTTTGGCCTCGACCGCACAGACCGACCACACATTGTTGCGTCAAGCCAACCATCGCGCATGGAGCATAGCCGCTCAGCATAAACTCCGCCACCGCATAAACCACCTTGTAATTCGCACCTGCCCCCCACTCTATCGACTGATGCATCGCATTGGCCTTTAGCGAGCCGACCGTGGTTGTCAATTGCGTCAACTGCACAATAGCAAAGCATTTATTGCGTTCTCGTTTGGGTGAGTAGTTGTTGCCCACCAATGATGCAAATGTCAAAGTCCAATGCCACAGAGAATGTCATGGCGACATTCACCATAGTTATGCCCGTGTGGAATAAAGCAGCCTACGTCGGGCGTGCCATTGGCAGTGTGCTTGCCCAAAGCCGCGGAGATTGGGAGATGATAGTGGTCGACGATGACAGCACCGACAACAGCGCACAAGTGGCCGAGAGCTTTGCCGACAGGCGTATAAGCGTAGTGCATGCCGTTCACGAGGGGGTGAGTAGTGCTCGCAACCGTGCCGCCACCATGGCCAAGGGCTGTTATATTTGCTTTTTGGATGCCGACGACTGGTATGAGCCCACATTTCTTGACCAAATGCACGCCCTCATAGCGCACCACCCCGATGCAGGCCTCTATGCCACAGCCTACAACATTGTGAAGTACGGCCAATATCGCCCTGCCCCAATAGGGTTTGACGAAGGCTTTACAGAGGGCATCATTGACTATTGCGCCACCTATGCTCGCACACTGTGCATGCCTGTGTGGACAGGAGCCTCATGCATGCCACTTGGGGTATTCAACGCCATGGGTGGTTTCGATGCCGAGTTGCACATAGGCGAAGACTTCGACCTTTGGATGCGCACCAGTCTTAATTATCCTGTAGTGATGACACGCGAGGCTCTGAGCAACTACAACCAAGATGCAGAATACACCTGGCGCGCCAGCAAACAGTTGCACCCACCGCAACACAACGTATTGTGGCATCTTGACCACTTGCCCAAACTCCCCAACATCATAGCCTTGACCGACCGCATGAAAGCCTACGCATTGTGGCCGTACTATCTTTCGCACCGATACCACACCGAGGCCTCACAACTGTTGGAGAGCGTGGATTGGCAAACGTTGCCCCCAAAAGAGAAGAGACGTTACGACAGGCCGCTGTGGCAAAGTCGCATGCTAAACATCATACACCAAGGGCTTTACAGATGCCTACACACCGCACGAACAATTAAAGCCCGCATTGCATCATGATTCCACAAACGCTCCACTACTGCTGGTTTGGGCACAAGCCTCTACCCCCATTGGCACAGCAATGCATTGCCACATGGCAGGAGCACATGCCCACATGGCGACTGCAACGATGGGACGAGGGCAACTTCGACCCACAAAGGGTGCCCTACACAGCCGAAGCTTACGCCGCCGAAAAGTATGCCTTTGTGAGCGACTATGTGCGGCTGTGGGTGTTGAGCAACTACGGAGGGGTGTATTTAGATGTCGACTTTTGCGTGCTACAATCGTTCGCGCCCTTGATGCATCATCATGCCTTTGCGGGTTTTGAAGGCAGCAAACATTTGCCACTACGCGCTGCAGTGATTGGCAGCGAGGCGCATGGCCAATGGATTGACGAAATGCTACACCTTTACGACGATTTGCACTTTGCCCTCCCCGACGGACGTTTCGACCTCACAACCAACGTGCAACGCCTATCGGCACACATGAGTCAACACGGTTTTATTCAAAATGGCAAGGAACAAGACTATAAAGACCTGCATATCTATCCCGTTGAATATTTCTCGCCCCACCTCACAACAGGCGAGTATCGCCCAACCGAACACACCTTTGCCGAACACACCAATCTGGGCTCGTGGCACAGCAACAACAACGGATGGAAAGAGACTATAAGGCAAATGGTGGGGCAGCGAAATATGACGCGCCTTATTAAACTGAAAAGAAAACTTTTGGGATGAGCCGATGATTGACCATTTTCCACCAAAGATAGCCAATACGGCTATATATATCTACCTCGGCACGTTGGCCGCAGTAAGTCTGCTGTATCGCAACTTTGCCATGTCGTGGCAATTCATGGCCATAGGCATTATGTGGGTGGTACTATTTTTTGTAGGAGCCTCGCAATGCAGTCGGCGGTGGGCAAGCCTACCAGAACGTAGATTTCTATTATATATCACACTCACTGCATTCTTGTTACGCGTGGCGTGGGTGTTGTTTAGCTACTATTTCTATATTGCAAAGACAGGCATTCCGTTCGAATTTGAGACTGCCGATGCCGTGGGCTACTACGAACAAGGAATTGGGTTCTCCACCCTACCTATCGGCGAGGCTTTTCGCATACTTTTTCTCGAATCCGCAGGAGTTTCGGACTCGGGCTATATCTTCCTACTCTCACTCCTCAGCCGCATCACTGGCTACTACATCATTCCGGCTCGCATAGTAAAATCAGCATTCAGTGCAGCCACACTACTCTTTCTATACCCCCTTGCAAAACGCAACATCGGAGAAAACGGCGCACGCATTGCCACCACGTTGGCGTGCTTTATGCCCAACCTAATCTACTATTGTGGTCTGCATCTGAAAGAGACCATAATGATATTTTGCCTTATAGCTTTCCTCGACCAAGCCGACCGCGTGCTCCGCAACGCCACATTGAACGTTTTCAACATTGTGCTGGCCATTTTCTTTGCTATAAGCCTTTTCACCTTTCGCACCGTGCTGGGCATTGCAGCCTTGTTTGCCTTCGCATCCGCACTTCTGTTTAGCGACAAAGCCTACGTTGGGAAACGTAGGCGCATAATCCTTATCATATGGATAGCCCTTTCCTTATCTGCACTGTCTGGCGGAACTATACTTAACGAGGTGGAACACACATGGCAAGGGCGCTTTGAGAATCAGATGCAAAAACGAGACTATCAAGTAAACAGCGGCTATGGCTGGGCAAAATACGCCACTGGTGTTACAATGGCGCCACTCATGCTTTTCATGCCATTCCCCACAATGGTTGATGTCGACCAACAATACAACCAGCAGGTAGTTTCGGGAGGTAACTATGTGCGAAATTTCTTTGGTGGATTTGTACTTCTAGCCATCTTTTCTGCCTTGTTTGTCAACAAACGTTGGCGCAGCATGGTACTGATCGGTGCATTTACATTTATCTACCTTGGCATAATATCCCTAAGCGGATTCGCTAACAGTGAACGTTTTGTGCTGCCCGCCCTACCTATATTGCTAATTATGACGGCCGAAGGTATACAACAACTAAACGCCAAGAACTATCGTTACATAAAGTGGTGGTACTACATAGTACCCCTAATGTCGTTGGGGTGGGTGTTTTTCAAACTTGGCACAAGAAACCTGCTATGAAAGTAATGGTGGTGGCTAAATACGGTCGGCATGGGTTTGCTCCATTTGTGCAAGAGCAGGTTGATGCCCTGCGTCAACAAGGCGTAGACGTAACTACTTTTGCAGTAAAGGGACGTGGCATTGGTGGTTACCTTCACAATATCAAACCCTTGAAAAAGGCACTACAAGCCGTAGCCCCCGACTTAATGCACGCTCATTACGGCCTATGTGGGCTGTTGTGCAACATGCAACGAGGCGTACCAGTAATTACCACTTACCACGGAAGCGACATAAACGACTGGCACATACGCCAATTGTCGAAGATAAGTATATGGTTTTCTGTTGCAAATATCTTCGTATCAGATGCTTTACTCCATATGGTTCGGTATCGTAGACGGGCATACGTGCAACCCTGTGGAGTAGATACCACCCTGTTTTACCCGATAGATAAAACCGAAGCAAGAAAGAGATTAGGGCTCGACAGCAAACATCACATTGTACTCTTCGCCAGTTCATATACCAACGCCGTAAAAAGCCCCAACCTTGCCAAAGAGGCTGTAGCTGGGCTAAACGATAGCAACGTATGCCTCATAGAACTAAATAATTACAGCCGCGCAGAGGTGGCTCTATTGTTGAACGCCGCCGATGTGCTGTTGCTGACATCAAAGCACGAAGGGAGCCCTCAGGTTGTGAAAGAGGCCATGGCGGTAGGATGCCCAATAGTGAGCGTTGATGTGGGCGACGTACGCAAGCAAATAGCCGACACAGGGAATAACTATGTTTCCGCCACACGCAGTTCAACCGAACTTACCTCATTGCTACGAAAGGTTTTGAAAAACAACCAACGCTCTAACGGACGCGAAAAATTGATAAAGAACGGATTAACTAACGAAGCAGTTGCTCAAAGCCTTTGCCGAATATTCCAACAAGCAATCAATGATAACATCCAACATTGAGCGCATAGATCCCACCCAATGGGACGAACTGTTGACGAACTCATCAACAGCCTCGTGGCATCAATCGTTTGCAGCCTATCGGTTCTTCTCATCACAAAAACCTTATATTGAGCCTTTTATATTTGCTTATTCTCGCAATGGAAGCCTTAAGGCAATAGTGTCTGGCTACCTTACCAACGACTATTCGGGAATTAAACGAAGACTTTCTCGCCGAGCAATAATAATGGGAGGCCCTCTACTTGCAAACGACATTGAACAATATGAGGTTGCCTCACTGCTCTCCACACTAATCAACTCGCTGAAAAGAGAATGCATATATATAGAAACTCGCAACTTTAGCGACTATTCCACATGGAATGAAGCGTTTAGCCAAGCGCACTTTACCTACGCGCCACACCTAAATTTCCATATAGACACCAGTAGCCCCACTCTTGTAGAATCACAAATGAGCAAGAAGCTACGTCGTAAAGTGCGCACCTCCTTTAGCGAAGGAGCTACAGTGATAACCCAACCAACCAATGAGCAAGTAACCGCCTGGTATACAATCCTCCAACATCTTTACCACACAAAAGTAAAAACCCCACTCTTCCCGCTCTCATTTTTTCTTGCTCTAAACAACGAACCCACCGCACGCTATACCCTAATAGAGTACGAGGGTGATATTGTTGGAGGCACACTTTGCATGGTGCTTGAGGGGAAAACAGCCTACGAATGGTTTGCCTGTGGCAACAATCAAATAAGCAACAAGATACACTCATCTTGTGTAGCCACATATGCTTCTATAATGCGAGTAATGGCCGAAGGTTGCAGTCGATACGACATGATGGGGGCAGGTCGCCCCAACGAGGCTTACGGTGTACGTGATTTCAAAGCCCAATTTGGTGGTAGTTTAGTACAGCATGGCCGATATTTACACATAAACAGGCCTCTTCTTTACAACATTGGACGTATGGCAATAAGCATCATAAAACACATGTAATATGATTATTAAGCCACGTATTGAAGTAGTATTTCCAAAGTTTGGCTATCACAGCAAGAGCAAAGTGAAAGACAACGAGTTCGGCGACAAACAATCGTGGTTACTTGATAGTGGACGAAGTGCAATATACTTGGCTCTACAAGCATTGAAATTAAGCCCAGGAAGCATGGTGGGAGTGATGGCCTACAACTGCCACAGCGTGGCCGATATGGTGGCAGCAGCCGGGCTACAACCAGTGTTTATAGATGTCACGAAAAACCTTCGCATAGATATTGCTCACCTCAAGCAAAAAACACCACAAATACAAGCTCTGATTGTCAGCCATCTTTTCGGACTTGAGAACGATGTCAGAGAGATAAGAAAAGCGTGTCCCTCAATCCCAATTATCGAAGATTGTGCCCACGCAGCAGGAATAACCACCTGTGGCCAAAGTGGCGACATGGCAATATATTCCGTTGGACGAGGAAAACTCCCGTCAATAGCCGATGGCGGAATACTGGTGTGCAATAACAGCCAATACGCAGACTCTATTGACACTATATACAACATACTGCCCTGCTACACCGCCTTTCAAGAAATGATGCTCATGTTAAAAAGCATCGTATATGCTGTAGCCTACACTCCCTTTGTTTATACCCTATTTACACATCGCATAGCATCGCGCAAAAAAAGATATGCAAAAATCATGCAATCAGAATACAAGCCACGACAAATGAGTCGCATAACGAGAAGATTGCTTGACAAAGCAGTAAAAAGCCTACCTCAACAAGTGCACCGTCGTGGCAAAAACAGCATAGTGGCTCAAAGTATAGTACAACGCATTGCACCAGACGCACATTTTGTCAGCCACAATAGTGGCAATCATTTCATGGATATCTACTTATGTGATAATCCTGTAAAACTACGCCTCGCTTTAAGAAAGATGGGTGTTGATAGCGCAACACACTTTGGCCAAAGTGTAGAGTGGAATCAACGCTACGGACAGGTATCCTCCGAATGTACAACAAGCGAATGGCTCTCTCATCATTTACTTGCCATACCCACATATATATCATGGAATGAGGTTAATACCTCTATAAGATAGTTATCAATTAACGTCCTTATCTTACACCATTCCTTACCCCCCAAAAAAGTAGTACAAACATAAATATGTCGAAAAAGCTCCACCAATTACCACCTGTCGGGAAACGAAAATACTTGTTCATGATTAGCCATCCGGCTCATTTCCACCTGTTCAAAAACTTAATCAGGATGTTGCAACAACAGGGCGATAAAGTGGTGGTCGTGGTGCGTCCAAAAGATATTGCAGAGCAGCTTTGCCGTGAAGCAGGGTGGGACTATATTGGTTTATGTCCTCGTCCCAATGGGCACGGACACTTCCAGCTGGCTGCTGCCGTAGCGCACCGTGTAAAAGAGGTGGCAGATATTGTACGCCGAGAGCGCCCCGACATGTTGCTTGGAAGCGACGGTGTATTGGCTTATGTGGGATGGTGGTTTGGGTTGCCGAGGTTCGAGTTTTTCGACGACGACTATGACGTAATCAAACTCTACGCTCAAATCTATTTCCCATTCTACACCGACCTTGTATGTCCCAAGGTTACCGATGCTGGCCGATGGATTAAGAAGAAAAGAGCATACGATGGCTATCAGAAATTGGCGTACCTGCATCCATCTCATTTCACGCCCGACCGCACGGTGATGGAACGCTACGTGCCAGATAATAGCCGTTTTTTCATTGTTCGTCTATCGGCATTGCAAGCTCACCATGATACTGGCATGCACGGTCTCGGTCGTGAACAAGCCATCAGACTGATAGATATACTCAAATACTACGGACGGGTTTTTATAAGTTCTGAATACCCCCTTGACTCGCAATTTGAGCCCTACAGGATGAATATCAATCCGCTCGACATTCACCACTTGCTATATTTTGCTGATATTTACGTAGGCGATAGTCAGAGCATGGCGGTAGAAGCTGCCGTACTGGGTACGCCGGCTATACGCTGCAACGACTTTGTGGGACGAATCAGTGTACTCAACGAATTAGAACAACGATACAAACTTGCTTTTGGAATACGTCCCGATGAACCCGACAAGTTGTATACTACTATTGACCATCTGCTATCGATGCCCAATCTAAAAGAAGAATTTGCCACTCGCCGAGCCCGTATGCTCACTGAGAAAACAGATACCACAGCCTTTTATTTTGACATGCTTAACCATTACCCCTACCATAATACCCACAACCAATGAAAGCCTATCTTGAAATAAAACGACAGCCATTGCCCAACTATAAAAGTGAGAGTTTGATGAAAACCTTGCACCGTTCGGCACGCATACACGGCTATCATTGTGCGCTGTGGTTTGGCATTATACGTTGGAAAGACCACTTACTAAACGTTTGGGCAGGACGTTGTGCATGGAATGGGCTGCGTATAAAACTACAACGCTGGCGCGGTGTTAACATTGGTAAACACGTTCATATTGGCCCAAACGTAACGATAGACTATCCCTTCCCCTATTTTGTCACAATTGAGGACGGGGCTTCGCTGGCCGGAGGAAACTATATATTAGCTCACAGCACTCCCCTTGAATACCACCAAAGATGCACAGAATCGTTTGTCGCACCAGTAGTGGTGCACCGCAACGCTTGGATTGGAGTCAATGCAATACTCATGCCTGGCATAGAAGTGGGTGAAGGCGCCATTGTGGGTGCTGGGGCAGTAGTTACACAAAACGTGCCACCTAACACTATGGTTGCTGGTGTACCTGCTCGAACAATAAAAACATTTGAGCCATGATTGATTTCACTCCGCAAGCTTATGAGGCGTTGTGCAATGCACTAATATCATGCAACATAAAATTTGAACTTCGTCATGATGTTGATCAACGTCCCGACAGAGCCATTCGCATAGCCCATATAGAACATCAAAAGGGGCTAAAGGCCACCTACTATTTTAGACGTAACGATATTTATCACAGCGAGCCCGCCATACAACAGATAGCACAACTGGGACACGACATTGGCTATCACTATGAAACACTTGCTGAATGCAATGGAGACTTGAGTGCGGCCTACAATTTGTTTTGTCGCGACCTTGACTTTTTGCGCAGAATTGCACCGGTGGAAAAAATGTGTGCTCATGGCAGCCCACGCTCGAAATACGACAACCAGAAGTTATGGAGGCGCTATAATTACCACACACTCGGCATTACTCACGATTCCATGATTGATACGGACTTTAGTAAAACGCTGTATCTAACTGATACTGGTCGATGCTGGAATGGGTGGCGATACAGCATCCGCGACAAGGTGAACAACATGCAGATAATATGGGAAGACGAAGGTTTGATATTTCATACTACCGAAAATATTATACAGGCTCTCAACACATTGCAACATTCAATTCATAATCATTCTCTACTAATTAACACTCATCCACAACGATGGATGCCTGTGGGGGCTGGATGGCTGGCCGAATTGGTACTTCAAAACATTAAAAACCAAGTAAAACGTGCACTGATATGTATAAAATATTAACTGTCATAGGAGCCCGGCCTCAGTTTATAAAATCTGCAGCAATATCTCATGCTATCAGACAACTACCCAACAATACTCTGCAAGAAGACATCCTGAATACAGGTCAGCACTATGCCCCTGCAATGTCGGCGAATTATATTGACGAACTTGAATTAACACAGCCTCTGTATAATCTGAATGTTGGCTCGGCTACACATGGAGTGCAAACTGCAGAGATGTTGAAGGGTATAGAACGTGTGCTACTTGAGAACTCCTACGACGGAGTACTTGTTTACGGCGACACAAACTCGACCCTTGCTGGAGCATTGGCAGCATCAAAACTCAACGTGCCTGTTTTTCACATCGAAGCCGGATTGCGTTCGTTACGAAAAGATATGCCCGAAGAGATTAATCGCATACTCACCGACCACGTTTCCAATATATTGTTTACCCCGACCCTGCAAGCAGTATATAACCTACAGAGCGAAGGTATTAGTGATAAACAAATCGTTAATTGTGGGGATGTAATGTTAGATAATGTCCTGCGCTATTCTCATCGCTTATCGAAGCGTCCCCTTATTGATGGATGTTACGCCCTTGCAACCATTCACCGAAACTTTAATACCGACAACGCTACGCGTTTACAAACCATTTTCAATGCCCTTGAATCCATTGCATTGGATCATGAATGCACGATTATTTTGCCACTGCACCCTCGAACCAAAGCAAGACTATCTGAGATGCCAGGATTAACACTCAGCCATCGCATAAAAATCATTGAGCCAACAGGATATATTGACACCTTAAATCTTATAAAATACAGTAAGATTGTACTCACCGACAGCGGTGGGCTACAGAAAGAAGCATATTTTTTACAGAGACCCTGCGTTATTCTTCGTCAAGAAACAGAATGGAAAGAAATAGTTGAAGAGGGGGCAGCTGCACTTACCGAGCCGTGCGTTGAGAGCATACTGAACAATACTGCAGCTTTATGGAATAAACAGGTAGAGAGCACCCGACTGTTTGGAGACGGGACTGCCGCCCAAAGGTGTATCGCCACCATTATGGCGTATTTCCGTCATTGCAACGAGAGATGACCATGACACACAAGAGAGGGTGTATTCTATGCATAACATTATTGCTATCCATCAGCACAGTGGCACAGTTCCCTCTTTACCCGACTTCGGCTCGCAATGTTGCGTTAGGAGGTATTTATTGCTCGCCATTGCCAACTGAGCATGCCACACTTTCTGTTAGTTACCGTTCCGATTACTCAATGCGCGAACTATCTACCAAAAATCTTGAAGCCCATATAAAGACCAGCAAATACACCACTGCGCATTTATCCTACTCTCATTTTGGCGACACGGCGTATCATGAACAGAGCATGACCGCTGGCATTGGTGTTAAAGTAACACGCAAAACAAACATTGAGGGCTCGATACACCTTTTTCACATTGGAGGAAACAATCCGAAATACGATAGTGAAAGATACCCATCATTGGGATTGATGGCTTATAGCCAGCCCTCACATAATACACTCATCCACCTTTTATACTTACATGCTCCCTGGCTCGATAAGCACCCATACATCGTGCGCGCCTCATTTTGCTACAAGCCAGTGGCATCAACTACAACAATCATAGAATTAGAACATTACATCACAAATAGATTCCATTTGGGTTGCGAATACGAACTAATAAATAGATTTTATCTTCGTGGCGGGCTACTGACATCCCCCTTACAATACACCTTTGGCATCGGATGGAACAAAAATCTGTTTGCTATTGATATTGCAGTACAAACTCACAGCATTCTCGGACTTACCACTCAAATATCAGCAACAGTATGTTTATAAAACGACTGATTATATTATTTACTTTGGGGGTGGCACCTACCCTTCAGGGACAAGTTGACTTTGCCCTTGAAGAGCTTGCAGAGAGTTCAACAGGAGCAAATCAATGTGGCGCACTTTACGATCAACTAATATCTCTTTCTGATAATCCGATAAATATAAACGATACATCATCTCTCACGGACCTCCCTTTTTTGAGCTCATTTCAACATCGATCATTACGTAACTACATTATACTCTACGGACAACTATCCGACATTAGCGAACTGAAATATGTCCCGGGTTTTGATAGTACAACTATAGCCTTTTTGAGACCATATATAACGGTGGAACATTATTCACCAAAAGAGCGTTTCAACACTAAATATATAAGACACACACTTACAACTGGCATAGGAGGAAATATCGAACAAGCCAAGGGTTATGAGGATAATATTTACGAAGGCGACAATCTACATGCTCTTTTTACGTACAACGCAAATTATGCCAACAAAATAGAATTTAGAATGAGTGCCGACAAAGACCCCGGAGAAGCTTGGGGTAAAGACAACTTCTTTGCGGCATCTTTTATGATGAAGGATACATGGAGGATAGAGAAGCTGGCTGTTGGCCGATACAGCCTACAGTTTGGACAAGGGCTAACTCTGTGGACAGGTATAGCCCCATTCCGACTGGTTGGGCAAAGTATGTGTAGAAACTATTCGGGTATAAAAAGAGCGAGTACCTTTTACGAATCTGACTACCTTAATGGGGTAGCCACATCTATACGAGCGTGGCAAGGAGGAAGTGTGATGGCATTTGCTTCAAGAACAGATGGCGAAACAATTTATGGAGGGCGCATCGAACACCGCACATATCACCTAATCGCTGGTATAACTCTTAGTAAAAATACATTTGACGATAGCTTGGTATCAAGGGAATACATCTATAATCGCATGTACTTCCGAGGCAAAGAACTAACAAACATCGGTATGGATATCCTGTATAACTACGGGCGAATGACTGCATACGGAGAGGTGGCCTGCTCTATTGGGCATTCCATGGCCTTTGTTGCAGGGTTAACCTGGGTTGCTGGAGGACATTCGACAATTGACATTAACTGCCACCACTACGCACCTGAATACTATAATCAACATGCACAACCCATCTACTATGGAGACCCTCGCAATGAAAATGGAGTCAATATTAGCATCCATACACAACTTCCTCTCGGTATCAACGCAGCATTAAGTGGGGGAATGTATAACAAACCGTTACTTCGCTATGGCATATACCAACCCTCTAACGGCATTGAAAACAAAGCTGAACTATCTCGCGACATCATGCGCCATTGGCAACTAAAACTACGCCACAGTTATCGTCAGCAACTTCGGAATATACCTAATGCCACAACCATAGCATATCTTTCCGAACATACTGAACGGCAGCAATTGCAGGCTGAAATAACTTGGCACAATAAGATATGGCGTTGGTGCACAAGAGTGGTACATTCAGTATTCAATGCTGAAACTTCGCCCAATTCCCACGGCTGGTTGGCTTCAAGCGAAGTTAGGTACGAACATGGCAGCTTTCAACTTACGGCAAAAGGGCTATGGTTTAACATTGGGGGGTATTATGCTCGCATTTACCAAAACGAGAGCGCTCCACAATACGCTTGGTCAATACCATCGTTTAACGGCACTGGAGGAAGAACGTTGATTATGATACGTCACAACATATCAAAACGTTGGAATATTTGCCTAAAATACGCTATAACTCTGTATACCGATCGCGAAACAATTGGTACTGGTTTGTCAACAATTGATGCAAATCATGTACAAACGTGGCATATACAATTTAGGCTGAAGGTATGATAGCCACGGCCTCTTCAACGTCAGACTCCCCCTGCAAAGATTTGTAAGTTTTCTCAGCAGCCAACTGTTCTGCCCCTTTTATGCTGTAATCTATAGCAGAAAGTTGAGGGACTCCATCAATCTTCACTCGACACTCGTACTCACGACGGCCACTGTGCTCACGAACGAACGAGCGTTCTATAACAAAATCAATCTTTTTTCGGCGTTTTTGGCACCAGTCTATAAGTTTGCTCTTATAGTTGTTTTCTTGCAACTCTATTTCGTCAATGTCAATATACGTACATAGTACCTTATCTACCAATACTCTCCGAGTAAAATTAAACCCCTTTTCAAGGTAGATTGCCCCTACCAATGCCTCAAAAGCGTCTCCGCCCATAGATTTGTATCCTCCAGGTACATCCTGTTGATGCTCGACCAAATCAAGAAGACCAATCTTTCTGGCCAACTGATTAAGGCTCTTTCGACTAACAATTTTAGAGCGCATAATCGTCAGAAAACCCTCTTCTTGTAAAGGATACTTCTTGTAGAGGTACTCGGCCACAATCATGCCCAGCACAGCATCACCCAAGTATTCAAGGCGCTCGTTGTTAATACGATGTCCCTGACGAGAGAGAGAATGAGACCTGTGTGTAAAGGCAATACGGTACAACTCCGTCTTCCTCGGACGGAACCCAAGTATGTTTTTAAAGAAAAGATAGAATTGACGACTTTCCTTGTTGAGTGAAAGAAAAGACATTGTCAATACTTTCTAAAAGCAAGACACACGTTATGCCCACCGAAACCAAACGTGTTGCTTATAGCAAAACCTACCTCTCGCTTTTGCGAATGATTGAATGTGAAGTCAAGAGGAGGAATCTGTGGGTCGTCATTAAAGTGGTTGATTGTCGGAGGAACCACTCCACGATTGATGGTCAAAATGCAAGCAATGGCTTCAACTACACCCGCGGCACCAAGAAGATGACCTGTCATAGACTTGGTGGAATTGATCGCTATTCGTTCAGCATGCTTACCAAAAAGTCCCACAATAGCTTTTGGTTCAGAAATGTCGCCAATCGGGGTTGAGGTGCCATGCGTATTGATGTGATCAACATCCGTTATCATCATTCCCGATTCCACAACGGCCTGCCTCATTGCACTAATCACCCCCAATCCTTCTGGATGCGATGCAGTGATGTGATAGGCATCAGCCGAGAGACCTGTACCAGTGATTTCGGCATAGATGTGAGCACCACGTGCCTTTGCATGGTTCAATTCCTCGAGTATAACCGTACCCGACCCTTCACCCAATACGAAACCATCTCGATCGCGATCAAAAGGACGAGAAGCTGTGGCAGGATCGTCATTGCGAGTAGAAAGGGCGCGCATGTTACCAAATCCACCTATGCCCGACTCACAAACAGCACACTCACTGCCACCGGCAATCATAACATCGGCTTTACCGAGGCGTATTAGATTGAAAGCATCACTGATGGCCGCTGCCGACGAAGCGCAAGCTGCAGCAGTGCAATAGTTTGGGCCTCGCAATCCATACTTGATGGCTATATGTCCAGCACATATGTCGATTATGACTTTAGGGACCCAATAAGGGCTAAACCGAGGCACCCTACCATTGTCGGCATACTGAAGCAACTCCTCCTGGAAGCTTTTAACACCGCCCATCCCTGAACCCCAAACAACACCCACACGCGAAGCATCGACCGCAGTAGACGAAAGCCCAGCATCCCGCCAAGCCTCATCAACAGTCACCAAACCATACATGGTATAGCCGTCAAGCAACCGACTTTCCTTGCGATCGAAGTAGTCTTCTGTACGGAATCCTTTGAGCTCTGAAGCAATACGACACTTGAATGCCGTAGCATCGAAATAGGTTATCGGACCAACGCCACTCACTCCGTTGACTAACGACTGCCACATATTAGGCACATTGTTGCCAATCGGGGTGAGTGCGCCAAGACCCGTAACAACAACTCTTTTCAACTCCATAAAGCGGAAAGAGTACTTATGTTGTGTGAACGAAGATTCTTATTTGTTCTCTTTTTCTTTCTCAATGTAAGCAATAGCGTCACCAACAGTGACAATTTTCTCTGCAGCTTCGTCGGGAATTTCAATTTCAAATTCTTTTTCAAGTTCCATGATCAGTTCCACAGTGTCCAAAGAATCGGCACCGAGATCGTTAGTGAAGCTGGCTTCGGGAACCACTTGACTTTCTTCAACTCCCAGTTTATCGGTAATGATACTGGTAACTTTAGTAGCAATTTCTGACATGTTTTCTTCTTTTTGATTTGTAAAACAAAATGCAAAGTAACGTCATTTTTTTCATTGCGACAACTTTTTTACGCCTCCGCAAAGGCTAAATCTTGATAAACACCTGTATATCAGCATAGTATTTGTTAAAATAATTTTAACAAATATTGCAATACTGTGAGTTAAAAGCTCATTATGCTTTGGAAATAATCCTCTATTATCCCTCAAAAATACTTTATATCGCCACATAAAAACCTGCCAACATAGGAGAAAGGCAGGAGTTGATAGGGAGTTGTATAGGACTTGATAGGGAGTTGATACCTCGATATAGCCCTCAAGAAATGCACGTGCAACACTTCACTTGCAAACTTTTATACTTATCTTTGCATCGTAATAATCTTTTCAAGTAAAATTACCAAATGAGCACTCCAATAAGACTGGCCATACTGGGGTCGGGTAACGGTACAAATGCACAACAGATTACCGAGTATTTTGCAGGTAGAAACGATGTTGAAGTGAGTTGCATTATATACAATCGCAAAGATGCTTTTATTGCTCAACGCGCTCAGAAGTTAGGCATTGAAAGCCACTATTTTGGCCGCGCAGATTTCTACGATGGTCCCACCGTTCTTAACTATTTGAAACAAAAACAGATTGACTGGGTGATATTGGCTGGGTTTCTTTGGCTTGTACCACGAGACTTGCTTGAGGCCTTTCCTCAACACATAATTAACATTCACCCCGCACTATTACCAGCCTACGGCGGTAAAGGCATGTATGGCCACCATGTACACGAAGCTGTAGTAAAGAACCACGAACGCGAAAGTGGCATAACCATACATATTGTTGATCAGCACTACGATCGTGGCACAACCCTATTTCAAGCCAAGTGTGAAGTGTCGGACAATGATACAGCCGATACCCTGGCAGAAAAAATACATCTGTTGGAGAAAGAGTATTTTCCACGCGTGATTGACCAAACCATAAGCCATCACTAACGCCAATGCGAATAGCTGTCAACACAAGGTTGTTGATTAAAGACAAAATGGACGGCATTGGGTGTTTTACCGCCGAAAGTATGAGCCGTATCGTTCAGGATCATCCTGAGCATCAGTTCTTCTTTTTCTTCGACCGCCGACCTGATCCCGATTTTATATTTGCAAACAACGTATGTCCGGTAGTACTCTATCCTCAAGCAAGACATCCCTTGCTGTGGTGGCCATACTTTGAATGGGCTACGACAACAGCTTTACGCCGTTACAAAATAGACCTCTACGTGTCTCCAGACGGCATGATGCCATTACACTCTACTCTGCCAACACTAACAGTAATTCACGACCTAAACTTCGAACACTTTCCAGAGAACCTTCGCCGCTCGCATCAAGCATATATGAACTATTATTTCCCACGATTTGCTAAACGGGCGACACGCATAGCCACCGTATCAGAATACTCAAAAAAGGACATAATAGAGACCTATAATATTGATGCAGGAAAGATAGATGTGGTATACAATGGCTCGGCTGAAGCCTATCACCCTCGGTCAGAAGAAGAAAATGCAGCCACTCGTCGACTCTACAGCAATGGAGAACCTTATGTGCTGTTTGTGAGCACCATACTCCGTCGCAAGAATCTTGCCAATCTGTTGCAAGCCTTCGACACTCTTGAAGCTGTGCATAATGGCACTCTTCGCCTTCTGGTTGTGGGGACACGAACTTGGTGGGGTGACGAATTACAGGCGGCTTATAATAATATGGAGCACAAGGACAGTGTATCTTTCCTCGGTCATTTGAATACCCCAGAGCTTTCAAGGCTTATGTCGGCTGCCGAGATGCTCGTCTATCCATCACTATTTGAAGGATTTGGTATTCCCATTTTAGAAGCCCAATATACAGAGACTGCTGTTGTGGCATCAAAGACCACCTCTATGCCAGAGGTGGGGGGTGATGCTGCACTATACGTTGACCCACTAAAACCAACAGAAATATCCAACGCCATAAAGCAGTTTCTAAATCCCGCCATTCGGCAAAAATACATTGAAAAGGGACGTATTCAGCGCGAAAAATTTTCATGGCAGAAAACAGCCAACTTGCTTTGGAAAAGCATGATGAAAACCGTAAACAAACAATGAAACGCTCTCTGTATGTATTCCTTGCAGTGCTACTGACTACACTTTACGTTGCACAAGGACAAACAAATTTGGTATTTAACTCCTCATTTGAGGAACACGGCCACTGCCCCCGTCGAATTGATGCGCTGGGCATAATGGCTGGAGTGGAAGCATGGTGGCAACCGACACTGGGCAGTAGCGACTATTTTAATTCATGTGGCACAGCAGAATGCGGTGTACCTCGCAATAAAATGGGATACCAAAATGCGCACTCTGGCCAAGCCTACTGTGGTATTTATTGTTCGCAGGAGAACTATCGAGAATATATACAAACTGAGTTAAAACAGCCATTAGTAGACGGACATCGTTACGCAGTTAGTTTTTATGTCAGTCTTTCCGAGAAGTCACCACATGCCACCTCTTCATTATCAGCCCTATTTACTCGTGATATGATTTTCGATTCTACATATGGGATACTTCTTCAGCACGAAGACAGCACCCTTTCGGATCGTAATAATCAAACTATCGCCTATTTTTTTGAGCCACAGATAACAAATAAAGTTGGGCTCCCCCTTTCAGATAAAAAAGAATGGATGCAAATTGCAGATACTTTCATTGCCTCTGGAGGTGAGCGTTTTTTAACCATTGGTAATTTTGCATCGTTCAACCAATCGAATATCGTCGACGTACAAAGTTCATCAACCATACTACCAGGTGTATACTATTACATTGACGACGTATGTGTATACGACATTGATGACACCAACTCATTTGATTCTATTCACGTGGAATTAACTACGGACAGCATTGTAGTCATCGAAAATATTCACTTCCCCGTAAATCAGAGCATATTACTACCCCAATCTTATAGGGCACTACAAATGATTCTCACCATGCTTAAGCACCAGCCTTCATTAAGAATAAAACTACAAGGGCATACTGACAATACAGGCACCGTCGAAGGGAACCTACGCCTTTCACAGGAACGAGCCGACGCTATACGTCAATACTTAATACAACATGGCATCGAAGCCCGTCGTATTCAAGCCGAAGGTATGGGAGAAAGTCATCCACTACAAAACAACGATACTCCTGAAGGTCGCGCCAAAAATCGCCGTGTAGAGCTTCACATCTTGTAAAGACCTACACACATATCCTCAGTAGATAGCATACAACGGAGCACAGTCCACCTCCTCATTCATACTTGACTCTATCTTCCACTCTCAATGCCACGACTTTTTTCTCTTGCAAGGTTTTGTATTATTCGATTACTACAAAAATAAGAGAGGGGGTACGCTTTCACGCACCCCCTCTCTTATTTTTCACTAAAGAAAAACTATAACTATTCTATCTCACGGTAGAAACTCACACGACGGTTGATGGAATATTTAGCGTCACCGAAAGGCATACCCTTACCTTTAGATTCGACTTTGATGCGATCCTCATCAATACCGTACTTCTTAACCAACAGGCGTTTTACCTCATTGGCACGTTTCTCAGAAAGTTTCATATTGTAATTGTCGCTACCAGTATGATCAGCAAAACCTATTACAGTAATTTTAACATCCGAGTTGTCCTTAAGAACACGGCCTACAGCTTGAACCTTAGCCATTTCTTCGTCCGACACACGCCATTGATCAACGCCATACTGTACCGAGAATGGCATAGCGTAGTAGTTCATTTGGTCAGCCTTAATCTTATCAATCACAGCTTGGAGACTATCACTTGCGTCATTCTTGGTATTCGCAGCCATTGCCTCATTGAGCTGATCCTCCAACTCTGCTATACGGTTTTCGAGTTTTTTTTCATTATTCCTTGACTCGTTAACTTGGTTCTCAAGGTTGTTGACTTGATTGTTAAGAGCAGCGAAATTGTCTTGAGTGAGCATGGCTTTCTGAGCAACAATTGCAGCATCAGCAGCCGTTACACCAAAGCAATAGAAATATCCCAAACGGACAATACCATTGGTGTGATGCCATTTGAAGAGATCCTTAGGATTCGGAGCATCTCCATTAATATCAATGGTATATTCAAGGTTTATGAAAGAGTGGTCGCAAATACGATAACTCGTTCCAAGACCTCCAACAAGTGTTATTCCCACACGGCCGTAATTGGCCAACGAGGCAGAGTCATTTCCGCTAAATCCGAGACCACCACCAGCGAGGAGATAAATACTCCAACGGCGGTCAGGATCGTAACCAGCAAAAGCATTATTGATTGACCACATGAGGTCAAGGGTCAATGTAGAGTGACGGTCCATTTCATAACTCTTACCATCAACGTCTGCATGCAACGGACGACCAAACGTGGGATAGCCGTAACGTATACGCAAGTCAAATGCATGATTGAGTTTGTGCTGTAAATACAGGTCCATACCGATATTAGTACTGGCGCGCCAATCATCGCCAAAACTAATACCGCCCATTTTGTGCTGGTGGTTAAGGTCGATAGAAGCTCCAATTGACCAGTTGCTCCAAAAGCCATACCTCGGGTATTCCGTCTTCTGGGAGCTTTGCGCAAAAGCAGCAGTTGAAGCCATTACCAGCGAAGCCATCAGACCGATTCTGATAATCTTTTTCATAGTGGTTATTGATTTTACTAAACAATCGTTTGCATGCAATCCCTACAGATTGCAATTTGCAAAATTACACTTTTTCACAAAAGCGCAAAAATATTTTTCACCAATGTGCGTTTGAGGAAACAATACATCGCACAAAATACAGTATCAGATTACGTATGAACAACATGGAAGAACTCCAAATTAGCGTTGAAAACGCAAAAAAGTTTGTAAAAACACAAATGATAGACGGTGTCGAAAAAGATGTCAATGAGGCTTACCGCCACCTAATCAGCCACGATGGTGCAGGCAACGATTTTTGGGGCTGGGTGTCGCTGCCTTCGACCATAAATACGGCAACAATGGATATGATAACAGATGAAGCCGAACGGCTATCTGTCATTAGCGATGTAGTGGTGGTTATTGGCATCGGAGGCTCGTATCTCGGGGCCAGAATGGTGATTGATGCACTGGGAGATGAACTCTGCAACAACAAAAAAAGCAACCATCCACAGATTATATACGCAGGGCATACGTTGAGCGAAGATTACTATTTCAACTTACTAAAGTTGCTCAACGAAGTGAATTACTCGGTTATCGTCATCTCCAAATCAGGCACGACCACCGAACCCGCCATTGCATTCAGAATCCTACGTAAACATCTTTATGAGAAATACGGAGAAAAAGAAGCCGTAAAAAGAATAGTAGCCATTACCGATAGTCAAAAAGGAGCACTGCATGCAATGGCTCAAAAAAATGGCTATACCGCCTACGAGATACCCTCCAACGTAGGTGGACGTTACTCGGTACTCACACCTGTAGGTTTACTACCAATAGCTGTGGCAGGACACAACATCAAAAGAATCGTAAGCGGAGCCCAGTCCCTACAACACCACTGCCTATCAAACACCACTGCAAAAGACAACCTCTCACTGGCCTACGCAGCCATTCGCAACGCTCTCTACCGTAGCAACTACAAAGTAGAGATGCTCGTAAGTAGCCTACCAAACCTGCGAAATCTTGCTGAATGGTGGAAACAACTGTATGGCGAAAGTGAAGGAAAAGACGGTAAAGGTATTTTGCCACATAGCATCACCATCACAACCGACCTTCACTCAATGGGGCAATACGTGCAAGATGGCGAACGAATGCTTTTCGAGACGGTACTCAACGTGCGACAATCGACAAACCACGTTGCTATTCCCCACGATCCCTCCGATACCGACGGATTGAACTACCTGTGCAACAAAAGCCTAACCGAGATTGGCCACTGCGCCGAACGTGGTACAATCGAGGCACATTCCACCGGTGGTGTCCCAATAATAGAACTGGGAGTAAACCACATTGACGAATACACCCTTGGGCAGTTGATCTATTTCTTCGAGTTTGCCTGTGGCGTTAGTGGCTACACCTTAGGGGTAAACCCATTCAACCAACCAGGGGTTGAAGCCTATAAAAATAACATGTTTCGGTTACTGGGCAAGCCTCAAAAATAGACAATCTCTAAAACGGCAAATCACCGAGCGCCTCGGTGTCATTATTCAATAGGTCGGCGAGAGGATCTACACGCACCTCTTCCGACCTCTGTCGCCCATTAAGTACAATAATACTCTCTGCCACCACTTCGGTAACATAACGCTTATTACCCTCTTTGTCTTCCCATGAACGACTTTGCAAACGGCCCTCAACAAACACTTGTGAGCCTTTTTGCAGGCGTTTCTCCGCCAGGTCGGCCAATTTACGCCAACACACCACATTATGCCACTCCGTTACCTCAAGATGCTCATTCTCCCTATTGCGACGCATTTCATTGGTTGCCAAAGGAAAAGAGGCCTTCTTAATATCTACTACACCATCTGACGGGAAAGTAACCACATCGGGGGCTTTCCCCACATTTCCCAATAAAATAACCTTGTTTACACCAAGCATATAACGAGTTGTTTGATTATTCAAAACGAGTTGCAAAGATACATCGTTTTCCCAAAGAGCAAAAACAACATTTCCAATTCCACCTCATTACCCTCTCTGTGCGATAGTCTTTAACTGCACACAAATCACTGCAGAATGGCTACCTCGCATCTTTTGAAAAAAGAACAAAAAGCCACAAACAGCAAACCAAAAGTGATGGCTGAGAGACTGTAAGTGCTTGATAAAGCATTGTTAAAATTACATTTTTTACTTTTTGTATATTATTGAAAATACTACATTTACAAAACGCAAAATGTTAAAATATTCCAAAATCTGAATTTGGGGAGGATGAAAATTTGGTCAAGCGATTAAAAGGAACTACTTTTGCAAACGTTTTCAACAAAAAAACAAGAGGAATACAAACTATCTAAAAGTAATAACAATGTCAAAGAAATGCGAAATTACAGGTAAGAAAGTCATCGTTGGCAACAACGTGTCGCACTCGCGCATACACACCAAACGCACTTTTTCGCCCAACCTCCAAACCAAAAAGTTCTACATTCCTGAGGACGACATGTGGATTACATTGAAAGTGTCGGCCAAAGGCATGCGCATTATCAACAAAAAAGGCATCATAGCAGCCCTCAACGATGCAGCCGCTCAGGGTCATCTGATGTTCTAACAACCGAAGACAATTAGTCTGTTATAGTTATTTTCATTACAAACCTTAAAAAGAAAGAGGTATTTACAATGATTGTAGTTCCTATCAAAGAAGGCGAGAACCTTGAAAGAGCGCTTAAGAAACTGAAACGTAAATTTGACAAAACTGGTGTAGTCAGAGAATTGCGCGACCGTCAAAAGTTTACCAAACCCTCTGTCATCAACCGCGAAAAACGCCTCAAGGCCATTTACGTTCAGCGTTTACGCCAGCAAGAACTGGACAAGTAGGCGACTACGTTTCTCACCTGTAATATACAGACGGGACACACCATTGAGCAAAAAGAGAGAGGGGACTTTTCTTTTCGAAAAGTCCCCTCTCTCTTTTTTACTTATCGTACAATCACCTCTTCACTATCTTTCTCGTTGCAATTTTATCACCTTCAAAGGTTACACGCAACACATAAATACCAGCAGCAAGATTGCCCATCTCTACAACTGAACCATCAGTAATTGTAGCGATACACCTACCCGTAACGTCGAACAGCTGTACACTCTCAATTCCCTCGCCCACCACGGTCAGCCTATCAACTGTCGGATTGGGATATACCGTTAGTTCTGCCTCTGAGACGTCATCAATGCTATTATTGAAAGTCAACACAAGTGTATAAACACTATCGCACCCCTGCTGCGTTAGTCCTCGCATCTGATAGATACCCGTTTCGGCATACACACTATCGTTGCGCCAAGTATAAGGCGATGTAGCCACTACCGAATCTGTATACTCATACACCGCGCCTATCTTAAGTGTCATATAAACGGTGCTGTCGCATCCTTCGGCATTACCTTGAGCAATTGTGTGGGCATATATACCCGACTCGCTGTAAGTGCTATCAAACCAACGCAGATAGGCACAGGCGAAAGAGTCTATACTATCATAACTGGCATGATTTATCGTGAGGTGCAACTCATTCACGCTATCGCAACCATTAACATTGGCACCGAGCATCGTTTTTCTGTATGTACCCGATTGAGTCAATGTCGAGTCAAGCCACAGGTAACTATCACACTCTGTCCGCACTTGGGTGCTGGACGTAGCGTGATTGATTGTCAAATGAAGGCGCACTATACTAACACATTCTTGTGAGGTTGGTAGAGTGTATGTAGCTGTGTTATTCGAAGCAGTGTACGTATTCCCATCTATCCATTGATAAGTGTCGCATGCAGTTACTGGGAAGACAGAGCTCATGGTATCCCTAACAAACAAAGCCGTGTACGAAGCGTTACCGAACACTGACACCGTTCTCGTAGCCAGTTGAACTCCATCGCTCCATCCTGCAAAGTGATAGCACGTGGCGGGAGTTGCCGTCAGCGTCAACGAACGACCCTCCAAGCAGCGTCCAGCACCGACAACAGTCCCACCAGCTGCAGGCGAAGCATTTGCAGTTACGGTGTAATAATTCTGCGGGCTACTAAAAATGCCACGTATGAGGAATGTGCGTTGGGAAGGATTAGTCCACGAGGTACCATTGCTTGACACGAAAGCCGAGTTGTTATTGCCCGAATAAACCGAAGTTGTGGCTGGATAGTCTTGACTTGCATTGTGCAACGTAATCCACAAAGGTTTCGTACTGTCGACCACCATGGGCAGTGGCATAGAAATAGTCTTCCAGCCTTCACCCGTAGTGTTATTGTAGGTCAAACTTTGTATCAAATTTGCACTGCTAATTGATGTTCCGCTGTATATCTTCACATCGTGCGACCCACTTTTCAAGTAGGCCATAACTGCCGTAAAGTAGGTGTGTCCTCGCAAATCGGCAGCTTCAAATTTGATACCCCAATACTTGTTGCTCCATGAAGTGTAGAATATACCATTGTCGTACTGCAACGTGTCGCCCGTAAGTGGGGCATAAGCAGCAGTGTAGGTAGCATTGCCTCCGACAATAACCGTTCTTGGATTGTAGTTCATACCATCAGTCCAGTGTAAGAACCTATAACCAGAGGCAGCAGTAGCCATCATCGTCACAGTGTCGCCATATCGCTTTGTGCCACTTCCTGACACCGAGCCCATGCTACTGTTTTCCGCTCTTGCGGTAAGGGTGAAAGTACCAGAAGTGGTTGTTTCAGGGCATATACCTATTATAGCCGTCTGCTTCAAATTAAAATGATAGGTAGCATTACCTCCAATACCTCCTGGAGCCGGATTGAGAGCATCTATTGGATAATAATCATCACAATAGCCGCCCCAACCCCAGTTATAGTGATAATAGCCGGCATTGTTTCGACCGTCGCACACGAATGCGTGGCCACCGGTTGAATCTCGTCCACTATATAGGAACGGTCTATTGTTGGCCAACTCGTTATCGAGCAACGCTTGCCACACCGAGTCGCTCACATAATCTTTTCTAACGCTATGTATCGATTTCGAATATCCAAAATAGGTGAAGAGCGCACGCTCAGCCGTTACTTCACTTACAGACGATGTCGACGCCGTAACAGCACCCGATGACCGTCCATAACTCATGTGAACAGCCACGCCAATATGAGACATAAGTGTGGCAACAGCATTGATTTGTGCAGTCGAACTCGTCGATGTCAACTTAACGGGCATGTTTGCCCAATCGTAGGTTGTAGCAGCAAAGTTGGCAGAAAGGGTGCCATACGTGCTACTATAAGATTCCGAACCCTTACCCTGTACAGGATGATTCCAATACTTCATCACCTGTGCAGTAGCCGTAGCCACACACCCCGTCACACAGCGATAATTGTCTGTTGAGTTATACGGGCACAACTCGTTATAATAGGGCGACTGATTCCACTGCGTCGTTACCATTGGTGCAACAACCACAGCGAACACAGGCTCGTCGACATCTGCTTGCAACAAGTTGCGCCACTCGTTGGTAACAGCATCCGAAACAGGATGGCCTACCGAGATTTGCATTTCTATCTCGTCGGCATACCAGTTAAGCCAGGCTCGTGTGGCTGGGGCTATATCTACAGGGAACTCGTTGACCAACGAATAACCCAAGATAGGACGTGCAACATTGTCTTTTGCGATCAATACAAATCCCTTTCCATTTTCAGGAATAAAGAGGTAGGTCTGACGCAAGCCACGAGATGCAGAACACTCTACCAAGTTGATACTCTTGTCAGCGCCACCTTGCCTAATAAAGAAGTTGGTAGCCACTTGTCGGGCTTCATCAACCGAGACTGGCAAGGCGTTGGTGGCCAATGCCATAAGCATGGCCACCAACGCAAGGGTTATTCGCTTTGTCATATCAGCATTTCATTAAGATGTTTATATCAACAAAACCACTTTGTTCACAAGACATTACATGTCGACCGTGAGCATTGTGATGATTGATGCCACCCCTAAGGCTACTAAACCTATCAACGACGGAGTCGAGAAATTGGTGGCAAAAAGCAACACGGTAATCAATATAATAGACACGGTGTAACCCAGCATCAAGAAGTTTTTCGACATCAATGCATAATAGTCGCCAAACTCCTTATCCTGTCTTTTATATAATTCGGTACCCTTAACGGCATATATAATTGACAATATGCCAAATATGGGGTTGAATAGCATAGCCATTATGACCGGCGTAAGCAACGATACTTTTCTTGTTTCCATAATCTTTTTACATATTTTGGCCTACCGAGCAGGCCGTTCTTTCAAACTTTTCAACCGCAAACTACGAATATTATTGCTGCTGTGCAGTGATGCGTTCGAGCCATTTAAGCATACCGAACATGATAAGCATTGCCACAAAGCACACAATCATAAACACAGCCCATGTCATCCACAATTTTGGCAAAGCATTGAAGAGTATGGGTCCAATCATTATGAGTAGGTTACCTATGGCCGTAGCGCTGAGCCACAGACCTTGGCATATACCCTGCAAGTGTTTGGGAGCAATCTTTGAAACGAAGCTCAATCCCAGTGGGCTGATAAACAGTT
This sequence comes from Bacteroidales bacterium, assembly GCA_017480185.1. GTDB lineage: Bacteria > Bacteroidota > Bacteroidia > Bacteroidales > P3 > Colimorpha. Next base: position 90,651 of record JAFVBC010000025.1, read on the forward strand.
CTGCAACCGTGAGGAAGAAATAGGTAACAATCAGCACCCAGCTCTCGGCCTTCATCGACATGATGGTGGCAGCGTCCTGCTGCAAGAAATCCTTACCCGAGGGATAACCCATATTGACGCTAAATATCATCAAGAAAAGATAGGCTGCACCAGCAAAGAGCATACCGATGGTAATCTTCTTGGGTGTTGAGAATTTGCGTCCCCAAGCGGTGCCAAATATCCACATGATAATGGGAGTGAGCAGAATGACCAATGCGGGGTTGAGGAACTGCCACACCTCGGGGGCAATGCTTTCAGAGTTGACAAAGTCGCGAGCAAACAGCGAGAGCGACTGTCCGTTTTGGTGGAACGACATCCAGAAGAATACGCAAATGCCCAACACTGCATACAAACCAGCCATACGCTGTTTAATGTCGCGAGCCATGCTTGCGCGCTCTTCGGCGGTATATTCAACCACTTCTTTCTCGCTCTTCTTGGCGGGAGCGGGGAAGCGTTTTTTGAAGATCATAAAGATGCAGAGCGAGAGGAGCATAGCGGCAACCGAAGCAATGAAGCTATAGTGCACACCTTCGTTGAACACTTGCAGATACTGTTCGCAAGCGGCGGTCATATTCGAGGGATCAAAATTGGCATTGCTTTCTGCCATCCAGGTGGCAAGGTTGGCCTGTTTTACCACATCCATACCATCGGCATTATTGAGATACTGGTGGCAGAGGGCAGGCAGATTTGAGTTGTAGGCCATGTCGTGAACACGCAGCCACCATTGGCGTAGCGATGGAGCCACAAACGGTGCAATAACACCTCCGATATTGATAAACACGTAGAAAATCTGGAAACCCGGGTCGCGTTTAGCCTTTGCATCGGCCAATGCCTCGGGGCCTTCCTTGGCGGCTTCAGCCTCAAGATTGTCGTACATCTGACCAACGATAGCCTGCAAATTGCCTTTGAACAAACCATTACCAAAGGCAATGAGCAACAGTGCAGCACACACCATCACCAACACAATGGTCTTATTGCCCAACGTAACCGTGGTGGGTATCGACAGAGCCACATAGCCGGCAGCCATCGTTATTAAACCAGCAATGATAGTGCCCTTATAGTTTTGCAACTTGTCGGCAATAATGCCACCGGGCAGAGCCATGATGTAGATACTGAAGTAGAAAACGCCGTAGATGATACCGGCCACTTGGTCGCTGATTCCAAACTTTGAGCACAGAAACAGCAGTAGCACCGCATTCATAATATAGTAGCCGAAACGCTCGCCCATATTACTCAATGCAGCCGCAATAAGTCCCTTAGGGTGTCCTTTTGACATAATGTTTAATGTTTTGATTTATAATATTTTACCTTCTTACTACAAAATACAGCAAAGTACACTGCAACATGCAAAGATACATTTTTTAGTGCGGAATGCAAAAACTTTCGCAATGAAGGCATAAGATTAGTTTGAGGTCGGCGAACGGTGGCCTCATCTCACAAAAGAACCACCCTACGATAGCTCAGACAGTGTGTCTCAAACCCACCGACCACTACCATCTAAATAGGCAACAAGTAGGGGTCAAGTAGGGATCAAGTAAGGCCGTTCTTCAGTCGTTCTTCAGTATTTCTTCAGTGGTTGACTGAAGAAATACTGAAGAACGGCCTTAATTGACCCCTACTTGCTACGGTGCAGCTCGGCAGTTGTCCCGACAATTGGCATTTGACGATTTGTTGCTAATTTTGCACTCCATGATGGAAGAAGTAATCATAGCCGATAGCGTTACCGCCATACTTCGTGGGCAGACTTTGCTTTACCCCACCGATACTATTTGGGGCATAGGGTGCGATGCAGGCAACAGTTTGGCCATTGAAAGGCTTTATGCCATAAAAGGACGCGACCGTAGCAAGAGTATGCTTGTGCTGGTAGCCCAGAACATGTTGACCAGCGAGGGTGTAAGACTACTGACCGAGTGCTCGACCGACGGGCGACCGACGACGGTGGTAATGCCACAACAAGTGTGGCAACAGGTGTTGAAGGTTGACATTGCCCCTCTGATGGTGGCCGACGACGGGTCGCTCGGTGTGCGTTTACCACACCACCATTTTTGCGAAGCCGTCATCTCTCGCGCCAACAGGGCATTGGTTAGCACCTCGGCCAACCTATCGGGGCAAGCATCGCCATCTTGCTTTGCCGACATTGATGCTCACCTACGCAACGCCGTTGATTTTTGTGTACCCGACCTACCCTCTTTTGTGTCGAGCAACAACCGAGGCAGTCGTATTGTTAAACTGGACTTGCAGGGGCACGTAACGGTCATCCGACCGTAGTTTTTGTGGTTGCACAGTTTCTACAGTGCTTTGTCCTGTTGCACCAATATTACCACGGCCTCTAATTATTCTGGCCACACATAGCATTATGGCACTCTGCCCATTGCTGATCGACTGCCAGGTGGCCTACAACGTCAGTGGGTAGCAGAGTGAGTTGTTCCCATCTGCCAGCGAATGTTTGCTCTATATTGACCAAACTATCAAAGCCCTTGATACCCGTGCCACAGCACTTCAAGGCGGCCTCTTTACGAGTCCAAAGTAAAAGAAAATCTTTGTTGAAATGGTCGCTACCAGCCAAACTGCGCCGTTCGTCCTCCGAAAGCACCCTATTGATCAGCACGGGAGATAGTTTGCGAGGCGACTCAACGTCAATGCCCACACGCGTACCCCCAGCTACTGCCACAGCCACAGCCCTTCGGCAATGGCTGATAGAGACCGACAGGTTGGGATAATCGGGCAGGAAAGGAAGCCCATTGTCAAGATGCCCTATGCCTTGAACATCGGCACATAACTGATGTTGAGCCAACACATGCCGAAGCAACTCTGCAACCATTGCCCGTTGCAACCTGGCCATGGGCAGTTTTACCTCCACAACATAGCGCTGCCATGTATCGGGCAGTGTGGCTAAAATGGTCGGCAAAGTGGTATCCGCGCTTTCCTCAATCTCCCGCACTGCCCATACACAACGGGCGCTCATGCTTTGCCAATGATGTCGTAGGGCACGGTGTCGCCCACTGTGGGCTCTTCTATCTTACCAAATTGTTTCTCGTATTTGCTCAGATTATCGGAGAGAGCTGCCAAAAATCGACGAGCATGAATAGGATTCATTATGACGCGCTGACGCACCACCGCTCCGTCGGTACCAGGCATAATCTGGGCAAAGTCCATGACGATTTCCGATGGTTGATGGCTCACCACCACAAGGTTGCTATACACGCCTTGTGCCACTTCGTTGGTGATGTTTAATTTCAAGTTGTGTTCGTTGTTTGCCATAACGGTTGAAATATGAAAAAAGGCAGCACGGCTCACGGAGTTGAGTAGTGCTGCCTTTCGGTTAATGATTGATTATTGTTCTTTTTCAGCGCTGATTGAAGGAGCGTTGCCCACAATCAGGTCTTGATATTCGCGCAAGCCAGTACCAGCAGGTATCAGATGACCAACGATGACGTTTTCTTTCATACCTTCGAGGGTGTCGCACTTGGCATTGATAGCAGCCTCGGTGAGCACCTTGGTGGTCTCTTGGAACGATGCGGCCGAGATAAACGACTTGGTTTGCAACGATGCACGCGTGATGCCTTGTAGCACCTGACGACACGTGGCTGGACGTGCATCGACAGCCGTAACCAACTTCTTGTCCTGACAACGAAGGGCCGAATTCTCGTCGCGCAGTTCGCGCGCCGTTACTATTTGCCCACTCTTTAGGGTCTCGCTGTCGCCAGCATCTTCAACCACTTTCTTGCCAAAGATGGCATCGTTCACTTCGTTGAAGTCGAGACGGTTCACGAGGTCGCCTTCAAGGAAGTTGGTATCGCCTGGATCTTCTATCTCGACTTTGCGCATCATTTGACGCACAATTACCTCGAAATGCTTATCGTTGATTTTCACACCCTGCAGACGGTATACTTCTTGTACCTCGTTGACTATGTATTCCTGCACCTTCATCGGGCCTTTAATTGCCAAAATGTCGGCCGGTGTGATAGCACCATCTGACAGCGGTGTGCCAGCTTTGACGTAGTCGCTATCCTGCGCAAGAATCTGCTTCGACGTGGGGATGAGGTAGGAGCGTTGCTCACCAGTCTTCGACGTGATGGTGATTTCACGGTTGCCACGTTTCAGTTTCTCGGCTATTGACACTATACCGTCTATTTCGGCTACGATGGCGGGGTCGGACGGGTTGCGAGCCTCGAACAACTCGGTTACACGTGGCAGACCGCCAGTAATATCGCCAGCTTTACCAAACGAACGCGGAATCTTAACCATTATATCGCCAGCCTTGAGGGTTTGTCCCTGTTCAACTCCGATATGAGCGCCAACTGGTAAATCGTAGACTTTAAGTACCCTACCCTCGTCATCAACGATATTGAGGGTGGGATTCTTTGCACGCTGACGCGACTCAATGACCACCTTGTCTTGCAGCCCTGTTTGAGCGTCGCTTTCAACACGATAGGTTACATTTTCAACCACATTTTCGAACGACACTTTACCAGCCACATCGGAAATAATGACGGCATTGTAGGGATCCCACTCGGCAATGAGGTCGTTCTTTTGTATGGTCTCACCTGGGTTTTTGTAGAGTTTTGCGCCATAGGGCAGGAGCGACGAAAACAGGGTTACGTCGGTACGAGGATCAACGATGCGCATTTCGGCCGAACGTCCCATCACAACTTGATAGGTGCGACCCTCATCATCGGTATAAGGTATGGAGCGCAATTCGTCGATTACGAGCGTACCATCATATTTCGCTTGCAGACTGGATGTTGTACCGATGTTTCCACCAGCCACACCGCCAACGTGGAACGTACGCAAAGTAAGCTGCGTACCAGGCTCGCCAATGGCCTGTGCTGCTATGACGCCCACAGCCTCTCCCTTTTGCACCATCTTGCCCGTGGCGAGATTACGACCATAGCACTTGGCACATACGCCATGTTTCGATTCGCAGGTAAGCACAGAGCGTATCTCGACCTCCTCAATACCTGCTTCTTCTATACGGCGGCATATATCCTCTGTAAGTTCTGCGCCAGCAGGAGCAATAAGTTCGTTGGTAAGGGGATGACGAATGTCGTGAACCGAAGTTCTACCCAAAATCTTCTCCGAAAGGGTTTGCACAATGTCTTCACCTTTCTTAAGAGCCGTTGTTGGGAGGCCACGCAGGGTTCCACAATCTTCTTCGTTGATAATAACATCGTGTGCCACATCGACTAAACGACGAGTAAGGTAGCCAGCGTCTGCCGTCTTCAATGCAGTGTCGGCCAATCCCTTACGAGCACCGTGAGTTGAAATGAAGTATTCAAGCACCGACAACCCCTCTTTGAAGTTAGAAATAATGGGGTTCTCGATAATTTCGTTTCCAGTGGCACCAGCCTTTTGAGGTTTTGCCATCAGACCACGCATACCCGACAACTGACGGATCTGCTCTTTACTACCACGAGCACCCGAGTCGTACATCATGTAGATGGGGTTGAACCCCTGATTGTCGCCTTTGAGTTGCTTCATCAGCGTCTCTGTGAGCTGATTGTTGGTATTGGTCCAAATGTCAATGACGTGGTTGTAGCGCTCGTTGTTGGTGATAAGACCCATGGCATACTGAGCCATAACCTCTTCCACCTCTTCGTTTGCTTTGTCAATCAGCGCCTCTTTCTCGGCAGGTATAATAACATCGCCTAAGTTGAAAGACAGTCCGCCACGGAAAGCTTGACGGTAACCCATATTCTTGATATCGTCAAGGAAGGCTGCCGTAGTGGCGTTTCCACATTCGGTGAATATATCACCTATAATGTCGCGCAACGACTTCTTGCCCATAACTTGGTTGATGTAGCCATATTCCTGCGGGACAACTTGATTGAATATGACACGGCCTACCGTAGTGCGCAGACGGTTGGTCTTGATATAGTGACCATTTTTGTCAACTACCACATTGCCATTAACATCACGCTTCACCTCAAACTCGGTACGCGAATGGATGGCCCTGTCGGCATCGGTGGCGCAATCAACGTCAGTGAGAATATTCCCCTTAGCATCCTTTATCGTTTCGGTGAATGTGCGGTCGGTCTTAATGTACGAATATTCATCTTTGCCTTGAGGTATATCCAACCGCACACTAATGCAAGCATTGAGGTCGACTCGCTTTTCATTGTATGCAATGATTACCTCTTCGGGCGAGTAGAAACGTTGACCTTCGCCTTTGACGACCTCGGTAGAGGTGGTTACTCTGGGCTTGGTCATATAGTAAAGGCCTAAAACCATGTCTTGCGAAGGCACTGTAATGGGAGCACCATTGGCAGGGTTAAGGATGTTGTGGGTAGAGAGCATAAGAAGTTGAGCCTCAAGTATGGCAGCATTGCCCATTGGCACATGCACTGCCATCTGGTCGCCGTCGAAGTCGGCATTAAATCCAGTACAGACCAGAGGGTGCAAACGTATTGCCTTACCCTCGACCAAACGTGGCTGGAATGCCTGAATACCAAGGCGGTGAAGCGTAGGGGCTCGGTTAAGAAGTATTGGATGTCCCTTGAGTATATTCTCCAATATTTCCCAAACCACAGGTTCTTTCCTGTCGACAATGCGTTTAGCCGACTTGACTGTTTTCACGAGCCCACGTTCGAGAAGCTTTCTGATAACGTATGGCTTGAAGAGTTCGGCTGCCATATCTTTGGGCAGACCACACTCGTGCATTTTGAGTTCTGGTCCGACGACGATGACCGAACGACCAGAGTAGTCAACACGCTTACCAAGCAGATTTTGGCGGAAACGTCCCTGCTTGCCTTTCAGCGCATCAGAAAGCGACTTAAGTGCGCGATTGGTGTCAGACTTAACGCTGGACACCTTACGACTGTTGTCGAACAACGAGTCAACGGCCTCTTGAAGCATACGCTTCTCATTGCGCATAATGACTTCTGGAGCCTTTATCTCGACGAGTCGTTTAAGACGGTTGTTACGAATGATTACTCTGCGATATAGTTCATTTATGTCGGACGTTGCAAAGCGGCCACCATCGAGTGGCACAAGAGGACGTAGATCGGGAGGTATGACTGGCACAATATCCATAATCATCCATTCGGGACGGTTGTCCATGCCACGCTCCTGCATACGACGTTGTGAATCGCGAAATGATTCAATGATATTTAGACGCTTAAGTGCCTCTTGTTTGCGAGCCATAGAACTCTCGGTAGAGGCTTTATGTCTCAATTCATACGACAGGTGGTCTAAATCCAATTCCATCAAAAGTTTACGCAGAGCCTCTGCCCCCATACCAGCAATAAACTTATCGGGGTCACTATCGGGAAGTTGCTCACTGCCTTCGGGAAGATTTTCAATCACCGCGTAGTACTCTTCTTCCGACAGCAGATCCAGTTTTTGAACACTGTTGTCGTTGAGTACGGCTTTCCCAGGCTGGAGTACTATGTATTTCTCATAGTAGATAACCTGATCAAGTTTTTTGGAGGGAATATTGAGAAGCGTTCCGATTTTGTTTGGGAGAGAACGGAAAAACCAAATATGAGCCACCGGAACAACCAATTCGATGTGTCCCATACGCTCACGACGTACTTTCTTTTCGGTTACTTCAACGCCACACCGATCGCAGACTATACCTTTGTAGCGTATACGTTTGTATTTTCCACAATGGCACTCCCAGTCGCGCGTTGGTCCGAAGATTCTCTCACAGAAGAGTCCGTCTCTCTCGGGTTTATATGTCCTGTAATTTATAGTTTCCGGCTTCGTAACCTCCCCATACGAGCGACGTTTAATCGACTCGGGAGAAGCCAAACTGATGGTAATCGAGTTGAAGTCGGTCTTTAATTGTGAATCTTGCTTAAAAGCCATTTCTATACTGAGCTTTACTTTTTTTAATCAAAGGTTACCTCTAATCCGAGACCACGTATTTCATGCACCAAAACGTTGAACGACTCCGGAATGCCCGATGGTGGCATGTTGTCGCCCTTAACAATGGCCTCATAGGCTTTTGCCCTACCTACCACATCGTCTGACTTGACGGTCAATACCTCCTGTAGTACGTGCGATGCACCATAGGCCTCAAGTGCCCAGACCTCCATCTCACCAAATCTCTGACCGCCAAAGTTGGCTTTACCACCGAGAGGCTGCTGGGTAATGAGCGAGTACGGGCCGATTGAACGTGCATGCATTTTGTCATCAATCATGTGATGCAACTTCAACATGTAGATATATCCCACAGTGGCAGGTTGGTCAAAACGGTCTCCTGTTTCGCCATCATATAGATAAGTACGTCCATTTGCTGGCAAACCAGCTTCCTCCATGTAGCCATTTATCTGCTCCAATGTGGCACCATCGAATATGGGCGTTTTGAAACGCTTGTTGAGTTTCTTTCCTGCCCAGCCAAGGACCGTTTCATATATCTGTCCCAAATTCATACGAGACGGCACACCAAGGGGATTAAGTACTATATCAACCGGCGTTCCATCTTCCAAAAATGGCATATCCTCTGCACGGACAATCTTTGATACAATACCCTTATTACCATGTCTACCAGCCATCTTATCACCAATACGCAGTTTGCGCTTCATAGCGATATACACTTTCGCCATTTGCACTATTCCGCTCGGCAAATCATCGCCAATCGTAAGAGCAAACTTGTTACGAGTGCATCTTCCAGAAATCTCCCTATACTTGATGTTATAGTTGTTGATGAGTTCTTTTATCTTTCTATTAACTTCATCTTCTGTAGTCCAATCATTGGGATTAACCTCTGTGTAGTCTATATTTTTGAGGGTCTTTGCAGAGAACTTAACTTTCTTGGGGATGAGTTCCTCATGGTGCGATGTGTATACACCATTTGAAACTTTACCGTTGAGGATTATGAGCAACTTACCCATCAACTTTTCAAGCAATTCGTTGCTTTCTAACTTGAACTGCTCTTCAGGCTGCTGCAACAACTCTTTCTCTTTTGCCCTTGCCTTTCTATCTCTTATAACCCTTGCAAAAAGTTTTGTGTCTATCACAACACCCTGCAATGATGGAGGGACTTTCAAAGAGGCATCTTTCACATCTCCAGCCTTATCCCCGAATATTGCTCGCAACAACTTCTCTTCTGGGGTAGGATCGGTCTCACCTTTTGGAGTTATCTTACCAATAAGGATGTCACCCTCTTTAACTTCTGCCCCAACCCTTATGATACCATTTTCATCAAGGTCTTTTGTCGCATCATTACCGACATTAGGAATATCTCTTGTCAGCTCCTCATTTCCGCGTTTTGTCTCTCTTACCTCTAATGTGAATTCCTCAACATGCACAGACGTAAAGATGTCCTCACGGACAACCTTCTCCGATATAACAACAGCATCCTCAAAGTTGTATCCCTTCCACGGCATAAAAGCCACCATCATGTTGCGCCCAAGAGCCAATTCACCTCCTTGGGTTGCATATCCCTCGCACAACACTTGACCTTTCTCAACACGCTCACCTTTCTTAACAATAGGTCTCAAATTTATGGCGGTAGAATGATTCGTTCTTTGATATTTCGTGAGTCGATATTCCTTCAGATCATCATCAAACGAGACCAAACGTTCATCTTCCGTACGGTTATGTCTGATGACTATTTTATTCGCATCAACATATTCAACCACACCGTCTGCCTCTGCATTCAACAGCACTCTACTGTCGTGCGCAACAGATTGTTCAATACCTGTACCAACAATTGGAATTTCCGGATTGAGTAGAGGAACAGCCTGACGCATCATGTTTGAACCCATCAATGCACGGTTGGCGTCATCATGCTCCAAGAAAGGAATAAGAGATGCGGCAATAGATGCAATCTGATTAGACGCGACATCCATCAAATCTACCTCTTCTGGTGATACTATCGGGAAGTCAGCCTGCCTACGAGCTTTAACTTTTGCAATTGTAATATTGCCATTTGCATCCTGTGGAGTGATTGCTTGGGCCACAGTCTTGTTTTCTTCAGCCTCTGCAGACAAATAAATAGGATCCTCATTTATCTGCACCTGGCCGTTGACAACTCTCTGATAGGGAGTTTCTATGAAACCTAATGCGTTTATCTTGGCATGAACGCACAAGGATGAAATAAGACCAATATTCGGACCTTCTGGGGTTTCGATAGTACAAAGACGACCGTAGTGAGTGTAGTGCACGTCACGTACCTCGAAGCCAGCCCTCTCGCGAGATAATCCTCCAGGACCCAATGCCGATATACGACGTTTGTGTGTCAACTCTGCCAAGGGGTTGGTTTGGTCCATAAACTGGCTAAGTTGATTGGTTCCAAAGAATGAATTTATGACTGAAGACAGAGTCTTTGCATTGATTAATTCTGTTGGAGTAAAGACCTCGTTGTCCCTAACGTTCATTCTCTCCCTTATCGTTCTCGCCATTCGAGCCAAGCCAACGCCAAATTGATTTGACAACTGCTCTCCAACGGTTCTAATACGACGATTTGACAAGTGGTCTATATCATCAATTTCAGCCTTTTGATTGATTAGTTCAACCAAATATTTGATGATGGAAGTGATATCCTCCTTTGTAAGAACCCTAACGCTGTCAGGGACATTAAGGCTGAGTTTTGTATTTATTCTATAACGCCCAACTTCACCCAAGTCGTACCTCTTTTCTGAGAAGAACAACTTTTCTATCACACTACGTGCTGTTTCCGCATCTGGTGGCTCGGCATTACGCAGCAACCGATAAATGAATTCACACGCTTCTTGGGCATTATTTGCCGTGTCTTTTTTCAAAGTGTTGTAGATGACAGAATAGTCTACACCATCCTTATCCTCTACACGTACAAGGATAGATTTTACGTCGAGTTCTAAAATCTTATCAATGTGCTCCTCTCTCAACTCTACATCACGCTCTATCACCACCTCGGTGCGTTCCATAGAAACCACCTCACCAGTGTCTTCATCGACAAAATCCTCAGTCCAGCTGTCCACAACACGAGCTGCGAGTTTTTTGCCAATCATCTTTTTCAGGTTATTTTTATTAACCTTTACCTCTTCTGCCAATGAGAAGATATCCAGTATATCTTTATCCGACTCATAACCTATAGCACGAAGCAGCGTGGTTATTGGGAGTTTCTTCTTGCGATCGATATAAGCATACATAACGTTGTTTATATCTGTAGTAAACTCCATCCACGAGCCCTTAAAGGGTATTATACGAGCAGAATACAGTTGTGTTCCATTTGAATGGAATTGGGTGCTAAAAAACACTCCAGGCGAGCGGTGCAACTGGCTTACTACAACACGCTCTGCCCCATTTATAACAAACGTTCCCTTGGGGGTCATGTAGGGAATCATCCCGAGATAAACACTCTGTTCTACATTTTGAAAATCTTCGTTATCGGGATCTTTACAACTGAGCTTCATCTTGGCTTTCAGAGGCACACTATACGTCAAACCTCTTTCAATGCATTCCTCTATAGAATAGCGAGGGGGGTCAATGTAATAATCCAAGAATTCTAACTCAAAATTGTTCCTTGCGTCGGATATAGGGAAATTCTCCTTGAAAACCCTATACAAGCCTTCATTTTTCCTATTATCGGGATCTGTCTCTATTTGGAAGAAATCTTTGAATGAAGACACCTGAATATCAAGAAAATCAGGGTATTCAAATTTCCTAACCGACGCGAAATTATCTACTGTTGGATCGTTCTTTGCCAAGGGACTATGATTTTTCGTATTCAAAAATTGAAATCAGAAAGGAGATGAGTAAACCAATCTCAAGGATTGGCCATATAGAGGAACTATCGGCTATCAACAAAGTTCATAGCAACAAGGAATAGGCTCTCCAAAACATGTTTGGAGGCACTATTCCTCGTATTGGTTGGAAGTTTCGACCAACTATTTAATCTCAACTTCTGCGCCGGCCTCTTCAAGGGCTTTCTTCAAGCTTTCAGCCTCATCTTTCGAAATACCTTCCTTAACGGTCTTAGGAGCACCGTCAACGAGTTCTTTCGACTCTTTCAGGCCCAACGAAGCCATATCCTTAACAGCCTTCACAACAGCCAGTTTCTTGGTCATATCGGGCACACCTTTCAGGATAACGTCGAACGAAGTCTTCTCTTCTGCAGCGGCGGCACCACCTGCGGCGGGAGCAGCAGCAACTGCAACAGCAGCAGCGGCGGGTTCAATGCCGTATTGCTCTTTCAGAACGTCAGCAAGTTCTTTAACTTCTTTAACGGTAAGGTTTACCAATTCTTCAGCGATAGCTTTAATGTCTGCCATGACTTTTTATTGTTTTATTGTTTGTTTAATACTTTTTATTGTGCCCTTTGAGGATGGGCAATCCTTCTTTTCCTAACTTTTCCGTTAGGCTTCTCTTTCTTCCAATGTTTTCAACACACCAGTGATGGTGTTACCTGCCGACTGGAGTTGCGACAAGACATTCTTAACCGGCGATTGCAGCAACATAACCACATCGGCGATAAGTTCATTCTTCGACTTGATATTAACAAGTTCGTCGAGGTGTTGAGCTCCTACGTAGAAACTCTCCTCAACATACGCACCTTTCAGTTCGGGTTTGGTTGCAGTCTTCTCACTTGCGCGGAAGTCCTTTATCAACTTAGCAGGAGCATTGTTGGTGTTCGAAAGCATTATGGCAGTCTCACCCTTAATGACCTCGAACAACGGGCTGTAGTCCATACCTGTTTTTTCGAGAGCCTTAATGAGCAGAGTGTTTTTAACGACCTCCAGTTTCACCTCCTTGCGGAAAGCAGCACGACGCAATTTACTTGTCTGTACCGAATTCAAACCTCCGATATCGGCAATGTAAATCAACGGATAGGCCTTAATCTCCTCGCATAAGGAATCGATCAGTTGGTCTTTCTGTTCTTTTCTCATAATGTTTCTTTAAGTTAAATGGTTACAAGGTGGCGGCTTTGGTGTCAACTTTCACACCTGGGCTCATCGTGCTCGAAATAGCAATACTCTTCACATAGGTTCCTTTTGCAGCCGATGGTTTCAGTTTCATAATCATCTGAAGAACCTCACGTGCATTTTCAACAATCTTCTGATTGTCAAACGAACACTTTGCAACAGCGGTGTGAATAATACCGAACTTGTCGACCTTAAAGTCAATCTTACCGGCCTTAGCCTCTTGTACAGCCTTGCCTACCTCCATTGTAACGGTTCCCGTCTTGGGGTTAGGCATCAAGCCACGAGGTCCGAGTATGCGACCGAGTGCACCCACCTTGGGCATAACACTGGGCATGGTGATAATCACATCAACATCTGTCCACCCTTTCTTAATCTTGTCTATATATTCATCAAGACCGTAGTAATCAGCACCTGCAACTTTGGCCTCTTCTTCCTTTTCAGGGGTGCAGAGCACCAATACTCGCACTTGCTTACCAGTGCCGTGAGGCAGTGTTACACTGCCACGCACCATCTGATTGGCCTTACGAGGGTCGACACCCAAACGCACATCAATATCAACCGATGCGTCGAACTTGGTGTAAGTGATGTTTTTCACAATGCTGACAGCCTCCTCTAACGAATAGGTTTTGCTGCCATCGAATTTGGCAATTGCCTCTTTCTGTTTCTTGGTTAATTTTGCCATTTTCTTCTGTTTTAGTGGTCAACGCACAACACTGAAATCTCAATTGTGCTTCCACATGATACAAAACTTTGTTACTTGTTTAGCGGATTCTCGCCTGTTACAGTGATACCCATGCTTCTTGCGGTGCCAGCCACCATGCTCATTGCGCTCTCAACCGTAAAACAATTGAGGTCGGGCATTTTGGCTTCTGCAATCTGGCGCACCTGTTCCCAGGTGACAGATGCCACCTTGACTCGATTAGGCTCACCCGAGCCTTTTTGAGCCTTCGACATCTCTTTCAACTGAACGGCGACAGGAGGTGTTTTAAGTACAAAGTCAAAGGATTTATCGGTGTAGACAGTGATGATGACTGGAACAATCTTTCCGGCCTGATCCTGTGTACGAGCATTAAACTGCTTGCAGAACTCCATAATGTTCACACCCTTCGCACCCAAAGCGGGTCCGACGGGAGGAGCAGGGTTGGCTGCACCACCTTTGATTTGCAATTTAATCAATCCTGCAACTTCTTTTGCCATTGATTTAAGCGTTAAAAAGGTTTAATTGATGCTTTATTGTTCTTTTTCCACTTGAGCAAAGCCCAACTCAAGAGGAGTCTTTCTACCAAAAATCTTAACAGTGACTTTCAGTTTCTTCTTCTCTTCATTGACTTCATCAACAATACCGCTGAAGCTGTTGAACGGTCCGTCAATCACCTTCACAGCCTCACCAACAATGAAACGGTTCATGACATCGATGCCATCAACCTGTGCATCCATTTCTCCAAGGATGCGTTTAATCTCTGTTGGACGCATGGCCGTAGGTTTGCCCGCACGCTCACGCAGGAAGTCAATCACGTTAGGGGTATTTTGAATGACGGCTTCAATCTCGTCGCGCATTCTTGCCTCAACAATGACGTAGCCTGGGAAATAGTTGCGATCTTTAACAACTTTTTTCCCGCTGCGAATGGCAACTATCTGTTCGGTGGGAATAAGCACCGTAGGCACATCAACAGTCCAGCCACGTTCGGCTATAACTTTCTCAATGTTCTCCTTTGCTTTCTTCTCCTTGCCGCTGATTGCTCTAACGACATACCATTTTGTTTCCTGCTGCTCCATTGCTAATTTGTAGTGAAAAAAAACAATGATATATACTCAAACCAAACTCCACACACTTGACACAACACACAATAGTGGTCAAGAATTGCTTGTACGACACCTCAAAAAATATTTGGGAAGCAAGGTGCCTACACCAAGCAAATCAACCAAAAAGGCTGATAAGGAGGTGGTATAAGTATCCCAAGATACCCTTCCAAGTCCAAGGCTGAACGCCAAACACCACATCCATGACAAGGACTATAAGGGCAAGGATAACCGCAGCCACGGCCACAACAACGGCGCTCGACTGCAGTTCCTTAAACGTTGGCCACGACACTTTGTGCACTAATTCGTCGTAGCTCGATTTCACATATTCGCCAAACTTTGACATTTCCAATCTATGTTTTTGCAGGGGCAGAGAGAATCGAACTCCCAACTACGGTTTTGGAGACCGTCATTATACCATTTAACTATGCCCCTCGAAAGGCAGAAACTTGTTTTGAGTTTCTGCCTTTTATCCAATTAGGGATTATTCAAGAATTTTTGTTACCTGACCCGAACCAACGGTACGGCCACCCTCGCGGATAGCGAAGCGCAGGTTCTCGTTCAAAGCGATGTCGGCAATCAAGTCGACAGTAATGGTCAAGTTGTCGCCCGGCATAACCATCTCGTGTCCTTCAGGCAGTGTAATCGTACCAGTTACGTCGGTGGTACGGAAGTAGAACTGAGGACGATAGTTGTTGTGGAACGGAGTGTGACGACCACCTTCTTCTTTCTTCAAGATATAGACAGCAGCCTCAAATTTATGGTGAGGTTTAACCGAACCCGGCTTTGCGATAACCATACCACGACGGATTTCGTTCTTGTCAATACCGCGGAGCAACAGACCCACGTTATCGCCAGCTTCACCTTCGTCAAGAATTTTACGGAACATCTCAACACCAGTGACAGTGCTCTTCAGCTTCTCTGCACCCATACCGATGATGTCGACGGGGTCGCCAGTGTGGATAACACCAGTTTCGATACGTCCAGTTGCCACAGTACCACGGCCAGTGATTGAGAACACGTCCTCGATGGGCATCAAGAAATCTTTATCTTTCTGACGAACGGGCTCAGGAATCCAGTTGTCAACAGCATCCATCAGTTCTTCAACAGCTTTCACACCTTCAGGTTCGCCATTGAGGGCTGCCAAAGCAGAGCCACGGATAATAGGAATGTTGTCGCCATCAAAATCATAGCTGCTGAGGAGGTCGCGGACTTCCATTTCAACGAGGTCGAGAAGTTCGGGGTCATCAACAAGGTCGCACTTGTTCAAGAAAACAACCAACTGAGGAACACCAACCTGACGGGCGAGAAGGATGTGCTCGCGAGTTTGAGGCATAGGACCATCGGTAGCAGCCACAACGAGGATAGCACCGTCCATCTGAGCAGCACCAGTAACCATGTTCTTCACATAGTCGGCGTGACCAGGGCAGTCAACGTGAGCGTAGTGACGCTTTTCGGTCTGATACTCAACGTGAGCAGTGTTGATGGTAATACCGCGCTCTTTCTCTTCTGGAGCAGAGTCGATAGAATCGAATGATTTAACCTCTGAAAGACCTTTCTCGGCCAACACTTTTGTGATACCTGCGGTGAGAGTGGTCTTACCGTGGTCAACGTGGCCAATGGTGCAGATGTTGACGTGCGGTTTGGAACGATCGAATTTTTCTTTTGCCATTGTTTAATACGTATTAAATGTTAACAATTCGTTTATTTTATTTCACGTTCAACGAGGGCGAACAATGTTGGGATTGCGTCCTCGATTTGAGTCTTTTATCGCGCCGCAAGCGGCACAAAAAGAGAGCTACAGGCCGGAATTGAACCGGCGACCTCATCCTTACCAAGGATGCGCTCTACCACTGAGCTACTACGGCTTATGCCTCTATCGAAGCTTCTATATGGCCGGTCCACCGTTCACCACCATGACTTCTGGAGCGGAAGACGGGGCTCGAACCCGCCACCTATAGCTTGGAAGGCTATCGCTCTACCAAATGAGCTACTTCCGCTTTCACGCATGGCGTTGTGGGGGAGGGTGGACTCGAACCACCGAACTCTTCCGAGGACAGATTTACAGTCTGTTGCAATTGCCACTATGCGACTTCCCCATTGGCTATTTTTGTCTGCACCTCGAGGTTGGTTACTCTTTGTTTTGAGGTGAGGGCGAGCCGATGAAGGGACTCGAACCCCC